>JBNKUL010000051.1:0-17474 GCA_050298555.1 Thiohalomonadaceae bacterium
CTCGGCGGCTGCCTGCCTATCCTGGTACAGATCCCGGTCTTCATCGCCCTCTACTGGATGCTGCTCGAAAGCGTGGAGATCCGCCAACAGCCCTTCATGCTCTGGATCACCGACCTTACCGCCAAGGATCCCTACTTCATCCTGCCGGTACTGATGGGGGCCACCATGCTGATTCAGCAGAAGCTCAACCCCACACCGCTGGATCCGATCCAGGCCAAGGTGATGATGGTCCTGCCGATCGCCTTCACCTTCTTCTTCCTCTGGTTCCCGGCGGGTCTGGTGCTCTACTGGGTGGTGAACAATACCCTCTCCATTGTTCAGCAGTACTACATCACCCGGGTAGTCATTGGGGATAAGTAGATAAAAGGCAGTACACTAAAAGGCGCAATGTTTAACGCATTGCGCCTTTTTTGTTTCAGGGTTGATGAAGATGCAGCAGAGTAAAGAGACAATCGCCGCACAGGCCACCCCCAGCGGTCGGGGCGGCGTCGGTATCGTGCGGATATCCGGCAGCCTCGCACGTGACTGTGCCGAGAGGATGCTCGGCCATTGCCCCAAACCACGCTACGCAGAGTATCTGCCGTTCTACGATCTGGAACGCGAAGTGATCGATGAGGGGATCGCCCTCTACTTTCCCGGACCTAACTCCTTTACCGGTGAAGATGTGCTGGAGTTACAGGCCCACGGTGGTCCGGTTGTCATCGATCGCCTGCTCGCCACAGTACAAAAAATGAATGTACGTCTCGCCCGTCCCGGCGAGTTTTCCGAGCGCGCCTTTATTAACGGTAAACTTGATCTGGCCCAGGCCGAGGCGATTGCCGACCTCATCGATGCCGGCAGTGAACAGGCCGCCCGTTGTGCACTGCGCTCGCTGCAGGGGGAGTTCTCCAAACGTATCCACGAACTGGTCGAGCAGTTGACCGAACTGCGTATCTACGTCGAGTCGGCGATCGACTTTCCCGAAGAGGAGATCGACTTTCTTGCCGACGGTCAGGTGCAATCGCGTCTGGACGGTATACAGGAGGCCCTGACCGCGGTGGAGAGATCGGCGCAGCAGGGCAGTCTGATGAAGGAGGGGATGACCGTGGTTCTCGCCGGCCAGCCCAACGCCGGCAAGTCCAGCCTGCTCAATGCCCTTGCCGGGCAGGAGACCGCCATCGTCACCGACATTGCCGGCACCACCCGCGACATCCTGCGTGAGCAGATCCACCTCGACGGTATGCCGCTGCACATCATCGACACCGCTGGCCTGCGCGAGAGTGACGATGCGGTAGAGCAGGAGGGGATCCGCCGCGCCTGGAACGCCATCGAACAGGCCGACCGGGTACTGCTGCTGGTGGACGATGGCGCAGGGATCAGCGAGACCGACCAACAGATCCTCGACCGTTTGCCGCACAAGCTGCCGCACACCATCATCAGGAATAAAATCGATCTCTCCGGTGGCAACGCCGGAATCGAAGATGACGTAATACGACTCAGCGCAAAGTCTGGCGCGGGAGTCGATACCCTGCGTGACCACCTCAAGCAGTGCATGGGCTATGAGGGGGAGGGGGAGGGAGCCTTTATGGCGCGCCGTCGCCACCTCGACGCCATTGCCCGCGCCGATGAAAATCTACAACGCGGACAATTGTTACTGGCGCAGGGCTCCGGCGAACTGCTGGCCGAGGAGTTGCGCCAGGCGCAACAGTCGCTGGGCGAGATTACCGGTGAGGTCTCTTCGGACGACCTGCTTGGCAAGATATTCACCTCTTTCTGTATAGGAAAGTAGTTCGCCAAAAGGAGAGGGAGAGCCATGAAGAGATACCACGGAAGCTGCCACTGTGGCCGCGTTCAATTTGCCGCCACCACCACTATCGATAAGGTGATCGACTGTAACTGCTCCATCTGCACCAAGAAGGGGGTGCTTCACCACCGTGTACCACCGGAAAGGTTTGAGCTGCTGGAGGGAGAGGAGTTTCTCTCCCTTTATCAATTCGACACCAAGGAGGCAAAGCACTACTTTTGCCGTGAGTGTGGTATCCACCCGTTCAGCATGCCGCGTTCGGCACCCGATAGCTACAGCGTGAATATTCGGTGTCTCGATGACTTCGACCTGGAGACGGCGCAGTATGAGGTGATTAAGTTTGACGGCAGGAATTGGGAGGAAGCGGTGGAGGAGGTGAATCGTAGACTTGCCGCAGGGGAGCCGGGTTAAATCTGCACCGCCCTTTTAAACTCCGCGAGAGAGGTTTGTTCGCATTGCGGTTGGTAGCGCAACGCAATATAGAGTAACGTAACACGGTTAATCTGTTCACACAGAGCGGGCTGTTCTTCGCACGCCCGCCGAGCAAAATCCATTGGTCCCTCGTTGGACTTCCTCACCGTGCCGTGCCTGGCGAGGCTGTCGCAAAAACGCTGGTAGTAACGCTGCAGCGGGTCCTTTTGCCGTGGTCTTTTTAGTAGCACGGCGGCGGTGATGGCTGCAACGATGAGGAGGACAATGACCACCATGGTAAGCAGCAGGTTCTGCATGCTGTTGTCCTTCATTCCCAGTCGCTTTAGCAGTTTCGCCTGCTGCTCCTTATCAAAGCCGAGTACCCACTGGTTCCAGCCGTGGTTGATGGAGTCCCACACCTGGCGCAGTTGTAAAAAGCTGCGAGTGAAAAGATTGAACTGTTTGCCCTGAGTTATGCCACCAAGCAGATCCGTGGTGGTGAAGCGCTGTGTATCGATTTCCTCCTCGACCCGTTCCTGCGGCACACTGGTAGTGGGGTCGATGCGGGTCCAGCCACTCTGCTCCAGCCACACCTCGGCCCAGGCGTGGGCGTTGGACTGACGCACGATGAGGTAGTCGCCGAGTTTGTTGCTCTCCCCGCCCTGGTAACCGGTGACGACGCGGGCGGGGATGCCGGCGGCTCGCATCAGGGTAACGAAGGAGGTGGCGTAGTGTTCGCAGAAACCGCGCCGGGTGTTGAACAGGAAGTCGTCGACCGGGTTTGTCTGCAATAGCGGCGGCTTGCGGGTGTAGTAGAAGTCGTTGTGGCGGAAGTAGGTGAGGGCGCGTTCGACGATCTCGTCAGCGGCAAGACCTTCGTCGACCCACTGCTGTGCCAGGGCGATGGTGCGAGGGTTTGTTCCATCAGGCAGGCGTAGCGCAGCTGAGCGGTGCCGGGCATTCAGTTCTCCGCCGCGATTAATTAGTGCCGACTGCGCCGTGTAACGTTGCTTGCTGGTGATCGGCCTTTCGGCTACCACCTGGAAATCGGGCAATATGCGCGCCTCGGCGTCCTGCCCCTGCGGGAGGGAGTGCGGCAGATCGAGTGTAAAGAGCCAACGGTAACCATTAGGTTCCAGGGTAACTGTGTACTCGACTAACGAAGAGCTCTCCTCGAACAGCGGCACATGTGCCAGCGGAATTTGATGTCTGCGTTGCCACAGCCGCCCATCGGTATTCCACAGTACCGGGCCGCGCCAGTAGAGTTGGTCGGCACTGGGGATCGCACCCTTGAACTCGACGCGGAAGGCCACCTCCTCCGACTCCACCAGGGAAGAGATGGTGCCCATGCGAATTTGGTCGCTCAGTCCGGTCTTGCCGCTGGTGCCTAACGGCATGCTCCACAGCGGCGCATCGAGGCGCGGAAAGAGCAGGAACATCACCACCATGATGGGGAAGGCCTGCAGCAACAGCCTGCCCGAGTAGCGCAGGTAATAACGAGTGTTTTCTCGACTGGCCCGTGGGTGGTTGAGGGCGATTAATGCGGCGGTGAGCAGCAGCACTACCACTAACAGATAGGCACCGGTATAGATCGACTGGCTGAAGAGAAAGGCACCGATGACCAGAAAATATCCCAAATAGAGGGTGATCAGGGCGTCGCGCAGGGTGTGCAGCTCCAGCAGCTTGAGGCAGAGCATCATCGTTAGTAGCGCCACGCCGGCATCGCGCCCTGCCACCGTCTTGAAGAGTGCCGCGACCATGACAAAGGCGATGAAGGTGATGACGATACGCACCAGCCTGCGTGGCAGCGGCCACCCCTTTAGTTCATGGGCCAGGCGCCAGGCAAAGACGCCGCTACAGGCAAGGGTGAGGGGCAGGGGCATGCGGATGAGGTGGGGCAGCAGTACCGTAAAGAGCGCCGCCAGCAACCACAGTTTGCCACTGAGCGAAGGGGTGAGGTGGCGCTCGAAATCGCTCACGGCTGCGACGCCCTCAGGTTGAACAGCGCCAGTGCCTTCAGGCAGTGGTGGCGGTGGGCATCGCCGCGCTGCGGCTCGATGCGCCGCTGCGGTAGCTCCAGGCCGTAGGCCATGCCGTGGCTGTCGGCCTCCAGCACCCATCGGGTAAGGCGCGACAGCTTCTCCTCGGTAGCCAGGTGGCCTAGCTGCTCCCACTTCAACCACAGCTCTTCGCTCACCCCACCGCCGAACTCCTTGGTCATCAGGGCCTGGCCACGTGCCGCCGCCTTCCAGTGCACATGACGCAACGAGTCGCCGGGGTGGTAGGGGCGCAATGAGGCGAAGTCATCGTCCCCCTTGCCCAGGTCGCCGCTGCTGCCGTCGGCTAGCAGCACCTCGGCGGGAAGTTTACGTTCGCCCGACGGGGCCGGGTAGACCAGCGCCTTCATCTCGATGTTGATATAGGCCCAGGCGTGGAACAGCCCTAGTGGAAAACGGGTGTAGACGGTGATGCGTCCCGGGTTGAGCCAGCCGCGCCGTTCGGTAGGGTGGTGCAGCGACAGCCACTGGCCGCCGCCCGGTTCCAGGTCCAGGGTCTGCGGCGTCTGGCCGGCGAACATTAATTTAAGGGCGAGTCGTTGTTGTCCGCGCGGGTTCTCCACGCTCAGCGGAAAGCCGGCCTGCTCTCCGGCGAACACCGGCGCTACATGGCCGCCGCGAAAACGCAGTCCATTAAGGTTGCGGAAGGTGTGCACCATGGTGACCAGTCCCATACCGCTGAGCAGGAAGGTGAAGATGAAGGCGAGGGAGTTCTGGTAGTTGATGGCGCCGATCAGCATCGCCAACAGCAGTACCGCGAAGATGATACCGCTGCGGCTGGGGATGATATAGACGCGACGCCGGGTGAGGGTGACGGGGCCAGGCTCGGGTCTATCGTGGCCAAATAGCCGTTGCCAGAAGGCACGCTGGCGTGCGAGGAGGCCTGGGCGTGCGTTATGCGGCATCTAGGGAATGGCCACTTCATCGAAGGGTTTCACCACCGCCTCCACGTTGGCGGCGGCCTGCTCCCCCGCCAGCTGCAGACGGTGCGCCGCTACATAGGGCAGCACCTGCTGCACGTCCTCCGGCATGACGTGGTTTCGGCCGTTGAGCAGTGCCCAGGCACGCGCCGCACTCAGCAGCGCGAGTCCGGCGCGGGGCGAGAGGCCGTTGAGGTAGTAGGGCGACTGGCGCGAGAACTCCAGCAGTGCCTGCACGTAGTCGATCAGCGCCTCAGAGGCGTGCACCTGCTTCACCTTCTGCTGTAGCTCGGCCAGCTGCTCGGGGGTGATCACCGGCTGCAGATCATGCAGCATTTCACGCCGCTCGCGTCCCGCCAGCAGCTCGCGTTCGGCCTTGCTCTCCGGGTAGCCGAGCGAGATCACCATAAGGAAGCGGTCCAGCTGCGACTCCGGCAGCGGGAAGGTGCCGAGCTGGTAGCTGGGGTTTTGCGTGGCGATGACGAAGAAGGGGTGGGGCAGGGGATAGGTCTTGCCCTCGATGGTCACCTGCTCCTCCTCCATTGCCTCCAGCAGTGCACTCTGTGTCTTGGGGGTGGCGCGGTTGATCTCATCGGCCAGTACCACCTGCGAGAAGATCGGACCGGGGTGAAAGCTGAAGCCGCCACTGTCCCGTTCGTAGACGGAGACACCGAGGATATCGGCCGGCAACAGGTCCGAGGTGAACTGGATCCGGCTGAACTCCAGCCCAAGGCAGCGAGCCAGTACGCTGGAGAGGATGGTCTTGCCGACACCTGGCAGGTCCTCCAGCAGCAGGTGGCCACGGGCCAGCAGGCAGGTGAGGGAGAGCTTGATCTGGTGCTCCTTGCCGAGGATGAACTCCCCGGCGCGGTCGATAACGGCGGCTAGTTGTTTGTCCATGGAGATGTATGGTCTGGTTAGAGGGGACGATGGTGGCATAGCCACCGGCCTAAAACATTGAATTGGGTCACCCCGCCCGGGGCGCAAGCTACTCCGGTTGCTCCGGCTCGAAACTTAGCGATAGCGAGTTGATGCAGTAGCGCTGTCCGGTGGGCTGCGGACCGTCAGGAAAAACGTGGCCCAGGTGGGCGTCGCAGTTGGCACAGGTCACCTCGATGCGGTGCATGCCGTGGGAGTGGTCCTCGATCAGTTTCACCTTCGCCTGGTCGATTACGTCCCAAAAGCTCGGCCAGCCGGTACCCGAGTCAAACTTGGTCGCCGCGTCGAACAGCAGTGCGCCGCAACAGGCACAGTGGTACTTGCCCGGCTCCTTGTTGTTTACATATTCGCCGCTAAAGGGGCGCTCGGTGCCCTTTTGGCGGCAGACGTGGAACTGCTCGTCGCTCAGTCTTTCACGCCACTCATCATTTGAAATCATTTTTTCATCACTCATCGAAACCACCTCTCTGACGTTAGTGACGTTACCCCTTGCCTGGTGGGCCGTTACGGCTCCGGGAATTGATAGCCGCCGGGGCGGGCGAAGAGGGCATCGACGGCATCGACGACCTGGGGGTCATAGCGGCTGCCGCGGTGCTGGTGCAACTCCTCCAGGCCCGCGTCGATACCGAGGGCGGGGCGGTAGGGGCGGTGGGATGACATCGCCTCCAATACATCGGCCACGGCGATGACCCGCGCCTCCAGGGTGATCTCCTCGCCGCGCAGTCCCTGTGGATAGCCTGAGCCGTCGTAGCGCTCGTGGTGCTGGTGGACGATCTCGGCGATGGGCCAGGGGAAGTCGATCCCCTTTGTGATCTCATAGCCGGACTGGGAGTGGGTATAGATCAAATTCATCTCGAAAGTGGAGAGGTGTCCTGGCCGGTTGAGCACCTCGCTGGGGACGGAGATCTTGCCGATGTCGTGAATCAGTCCCCCCAGGCGGATGGCGTCGATGCACTCCTTGTCCAGCCCCATCTGTTCGGCGATGGCGGTGGCCAGGTGGCTGACGCGGTGCTGGTGGCCGGCGGTATAGGGGTCTCGTTTTTCCATTGCCATGCCCATCGCGGTGATGGTTTGCTCTAGCGCCTTGAGCTGTTCATCGCGCACCTCGAGTAGTTCACGGGTGCGCCGCTCGACCCGTTGCTCCATCTCGGTATAGGCACGTTGCAGCGACTGACGGGTGGCGCTGAGGGCAAGGTGGGTCCTGACGCGGGCCAGTACCTCCTCGACCTGAAACGGCTTGACGATATAGTCGACTCCGCCGGACTTGAACGCGGCCACCTTATCCTCGGTATCCTGCAGGGCGCTAATGAAAATAATCGGTACCTCTGCCGTCTCCGGTGAGCCCTGCAGCTGCTCGGCCACCTGGTAGCCGTTCATTTGCGGCATGCGGATATCGAGCAGAACCAGGTCGGGGACGGTGATCTGCGCCGCCTTGAGTGCCAGCATGCCATTGATGGCCGGGCGTACCTTGTGGCCAGCCTCCTCCAGGATTCCGCTGAGTACGGCGAGGTTGTTGGGGTTGTCGTCAACGATCAGGATATCGCCCTGGGGGGCTGTTTGGTCGCTATTTTTGCTCACACTACTCATCATTGCTCTTCCTGCCCGCCGAGGCGGGCCAGTTCGTCATAGCGGTAGCACTCCGCCAGCTTTCCAAGGTGTTCGGCCAGTGCCGGATCACTCTTCTCGATGACATCGATTACCTGGCGTGTCTGCTCAGCATCGAGGGAGCTAGCCGAGCGGACCAGCTGTTGGCGCAGGGCCGCAGGCAGGGCCGACATCTGCGTGTCGAAGTTAACGGCCGTCGGTGACTCCAGGCCAGGTTCATCCTCGTTGACCTGGACATAGCGATAGCCGATGCCAAGGTAGTGGGCCATGACCTCGAACACCTCGTCTGTATTGACCGGTTTGCGCATAAAGTGGTCGCAGCCCGCCTCCATCACACTGTTTCTCTCCTCTTCATAGGCGCTGGCGGTGAGGGCAATGATAACCGTCTCACTACCTCCGGCGCTTGCCTTGATGCGGCGCGTCGCCTCATAGCCGTCCATTACCGGCATGCGCATGTCCATCCAGATAATATGGGGACGCCAGGCGTGAAAAACCTCCAGTGCCTTGGCGCCATTATCTGCGCTGCGTGTGGTGAAGCCGACCTGCTCCAACAGGTTGGTCAGCAGCTCACGCCCCTCTGCTTTGTCGTCTACTACCAGCACCCGGTACTCGGGCTGTCCCGGCAGTAGCGCGACGACCCGCTGTTTGCCACTGTGCTGTTGCAACGGGACATCCTCCACGCAGCGGCAGGGCAGTTCGATGCGGAAGCTGGCCCCTTTGCCCGGCTGGCTGCTCACAGTGAGCTCGCCCCCCATCATTTGCACAAATTGCTGGGTGATGGTCAGCCCCAGGCCGGTGCCCTCTTCCTGGTGTTGTCCGGAGGCCTGATGGAAGGGCTCGAAGATCTGTTTCAACTCCTCTTCCGGGATGCCGTGGCCGCTATCGGCCACCTCGAGCGACAGGCGCTCCTGCCGGTACTCAGCCGTGAGCCGCACCCAGCCCTGATCGGTGAATTTGATGCCGTTGCCGAGCAGGTTAATCAGTATCTGCCGCAGCTTACGCTGGTCCGCCTCAACATAGTTGGGTAGCCCGGGAGAGAGGAGGAGTTGCAGTTCGATTCCCTTCTCTGCGGCACGCAGGCGCAGTATATCGGTGACTGATGCAAGCAGTTCGTGCAGGTCGAAAATGGTCTCGGTCAGGTCGATACGCCCCGCTTCGATTCGGGAGATCTCCAGCACGTCGTTAATAAGCGAGAGCAGGTGCTCCCCGCTGCGGTAGATGGTGTCAAGGGAGCGGTGCTGGGTTTTCCCCAGGCTGTCGTCGCGTTGCAGAATTTGGGAGAAGCCGAGAATGGCATTGAGCGGGGTGCGAAGCTCATGACTCATATTGGCGAGAAAGACGCTTTTTGCCCGGTTGGCCTGCTCGGCGTCGTGTTTGGCCTGGTGTGTCGTCTTGAGTGCCTGCTCCAGCGATTCGCTCTTGGCCTTGAGTTTGTCGTAGGCCTGCTGCAGATCATCGATCAGGTGGTTGAAGCTGATCGCCAGGCTGGTGACCTCGTCCTGCCCGCCTAGCGGCAGACGCTTGCGTTCGCCCCCCTTGAGGGCGATCTGGTGTGCGCCCTCCTCCAGCTCTCGTAGCCGTCGGGTGAGGGTGCGCCCCAGCCACAGGCTGATGAAGGCGACCAGAGTCATGACCAGTAGCGCCAGTGCCGCGGAGCTGTAGACCAGGTTCCGCAGTGGAGCATTGAAGTGATAGGTGTCGATGACCACCTCCAGTTCGCCGCGCAGTGGAGCAAAGCCCTTGGGTAGGTGCAGGGGATAGCGGATGGAGGCACCCTCTACAGGTGTCGGTATTCCAGTGTGAAAGGGGGTCGTATCTGGCAGCTTTTCACCAAGATAGACGGCAAAGTGGGCACGATGGCGCCAATTATCTATGTGGGCCACCTTTGCGGGCAGTTCGAGCAGGTGGTGGAACTGGAATTGCAGTACCAGTGCCCCCTCAGGCAGACCGGTATTGGCGAAGATGACCGGTTGTACCATGATCATCCAGTGCTCGCCGTTTACGTTAATAAGGGTAGACGCCTCCCTGTTCTGGGCGATGAGCTCTGCCACCCAGGTCGGGTCATAATGCGGCTGCCCCCCTCCCTGGTTGGAGACAGGCTGGCCCAGAAAATCGGTCAGCACCAAACCAACCGGGACGCCGGCGATGGCCTCATAGCTGGAAAGAAAGCTGCCCAGGTAGCGTTGGCGCCCCTCATTGTCGACCAGGGCATTGGCGACCAGGGTGTTGGTGGCGAGGTTGTTGAGGGTGTCATCGAACGATTCCAGGCGATTTTCCACTACCCTGGCAACATCCTCCGCACTGTGCTGCAGCGAGTGTTGCATGGTATCAATAACCTGCGTACGGAGGATGACAAAGGCGCTACCGCCGGTGACGGCAAGGCTGAGCAGGGTGAGTAGTGCCGCGGCCAGGGCTATGCGGCGTGTCAGGCTCATGGGGTGTCTACCCTCGCTGTGATTACTCTTGTCCCTCGATAGGCACGATGACACCATCCCGGTTAAATCGTGCCATAAAGACCTGATCGAGGCGCATGGCATCGTGACGCTCGGCGGTGAAGGGGACCGGGTAGTCGCCGGTCAGGCCATGGTAGTCACGCACCTTTTCCAGGGCATCCCTGATGGCCGGGCGCTCCGTACTGCCAGCCAGGGTAACGGCGCGTGCCAGCAGGTGCACCAGGTCATAGGCGTGGCCGAAGCCGACCGGTGATTCCACCTCCTCGATACGTTCGATGCCGAACAGCTCCCGGGCAAGCCCCATCACACGGTCACGCACATTCGGCGGCGCACGGAACAGGCTAAAGGTCTGGACGACGGAGTAATCGAGCCGCTGCAACATGGGACCGGCCTCATTAACAAAGTTGCCACCGGTAACCCCCCAGTGGCTGATGATAGGCATGGGGTGATCAATACCGGCCTCATCCAGCTGGCGTACCAGTACCGAGCCCTCGATGTCATTGGCAACCAGAATCAGTGCATCAACGCCCTTGCGTTTCAGATCGCTGTAGAAGCGCAGCATGTCCTTTTCGCCCCAGTTGTACCAAATGGTATCAACCAGGTTCAGCGCCTCGGTGGTTTCAAGGTATTTGCGGGCAGCACTGGCGTTACTGCGGCCCCAACCGGTATTGGGTACCAGCAGACCGACCTTGCTCGCCCCCAGCCTCTTCGCATGGTTAAGCATGACCGGCATGGCGTAGCTGTCACGCAGGGAGAGGCGGAAGGTGTAACTGGGCTGGTGCTTGTGGCCGGTAATGCCATTGGCGGAGCTCCAGGCGGCCAGCAGCGGCAGCTTCTGTTCGTGCAGGCTGTCGATCTCCTGAAGAATGACCGGGCTGAAGCGCCCGCCCAGCACCGCCACCATATCGGGCATGGCGGCGAATTCACGAATATTGACGATACCGCGGGCCGGTACCGAACGATTATCGCGCGTGACCAGCTGCAGGGGGCGTCCGCCGAGCAGGCCGCCGCTGCGGTTAATCTCCTCGATGGCGATAAGGGCCCCCTTTTCAATGGCCTGCGCCGAGGTGCTGTTGAGCAGGCCGAACTCGCCGTCAAGGCCAATGAGGATCGGCCTGGGTGATGCATGGACTTGAAGTGATACGCAGGAGAGGAGCAGGAGGAGTAGTGTTGCGATGTGACGTAGGGGCATCGTTATTGACTTGGCGTTCATTTTTCTTGCACCTAAGTGTGTCGCACGGAACCCATATGGGCAATGAGAAGCTGCACTTCCCACTTGTGCGATGGTCGGTAATGCGTAACTTGCAGACAGAGCGATTCAGTGCAAGTCGTCAGGGATATCACAGGGTAACACCAATACGCCTAATAGCGGCAAAGGTTCATGCCGATGTCACAGCCAGGCGGCCCCACGAACCCCGCTGGAGTCCCCATGTTTGGGTGCTACCAGTTTGGTGGCGACGCTATCGGAGAAGACATACTGCCCCCAAAGCTTCGGCACGTTGTCATAGAGCCGCTCTACATTCGACATGCCGCCGCCGAGGACGATCACCTCCGGGTCGAGAATGTTGATCACCGATGCGAGGGCACGGGCCATGCGATCTTCGTATGCGGCCAATAGCTGTTCGGCCTGGCTATCGCCCTGTAGCGCCGCCTCGACGATCTGTTTGCCGATTAACGCCTCGCCGGTAAGGCGTCGGTAGGCGTTCTGCAGCCCGGTGCCGGAGAGCCAGGTCTCGATGCAACCCTGCTTGCCGCAGTAGCAGTCGGGGCCGGGAAGCTCATCGGCCCGCGGCCACGGCAGGGGGTTGTGGCCCCACTCACCGGCGATGGCGTTGGGGCCGCCCACCAGTCGGCCGTTGATGACGATGCCGCCGCCGCAGCCGGTACCGACGATGACGCCGAAGACCGAGGCCGCCCCGGCGGCCGCGCCGTCGGTCGCCTCGGAGACGGCGAAGCAGTCGGCGTCGTTGGCGATGCGCACCTCGCGCCCCAGCGCCTCGTTGAGGTGCAGGTGCAGCGGCTGGCCGATAAGGCTGGTGGTGTTGGCGTTCTTCACCAGGTCGGTGGCGGGGGAGACGGCACCGGGGATGCCGACGCCGACGCTCGCCTCGATCTCCAGCTCCGCCTCCAGCCCCTCCACCAGATTGACGATGGCATTGATGATGGCGTCGTAGCTCTCGCGCGGGGTGTCGACGCGGCGCCGCTGCAGTGTGGTGCCCTGCTCGTCGAGGGCGATCGCCTCGATCTTGGTGCCGCCTAAATCTACGCCTATCCGCATGGTGTAGCCCTCCGTTACCCAAAACTGTCATAAACGGCTGTCAGACTGGCTCTGACTAAAGCCGATTACCCATCACTATAGTGCTTATCGGCGCTACCTGTTGGAGGATACGATCATGACGACAGAGTATGAAGGTCCGGTGGAGACCAAAACGCCCCAGGGCTACCGCCCGTGGAGCGAGGGGGAGGCGCAACGCATCGCCATGGAGGGGGGGCTGGGCGTGTTGAGCGAGACGCACTGGAAGGTGATCTACACCCTGCGTGAGCACTTCGTGCAGTACGGGGCACTGCCGCCGATGCGGTTGGCCTGTGGCCTGAATTTGCTCGCCCCGGAGTGTGTCGAGGAGTTGTTCGGCGGTGCGTGCAAGCCGTGGCAGGTGGCCGGGCTGCCCGAGCCCGGCTCTGAGGGGATGGTGGGTTTGTAACGCTGTCCCTTACTCGTCCTCGTACTCCGAGGCGCGTTTGGGGCTGCCCTTCACCTTCTCCGCCGGATAGCGGTGCTCGTTGAGGGCCATTTTGTCGCGGGCCGCGGCCACCACGTCCACCCCCAGCCGTTCGGCCAGGCGTAGCAGGTAGATCTGGATATCGGCCAGCTCAAGGCGCACCGCCTCCAGCTTCTCCGGAGGTAAGGACTCACTCTCCTCCTCGCTCAACCACTGGAAGTGTTCCACCAGTTCGGCGGCCTCGGCGATCAGCGCCATGGAGAGGTTTTTGGGGGAGTGGAATTGCTCCCAGTCGCGGGCGCGGGCGAACTCCGCCAGCTCCCGACTCAGATCATAGATTGAGTGGCTCATGGTTATTACCTTTATTTGTTATTAGTTGTTATTTCGTAACAATTGTAACAAACGAGTGCACCACTCTCCTCCCTGAGCAGTGGTAGATCGAGTCTAACTGTTAAGTGACGACGCCAGCTGTTGACGGCGCTGGATGATCTTCTGATAGATGGGGATGGCCCACTGGTCACCCGGGTCATCGCTCATGGGATCGATCTTCGCCAGTGTCTCCCTGAGCAGGCAGATCTCCTGCTCCAGCTTGCTAACTATCACCTGGCGGGTGAAGGTTGCCGCCACCGCTCCTGGTTTTGCACTCTCTATTGCAACCATCCTACTTCCCTCCCTGATCCCTGTTGGACAGATAAAGGTAGTCGCTATCTCTGGCTAGTCAATAACATTAAGGTATTTATGGTTATTGCATGTGCAGTGCCAGCCACATGCTCTTCTGCCGGGAGTCGGTGGCCTCCACCCGGTGTCGGCGGTGGGCGGGAATCAGCAGGTAGTCGCCGGGAGTGAGTTCCCGGCGATCGCCGTCCTCGAACAGCAGGGTGGCACCGCCACTAAGCAGTACCACCCACTCGTCCCACGCCTGGTCGTACCATTCGCCCGGAGGGGTGGCGTGGCCGTGGGAGATGATGCGTTCCAGGCGCAGGCCGTCACGCTGCAACAGGGTCTCGAACAGCTCCTCTGATTGATCAGGCGGCAGTTGCTCAGGAATGTCGCGGAACAGGTTGTTCAATCAGAAACCCCAGCTGGCGGGATTGGGGTAGGGCTGGGCGCGGTTGAGGCACTTCATCCCCTTGATCAGGCGCACCAGGTACCAGATGGCGGTGAGCAGCATCAGCAGCTTGCCGATGATGATGACCATCAACAGGACGCTGATGATGAAGAAGAGCAGGCTAATCCAGAAGGTGCGTATCAGCAGCTGGTAGTGGCTCCGTAGCCACTCGGGGGCGTCGTCGCGGTAGACGTAGGCGATGATCACGCCGATCAGACCGGTGACCTGCAGTACCGGCGCCGCCAGCAGCAGGACGTAGATCAGCATGGTGATGTTCTGCATCTTTTGTGCGTCTTCGTCGCCGTATTCAGCCATCGCTCTTTCCTGAAGGTGTGTGCTATTGCTACAAATTAGCCCCGAACCACCCCCTGCCGCAAGCTCCGCTAGCCGCGGAAGGCCCCCTTGCTCTGCAGCCACTCCAGCTCCTCGGCAGTCGAGTCGCGCCCCAGGGCGGCGTTGCGGTGGGGAAAACGGCCGAAGCGGCGCACGATCTCCCGGTGGTGGCAGGCGTAGCGCAGGTTGTGTTCCATCCCCGCCGCCTCGAACAGGGCGACGGCGCGATCCTGGTCGGCCAGCGCCTCGCTGTGCATAAAGGGGAGGTAGAGAAAGGCCTTGCCGGCCTCGTCCAGCCCATCGTCCCAGCCGCGTTCGATGGCGCCTGCGGCGACCTTGCGGGCCAGCCCCTCGGTGGAGAAGCTGAGCCCCGTGCCGCGGTACATATTGAGGGGGAACTGGTCGAGTACGATCACCAGTGCCAGTGCGCCGGAGGCATCGGCCTCCCACTCGGCCAGCCGGCCGTCGCGTGCCGCCTGCCAGGTGGCCTCAAAGCGGTTACGGATCTCGCTATCGAATTCGGGGGTGGAGCGGAACCAGAGTTGCCGTGATTCCGGGGCAAACCAGAAATCGAGCACGGCCTGCGAGGAGTGAGAATTTGCCATCGCTAGAGAACGGGTTCAGCGCTGGTCGGGTTCTTTGCCTGTTGTGCCTGCAGCATTATCGTCGCCTCGCTGGCGGGCACCCCGGGTGAGAAGAGGAAACCCTGGTAGGTCGGGCAGCCCAGTTGCAGCAGCTCGTCGAGTTGGGTCTGTTGTTCCACCCCCTCGGCAATGATCTCCATGTTCAGGCTGTGGGCCATGCCGATAATGGTCTTGGCGATGAGCTTATCCTCCTGGCCGTGGGCGATATTCTGGATAAAGGAGCGGTCAATCTTCAGCTGTTTGACCGGCAGCTGCCGCAGGTAGGAGAGCGAGGAGTAACCGGTGCCGAAGTCATCAAGGGCGAACTGCACCCCATAGCGCTGCAGGTCGTTCATCTTGGCAATGGTGCCGCTAACATCGTCCACCACCACACTCTCGGTCAGCTCCAGCTTGATATGGTGCGGTGGGATCCCGGCATCGCCGATAATGTCTTTGACCTGCTCATTGAACCCCTTGCGGTGGAACTGGCGGGCGCTGACGTTGATGGAGATGGCAGCCTGTGGCGGCAGCAGCCCGGCATCAAGCCAGCGGGCTGCCTGGCTTACGGCGTCTTTCAAAACCCACTCCTCGAGGGAGAAGATCAGATCCGACTCTTCCGCCACCGAGATGAATTTACAGGGGGGGACCATACCGCGCTCGGGGTGGCGCCAGCGGGTCAGTGCCTCGAAACCGATGACCCCCCGTTGATGCTGTACCTGGGGCTGGTAGTGCAGGCTCAACTGGTCGTCCTGAATCGCGGCGCGCAGGTCCTTTTCCAGCTCAAGGCGCTCGTCGACCTTCAGTTGCAGGCCGGTATTGAACATGGAGATCTGATTACGACCGGCGGACTTCGACTCGTACATGGCGGCATCGGCATGTTTCAGGATGTCGTCGATGGTCGCACCCTGTTCCGGGTAGATGGCGATACCGATACTGGGTGTAATGTGCAGCTTCAGGTCCATTACATGGTAGGGCCTGCGCAAAGCCCCCTGCAGGCGTTTGGCGATGCTGAGCGAGCGTGAGTGGGCAGCGGCGACATCGCTACCCAGCTGCGGCAGCACGATGACGAATTCATCGCCCCCCAACCTGGCGATTACATCGGTGTCCTGTAGTTCGTGGTGCAGGCGCTGTGCGGTGACCCTGAGGATGGCGTCACCCACCGGGTGACCCAGTGAGTCGTTGATGTTCTTGAAGCGATCGAGATCAAACAGCACTACCGCTCCGTGTTGGCCGCTCTTCTGTGATTCAGCGAGCTCCTTCTTCAGGGTCGCATCCATCAGTTTGCGGTTGGCCAGGCCGGTCAGTGCATCGTGGTGGGCACTATGCGCCAGGTCCTCCTCCTTCTTCTTCACCCGCTGGTAGCCGAACACCACCACTACCACGCCGAACAGCCACATCATCCCGTGACCGGAGGCCATCACCATCGCCTGTTCATGCTGTGCGGCCTTGAGCGGGTTGAGGGGGACGCTGACGCTGATCCCCCCCATCACATCGCCCACCTTGTAGTAACCGCCGGTGTGACAGCTAAGACAGCTTTCGCGGGTAAGACGCGGCTTCATCATGCGGTAGTAGTGGCCACCCTCCATCTGTATGACCTCGGATACCACACTCTGCCCAGCCTTGAGCTGGCGTAATGCCTTTCGCTCCCATTCGTCCGGGGTGTTTTCCTGGCGCAGGGGGTGTTCGCTGGTGACATGGCCACGTACCCCGTCGGTCTCCATGCCGGCCTCGATATCGTGTACCAGGCGGACGAAATAGGAGGAGTTAACCAGGGTCAGTTTGAGATTGTCGGCGGTGATATCGCGATGCGAAAGGTGGGAGAGGTGGGGGTTGGGTTCAACGCCTCTGCCCAGCGGTACATAGATGCCCCCCGCCTGCGAGACCAGTTTACGGTAGGCCAGGTCCTTGTGGATGGCGGCGGCGGCCTGGCTGTGGGCCTGCTCCTCGACACTGCGATCGAGCAGGTAGAGGTTCCAGCCGACGGAGAGTAAAACCGCCACACTCCAGAAGAGCACAATGGTGATCGCCACGAAGCGAGAGGAGAGTATGAGGCGCTGTTTGCTCAAGCTGTAACCATCAATAGTTTGTGTTTGGTCCTTACATTTGAGCAGTTTAGTGTATATCCGCCGACGAAGGGGGATTTCTATAGGAAAAGATATGGAGCCTGTGCACCGGGCCTAGTACCTCTCTCTGTCCGCCAGCAGCCCGACCTCCACCTCCTCTCCCCACAGGTGGGAGATCAGGGCGCGCTGTGCCTCACCGTTGCCGCTGCTAAAGAAGCGGATATCGCCGTTATCGCTAGCCGTGGTCAGTAGGCCATCCTCTTCGAGGCGCTTGCGCAGCTGCCGCGCTACCGCCTCGCCGGTGTTGATCACCTTCACCGCCGGACCGGCGAGCTGCTCGATCAACGGCTGCAGGAAGGGGTAGTGGGTGCAGCCCAACACCAGAGTATCGGCGCCGCGCTCGAGGAGCGGTGACAGATAGCCCTGCAGCAGGCGCGACGTCTCGGGGCTGTGCAGGGC
>JBNKUL010000052.1:0-23786 GCA_050298555.1 Thiohalomonadaceae bacterium
CCGCTCCCAGTCCTGATCCTCCAGCTCCTCCAGCTGGTAGTTCGGCAGCTCGTGAGGATAGTTCTCCTGCAGATGCTTGAGCACCGCCTCCATATCGAAGCTGTCATCGAACAGCCCCACCACATTGGTCATCTGCCACAGAGGGGTGGCACCGGGCGGCGGCTCGTAGAGCGGCTGGTCCGCCGCATCCTGCATCGTCACCGATGCCGCGCCCAGCGACTCCAGATGGCCGCTTAGGTTCTCGGCGTGATCCTTGGTGGTGTAGAGGGTGAGTTGTTGCCAGGGCATGGGGGATCTCGGGTTGGTATGTGTGGCGGGTAGTATAAGTTGTAGGGTGCAATAAACGAAGTGCATTGCACCGGTGACGACATGCGACGCAATGCCTTTTAGTTATTGCGTCCTACGGGCTCACGAACACTCAACAAAAAAAAGGGCGACTAAAAAGCCGCCCCTTCTTCAAAACAACATCAAGCCAAACTCACAACCCCAGTTTCTTCTCCAGGTAATGAATATTGGTCCCACCTGCCTGGAAGTTGGCATCGTCGATGATCTTCTGGTGCAGCGGGATGTTGGTCTTGATCCCTTCAATCACGGTTTCGTCCAGTGCGGTGCGCATGCGTTTGATGGCGGTGTCGCGGTCGGGGCCGTAGGCGATCAGTTTGCCGATCATGGAGTCGTAGTGCGGCGGTACGGTGTAGCCGCTGTAGAGGTGGGAGTCTACGCGGATACCGAGGCCGCCTGCCATGTGGGCGCGCTCGATCCTGCCCGGTGAGGGCATGAAGGTGTCGGGGTCTTCGGCGTTGAGGCGGCACTCGATGGCGTGGCCGCTGATCTTGATATCGCCCTGGCTGTAGCTGAGCTTTTCGCCGGCGGCGATGAGCAGCTGTTCGCGCACGATGTCGACGCCGGTGATCATTTCGGTGACCGGGTGCTCTACCTGGACACGGGTGTTCATCTCGATGAAGTAGAACTCGCCGTTTTCGTAGAGGAACTCGAAGGTGCCAGCGCCGCGGTAGCCGATGTCGACACAGGCTTGGGCACAGCGGCCGCCGATCTCGGCGCGCAGCTCTTCGCTGATGCCGGGGGCGGGGGCCTCTTCCACGACCTTCTGGTGGCGGCGCTGCATGGAGCAGTCGCGCTCGCCGAGGTGGATGGCGTTGCCGTGGGTGTCGGCCAGTACCTGGATCTCGACGTGACGCGGGTTTTCGAGGAATTTCTCCATGTAGACCATGTCGTTGCCGAAGAATGAACCGGCCTCGGTCTTGGTCAGGGAGATGGCGTTGAGCAGGGCACCTTCGCTGTGGACCACGCGCATGCCGCGGCCACCGCCGCCGCCCGCCGCCTTGATGATGACCGGGTAGCCGATCTCCTTGGCGATGCGCAGGTTCTCGTCGGCATCGTCACCCAGCGGGCCGCCGGAGCCGGGCACGGTGGGAACACCGGCCTTCTTCATCGCGTCGATGGCGGCGACCTTGTCGCCCATCATGCGGATGGTCTCGCCCCTGGGGCCGATGAAGGTGAAGCCGCTCTCCTCGACACGCTCGGCGAAGTCGGCGTTCTCCGAGAGGAAGCCGTAGCCGGGGTGGATCGCCTCGGCGTCGGTCACCTCGGCGGCGCTGATCAGGGCCGGGATGTTGAGGTAGCTCTGCGCGGAGGGTGGCGGACCGATACAGACCGATTCGTCGGCAAGGCGCACGTGCTTGAGGTCCTTGTCGGCGGTGGAGTGCACCGCGACGGTCTTCACGCCCAGTTCGCGGCAGGCGCGCTGGATACGCAGGGCGATCTCGCCCCGGTTGGCAATAACTATTTTGTCGAACATGGCTCTATCGCAGGTTCCTGGCTGGGGTGATTATTCGATGATGAACAGCGGCTGACCGAACTCGATGGGGTCGCCGTTCTCCGCCAGGATAGCCTTGATGGTACCGGCCTTGTCGGCCTCGATCTGGTTCATGATCTTCATCGCCTCGATGATGCAGAGGGTGTCGCCGACGTTAACGCTGGAGCCGACCTCGACGAAGGCCTTGGCGCTGGGCGAGGGTGAGCGGTAGAAGCTGCCGACGATGGGGGAGGTGACCTGGTGGCCGCTGGGGACGCCGGAGTCGCTGCTCTCTTCGGCGGGGGCGGCGGCAGGGGCGGCGGCCGCTGCCGGAGCGGGGGCGGCGGCGACCGGGGCAGGGGCGGCGATCATGGCCGGGGCGGCTGAGCTGGTGCGGCTGATGCGTACCGACTCTTCGCCCTCGTGGATCTCAATCTCGGCGATGCCGGACTCTTCCAGCAGTTCGATCAGTTTCTTTACTTTGCGAATATCCATTGTGATGTTACCCGTTTATTAACTTGAGTTATTTGGAGAGGCGACGGATGACCGCCGCCAGTGCCAGTTCGTAACCCTGGGCCCCGAGGCCGCTGATCACGCCGCTGGCGATGTCTGAAAAATAGGATTGGCGTCGGAACTCCTCGCGTGCGTGGACGTTCGACAGGTGGATCTCGATAAAGGGGATCGCCACCCCGGCCAGGGCGTCGCGGATGGCGACGCTGGTGTGGGTGAAGGCGGCGGGGTTGATGATAATCCAGTCAACGCCCTGTTCGCGGGCCGCGTGGATGCGATCCACCAGCTCGTGCTCGGCGTTGCTCTGGAAGGTGTCGAGATGGTGTCCGGCGGCCTCGGCCTGCTCCAGCAGGCGGGCGTTAATGCTTGCCAGGTCGTCGCTACCGTAGTGTCCCGGCTCGCGCACCCCCAGCAGGTTCAGGTTCGGACCATTTAGTACCAGTATCGTGGCCATGGTGTCTTTCCTGCTTCTACCTTTGTCGTAAGTTAAAGTCGCATTTTCTTCTTATATTCGCGACCGTTTCAGTCAATTTACGTCAAATTCCACCCTGTTCGGTGGATTTTCATCGCAGTAACGGGCGCATTGTGCCTGATGGGGAGGGGGATGTCTAGAAAAGTTGAGATTGCTGCAAGATAAGCGCAGTTAATCGCAAGTTGGGCGCTGTTCTACCGTGACGGGCGTCACAAAACCTATTTTGGTGCATGGGAAGCTGCCTTCCTTGGTACGGTGATCGATAGGCCGTGATGGCACTATCGATCATCCCTCTTAGAAAGAGGCTAATACCTTTTTCAGATGAGCCTGGAACTCTCGTGCATCCATCCCACCCACCACTCGCAGGGAGCGGATTTCCTGGCCCTCGGGATTGAAGAAGAGGATGGCTGGGGGAAGGAAAACACCTACATGCTTGAGCAGCGCCTTGTCCTCGGCATCATTGTCGGTCACATCGGCCTGAAGGAAGTTGAAGTTGGCCATTAATGCAGCAACATCAGGGTCAGTGAAGACGTATTTCTCATAAGTCTTACAGTAGGTGCACCAGTCAGCATAGAAGTCGAGTATTACCGGCTTGCCCTTGGCTAGTTCGGCCTGTAAGTCATCCACGCTTTTAACTGGGGTGTAGTGATTTTTTGCGTTGGATGCACTTGAACCACTTACAACGGTTGATGAGGTGGTAAGTTGGCTACCGTGAAGCGGGTTGTTCAGGTCACCGCTACCACCGGTCAGGCTGGCCAGCAGGAATACCGCACCATAGAGCAGGACGATGACAGCAATGCCCTTACGCAGTTTGCTCCACCCGCTTCCACCTTCCTTGAACGGTTCCAGCGCCCCCATGTAGACAGCGGAGATAATAAACAGTGCCGCCCAGAGGAGGGTTGTCAGGCCAAGAGGGAAGATACTGGGCATGCGCTCAAGGAATACCAGTGCCACTGCCAGAAGGATCACACCGGCTACGGCCTTCACCGTATCCATCCATGTTCCGGCTCGGGGTAATAGCTCGCCACCGAGCAAGCCGACTGCCAAAAGCGGCAGGCCCATGCCGTTACCAAAAGCAAACAGGGCGAAGAAGCCTTCACCAACACTACCGACTGCTGCAGCGTAGGCGAGCATTGCGATCAGCATGGGGCCTCCGCAAGGGCCGATGATGAGAGCGGAGAGGGCACCCATGATGCCAACACCGATTAGGCTACCGCCTTTTTGTTGGTTACTGAAGGTAGTCAGGCGGCTTTGTATCGCAGATGGCACCTGAATTTCATAGAAACCGAACATGGAGAGAGATAGCAGTACGAACAAACCGGCGAAAGGAATGAGTAACCAGGGGCTCTGGAAGTAGGCCTGTAGACCGACTCCTCCACCGATACCACCCATAACCCCCCCAATGATGCCGAAGGTTAACGCCATTGCTTCGACGTAGATCAGTGTCAGGAAGAAGCCCCTGCCACGTGACATCTCATCACCCTGTCCAACGATAATGCTTGAGACGATGGGGATCATCGGGTACATGCATGCGGTAAAAGCGATCAACAGGCCTAGGATGATACTGATGCCAATGACAATGATGAGCGAACTATTTAGCAGATAGGCAAGAACTTGATCGGTATTTTGCAGGTCAAGGTCAGACCATTCGATAGCGGTAGGCTTAACCGTTTCCGTCGTTACGGGCGCCACTGCCGCCGGGGTAACGGCTGTGTCACTGGTCGCAGGTAGCGAGACCTTAATACGCTGCTTCTGCGGCGGGTAGCAGATGCCGATCTCGGCACAGCCCTGGAATTTCACCAGCAGGGTGACCTCGGTGGCATCGAGCTTGTCGCGTTGCAGCGGCAGTACCACGTCGACCGGGTGGTGGTAGACCTCGATGCGGCCGAAGAACTCGTCGTCCTTCTCTTCGCCCTTGGGCAGCTGGGCCTCGCCCAGGGTGACGCCTTCGGCACCCTCCAGGCTGAAGCTGAACTTGCTCTTATATAGATAGTGGCCGGGGACAATGTCCCAGCGGGCGACGATGGTGCTGCCGTCGGGGGAGGCGACGTTGAGCGGGAAGGCCTGCTCCGGGGTCAGGATCTCCTCCTCCTCATCGTTGCCACCGCCCAGCAGGTCGCCCAGCCCTTCCACGGGGGCGGCAGCAGCGACCGGCAGTGCCACATCCAGAGTGGTGCGCTGCGGCGGGTAGCAGACGCCGACATCGGCGCAGCCCTGGGAGGTGAAGGTGACGTTGATGCGCTCGGCGGCGCCGTTGGCCCACTCGATGGGGATGCGTGCCTCGACAGTGTGGCGGTAGATCTCGATCTCACCGAAGAACTCGTCCTGCTTCACCTTGCCGGGGGGCAGTACGGCGCGGCCCATGGTGGCGTTGGCGTCGTTGCTCTTGAACTTGAACTTGCTGCCGTAGAGATAGTAGCCCTCGGCGATGTCCCAGCGGGCGATAAGGGTGTTGGCGTCTTGCGCCTCGACGCTGAGGGCGAAGGCCTGGGCGGGGTCGAGCAGCTCCTCATCATCCACGGCAAAGGCCTGCGGGGCGCCGAGAAAGAGGAAAAGTTGTAGCAGGGCGAGGAGGAGTTTTTTCATTAGTTTATTGTCCAGTTTTGTCCAGTTGTCTGTCGATCCATGCCAGGTAGGGGGTCGCCCCCTGTTCTATTGGGACGGCGATCAGCTCAGGAAGTTCGTAACTATGACTTGCCTGTATCAGCTTCTCAAGTTCGGGAAAACCCTCAGAACGGGTCTTGATCAGCAGTATGAACTCCTGTTCCTTCTCCAGCTTTCCCTGCCACTCGTAGAGCGACTGCACCCCCGGCACGATGTTGACGCAGGCCGCCAGCCGGGCCTCGAGGATCTTCCCGGCCAGGGATTCGGCCTCGTCCATGGTGGGGCAGGTGGTGATTGCCAGGCGGTAGCTCATGCTGGTCTCCCTTTGGTGTGTGAGAGGTGGGCGGGTATACTAGCCGTCCTTTCACAATCTTGGCCAGACCATTGTTCCGTACCCTGTTCGCCCTCTTTCTGCTTATTCCCATTCTGGAGATCTACCTGCTGATCCAGGTCGGTGAGGTCATCGGTGCCTGGCCGACGGTGCTGCTGGTGGTGCTGACCGCGGTGCTGGGGGCCTTCCTGCTGCGCCATCAGGGGATCTACACCCTCAATAAGGTGCAGACGGCGATGGCGCGCGGCGAGCTGCCCACCATGGCGATGATGGAGGGGGTGATGTTGATCCTCTGCGGCGCGCTGCTGCTCACCCCCGGCTTCTTTACCGACGCCCTCGGCTTTCTTGGCCTGGTGCCGCCGCTGCGCCAGGCGGCGATTCGCGCCCTGCTGGCCCGCGGCGTGGTTAGCGCCATGGGCGGCGCCTATGGCCGCCGTCACCACCACCAGCCGCACCACCCGGATGACGGCGGGCCGCGTACCATCGACGGTGAGTATCGTCGCGAGGACGATTAACTCCTTCTCCCCTTGATTTTTCCCCTGCCGCAATTATTATTAGCACTCTCTCGTGGGGAGTGCTAACAACGAAACCCTCCCCCGATGGCCCGACGCCATAACTGTGATCGGGTGTCGTTATTCACTTTATGACGTTTTGTAAGGAGCAAAATATGAGCATTCGTCCGCTGCATGACCGTGTACTGGTTCGCCGCGTAGAGGAGGAGACCACCTCCGCCGGTGGCATCGTGCTGCCTGGTTCCGCCACCGAGAAGCCCAACGAGGGTGAGGTGCTTGCCGTCGGTAACGGCAAGATCCTGAACAACGGTGAAGTGCGTCCCATGGATGTGAAGGTCGGCGACAAGGTGCTGTTCGGCCAGTATGGCGGTACCACCGTCAAGGTCGACGGCGAAGAGCTGCTGATGATGCGCGAAGAAGACATCATGGCCGTTGTCGAGGGCTAAGCCGCCCCGCCTTAATCACGCGATAAAGAATTCCAGAGGAAGTTTGAAATGAGTGCAAAAGAAGTAAAGTTTTCTGACGATGCCCGTCACCTGATGCTCAAGGGCGTGAACACCCTGGCCGACGCGGTCAAGGTCACCCTCGGTCCCAAGGGCCGTAACGTGGTTCTGAACAAGGCCTTCGGCGCCCCCACCATCACCAAAGACGGTGTCTCCGTTGCCAAAGAGATCGAGCTGGAGAACCGCTTCGAGAACATGGGCGCCCAGATGGTGAAAGAGGTCTCCTCGCAGACCGCCGATATCGCCGGTGACGGTACCACCACCGCGACCGTGCTGGCCCAGGCCATCCTGCGCGAGGGCATGAAGGCGGTTACCGCCGGCATGAACCCGATGGACCTGAAGCGCGGCATCGACAAGGCGGTCATCGCCACCGTCGAGGAGCTGAAGAAGCTCTCCAAGCCGTGTGAAGACACCAAGGCGATCACCCAGGTAGGCACCATCTCCGCCAACTCCGACAGCACCATCGGCCAGATTATCGCCGACGCCATGGAGAAGGTCGGTAAGGACGGCGTTATCACCGTCGAGGAGGGTTCTTCCCTGACCGACGAGCTGGACGTGGTTGAGGGCATGCAGTTCGACCGCGGTTACCTCTCCCCCTACTTCGTCAACAACCAGGACAAGATGGTCGCCGAGCTGGACGACCCCTACATCCTGCTGTTCGACAAGAAGATCTCCAACATCCGCGAGCTGCTGGGTGTGCTGGAAGGTGTCGCCAAGGCGGGTAAGCCGCTGCTGATCATCGCCGAGGACGTCGAGGGCGAGGCCCTGGCTACCCTGGTGGTCAACTCCATCCGCGGTATCGTTAAGGTTGCCGCCGTTAAGGCCCCCGGCTTCGGCGACCGCCGCAAGGCGATGCTGCAGGACATGGCCATCCTCACCGGTGGTCAGGTGATCTCCGAAGAGGTCGGCCTGAGCCTGGAGAGCGCCACCCTCAACGAGCTGGGTACCGCAAAGCGCGTGGTTGTCTCCAAGGAGACCACCGTTATCGTCGACGGCTCCGGTGAAAAAAGCGAGATCGAGTCCCGCGTCGCGCAGATTCGCGCCCAGGTCGCAGAGACCACCTCCGACTACGACAAGGAGAAGCTGCAGGAGCGTGTTGCCAAGCTCTCCGGCGGTGTTGCCGTGATCAAGGTCGGTGCCGCCACCGAGGTGGAGATGAAGGAGAAGAAGGACCGCATCGACGACGCCCTGCACGCCACCCGCGCAGCGGTAGAAGAGGGTGTAGTACCCGGCGGTGGTACCGCCCTGGTTCGCGCCCTCACCTCTATCGGCGAGCTGACCGGTGACAACCACGACCAGGACATCGGTATCCAGATCGCCTGCCGTGCGATGGAAGAGCCGCTGCGCCAGATCGTCTCCAACGCCGGTGACGAGGCCTCTGTTGTGGTCAACAACGTCAAGGCGGGCAATGGTAACTACGGTTACAACGCTGCCACTGGCGAGTACGGCGACATGATCGAGATGGGTATCCTCGACCCGACCAAGGTGACCCGTTCCGCGCTGCAGAACGCCGCCTCCGTGGCCGGTCTGATGATCACCACCGAGGCGATGGTCGCCGAGATCCCGGTAGCCGATGCACCTGCCGGTGGTGACATGGGCGGCATGGGTGGCATGGGTGGCATGGGCGGCATGATGTAAGCCCGGCCCTCCAAGCCCAAGCTAAAAAAGGCCCCGCCGGAAACGGCGGGGCCTTTTTGTTTGTGGCTGGCGCTCACGCCTTGACGTAGTGCCAGCCCTCCTTGATGCGCTTGACGATCTCGTCGACGGCATTCTGGTCAATCTCCGTGCCGGGTAGCATCTGCGGTTGTATGCCCTGCTCCTGCAGTCTGCGTAACGTCACGGCGCAGGCGAGGAAGCGGACGTTATCGTACTCGTTGCGCAGCGCGGCGATTCGTTGGGCAAAGGGAGAGGTCTCACGGCGCAGCAGGTCGATACCAAGGTCGTTGGCCACGATCTCGAGGGCGAAGCGGCTGTGGCGATCTCGGTGGCTGGCCAGCACCTGTTCCGCGTAGTCCAGGGCTTTCTCCATTTTGTACGGGTCGTTGCTGTTGATGTGCAGTAACAGCCTCTCCTTCTGAAGCGTGGCAGTGGCTGATCGTAACTCTTGCCCTGCGGGGTTCGCATAGTGTGTATTGCCATACCAACCTGACACCGCCCCGACCGCCAGCAGCAGAGTGGCGGCGATGGCCCTGAGAGCCAGGCGTGAACGGTTGCGATGCGGCGCTCGGGGTGGTGCCGGCGGGGGCGTGCGGTAGGCGTTGCGCAACATGGCGCGCAACTGTAGCAGCTCCTGGGCCTCCTGGTTGAGCTCCTGATCATCCGCTAGCTGGGCGAAGACGCGCTGGCGCTCTTCGATGTCTAGCTCATCATCGATGTAGGCATTGAACTGCTCATCAGAGAGCGAGGTGTGCCGATTCGTGTTCATCTGTTTCTCCTGATATTCACTATGCGCTGTCCTGAGTTGGAGGCGCTTGAGAGCAGCTGCTCCTTAAGGGCCTGGCGGGCCCGGCAGAGGCGGCTCATCACAGTGCCAATCGGCAACTCCAGGATCATCGCCACTTCCGCATAGCGGCAGCCCTCGATATCCACCAGGGTGATGACCTGGCGGTGTGGCCCGGGAAGGGCGGCGACGGCCTGACGCACATGGTCGATATCCTGCTGGCGCAGGCTCAACAACTCGGGAGTGACCTGGTGGAGGTGCTGCTCCTCGTCGTAGAGCCGGGTGTCATGTCGCCCTCGCAGGTGGTCTTGCCAGCAGTTCGACAGGATGCGAAACAGCCATCCATCCATTGCCTCCAGCTCCTTGAGCTGACCACCCTGTTTGAGTGCCTTGGAGAGCGTCTCCTGTGCCAGGTCATCGGCCAGCTCCGGCGAGTGGCACCAGGAGTAGGCCAGGCGATAGAGCCTGGGCCTGCTCCTCTCCAGTCTCTGCCGAAACTCCCGGTTTCGGCACAACTTATCCAATAAACTCAATTCTCCTCTCTCCTGTGGTGTTTTTTTGCGTCTGTTTCGCGGTGAGACGGAATAGAGGCCTTTTTTATTCCCAATTATTTTTTCGACTGATTCGGGAATAGTTTTCATCAAGCTGCGTCTTTTGGTGAAGGGTAGCCGGTAATGGTGGCAAGGCAACAGTCCCTGCCTGCAGCTGCTCGGAAAAAACCATGAGAGGAGTAAGTGATGATGAAAAAGATATTCGGCCTATTGCCGCTGCTGTTGGGCGTCATCTTTAGCGCGCCGCTTGCGGCGGCGGAGAAACCGTTTGCCGAGAACCGGGTGGTGCTGCAGATCAGTGACAACGACCCGAGCAAACAGACCCTGGTGCTGAATGTGGCCAATAACCTGATCCGGGAGTACGGCGTCGACAACGTCGATGTCCAGGTGGTGGCCTTCGGCCCCGGCGTGCGCCTGTTGTTCGCCGGCAACAGCAATAGCAACCGCATCAAGAGCCTGGTTGAGGGTGCCGGTGTGGAGTTCCACGCCTGCAGCAACACCATCCGCAATATGGGCAAGAAGCTGGGTGAAGTGCCGGCAATCAACCCACTCGCCAGTAAGGATTCCCCCGGTATCGTCCGTATCGCCAGGCTGGCGAAGCAGGGCTATCTGCTGGTTAAACCCTAGGGCTTCCACCTCGATAACAACAAGAGACAAACACCACGGTAAGGAGAGAGTACATTGAGTTTTAGATTGAAAAAAACAGCGCTAATCGTTGCATGCGCTGGGGGAATGGCCGCGTCGATGCAGGCCGAGGCGACGAACTGGTTGATGCTCCAGGGAACGGAGCCGGAGAGTGCGGGAGGCCGTGCCAAGGTATTCGGATTCGTGCAGCCCACCTACCAGAAGGACACCAGTGATGAGGGCGGACCGGAGCCGACGAGGATTGGCCCCAGCCTGGAGGAGCAGGAGGCATTCCAGCTCTACCGCGCACGTATCGGGGTGCGCGGTACCGCGATGCCGATCGACCCCATGGTGAACTATTTCATCATGGCTGAATTTGGCGAAAACGGCGCGACCAATGGGGGCAGGTACGGTTCGCGGACCCCTGTCAGGCTGATGGATGCCAGCGTCACCCTCAACTATATCCCGGGGGCGCGCATCCGCACCGGCCTGTTCAAAACGCCGGGGCCGGAAGAGCTGCTGCAGGGCATCGCCACCTTCGATTACGTTAACTTAACCGATGTGACCAATCAGATGATGATGGAGCGCTACCCGGCCGGGGTGAATGCCAGCGCCGACGGTGCCGCGCCATTGACGGCGAGCGAGGCGGAGTGGGACTCCAGTTTCGGTGCCGGACGGGATATCGGCGTGCAGCTGTTTGACAGCTTCCGCGTCGGCAGTTGGGACCACAGCTATGCCGTGATGACGGGCAACGGTAATGGCCTGGAGTCGAGTGGCATCGCCGACGGCAGGGATACCTACCTCTACTGGTCATCGGAGCGCATCTTCGAGGGCGGTATGGGCCCCTGGCAGCACGGTCTGAAAATGTTCGCCTGGTCGCACCGCGGCAAGCGCAAGGTCGACCTCTCTGACGATGGCGTTGCCAATCCGCTGAGCTATGACCGAAAGCGCCAGGGCGCAGGCGTGCGCTATCGCCGTGGCGACTGGCGGCTGGCGGCGGAGTACATGGCCGGTGAGGGGATGATCTTCCAGGGACCGGAAAAGCCGAACATGGGCATTGGTACCCCGCCGCCACTGCAGGACCTGGAGGGCAAGGCGAATGGTTACTACGTGGATGTCGGTTACTACATCCCCAGCACCCGGTGGGAGCTGGACCTGCGTTACGACACCTATAACCGCTCGACCGAACACGACTATCTGACGGCGAAGTTTAATACGGTGACCTACGGGGTGCAGTACCACCTTAATCGCAAGTCGCGGGTCGCGTTCAACTATGCCATACGCGATGCCAGGGCCACCGATGCTATCGGCCCCGGAGGGTTGGCGACACCGACCACCAATCTGCACAACGGCCTCGACAGCATCAAGAACCGCATCGCCTTACAGCTGACGATGATCTTCTAATAACGATCGCTTACGTTTTTCTCGCTGTATTTATCCCGGCCTTGCCGGGATTTTTTTTGCCGCTGGCCCGCTGATGCCCATGGCCGATGGTGTTCTTTACCCCGGTGGGCGGTTAATATCCCTCTTTCCATGCCACACAAGCAGCCGAGCTGCGTAACCGATAACAGGTGTATCGATGGTCGACCTCTCCATTAACTACAGCCGCCGGGTACTACTGCGCCTGGTGATCCTGGCGCTGCTTGCCGTGGTCGCGATCCTCTCCGGACTGCAGGCGGTGGGGGAGGTCTACTTCAGCAATCAGCTGACCGACACCGGTATGGTGATCAACGGCCTTATCGTCGCCCTGTTCGCCGCCGGCAGCGTCAAGATGGTGCTGGTACTATTGCGCTACCAGCAGGAGGAGCAGGCACTGCAACAGGTCACCGCCGCGCTGGAGGAGGGGGCCTACCTGCCCGACAGTGAGGTGGCGCCCGGCCGCCTCATCGCCCAGCGCCTCGCGGCGATCCGCTCGCTGAGCAAGCGCAACGCCCCGGTCGACCACAGTGCGCTGGCCGCTACCCTGTTGGCGAGCGAGAGCACCCGCATCAGCTTCGCCCGCTTCGTCAACAACACCCTGATCCTGGTCGGCGTCTTCGGCACCATCGTCTCGCTCTCCATCGCCCTGGTGGGGGCCTCCGATCTACTGGGTAACGTCGAGAGCATGGGCGGCATGGAGCGGGTGATCCACGGCATGTCCACCGCGCTCTCCACCACCATGACGGCGATCGTCTGCTACCTCTTCTTCGGCTACTTCTTCATCAAGCTCACCGACGCGCAGACCCGCCTGCTCAGTGGCATCGAGCAGGTTACCACCCTGCACCTGCTGCCCCACTACGCCCACTCCAGCGACACCATGCTGCACGAGGTGGGCGGACTGGTGCGCTCGCTGCAACAACTGGTCAGCCAGATGCAGCAGGCCCAGGGCGACTACCTGGCTGCCGGTCAGGGGCTGCGCGAGGTGGTCGAGGCGGTGAACCAGCAGGTGGCGCCGATGGGCGAGAACATCGAGGCGATTAAGGGGGTACTGCACGAAGGCTTCCGTCTGCCGCCCAGGGATGACGTTGAGTGAGCTTCGTCGACCTGCGCACCAATGTAAACGCCGATAACAGCCACGGCGGCTTCTGGCCCTCTTTCACCGACATCATGATGGTGGTGGTGATGATCTTTATGTTCGCCAGCGTGGTGTTGATCCTGCGTAACTGGGAGCTGGTGCAGGAGCTGCGTAACACCATGGAGGCCGAGCGCCTCGCCGCCGAGATGGCGCGCAACGCCAGCGAGACCAACGCTACCCTGGAAGAGCAGCTGGCACAGCTGCAATACAAACTCTCCGAGCTGCGCATGCAGAACATGCAGCTGAGCGAGGAGAACGCCGGCCAGCGCGACACGCTGAGCGAAAAGTCGCAACAACTGCTGCAACTGGGCGCCCAGTTGCGCGAGAGCGAAGGGGCGCTGCAACGCGAGACGCGCCAGCGGGAACAACTTAACGAGCAGTACCTCCAGCAGCAGCAGCGCCTCACCCTGGTCAATGCGCAGCTCACCGAACTTGAGGAGGCGCACCGTGCCCAGAGCGACGAGTTGAGCCGCTTTAAACAGCAAAGCTCGCAGCAGACCCAGCATATCAGCGAGCTGCAACAGGAGTTCGATACCCTCAAGGTCAAGTACGACAAGCTGGTCAAACCCGCCCGCACCGCCAGGGGCAAACATGTGGTCGAGGTACGCTACGAGCGTGTCGACGGCAAGGCCGTCGTCCGTATTAAAGACAGCGGCGAGGCCAAAGCCAGCCAGGTCGACGAACAGGAGCTGCACCGTCGCCTCGCCGCCCTGAAGAAGGCCCACCCCGGCAGGCTCTACATCAAGATCATCATACCCGAGAGCAGCGGCCTCTCCTACAACGAGGCGTGGGAGTTCATGAAGGGGCTGTTGGAGAAGTACGACTATTACCATCAGTCGTAGGGCCTCTATCCCCCTGATACAATCCCTCTTTTGACCACCCCGGGGGGATGCTGGTGTCCGACTCTCAGCCGATAACAACAATCTGTGGTGAGCTGCTGCAACAGCGCGCCGAGCAGCAGTGGCAACAGCTTTGCGACAAGCTGGGTGATGACAACCCCGTTACTGACGAGGCGCTGCGGGCGGAGACCCGACGGGTACTGGCACTGAGCGACTTTGTCGCCCAGAACCTGCAGCGCGACGGCGGCATGCTGGCCGACCTGGTGGAGTCCAACGATCTCTTCAGTAGCTATGACCCCCTTCAATACGCGATTAGCCTGCAGGACTATTTGGCCAATTGTGAAGATGAGAAACAGCTGGGCGAGTTGCTGCGTAAATTCCGCCGCCGCGAGATGGTGCGTATCGCCTGGCGCGACCTGACGGGGCGGGCCGATATGGTCGAGACCACCGCCGACCTCTCCCACCTGGCCGATGCCTGTATCGATGGCGCCCTGAACCTGCTCTACGACTGGCAGTGCAAGACACGCGGGACTCCTATGAGTGCCGACGGCGTGCCGCAGCGGCTGGTGGTGATCGGCATGGGCAAGCTCGGCGCCTACGAGCTCAACTTTTCCTCCGATGTCGACCTCATCTTCTGCTACGACCAGGACGGCGAGACCCAGGGGGCACGCCGCTCCATCGATAATCAGGAGTTCTTCATCAAGCTGGGGCAGGCGCTGATCCGCACCCTCGACGCCAACACCGCCTACGGCTTTGTCTTTCGCGTCGACATGCGCCTGCGCCCCTTCGGCGAGGCGAGCGCCCTGGCGGTGAGCTTCGATGCGATGGAGAACTACTACCAGGTACATGGCCGCGAGTGGGAGCGCTACGCCATGATCAAGGCGCGGGTGGTGGCCGGCGACAAGGGGGCGGGCGCCGAGCTGATGGCGCGCCTCAAGCCCTTTGTCTTCCGCAAATACGTCGATTACGGCGCCTTTGAGTCGCTGCGCGAGATGAAGGGGATGATCGCCCGCGAGGTGAAGCGCAAGGGGATGGAGGACAACGTCAAGCTGGGCGCTGGCGGTATTCGCGAAGTGGAGTTTATCGGCCAGGCATTCCAGCTGATTCGTGGCGGCCGCGAGCCGACCCTGCAGCAGCGCCGTATCCTCACCATCCTCGAGGCGCTGCGCGGCTTCAATATGCTGCCCGACTTCGTGGTCGACGAGCTGGTCACCGCCTATATCTTCCTGCGCGATACCGAGCACCGCATTCAGGAGTGGGCCGAGCAGCAGACCCACATGCTGCCCAGCGAAGAGGAGGGGCAGGCTCGTCTCGCCTGCGGTATGGGTTTTGAGAGCTGGGCCGAGTTCGAGCCGGTGCTGCGCAAGCAGATGCGGCTGGTGCACGAGCACTTCAACCAGGTCTTCGCCGCGCCGCAGACCGAGCACGCGGAGAGCGACGAGCAGGACCTGACCGGGATCTGGCAGGGGAGCATGGATAGTGAGCAAGCGCTTACCACCTTGCAGGGGCTCGGCTTTAAAGAGGGCGAGGAGATGGTGCGCCTGCTCGGGCAGCTGCGCGACGGCCGTTCGGTAAGGGCCCTCAGCGCCCAGGCGCGGATGCGGGTCGACCACCTGATGCCGCTGCTGCTTGGCGCGGTGGCCCAGGCCAGGGAGCCCGACGAGGTCCTGCGCCGCCTGCTGCTGTTGATCGAGGCGATCGGCCGGCGCAGCGCCTATATCGCCCTGCTGGTGGAGAACCCGATGGCGCTGTCGCAGCTGGTCCGCCTCTGCGGCGCCAGCCCCTGGATCGCCTCGCACCTGAGCCGTTTTCCGCAACTGCTCGACGAACTGCTCGACCCGCGTACCCTCTATACCCCGCCCAAGCGTGACGAGTTGGCCAACGAGGTGCGCCAGCGCCTGATGCACATCGACGCCGAGGATCTGGAGGCGCAGATGGAGGCGCTGCGCCACATCAAGCAGGCCCACGTGCTGCGGGTGGCCGCCGCCGATGTGATGGAGGCGGTGCCGTTGATGGTCGTGAGCGATCACCTTACCGACATTGCCGAGGTGATGGTGGGGGCCGCCTTCGACCTCGCCTGGCGCCACATGGTGGCCAGGCACGGCCGCCCGGAGAGCTGCGACGAGCGGGTCTGCGATACCGGCTTCGCCATCATCGCCTACGGCAAGATGGGGGGCTTCGAGCTGGGCTACGGCTCCGACCTCGATATCGTCTTCCTCCACAGCAAGGAGAGCGAGGGCAAATACACCGGGGGGGAGAAGCCGCTCGACAATGCGGTGTTCTACGCCCGTCTCGGCCAGCGTATGATCCACATCCTCAATACCCGTATTGCCGCCGGCGAGCTCTACGAGATCGATACCCGCCTGCGCCCCAGCGGCGCCTCCGGCCTGCTGGTCAGCAGCGTCGACGCCTTTGGTGACTATCAACGCGAGCAGGCCTGGACCTGGGAGCATCAGGCGCTCTGCCGCGCCCGCTTTATTAATGGTGATGCGGGGATCGCCACCGCCTTCAACACTGTGCGCCGGGAGATCATCACCGCAGAGCGGGACCAGGCCAAACTGCGCGACGAGGTGCGGGAGATGCGCGAGAAGATGCGCGACAACCTCTCCAGGGACAGCGGTGAGCTGTTCGACCTCAAGCAGGGCCACGGCGGTATGGCCGATATCGAGTTCATGGTGCAGTACCACCTGCTGGCCTATTCGCACCAGTATCCCGAGCTGATCGACCACTCCGACAACATCCGCCAGCTCGAGGCGCTGGCCCGCGTCGGCCTGCTCAGCGCGGAGGAGGTCGAGACCCTGATCAACGCCTACCGCGGTTACCGTGCCCGCGGCCACCGCCTGGTGCTGCAGGAGCAGAAGGCGGTGGTCTCCCGCGAGGAGTTTGTCGCCGAGCGCGAGGCGGTGGCGGCGATGTGGCAGCGGATCATGGTCGATTAAGCCTCTTTATATTCCGTCACCATATTCCACCACCGGCGCCGCCTGTGTATTATTAAGCGTTCTGTAATTCGGCAGCATTTTTACCCTTCGAGGAGAGCAACACATGACGATGGATGACCGCGACGGCGTCATCTGGCTGGATGGCGAGATGGTCCCCTGGCGTGAGGCCAAGACCCACGTACTGACCCACACCCTGCACTACGGCATGGGGGTGTTCGAGGGGGTGCGCGCCTATAAGACCGACAAGGGCGCGGCGATCTTCCGCCTGCAGGAGCACACCGACCGCCTGTTCCGCTCGGCCCACATCATGAACATGCCGATGCCCTTCGATAAGGAGACCCTGAACGAGGCGCAGAAGGCCGCGGTGGCTGAGAACAACCTGGAGTCGGCCTATATCCGCCCGATGGTCTTCTACGGCTCGGAGGGGATGGGCCTGCGCGCCGACAACCTCAACGCCCACGTGATGGTTGCCGCCTGGAGCTGGGGCGCCTACCTCGGTGCCGAGGGGATGGAGAAGGGGATCCGCATCCGCACCTCCTCCTACACCCGCCACCACGTCAACATCACCATGTGTAAGGCCAAGGCCAACGGCAACTACATGAACTCCATGCTGGCGCTGCAGGAGGCGCTCTCCTGCGGTATGGACGAGGCGATGCTGCTCGACAACGAGGGCTACGTCGCCGAGGGCTCCGGCGAAAACATCTTCCTGGTGCGCGACGGCGTGATCTACACCCCGGACCTCACCTCGGCGCTTGACGGTATCACCCGTAACACCATCTTCCAGCTGGCCGATGAGTGCGGCCTGAAGGTGGTGGAGAAGCGCATCACCCGCGATGAGGTCTACGTTGCCGACGAGGCCTTCTTCACCGGCACCGCCGCCGAGGTGACCCCGATCCGTGAGGTCGACAACCGCAAGATCGGCATCGGCAAGCGAGGCCCCATCACCGAGAGGCTGCAGAGCATGTACTTCGACCAGGTGCACGGCCGCCGTAGCGAGCACCCGGAGTGGCTGACGCTGGTTAAATAACGACCAATCAATCAGGGGGAGGAGACGATGGTGAATCGAGCAGCACAGGGCAAACAGGCCAACGCGGTAAGCCGCTACGAGGTAACGGCGGCAGAGCTGCCCCTGCAGTGCCCGATGCCCGACATGGCGGTGTGGAACTCCCACCCGCGGGTGTTTATCAAGCTGAACAGTGAAGGGCAGGGCCGCTGCCCCTACTGCAGCGCCGAGTTCTCCCTCAAGCAGGATGACTAGCCGTTAGCGGGAATCGCGTAGAGTTAAGGGGCCGAGTGCCCCTTTTCCCTTTTTTGCCGTATCAGATCAAGTGAAGACAATTCGATGAAGATCAGCCAACTCCCCGATTTTGACAGCGCCACCGTACTGGTGGTGGGTGACCTGATGCTGGACCGCTACTGGCACGGCGATACCTCGCGCATCTCCCCTGAGGCGCCGGTACCGGTGGTGAAGGTGGAGGATATCGAAGAGCGTGCCGGTGGTGCCGGTAACGTGGCGCTCAATGTCGCCGCCCTCGGTGGCCGCGCCTCGGTGCTGGGCCTGACCGGGCGTGACGAGGCGGCCGATGCCCTGGCCCGCACCCTGCTGAACGCCGGCGTGGAGTGCCACTTCGAGCGTCTCGATGGCTATCCCACCGTCACCAAGCTGCGCGTTCTGAGTCGCCACCAGCAGCTGATTCGTCTCGACTTTGAGGACGGCTTCCCCAGCTGCGACAGCAGTGGCCTGCTCCAGCGGCTGCAGGAGAATGTGGAGGATGCCGATGTGGTGGTGCTCTCCGACTACAGCAAGGGCACCCTGCGCGAGGCGGCCAAACTGATCGCCGTGGCGCGTGCGGCGGGCAAGCCGGTGGTGATCGACCCCAAGGGCAGCGACTTCACCCCCTATCGCGGCGCCACCGTGATCACCCCCAATATGAGCGAATTCGAGGCGGTGGTCGGCCACTGCGCCGACGATATGGCGGTGGTGAGTAAGGGCGAGGCGCTGCGCGCCGAGCTGGAGCTGGATGCCCTGCTGATCACCCGCAGTGAGAAGGGCATGACCCTGCTGCAGCAGGGTGAGGAGCCGCTGCACATCCCCACCCGGGCGCGTGATGTCTACGATGTCACCGGCGCCGGCGACACCGTGGTCTCGGTGCTTTCAGCCTCGCTGGCGGCGGGTAACTCGTTGCGCGAGGCGACGGTGCTGGCCAACCTCGCCGCCGGTATCGTGGTGGGCAAGCTCGGTACCGCCAGTGTCTCGGTACCGGAGCTGCGCCGCGCGATGCGCGAGCAGGAGGAGATGGAGCAGGGCATGGTCAGCGAAGAGAAGCTGATCGCCCTGGTGCAGGAGGCCAAGGCCCACGGCGAGACCGTGGTGATGACCAACGGCTGCTTCGACATCCTCCATGCCGGTCATGTCACCTACCTGGAGGAGGCGGCGCAACTGGGCGACCGTCTCATCGTCGCGGTCAATGACGACGCCTCGGTGAAGCGCCTCAAGGGCGATGAGCGACCGGTCAATACCCAGTCCAAACGGATGCGCGTACTTGCAGCCCTCGACTGCGTCGACTGGGTGGTTGGCTTCGACGAGGACACCCCCACCCGTCTTATCTGTGCCACTAGCCCCGACATCCTGGTCAAGGGGGGCGACAACGAGCCGGACAAGATCCCCGGCGGTGACTGTGTGCGCGCCGCCGGCGGTCAGGTGATGGTGATGAGCTTTGTCGACGGTTGCTCCACCACCAGTATCATCGGCGCCATCCGCGCCTCCGAGAAGAAGTAAACGGTATGCAGGTCGATGTGGCGATCATCGGCGGTGGCGTCGCCGGTCTGTGGCTGCTGGGGCGCCTGCGTCAGGCGGGCTACCACGCCGTGCTGCTGGAGGCGGAGCGCCTTGGCAGTGGTCAGACCCGCTATGCCCAGGGGATCATTCACGGCGGTACCAAGTACGCCCTCACCGGCAAGCTGACCGGTTCCTCCGAGGCGATCGTCGAGATGCCGGGCCGCTGGCGTGCCTGCCTCGAGGGGCGCGGCGAGCTCGACCTCTCCGCCGTCAAACTGATGTCGGACCACCAGTACATGTGGTCCACCAATAGCCTCACCTCGCGCATGGCCGGCTTCTTTGACAGCAAGCTGATGCGCTCGCGCACCCAGGCGCTGGAGGGGAGTGATCGCCCCGAACTGTTTCGCCACGCTGAGTTCAAGGGGCAGGTCTACCGTCTGGATGAGCCGGTGCTCGATACGGCGTCGCTGGTCGAAACCCTGGCCTCGCAGAATCGTGATTACATCTTCTCGGCAGAGGGTTTGAAACTTAACCCCAATCAGCCGACGCATATCGAGCTCAGTGGCAACCGCGAGATTGAGGCGCAGCGCGTCGTGTTGAGCGCCGGTGCCGGCAATGAAACCTTATTGGCGCAGTTGGGGCGGGAGCGCCCCGCGATGCAGCGTCGGCCGCTGCAGATGGTGATGCTGCGCGGTGCAGCGTTACCGAGTGGCGTCTATGCCCACTGCCTCGGCGCCAACGCGCTGCCGCGTATCACCATTACCAGCCATCTCGATAGCGACGGCAATACCGTTTGGTATATCGGCGGGCAACCGGCGGAGGAGGGTGTCGGGCGCAGCAGGGCCGAGCAGATCGAGGCGGCGAAAAAAGAGCTGGCGACGCTCTTTCCCTGGATAGACTTTTCCGGCTGTGAGTGGGGCACGCTGAATATTGATCGTGCCGAGCCGAAGATGGCCGACGGTTCACGCCCTGACGATGTCTTCGTCGATGAAGACGAAACGGTCATCACCGCCTGGCCCACCAAACTGGCGCTGGCGCCGCGCCTTGCCGATGAGGTGGAAAAACGCCTAAGTGAGTTAAAACCATGGGGCGGCGACGGCACGGCCGACTGGCCCCACCCCGACTATGCACCACTGCCGTGGCAGGAGGAGGAGAAGTGGCACTAAACGACCTGTGGCGGGAGCTGGGCTCCACCGGTATCCAGGTAAGCCCGCTGGGGCTGGGCACGGTCAAGATCGGCCGCGATCAGCAGGTGAAGTATCCCGCCGGCTTTACCATCCCCGACGACAGGGCGGTGCGCGAGCTGTTCGAGCTGGCCTGGGAACTGGGGATTAATACCCTCGATACCGCCCCGGCATACGGCAACTCCGAGGAGCGCCTCGGCCAGTTGCTGCCGCACAAGGATGACTGGGTGATCGTCGGCAAGGTGGGGGAGATCTTCGAGAACGGTGAGTCGAGTTTCGACTTTGGCGCCGACTATACCCGCATGAGTGTGGAGCGCTCCCTCAAGCGGCTGGGGCGCGACTACATCGACATGGTGCTGGTCCACTCCCACGGCGACGACATGCAGATCATCCAGCATGAGGCGGTGTGCGACACCCTGCAGGAGCTCAAGCATGAAGGGAAAATTAAGGCGGTCGGCATGTCCACCAAGACCGTCGAGGGCGGTACCTGGTGCGTGGAGAACCTGGACGTGGTGATGGCCAGCTACAACCCGGTCTATACCGATGAGTTGCCGGTGCTGCAACGCGCCGCCGAGCTCAACAAGGGGGTGCTGATCAAGAAGGGGCTGCAGAGCGGTCATGCCGACAGCGCGGCGGGCGGCGGCGGGGTCGAGCAGGCACTGCGCTTCGTCTTCGCCCAGCAGGCGGTGCACAGCGTGGTGGTGGGCACCATCAACCCGAAACACCTGCGCGACAACGTCGCCATTACCGAGACCGTGTTGCGCGGTTAGTGATGGCCGGGGCGCAGAAAATCCTCGTCGTCGGCCCCGCCTGGGTGGGCGACATGGTGATGGCGCAGAGCCTCTTCATCACCCTCAGAGAACGCCACCCCGATGCGGTGATCGACGTGGTGGCACCCCAGTGGTCGCTGCCGCTGCTCGAACGTATGCCGCAGGTGCGCCGGGGTATTGCACTGCCCATCGGTCACGGCGAATTCGGCCTTGGAGCACGCTGGCGCATCGGTCGTGAGCTGCGCGGCGAGGGCTACGAGCAGGCGATTGTCCTGCCCCGCTCGCTGAAGGCGGCGCTGGTTCCCTTCTTCGCCGGCGCCAAACGCCGCACCGGCTATCGCGGCGAAATGCGCTACGGCCTGCTGAACGATATCCGTCCGCTGGACAAGTCGCTACTGACCCAGACGGTGCAGCGCTTTACCGCGCTGGGGCTGGAGCCGGGTGAGGCGCTACCGCCACCGGTGGCACAGCCGAAGATCGAGATAGACAGGGTGAACCAGCAGGCCTGCCTCGAGCGGCTGCAATTAAGCCTTGAGAAGCCGGTGATCGGCCTGTTGCCCGGCGCCGAGTACGGCCCGGCCAAGCAGTGGCCGGCACAGTACTACGGTGAGTTGGCCGCCAAACTGGCGGGGCAGGGCTATCAGGTGTGGCAGTTCGGTTCGGCGAAGGACCGCCAGGCCGCAGAAGAGATAGACCTGGCAAGCGGTGGCTGCACCACCATCCTCTGCGGCGAGACCTCGCTGGTCGATGCCATCGATCTCATCGCTGCCTGCAGGGCGGTTGTCAGTAACGATTCCGGGCTGATGCATATCGCGGCCGCCGTCGGAACGCCGCTGGTGGCGATCTACGGCTCCTCCACGCCGGACTACACGCCGCCGCTGAGCGAACAGGCGGAGGTCTGTTATCTTGGCCTGGAGTGCAGCCCCTGCTTTAAGCGTGAGTGCCCAAAACAGAGCACCGAGTGTCTCTACGACATTACACAGGAACAGGTAACGGCTGCATTGCAGCGCCTGCTGAATAGAGAGTAACGGTAATGAATATTAGTGCCACCATCATCGCCTATAACGAGGCGGAAAATATTGCCGACTGCATTAGCTCGGTGCAGCAGGTCTGTGATGAGGTATTGGTTGTGGTCGATACCAAGACCACGGATGAGACCGCGGCGATCGCGGAGTCGCTCGGGGCGCGGGTGTTTCACCAGGAGTATTTGGGGGATGGGCCGCAGAAGGCGTTTGGTGTGCAGTTTGCCACTCATGACTGGATCCTGAGCATCGATGCCGATGAGCGGCTGGATGAGGATGCAGTGAGTGCGATCAGGTCGCTCGACCTGTCACAGCAAAAGGCTGATGCCTACAGCTTGCGGCGGCGTAACTTCGTCGCAAGCCACTGGATACGCGCTGCCGGTTTCTATCCCGACAGGGTCGTGCGGCTCTACCATAAGGAGCGGGCCGCCTACCTGCCGAAAAAGGGCCACTCGCGCGTCGAGGCGAAACGAATCAGTGCCATCAATGCGCACCTGAGCCACTTTACCTATCGTGACTACTCCCACTGGGTAGAGCGTATTAACGCCCTTAGCTCTCGCGACGCATGGGCAATGTATGAGCGTGGCGTAAAACCTTCGAAATTGGCCCCTACCACACATGCCCTGGTCGCCGTTATCCGTAAGCTAATCTTTAAGGGTGGCATTACCCAGGGCATGGATGGGATGACGGTGGCGATCACCACCGCGTTTCATGCCTATATGAAATATCTCAAACTCAACGAACTGCACGAAAAGCAGGGCAGCAAGTAGTCACTCCGCGGCATAGAGCCGCTTTAGTAGCTCGCTGATCTCTTTCGCCGCGGCATCGATATCACAGCCCTGAACCTCCTCGGCCGGGGCCGTCGGCGCCGGGACAAAGGCAAGGCGCCGGTCCGGGGCGTTAACGGTCTGCCAGCGCAGTGGCGTGGCGGAGCGGTGGCGGGGGTAAAAGGCCGCGGTAGGGCGGTTCATCGCCGCCGCAACATGCAGAGGCCCGGTTGAGCCACTGATGTAGAGGTCTGCCCATTGCAGTGTGGCGACCAGGCCGTCAAGGGTGTTCGACAGGACGAGGGCGGCGCTCCCGCCGCCTTGTTGAATGAGCTCGACCAGCTGTTGTGCGCTAGCCTCTTCCCCCGGTCCGGCGGTGATGAGAAAGTTGAGTTTGTCCAGGCTGCGAATGTTGCCGGCAAGTTCGGCGTACTGCTCAACGCCAAGGTTGGTGGCGGAACCGCCGCTTCCCGGGTGGATCGTGACCCAGCGTGCAGCACAATCGAGGCCGTGCCGCTCGGCAAAGGCCTCGCGCAGCTCCGCCATCGCAGGCTGCAGCAGCGGCCTGG
>JBNKUL010000053.1:0-29225 GCA_050298555.1 Thiohalomonadaceae bacterium
ATCGATGACACGATCCGGCAGCGCCTTGCCGCCGACCTTGATCGGGATGATGGCATTGGGGTGGATAAGCCGACCGATCTCGCGCATGCCCTGCTTGAGCAGCAGCAGGAAACGGATCACCTTCATGCCGCCGCCGGTGGAACCGGCGCAGCCGCCGATGAAGCTGGCGAACAGCAGCAGCACCGGCAGGAAGCCGGGCCACAGGGCGTAGTTGCTGGTGGTAAAACCGGTGGTGGTGCCGATGGAGACCACCTGGAAAATTCCGTGCAGCACAGTATGGCCCAGGTCCTCGAAGGTTTCATTCAGATAGAGGTAGCCGGTGGTGATTACCGAGATCAGGCCGAGGACAGTAACGTAGGTGCGAAACTCCGCATCGAGCAAATAGGGCCGCGCACTGGCGCTACGCCAGGCGACAAAGTGCAGGGCGAAGTTCACACCGGAGAGCAGCATGAAGATGATCGCCACCACCTCGATCATCGGCTGCTCGTGGAAGTAACCCATGCTGGCATCGTGGGTGGAGAATCCGCCGATGGCGACGGTGGAGAAACTGTGGCCGACCGCATCGAAGAAGTTCATCCCTGCGAACCAGTAGGCCAGGGTGCAGGCGAGGGTGAGCGAGAGGTAGATGTACCACAGTGCCTTGGCGGTCTCGGTGATGCGCGGGGTGAGTTTGTTGTCCTTCATCGGCCCCGGGGTCTCGGCTCGATAGAGCTGCATGCCACCGATACCGAGCATCGGCAGGATGGCGACCGCCAGTACGATGATCCCCATGCCCCCCAACCACTGCAGCTGCTGGCGGTAGTAGAGGATACTCGGGGGCAGGTCGTCGATGCCGGTGATCACCGTCGCCCCGGTGGTAGTGAGGCCGGAGATCGACTCGAACACCGCATCGGTCACGCTCAGGTGCGGGTTATTGCCAATGGCAAAAGGCAGCGCCCCGAACAGCCCCAGTACGGTCCAGAACAGCACCACCACCATAAAGCCGTCCCGCAGCCGCAGTTCCTTGCGCACATTGTGTACCGGTAGCCAGGCGACAAAGCCGGTAAAGAAGGTCAACGCGAAGGCGAGGATAAAGGGGATGTGCAGCTGGTCTGCGCTGAACAGCGACACCACCAACGGCGGCAGCATGGTGGTGCTGAAGAGCATCAGCAACAGCCCGACGATGCGTTGGATGGCGGTCAGCTGCATCGGTCTAGAGGAAGGTGACGCCGACCTGGAACAGGCGCTCCACCTCGGGGATGCGCTTCTTGTCGACCACGAACAGTAGCACGTGGTCTTCGGCCTCGATCACCGTGTCGTGGTGGGCGATGAGCACCTCTTCGCCGCGCACGATGGCACCAATGGTGGTGCCCTTGGGTAGCTTGATATCCTCAATCACCCTGCCCACCACCTTGGAGGAGGCGGCATCACCGTGGGCGATCGCCTCGATCGCCTCGGCGGCACCACGGCGTAGCGAGTGCACCATCACTACGTCGCCACGGCGTACATGCGCAAGCAGCGAGCCGATGGTGGCCTGCGGCGGCGAGATGGCGATATCAATATCGCCGGTCTGCACCAGGTCCACGTAGGCGGCACGGTTGATCAGTGCCATGGTCTTACGCGCGCCGAGGCGCTTGGCCAGCATCGCCGAGAGGATGTTCACCTCATCGTCGTTGGTCATGGCGCAGAAGACATCGGTCTGCTCGATGTTCTCCTCCAGCAGCAGTTCCTCGTCGGCGGCATCGCCCTGCAGCACGATGGTATTGCCCAGCTCCTCGGAGATGGCGCGGGTACGCTTCAGGTTGTGGTCGATCAGCTTGACCTGGTACTGCGATTCCAGGGCTCGGGCCAGGCGCTTACCGATGTTGCCGCCGCCGGCGATGATCACCCGCTTCACCGGCTTGTCCAGCTTGCGCAGTTCACTCATCACCGAGCGGATATCCTTCTTCGCGGCGATGAAGAAGACCTCGTCGTCCGCCTCGATCACCGTGTTGCCCTCGGGATTGATCGCCTGGCCGCGGCGGTAGATCGCGGCGACGCGGGTCTGCACCCCCGGCATGTGGTCACGCAGGGTCTTCAACTCGTGCCCCACCAGCTGGCCACCATAGTAGGCCTTCACCGCCACCAGCTGCACCCGACCACCGGAGAAGTCGAGTACCTGCAGCGCACCGGGGTGTTCGATAAGGCGGTGCACATAGTCGGTAACCAGCTGCTCGGGACTGATGATCACATCGACCGGCATCGCCTCCTGAGTAAACAGCTCGGGGTGTCGCAGGTAGGCCTGGGAGCGCACCCGCGCGATCTTGGTGGGGGTGTGGAACAGGGTGTAGGCGACCTGGCAGGCGACGATGTTGGTCTCGTCGCTGTTGGTCACCGCGATGATCATATCGGCGTCTTCGGCGCCGGCGCGCTCCAGCACATCGGGGTGGGCGGCGTGGCCGTTGATGGTGCGCAGGTCGAGGCGGTCCTGCAGATCGTGCAGCAACCGGTCGTCGGTATCGACCACAGTGATGTCGTTGGCCTCACTGGCGAGGTTGTCAGCCAGTGATGAGCCGACCTGGCCGGCTCCCAGAATGATGATTTTCATGGGCGTGCTGTCGCCTTATCTATCATGCGTTTTTCGTTAGGCGCATTCTAACGCGCCACGGGGACGCCCGCACCCAAAAGCGTTCACACCGCCTTCGGGTCGATGCCCAGGGCCCGCAGCTTGCGGTAGAGGTGGGTTCGCTCCACCCCCGCATGCTGCGCCACCTTGTTCACGCTCCCCTCGTAGCGGCGTACCAGCGACTCGAAATAGTTGCGTTCGAACTGCTCGCGCGCCTGGCGTAGCGGCAGCTCGTAGGTAAGGCTGGCGGCATCGGCAATCGGTGCGCGGTGCTGCTGGCCCAGTGCCTCCTCCACCTCGTCGATATCGACCTGGCGCTCACGCCCGGTGATCAACAGCCGCTGGATCAGGTTCTTCAGCTCGCGTACATTGCCGGGCCAGCTGTATTGGCGCAAACGGTTTTGCGCCGCGGTGGTAAAACTGCGGTAGGGGAGTTTTTCGCGCTCGACGAAATAGTCGCTGTAGTAGCCGAGCAGGTCGAGCACGTCCTCGCTGTGCTCGCGCAGTGCCGGGATATAGAGTGAGACCACGTTGAGCTGGTAGTAGAGTTCCTCGCGGAATTTCTGCTGTGCGATCAGCTGCTCCAGCGGGTGGCGGGTGGCGGCCAGCAGGCGCACATCGACGCTCACCGGCGTGCTGCCACCGCAACGCATAAAGCTCCCGCCCTTGAGATAGTCCAGCAGGCGCCCCTGACCGTCGGCGTTGAGCTCGCCCACATCATCGACCAACAGCACGCCGCCGTGGGCCTGTTCCAGCAGGCCATGTTGCACCTCGCCCCCCTGCTCGCTGCCGAACAGGCGCGCGCTGCAATCGTGCCCGTTCATGGCGGTGATATCGGCGCGCAGGAAGGGGGCGCTGCTGCGCGCACACTGGCCGTGCAAGTAGCGGGCGAACAGGGTCTTGCCGCTGCCCCCCTCGCCGGTGATCAATACCGGCGTGTCGTGCTTCGCCAGCTGAGCGGTCTGCTCGCGCAGCTGCTCGAAGCTCCTGCTACGCCCCACCGGCTCCTCCAGGGTATGCACCTCGCGGCGCAGCCCCGCGTTCTCGCGCTGCAGGTTAAAGCTCTCCAGCGCATGCTCGATAGTGAGCAATAGCTTGGCCATGGAGAGCGGCTTTTCGATGAAGTCATAGGCGCCGAGACGGGTCGCCTCCACCGCGGTCTCCACCGTGGCGTGACCCGACATGATGATCACCGGGATATCGAGCGGCTCCGCCTCGGTCCACTCCTTGAGCAGGGTAATGCCGTCGATGTCGGGCATCCAGATGTCGAGCAGAATCAGGTTGTGGCGTTGCTGGCGGCGAGCGGCACGCGCCTCGGCAGCGTTCTCGGCGACACTGACGAGGTAGCCCTCATCCTCCAGAATCTCTTTCAGCAGGGTGCGGATATCGGGCTCGTCGTCCACCACCAGGATGTGTTGCGCTGTGTTCATTCAGGCGTCTCTTTGTTATTCATTGTTATTCGTTATTAAGGACAAACGACGCGGCGTCACCGTTACGCCGCGCCTCCCCCGGCTTGGCCTGCACCGGCAGGCGTACCCCAATCACCGCACCGCCCTGCTCGCCGTTCTCGGCCCAGATGATACCGCCATGCTCCTCGACGATCTTCTTCACTACCGCCAACCCCAGGCCGGTGCCCTTGGGCTTGGAAGTGACGTAGGGCTCAAACAGCTGCTCCAGCAGCTGCGGCGGAAAGCCGGGGCCGTTGTCCTCGAAGCGTATCTCCACGTAGCGGCAGCGGTCCTTCTCGGCGCAGTGGACCAGCAGCTTGAGGGCGATCGGCTCATCACCGCTCCCCGCCTCGATGGCGTTTTTCACCAAATTGTGCAGCAACTGGCGGATACGCCCCATGTCGGCCTCGATGGTGGGCAACTGCCCTTCACTCTGCACACTGAGCGCCAGGCGCTCATCCCCCTGATAGAGGTCGAGCACCTCCTGCACCAGCCGCCCCAGTGACACCGGGACGAGTTTCAATTTTGGCGGACGGGCGTAGTCGGAGAACGCCTTTACCATCTCCTGCATGCTCTCCACCTGTGCCACGATGGTATTGGTGGAGCGGTCCAGCAGCTCCGCGTCCTCGCCCTCCATCTTCTTCAGGTATTTGTGTCGCAGCCGCTCGGCGCTGAGCTGGATCGGCGTCAGCGGGTTCTTGATCTCGTGGGCGAGGCGACGCGCCACCTCGCCCCAGGCAGCATCGCGTTGCGCCTGGATCAGGGCGGTCACATCATCGAACACGATGACGTGCTCACCGCGCATCTCACCCTCCGTCTGCAGCGCCGAGCCGCGGCAGATAAGGACGCGCCGCCCGCCGCCGCCGAACAGCACTACCTCCGCCTGCCAGCCGCCCTGTTCGCTGCCGAGGTTGGCGGCGATGATCTCGGTGAGTGGTTCCAGCACCGGATAGTGTTGTGCCACCTGCTGTAGCGACAGGCCGCTTAGGGGGGAGAGGTCGAGGTCGAGGATCGCCGCCGCGGCACTGTTGCTGGTACGCAGCTTGCCGTCGTGGTTAAGGGTGAGTACACCGGAGGAGAGACAGGCGAGCACCCCCTCCAGGTAGGCACGCTGCTCCTCGGCCTGGGCACGGCTGCGCTCGGCGCTGTCGCGGGCACGAGAGAGCTTGCGCGTCATTTCGTTAAAGGAGCGCACCAGGAAGCCCAACTCATCGCGCCCCGGCAGCGGCAGACGTTTGTCGTAGTCGCCCTCGGCAACCGCGCGGGTACCCTCGGCCAGGTCGCGGATCGGGGCGACCAGACGCCGCGCCGAGAAAAAGGCGGCCCAGACCGCGGTAAGCAGACTGAGCAGCAGCACCAGCGACAGGGTGAGGGTGAAGCTGTACTTAAGCGGCTCACGCAGGAAACTCAACTCCTTGTAGCGGGTAAAGGCCCCCTGCACGCTGGAGGCGAGGCTATCGATACGCTCGGGGATGGGATAGAGGGCATGCAGCAGGCGCGTACCGCCCATCGGGTCGGGATTGTCGACCGGGATCACGATACGGTAGTGCAGGCCACGCTTGGGCAAGGGCTCCAGCGAGGCGTACTCGAGTCCGGCCTGTAGCTGGTGCAGTATCGCCTGGCTGGGCAGGGTGGGGAGCACCGCTGCCGGGTCGAGACTGCTGCTGCCGATCACCCGACCGGTGGTGGTGAGCAGGGTCATCTCGACCGCATCGCTCTGCTCGCGAATCTCGTGAATGTGGAGTACCAGTGTGTTGTCCGGCTCGTGCCCCAGCCTCACACCCACCTCTCGGCTTTCACGCAGCAGTTCACGCAGGCGGCTATCCAGCGCCCGGCGGCTCAGCTCCAGGGCATCCTCCAACGCCCGCTCGGCGCGCAGGTCGAACCAGCTGTCGATACCGCGGTGCAGGAACTCCAGTGAGAAATAGTAGAGCACCGAGATCGGCGCCACCGCGAGGATGGCGAACATCACCACCAGCCGTGCGGTAAGTCGCGAGCCGGGGGCGCGGCGGCGGAACTGGCCGATAAGCGAAAAGAGGTTGCGGCCGATGAGGGCGAGCAGCAACAGCAGGGCGAGAATGTTAATCCCCAACAGCAGCGAGTAGAGGCGGCCGAACAGCTCAGAGTTCTGGGTCGCCGCGCTCATCAGGTAGAGCGCGGCGAACAGCAGCACGAATAGCAGGGCCACCGGCCTGGGGCCGGAGGTAAGGCGCCTTAGGGTGTCAAGGACCATGAGTACCAGTCACTGCGCAGGCGCCAGGCGGGGGTAAGGTAGGCCACCGGCCTAAGCGGCGACGGCAGTGCCTCGATATCGAGCTCCACCCGCATCGACACCCGGTAACGCTCATTGGGCTTAATCAGTTTACCGTCAAGCAGTGGCAGGTCGCGCAACCTGCCCAGGGCACGCACCGCCGCGGGGTAGTGGGGGTAGCTGTAGAAGGCACCGCTGTTGAGGTTGCGGATCAGGTACTGGTGGGAGAGGGCGTGATACTGCAGGCTGTAGCGCTGCTCCAGGCTGGCGATCTCATCATTCAGCCACCATTTGCGCATGCGGTCGATCTCGATACTGAGCTGCAGCGTCAGCGGCACGCCATTACTCAGCGCCTGCAGCGCCTCTTCACTAAAGCGGTAATCGATATCGGCGTTAAGGTGGTAGACGCCGTCGCGGTTCTCGGTCTGGATGTTGCTGATGGGAAAGTCGTCCGCCTGCACCACGGGCGCAAGGCAGAGCATGGCCACGAGCAGTCGCAACCACCGTAACGGGCGCAACGGGTACCCGGGGCTATGCACCAGACTTTTCAAGGCATGCGTAATAGAAACCATCCATCCCATCCTGATTCGGCAGGATCTGCCTGCCGACCACCACGGCCTCACCCCACTCGGCGTCGATCACCCTCTGTTGGGCATCGGGCTGCCTTTCGAGGAAGGCCTGCAGCTGCAGAGCGTTCTCGCGCGGCAACACCGAGCAGGTGGCGTAGACAAGCATACCCCCTGGCTTGAGCAGTAGCCACATGGCATCGAGGATAGCGGCCTGCAGCGTCACCAACTGGTCGATATCCTCCGGGCGGCGCAACAGCTTGATATCCGGGTGGCGACGAATCACACCGGTGGCCGAACAGGGGGCGTCGAGCAGGATGCGGTCGAAGGGTTTGCCGTCCCACCAGCTATCGGGGTTGGCCGCATCGCCGCTCACCGTCTTTGCCTTAAGGCCGAGGCGAGAGAGGTTTTCGTCGACACGCGCCAGCCTTTTCGCCTCAACGTCCAGGGCGATGAGCTCGATATCGCTGCAAAGCTCCAGGAGATGGCCTGTCTTGCCGCCGGGGGCGGCGCAGGCGTCCAGCACCCGCATTCCCGGCTGATGATCTAACAGCGTGGCGGCCAGCTGCGCCGCCCCATCCTGTACCGAGACCCTGCCGTCGCCAAAACCGGGCAGGGACTCCACATCCTGCGGGCGGGCCAGGGTGAGGGCGTCGGGGGCATGGGGATTAGGCTCGGCGGCGAGCCCCGCCCCCTTGAGCTCATCTATATAGGTGTCGCGGCTTTGGTGGTTGCGCGCGTTGCGCAGGGTCATCGGCGGACGCTGATTGTTGGCCTCCAGAATCGTCTGCCACCGCTCGGGCCAGGCGCTATAGAGGGCATCGATAAGCCACTGTGGATGGGCGTAACGGGCCTCGGGATCACCACTGAGCTGCTGCTCCAGCTCCTCACGCTCGCGCTGAAAACGGCGCAGTACCGCATTCACCAGTCCCTTGGCCCACCCCTTCTTCAGCGCGGCGGTGACGGCCACCGTCTCGGAGACGGCGGCGTGGGGAGGGAGATCCATATACTCAAGCTGATAGAGGCCACACAGCAGCAGGCAGTGGACATCGGTATCCTTGGCGCGCAACGGCTTGTCGAGCAGGCCGGCCAGCAGGGCATCCAGACGATGCCACCAGCGCAGGGTGCCATAACAGAGCTCCTGGGCCAGGGGGCGCCGCTCCGATGGCAGGGCGCCGAAGGCGTGGGGCAGCAGGGAGGAGAGGGATTGCCCCTCACGGCTGACCCGGGTCAGTACCGAGACGGCGGCCAGGCGCGGGTTGCTTTTACCCTTACTCACCCAGCCTCATCCCGGCCAGGCTACGTCCATTGAGGAACTCGGCAACCGTAAGGGGTTTGCCACCCGGCAACTGCAGGCGCTTGAGGCGAAGTGCGCCCTCACCACAGGCGACGTCAATGCCCTGCTTATCCTCAGCGACCACGCTACCAGGGGCGGCAGTGCCGCCACCGTCCACGGCCTCCGCCTCCCAGATTCGCACCACCTTGTCGTCGAGGGAGGTCTGCGCCACCGGCCAGGGGTTGAAGGCGGCGACCTGACGGGCAATCTGCGCCGCGCTCTGTTGCCAGTCGATGGCCGCCTCGGCCTTGTTCAGCTTGCTGGCGTAGTTGGCCAGGGCATCATCCTGCGGCTCGGGGGTAAGCTCTCCCGCCTGTAGCGCCGCCAGCGCCTCGACGATGGCCTGGGCGCCAAGCTCGGCAAGGCGGTCGTGCAACCGCTGGGCATTGTCCTCGGCGGTGATGGGGGTGGCGAGCTTGTAGAGCATGTCGCCGGTATCGAGTCCCACATCCATCTGCATGATGGTGACACCTGTCTCGCTGTCACCCTCGAGGATGGCGCGCTGGATCGGCGCTGCACCGCGCCAGCGCGGCAGCAGCGAGGCGTGAATATTGAGGCAGCCGAGGCGGGGGGCCTCCAGCACCTCTTTGGGCAGCAGCAGGCCGTAGGCGGCGACGATCATCACGTCGGCCTCCAGCGCCGCCAGTGCCTGCTGCGCCTCCGCCTCCTTCAGGCTCTCGGGCTGGCGCACCTCGATGTCGTGCTCAAGGGCCAGCTCCTTGACCGGGCTGGCCTTGAGCTTGCGGCCCCGCCCGGCGGGACGGTCCGGCTGGGTGTAGACGGCACAGACCTCGTGCTCGGTTTCAAGCAGGGCGGCCAGGGCGGTAGCGGCGAATTCCGGGGTGCCGGCATAGATAATCTTCAGGGGATTGCTCATTATGTATTCTTTGTTAGTTGGCGCTTACATCGTCTGGCGAAACTGTTTTTCCAGCTTCTTCTTAATACGCTGACGCTTAAGGCTGGAAAGGTAGTCGACGAACAGCTTGCCGTCGAGATGGTCGATCTCATGCTGAATACAGACCGCCAGCAGGCCGTCGGCCTCCAGCTCGAAGGACTCGCCGTTACGATCCTGCGCCCGTACCTTCACCCTGTCGGCACGCTGCACCTTCTCATAGATGCCGGGTACCGAGAGGCAGCCCTCGTCCATCTCCTCCACCCCCTCCTTCTCCAGGATCTCGGGATTGATGAACACCAGGGGCTGGCTCTTGTCCTCTGAAACGTCGATCACAATAAGGCGCTGGTGGAAGTCGACCTGAGTGGCGGCCAGGCCGATGCCGGGGGCCTCGTACATGGTCTCGAACATGTCGTCGATGAACTTGCGCAGCTTGTCGTCGACCCGCTCCACCGGTTTGGCCACGGTGCGCAGACGCTCGTCGGGAAAGTGCAGGATTGTGAGGTGTGACATGATATTTCCGTAATAAAGCTATAGTATTACCACAGCTTATGTTGCTAAAGTAATGATCATACTGAATTCTTACTATCAACCGCCATGCCTTGAGGGCGGCAAATAGTATTCGCTATGCTCCACTGAGTTGCAGAGAAAAAGGGATTCCCATGGCAATCAAACACCTTCATTCTACCCGTTTTCTTCCGATCAATCTGGGGATACTGCTCGTCCTGGCTTTGAGCGGCTGCGCCGGTACCCCGGAAGAGCCCGAAGTGGAAGCGGTGCTACTGCCCCCTGCGGAGCCGGTGCGGCGTGAGGTCGTATTGAAGCCCGACTACCCGGAAAAGTACGTCGTAGTGAAGGGCGACACCCTGTGGGACATCTCGGGGCGCTTTCTCAAGGACCCATGGATGTGGCCGCGGCTGTGGCATTTCAACCAGCAAATCGACAACCCGCACCTGATCTATCCCGGTGACATCCTTACCATCGTCTTCATTAACGGCAAGCCGGTGATGCAGGTGACCCGCGGCGGCCGGGTGCTCGGCCCGCGTGCAGAGGGTGCCCTGCCCTACCCCACCGTCAAGCTCAGCCCACGCATCCGCGAGGAGGGGCTGGAGCAGGCGATCCCCACCATCTCCATCGACGCCATCGGTCCCTTCCTCAACCGCCCGCGGGTGCTGACCCAGAATGAACTGGAGCAGGCCCCCTACGTGGTGGCCAACACCGATGACCGTATGATGGCCGGCCAGGGCTACAAGATCTACACCCGCGGCCTGCAGGAGGAGAACCTGCAGGGCGACTACATCCTGGTTCGTGCCGGTGCCACCTATATCAATCCCGAGAACGAGAACGACGTACTCGGCTATGAGGCGATCTACCTGGGCGAGGCGCGCCTGACCCATTTCGGCGACCCCTCCACCATGAAGGTCACCGCCAGCCAACGTGAGATCCTGCGCGGCGACCGTCTGCTGCCCAAGGGTGACGAGATCGTCCAGCACAGCTACTCACCCCGCTCCCCCGAGCAGCCGGTGAAGGGGCAGATCATCGCGGTGGTCGATGGCGTGGGCATGATCGGCCAGGGCCATATCGTGGTGCTAAACCTGGGTCGCCAGGAGGATGTGGAACCCGGCCATGTGCTGGCGGTGAAACAGCGCGGCCAGCAGATCCGTGACATCGTCAGCGGCGATGATGAGGTAGCACTGCCCACCGAGAAGGCGGGCACCATCATGATCTTCCGCGTCTTCGACCGCGTCAGTTACGCCCTGGTGATGGATGCAACCCGTACCATCCGCGTCAACGACCTGGTGACCAACCACTAAACCATCTCCACCGCCACAGGGAGGTGGCCCGTCATGAGTACGCCGAGGGAGAGCGACAGCTACTGGCTGGCCCTGCTGCACGCCCCCGGCGTCGGCGAGGTCACCTTCAACCAGCTGCTGCAACGCCACGGAGAACCGAAAAACCTTTTCGATAGCCCGGAGCTCTGCGACAACCAGCGCCTGCGCCAGTACCTGCGCAGCCCTGACTGGGAGAGGGTGGAGACGGATCTGGAGTGGCTACAACAGGAGGGGTGCCAGCTCCTCACCCGCCACCACCCCCACTACCCAACACAGCTGCGCGAGCTACCCGACGCCCCACCGCTGCTCTTTCTACGCGGCAGCGCCGAGCTGCTCTCTGACCCACAACTGGCCGTGGTGGGCAGCCGCAACCCCAGCGCCAGCGGACGCGAGACGGCCCACGACTTCGCCCGTACCCTCGCCGCCACCGGTATGGTCATCACCAGTGGCCTGGCGATGGGGATCGACGCCGCCAGCCATCAGGGGGCGCTGGATGGCGGCGGCCAGACCATCGCCGTGACCGGCACCGGGCTGGATCGGGTCTACCCCGCCTCCAACCGTGAGCTGGCCCACGCCATCATCGACGGCGGCGGCGCCATCCTCTCGGAGTATTCGCCGGGCACCCCACCCCATGCGGGCAACTTCCCGCGGCGCAACCGCATCATCAGCGGTCTCTCGCTGGGCACCCTGGTAGTGGAGGCGGCACTACGCAGCGGCTCGCTGATTACCGCCCGGCTGGCGGCGGAGCAGGGACGCGAGGTATTCGCCATCCCCGGCTCCATCCACAACCCGCTGGCGCGCGGCTGTCACCAGCTGATCCGCCAGGGGGCAAAACTGGTGGAGTCGGCGGGGGATATCCTTGAAGAGCTGGCCCCCCAACTCCATGCTGCATTAAATGAAGGTGAAGAGTCGCAGCCCCACGAGGGGGGAAAACTGGATGAGGAGTACCAGGGACTGCTCCGCTGCATCGGCCATGAGGCGACGCCGGTGGATCAAATGATAGAGCGCAGTGGATTGACGGCGGAGGCGGTTTCCTCCATGCTGTTGCTCCTAGAACTGCAAGGTTTCGTCGAGTCCACCGCTGGTGGCTATGTGCGGACCGCCAAGAGATTGTGAGATGAAACAAGACGTATTTGAAATCCTGATCTACCTCTTCGAGAACTACATGTACGACGAGGGTGAACTGGAGCAGGATCGCGACTCGCTGCAGCAGGAGCTGATGGATGCCGGCTTCCAGCGCACCGAGATCGGCAAGGCCTTCGACTGGCTCGAGGCCCTGAGCATCGCCGGCGGCGAGGGCAACCTGCCCAATGCGCCGCAACAGTCGTTCCGCATCTATTCCGATCGCGAAAACGAGAAGCTCGATGCCGAGTGCCGCGGCTTCATCCTTTTCCTGGAACAGATGGGAGTGCTGGACCACGCCACCCGCGAGATGGTAATCGACCGGGTGATGGCGCTGGAGAGCGACGAGGTCGACCTCGACCAGCTCAAGTGGGTGATCCTGATGGTACTATTCAACCAGCCCGGCCAGGAGGCCGCTGTGGCATGGATGGAGGACCTGGTGCTGGACGAGGTGGTAGCGCAGCTACACTAATCGCATCAGACAAAATGGCTATCAATGCCCGCTGTTAGCGGGCATTTTTTCTGGTAATTCGAATGAGCAAGAATCTGGTAATCGTAGAGTCGCCGGCCAAGGCGAAGACCATTAAGAGATACCTGGGCAAGGACTTCGAGGTCCTCGCCTCCTATGGCCACGTGCGCGACCTGCTGCCCAAGGAGGGCGCGGTCGACCCCGATAACGACTTCGCCATGAAGTACCAGGTGATCGACAAGAACGCCAAACACGTCGATGCCATCGTCAAGGCGCTGCGCAAGGCCGAAGCCCTCTACCTGGCAACTGACCCGGACCGCGAGGGTGAGGCGATCTCCTGGCACCTCTACGAGATCCTGAAAAACAAGCGTGGCCTGCTCAAGGACAAGACCGTCGGTCGCGTGGTGTTCCACGAGGTGACCAAGCGCGCCATCCAGGAGGCGGTCGCCAACCCGCGCGAACTCTCCATGGATATGATCGACGCGCAGCAGGCGCGCCGCGCCCTCGACTACCTGGTCGGCTTCAACCTCTCTCCGCTGCTATGGAAGAAGATCCGCCGTGGCCTCTCCGCCGGACGGGTACAGTCGCCGGCGCTGCGCATGATCGTCGAACGCGAGGAGGCGATCGAGGCCTTCCAGCCGCGTGAATACTGGACCGTCGAGGCCGACGTCACCAAGGCGGCACAGAATTTCTCCGCCAAGCTGATTCAGTTCGAAGGGGAGAAGGTCGAACAGTTCACCATCGACAACAGCGCCCGCGCCGATGAGGTAGAGGCCGGACTGCTGGCCGGTGCCGAGGGCAAGCTCACCGTCGAGCAGGTCAACAAGAAGAAGCGTAAGCGTAACCCCGCAGCCCCCTTCACCACCTCCACCCTGCAGCAGGAGGCCTCGCGCAAGCTCGGCTTCTCCGCGCAGCGCACCATGCGCACCGCACAACAGTTATATGAAGGTATCGACATCGGCGGCGAGACCGTCGGTCTGATCACCTATATGCGTACCGACTCGGTGACCCTCTCCCAGGACGCCCTGGAGGAGCTGCGTGAGTTCATCGGTAAACGCTACGGCACCGACAACGTGCCGGATGAGGCGCGCATATTCAAGACCAAGTCGAAGAACGCCCAGGAGGCGCACGAGGCGGTTCGTCCCACCTCGGTCAACCGCGTACCCGAGTCGTTGCAATCACACCTCTCCAAGGATCAATTCCGCCTCTACGAGCTGATCTGGAAGCGCACCGTTGCCTGCCAGATGGTGCACGCCACCCTCGACACCGTGGCGGTGGACCTGAGCGCAGGCGAAGGCAATATCTTCCGCGCCAACGGCTCCACCATCGTCCACCCCGGCTTTATGGCGGTCTACCAGGAGTCGGTCGACGATGCCAAGGAGAAGAAGGACGACAACAAGCTGCTGCCGCCGATGCTGGAGGGGGAGAAGATCGAGCTGCTGACGATCCGCCCCGAGCAGCACTTCACCGAGCCGCCGCCACGCTTCTCCGAGGCCTCCCTGGTCAAGGCGCTGGAGGAGTACGGCATCGGCCGTCCCTCCACCTACGCCTCCATCATCTCCACCCTGCAGAACCGCGAGTATGTGGAGATGGACAAGCGCCGCTTCATCCCCACCGATGTCGGCCGCGTGGTGAACAAATTCCTCACCCAGCACTTCACCCAGTACGTGGACTACGACTTCACCGCCAAGCTGGAGGACGAGCTCGATGCCGTCTCCCGCGGCGAGGAGGAGTGGGTACCACTCATGCGCAAGTTCTGGGGCCCCTTCAAGAAGCTGGTGGTGGATAAGGAGAGCTCGGTCAGCCGCAAGGATGTGACTGAGGAGGCGATGGACGAGAACTGCCCCGAGTGCGGCAAGCCGCTGGTCACCAAGCTGGGCAAGCGCGGCCGATTCGTCGCCTGCACCGGCTACCCCGACTGCAGCTACACCCGCAACATCGGCGGCGAGGAGAAGCGTGCCGAGCCCGAGGTGGTAGAGGGACGCGAGTGCCCCGACTGCGGCTCGCCGCTGCTGATTCGCGAGGGACGCTACGGCAAGTTCATCGGCTGCTCCGCCTACCCCAAGTGCAAGCACATCGAGCCGCTGGAGCAGCCGCAGGACACCGGCGTCAAGTGCCCCAAGTGCAACAAGGGCACGATGCTGCGCCGCAAGTCACGCCGCGGCAAGATCTTCTACTCCTGCTCCACCTACCCCGACTGCGACTACGCGGTGTGGAACGAGCCGATCGACGAGCCCTGCCCCGACTGTGGCTGGCCGATACTCACCATTAAGACCACCAAGCGTAAGGGCACCGAAAAGGTCTGCCCGCAGAAGGAGTGCGGCTTCGCCGAGCCCTACGAAAAAGAGGAAGCCGAAGAGGCCGAATCCGAGTAAGCGGCTATCACCGTGGCCACCCCCTTCCACATCAGAGAGGCCGCCCGCGTGTTGCACGCCGGCGGCCTCATCGCCTACCCCACCGAGGCGGTCTACGGCCTCGGCTGCGACCCGATGAACTACGACGCGGTGGAGCGGCTGCTGCTGCTCAAACACCGCCCCTGGCAGAAGGGGGTGATCCTCATCGCAGCGAGCATCGAACAGCTCGCCCCCTACATCCTACCGATTGCACCTGAGCACCAAGCAACACTCGACGCCACCTGGCCCGGCCCCAACACCTGGCTGGTTCCCGCCAGCGACGCCTGCCCGCCGTGGATACGCGGTAACCACACCACCGTCGCTGTGCGCGTCAGCGCCCACCCGCTGGTGCAACAGCTGTGCAGCGCCTTCGGCGGCGCCATCGTCTCCACCAGCGCAAACCTCGCCGGGAAGCTACCAGCGCGCTCAGCGCTACAGGTGCAATTGGGGCTTGGGGGGAATGTAGATTACTGCCTGCATGGGGAGTTGGGGGGGGCCGACCAGCCGACGACGATTCGCCACCTGATCAGCGGGGAGGTAGTGCGGGGAGCCTGATTACTCCACCGTCACCGACTTGGCCAGGTTCCTCGGCTGGTCTACATCGGTCCCCTTCAGTACCGCCACGTGATAGGCCAATAGCTGCAGCGGGATGGTGAAGATAATGGGCGAAACATGGCCACCACCGGGCGGAACGCTCATCACGTGCACCCGTTCCCCGCTGTCCATGCCGGTATCGTGATCGGCGAAGACGTAGAGCTCACCGCCACGTGCCCGCACCTCTTCCAGGTTGGACTTTAACTTCTCCAGCAACTCGTCATTGGGGGCGACGGCGACCACCGGCATCACCTCATCGACCAGCGCCAACGGGCCGTGCTTCAGCTCACCGGCGGGATAGGCCTCGGCGTGGATATAGGAGATCTCCTTGAGCTTAAGTGCCCCCTCCATCGCCACCGGGTACTGTACGCCGCGACCCAGGAACAGGGCGTGGTGTTTATCCGCGAAGCGCTCGGCCAGCTCCTTAATCGGCTCGTCGAGTTTGAGCACCTCTTCGATGTGGCGCGGCAGCCCCAGCAGCTGCTCGACGATCAGTGCCTCGCGTTCGGCACTGATGCCGTGGCGACGACCGATGGCGGTCACCAACAGCAGCAGGGCGATCAACTGGGTGGTAAAGGCCTTGGTGGAGGCGACACCGATCTCGGGGCCGGCGCGGGTCATCATGCTCAGCTCCGACTCGCGCGAGAGAGAGCTCTCCGGTACGTTGCAGATCGCCACCGAGGGACCGAAGCCCCACTCCTTCGCCGCACGTAGCGCCGCCAGCGTATCGGCGGTCTCACCCGACTGGGAGATCGCCACCACCAGGGCATCTGACTTGGGCACCGGGTGGCGGTAGCGGAACTCGCTCGCCACCTCTACGCGACACGGTACACCGGCAAGCCCCTCAAACCAGTTGCGTGCCACCATCCCGGCATGGAAGCTGGTGCCGCAGGCGATGATCTGTACCGAGGTAATGCGGTCGAAGATCTCGGCGGCAGCAGGGCCGAAGCTGGCATCCAGCACCTTACCATTGGCGATGCGTCCCTCCAGGGTCTCGGCAACCGCGTGCGGCTGCTCGTGTATCTCCTTGAGCATGTAGTGGCGATACTCGCCGCGTTCCGTAGCATCGGCGGTCAGTGCCGACTCGACGACCTCACGCTCGACCACTTCACCGTTTTCATCGTAGATGGTCAGCGTCTCGCGACTGATGTCTGCGACATCGCCATCCTTTAGGAAGATAAAGCGGCGTGTCACCGGCAACAGGGCCGCCACATCGGAGGCGATGTAGTGCTCGCCAATACCGACACCAATCACCAGTGGGCTGCCACGCCGCGCGGCGATCAACCTTCCGGGCTCGGCGTTGCACACCACACCGAGGGCATAGGCCCCCTCCAGCTCGGCGGTAGCATCGCGAGTTGCATGCAGTAGGTCCTTACCATCAGCCTGGTGGTTGTAGATCTGGTGAACCACCACCTCGGTATCGGTCTCGGAGGTAAACTCGTAGCCCTGCTCCAGCTGCCGGCGGCGTAGCACCTCGTGGTTTTCGATAATGCCGTTGTGTACGACGGCCACCCCCTTCTTACAGATGTGCGGGTGGGCGTTCTGCTCGGAGGGCTGGCCATGTGTGGCCCAACGGGTGTGGGCGATGCCCAGGTGCCCCTTGAGTGGGCGTGTGGCCAGGGCATCGGCCAGCGTTTGCACCTTGCCCAGTGCACGCTCGCGATCGATGCAACCGGCGCTGACTACCGCGATACCGGCCGAGTCGTAGCCGCGATACTCGAGGCGTCGAAGCCCCTCCAGCAGGATGGCCACCACGTCGCGTTCTGCTACCGCACCGACGATTCCGCACATGCTCTACTACCCCTTCTTCTTTGGACGCTTCCAGCCCTTAACCCCTTTTTGCGGGGCACGGCTGAGGCTCAGCTCATGGTCGCCAACATCCTTGGTGATGGTGGCGCCTGCACCGATGGTCGCGCCGTCACCAATCTTCACCGGGGCGACCAGCTGTGTGTCAGAACCGACGAAGACATCGTCACCAATCTCGGTGCGATGCTTATTGGCACCGTCGTAGTTGCAGGTGATGGTACCGGCGCCTATGTTCACTCGCGCGCCCATGGTGGTATCACCGATGTAAGTCAGGTGATTCACCTTGGAGCCTTCACCGATGCGGCTCTTCTTCACCTCGACAAAGTTGCCGATCTTCGCCCCTTTTGCCAACTCTGTTCCGGGGCGGATACGGGCGAAGGGTCCGATCACGCACTCGGCGCCTATCTCCGCCTCTTCTATCACCGACATCGGCGCTATGGTCACGCCATCACCAATCGTAACGTTGGTGAGAATAGAGCCGCTACCAATGGTTACGTCGTTGCCGATCTTCACTTCACCGCTGAGGATGACGTTGGTATCGATCACTACATCATTGCCGCACTCAACACTGCCACGCAGGTCGAAGCGGTTGGGATCGAGCAGGGTAACGCCTTCACGCATCAGACGCTCCGCCTGACGTTGCTGATAAACGCGTTCCAGATGCGCCAGCTGCACCCGATCATTGACCCCTGCCACCTCGTCCTCGTCTGCAGTAACGAGCGCATTTACGCCCACGCCCTCTGCAACGGCCATGGTGATGATATCGGTAAGGTAGTACTCACCCTGTGCGTTACCGTTTTCCAGCCGCTTCAACCAGCCCTGCAGCCTGCTTCCGTCGACGGCGAGGATCCCGGTGTTCACCTCGCTAATGGCCAGCTCATCATCACTTGCGTCCTTCTGCTCGACGATGCGCTGCACAGTGCCGCTTTCATCACGGACGATACGGCCGTAACCGCTGGGGATATCGAGCTCCATGGTGAGCAGTGCAATGCCCTCATCCACGTGGCCGAGCAGCGCATGAAGGGTCTCGCTACTGACCAGCGGCACATCGCCGTAGAGGACCAGTACCGTCGAATCACCCTGGAGGTTGCCAACAGCCTGCTCCACAGCATGGCCGGTACCAAGCTGTTCGGCCTGTTCGGCCCACTGCAGGGTTTCGTCGTTAATGGTCTCTTTGACCAGCTCACCGCCATGGCCGTACACCACATGCACTGCATGGGGCTGCAGGCCGTTTGCGGTATCAATCACATGTTGCAGCAGCGGCTTGTCTGCCAAACGGTGCAGCACCTTGGGCATACTGGAGCGCATGCGGGTGCCCTTGCCAGCGGCGAGAATGACGACTTCAAGTGATGACATATTTCTCGTTTTCGTCTTGTAGGGTAGCTCGCCCTTTTCTACAGGCGATAAAAAAGGGCAGTTTAACACTGCCCTTTTTCGATAACACCTTTTACCCACCGAAGTGGGATCAGGTTGGCATCGTCAGCCTTAGCCGGCGCCACCCATCCGCCTGCGAAGCTTCTGAATGGTCTGCAACTGCGCAATCGCTTCAGCCAGTTCGGCCTCGGCGGTGGCGTAGTCGATATCGCTCTGGCGGTCTTCCAGTGCCTGCTCGGCGCGGGCCTTGGCATCAATTGCCTTGGCCTCGTCGAGGTCACGGGCGCGCAGCGCGGTATCGGCAAGTACGGTAACAACGTGGGGCTGAACTTCCAGCATGCCGCCGGAGACGAAGAAAAACTCCTCTTCGCCGCCCTCTTTTACCACACGCACTTCACCAGGCTTTAGCTGGGTCAGCAGCTGGGTGTGGCGGGGGTAGATACCCACCTCACCCATCTTGGCAGGTGCGGTGACCTGCTCAACGGTGCCGGAGAAGATCTCCTGCTCCGCGCTGACGATATTTACGTGCATTGTCATAGCCATAGTACTAATCCCCCTGCGGGTTTATTTACAGGGTCTTGGCCTTCTCGACAGCTTCTTCGATGGTACCGACCATGTAGAAAGCCTGCTCAGGCAGACTGTCGTACTCACCGTCGGTAATGCCGCTGAAGCCACGGATGGTGTCTTTCAGACCCACGTACTTACCGGGTGCACCGGTGAATACCTCGGCTACGAAGAACGGCTGAGAGAGGAAACGCTGAATCTTACGTGCACGGGCAACGGTAAGCTTGTCGTCCTCAGACAGTTCGTCCATACCGAGAATGGCGATGATGTCGCGCAGCTCGTTGTAACGCTGCAGGGTAGACTGGACCTTACGGGCAACGCCGTAGTGCTCCTCACCAACGACCAGCGGGTCGAGGATACGAGAGGTGGAGTCCAGCGGGTCTACCGCGGGGTAGATACCCAGCTCGGCAACCTGACGGGACAGTACCAGGGTCGCATCCAGGTGAGCGAAGGTGGTAGCCGGAGACGGGTCAGTCAGGTCATCCGCAGGTACGTATACGGCCTGGAACGAGGTGATAGAACCGGTCTTGGTGGAGGTGATACGCTCCTGCAGGGCGCCCATCTCTTCCGCCAGGGTCGGCTGGTAACCTACCGCAGAAGGCATACGACCCAGCAGCGCGGATACCTCGGTACCGGCCAGGGTGTAACGGTAGATGTTGTCGACGAACAGCAGTACGTCACGACCCTCGTCACGGAAGTTCTCCGCGATGGTCAGGCCGGTCAGCGCAACACGTAGACGGTTGCCGGGCGGCTCGTTCATCTGACCGTATACCAGGGCTACCTTATCGAGTACGCCACCTTCGTTCATCTCGTGGTAGAAGTCGTTACCCTCACGAGTACGCTCACCTACACCAGCGAATACGGAGAAGCCGGAGTGCTCAACCGCGATGTTACGAATCAGCTCCATCAGGGTTACGGTTTTACCTACACCCGCACCACCGAACAGACCGATTTTACCACCCTTGGCGATAGGCATTACCAGGTCGATTACCTTGATGCCGGTCTCCAGGATCTCAACGGAAGCGGCCTGCTCGTCGTAGGCAGGTGCCTCACGGTGGATGGCCATCTTCTTCTCGGCCTCAACCGGGCCGGCCTCGTCTACCGGGTTACCCAGTACGTCCATAATGCGACCCAGGGTCGCTTGACCTACCGGCACCTGAATCGGCGCACCGGTGTTAGAAACATCTACACCGCGCTGCAGACCATCGGTAGAACCCATGGCGATGGCGCGAACAACACCGTCACCCAGCTGCTGCTGGACTTCCATGGTCAGACCGGCATCGTCAGCAACGATGGCGTCGTAGACCTTCGGCATGGCGTCACGCGGGAATTCCACGTCGACAACCGCGCCGATGACTTGTACTACTTTTCCAGAACTCATGACAGTTCCCCTTAACAATATTTAGAAATCTTTGCCGAACGCTTAAACAGCCGCAGCGCCGCTAACAATCTCAGACAGCTCTTGGGTAATCGCTGCCTGACGGGCCTTGTTGTAGGCCAGTTCCAGCTCACCAATCATGTTGCCGGCGTTGTCGGTGGCTGCCTTCATCGCAACCATACGCGCTGCCATTTCGCAGGCGATATTTTCGACCACACCCTGGTAAACCAGAGATTCAACATAGCGCATCAACAGACCGTCCAAGACATCCTTGGCATCGGGCTCGTAGATGTAGTCCCAGTGATGCTCCAGCTCCTTCTCGACCTCGCCAGCGCTGATGGGCAGCAGCTGCTCAACCTGAGGCTTCTGGGTCATGGTGTTAACGAATTCGTTGTACACCACGAAGAGCTGATCAATCTCGCCATTGCTGTAGGCGTCGAGCATGACCTTGACTGAACCGATAACATCTTCCAGGCGCGGTGCGTCACCGAGGTGACTCACTTCGGTGACGATATTGCCACCGGCACGCTTGAAGAAACCGAGGCCCTTGGAGCCGATGGTGCTTATCTGCACCTCGACACCCTGGTCGCGCAGCTCCTTCATCTTCGCCAGGCCGGCCTTGAACATGTTGGTGTTCAGGCCGCCGCAAAGTCCGCGGTCAGTGGAGACAACGATCATCCCCACTCGCTTGACTTCACGCTCCAGCATGAAGGGGTGCTTGTACTCAGGGTTGGCCTGGGCCAGGTGTGCGATGACGCGACGAATGTTATCAGCATAGGGACGGGTGGCCGCCATGCGATCCTGCGCTCGGCGCATCTTGCTGGCTGCCACCATTTCCATGGCACGAGTGATCTTCTGAGTGTTTTTAACACTCTTGATCTGCGTACGTATCTCTTTTCCGCTTGCCATTGTTTACGTCCCCCGCCCTTTACCAGGTGCCGCTGGCTTTGAAGCTCTCCAGAGCGGCACGCATGGCACTCTCGATCTCGTCGTTGTAGTCGCCGGTCTCGTCGATCTTGGCCAGCAGGTCAGCCTGCTCGGACTTCATGTAAGACTGCATGGCAGTCTCGAAATCAACGACCTTGCTAACCTCGACGTCGTCCAGGAAGCCCTGGTTGGCGGCGAACAGAGAGATAGCCATCTGCGCAACGCTCATCGGCGAGTACTGGTACTGCTTCATCAGCTCGGTAACACGCTGACCACGCTCGATCTGCTTACGGGTGGACTCGTCCAGGTCAGAGGCGAACTGGGCGAATGCTGCCAGTTCACGGTACTGGGCGAGGTCAAGACGGACACCACCACCAAGCTTCTTGATGATCTTGGTCTGAGCTGCACCACCTACACGCGATACGGAAAGACCAGCGTTGATAGCAGGACGGATACCGGCGTTGAACAGGTCCGACTCAAGGAAGATCTGACCATCGGTAATAGAGATTACGTTGGTCGGTACGAACGCGGATACGTCACCAGCCTGGGTCTCGATAATCGGCAGAGCGGTCAGAGAACCGGTCTTGCCCTTAACGGCACCGTTGGTCTCCTTCTCAACGAAGTCGGCGTTAACGCGCGCGGCACGCTCGAGCAGACGTGAGTGGAGGTAGAAAACGTCACCAGGGTAGGCTTCACGACCCGGCGGACGACGCAGCAGCAGGGATACCTGACGGTAGGCCCATGCCTGCTTGGTAAGGTCATCGTAAACGATGAGGGCGTCTTCACCCTTGTCGCGGAAGTACTCACCCATGGAGCAGCCGGAGTAAGGAGCGATGTACTGCATCGCGGCGGACTCGGCAGCGGTCGCGGCAACCACGATGGTGTGGTCCATAGCGCCGTGCTCTTCCAGCTTACGTACTACAGCGGCAACAGAAGAGGCCTTCTGGCCGACAGCGACGTAGATACACTTAACGCCGGTGCCCTTCTGGTTGATGATGGCGTCGATGGCCACAGCGGTCTTACCGGTCTGGCGGTCACCGATGATCAGCTCGCGCTGACCACGACCTACCGGAACCATGGCGTCGATAGCCTTCAGACCGGTCTGCAGCGGCTGGTCTACCGACTTACGCCACAGTACGCCGGGGGCGATCTTCTCGATGGGAGAAGAGCTCTCCGCAGCGATAGGACCTTTACCGTCGATGGGGTTACCCAGTGAGTCAACAACACGACCCAGCAGGGCCTCACCGGTGGGAACCTCCATGATGCGACCGGTGCACTTAACTGAGTCACCCTCAGAGATGTGCTTGTAGTCACCCAGGATTACCGCACCAACGGAGTCACGCTCAAGGTTGAGCGCCATACCAAAGGTGTTGTTGGGGAATTCGAGCATCTCGCCGGACATTACGTCGGAGAGACCGTGAACACGTACGATACCGTCGGTCAGGCTGACCACGGTGCCTTCGGTACGTGCTTCGCTAACTGACTCGAAGCTTTCGATACGCTTCTTGATCAGGTCGCTGATTTCAGATGGATTCAACTGCATTTTTTGCGTCCTCTATCCTGACTCAGTGTTTCAGTGCGGTAGCTAGCTTTTCCAGCTTACCGAGTACTGAGCCATCGATGACTACGTCGCCTGCACGGATGATGGCGCCACCCACGATTGAAGCGTCAACGCTGCAATTCAGGGTCACGTCACGGCCCAGACGTTTCTTAAGGCTATCTGTGATGCTGCTCTTCTGAGCATCGTTCAACTCCACGGCGGAGACCACCTGCGCCTCGACCGTACCCTCAGATTGGGCACGCTCGATTTCAAACAGGGCGGTAATTTCCGCAAGGACGTCGAGACGATCATTCTCGGCGAGAACACGAATCATGTTCTGGCCGTGCTCGTTGAGCTTATCGCCACAGATATCAAGGAACAGCTCCGCTGTCTGCTCACCGCTCAGCTTAGGGCTGGCAATGAGTGCCGCCATCTCTTCATCGGCGGCTACGACGGATGCGAACTGCAGCATATCAGACCACTGCTGCAGTGCGTTTTGCTCCTTGGCCAACGCCAGGATTGCCTGTGCGTAGGGACGTGCGATTGTTGTCTTCTCAGCCATTGCTCAAGACCTTTAAATCTGGGAGACCAGATCCTGGAGCAGGGCATCGTGTGCCGAGGCGTCCAGCTCTTTGTCAATGACTTTGCCGGCACCTGCGACGGCGAGAGAGACGACCTGACCACGCAGGCCCTCTTTCGCACGATTTACTTCCTGCTCGATCTCGGCATTCGCAGCGGTAACGATGCGTTCAGCCTCTACACGGGCAGTATCTTTGGCCTCTTCAACGATTTCGCTGGCACGCTTCTGCGCCTGCGCGAGGATACCGGCGGCCTCTTCTTTGGCCCCCTTGATAACCTCTTTTGCACGTTGCTCAGCCAGCTCCTGCTCATGCTTACCGCGCTCGGCAGCGGCCAGACCGTCGGCAATCTTTGTCTTACGCTCTTCGAGGGCAGCCATAATAGGCGGCCACACGTACTTCATACAGAACCAGACGAAGATGGCGAAGGTGATCATCTGACCGATTAGGGTCGCATTGATATTCATGCTCTTACCTCTTCTCTTAGCTGGTTAATTCGATAGTGAAAAAATTCAGTGTCGAATTAATTAGGCTACGGCGAACAGGACGTACATGGCCAGACCAACGGCGATCATCGGAACCGCGTCAACCAGACCCATAACGATGAAGAACTGGGTGCGCAGCATCGGGATCAGCTCGGGCTGGCGAGCAGCACCTTCGAGGAAACGGCCACCGAGGATACCGATACCAACAGCGGCACCCAGGGCGCCCAGACCCATCATCAGTGCGCCTGCGATGTACAGAAAGGCTTGTGCTTCAGTCATTTGGAATTACTCCTAGTTAATTTAAAAGTTAAAAATAAAAGTTAAAACTTAGTGCTCTTCCGCATGCGCCATATCCATGTACACGATGGTCAGTGTCATGAAGATGAACGCCTGCAGGGTAATAATCAGAATGTGGAAGATGGCCCAGCCAAGCTGCAGCACACCGGCAAAGCTGCCGAGCATCCAACCGGCGCCGTACATGATGGCGATGAGGATGAAGATCATCTCACCGGCGTACATGTTACCGAACAGTCGAAGCGCCAGAGAGATCGGCTTGGAGATCAGGGTCACGCCCTCGAGCAGCAGGTTGACCGGCATGCCCCACTTACCGAAGGGGTGGAACGCCAGCTCGCCGAGGAAACCGCCAAGGCCCTTGACCTTAACGCTGTAGTAGATCATCAGTGCGAAGACGAAGAACGCCATACCGAAGGTGATGTTCGGATCAGTGGACGGGACCACCTTGAAGAAGACGTGGTGCGGGTCGGCACCCATTGCACCACCCACCTTGCCGGCCAGTGCAGGCAGGATATCAACGGCGATCAGGTCCATGAAATTCATCAGGAAGACCCAAATAAAGATGGTCATCGCCAGCGGGGCCACCAACGGGTTCTTACCGTTGAAGGAGCCGCGCACGGAGTCGTCGATAAACTCCATGATCCACTCGGCGAAGTTCTGGGTACCGGTAGGGATACCGGCGCTGGCCTTCTTCGCCACAGAGCGGAAGAACCAGAGGAACAGGATACCCAGGCCGATGGACCAGCCGAGGGAGTCAAGATGGAAGGCCCAGAAGCCCATCTCTTTGGCTTCGGCGGCACTGTGGGCAAGGCCCCAGTGGCCGTCGGGGTGCTGACCAAAGGTCATGTTCTGGAGGTGGTGCTTTATATAGTCACCGGAGGTGATAGTTTCACTAGCCATGTCGACGTCTCATACTTGATACTTGATAAAATCTGTAGATCACCGCCCCCTGGGCAATGATGTATCCGCCCAGCAGCGGCAGGGGAGGCAGTGCCATCAACCCTAGACCGGCGGCGAATAGTGCAACCGTTGCTATAAAGCGCTCTGCCGCACAGCGGTAGAGATAGCGTAAATTCTTTGCGGGATCGTTCCCGGCGATGTGCGCGGCGCGTCGTTGCTGCCGGCGCTGCAGCCATCCGTTGGCGAACACCACAAGTCCGCCATATATGCACGCAATGCCCGCTGTAAACCCCAGCAGCAGCCAGAATCCGGCGCTTGCGGCCAGCAGAATCGAGAGCTGAATAATCAGGTCTTTGCCCTGTTCAGCATGCTGCCCGTATACGGCATTGCCCATTCGTGAATGTCCTGACGGCCCCGCGAAAAGCGTCCAAAATCTTGGTGAGGCGAGGCCTTGTGAGGCGAAGCTCTCAGCGGCGCGAAAGTATAGCGATACGCCCCTGTAGCGTCAATGATGCTTAGATAAAAAAACTTTATATAAGCATACTAGAATGTATGGATATTCAAACAAAATGATTCAATAGAATCATCTAATTACCTGAATTTTTTATTATTATTTTATGTGATCGAGGATGCCATCGAGCTCGTCGAGGCTGTTGTAATTAATTACCAGCTTGCCCTTGCCCTTTGCACCATGCTGGATCGCCACCCTGGCGCCGATGCGCTCACCCAGGTCCTGCTCCAGGCGGCTGATATCGGGATCGACCTTCTTCTCCTTGGCGGCACCAGGAGTCGGCCCCTCCAGGGTGCGCTTCACCAGGCGCTCGGTCTCACGCACTGAAAGCCCCTTACCGGCCACGGTACGGGCCACTTCGCTCTGCTGCTCGCCACTCAGGGCGAGGATGGCACGGGCATGGCCCATCTCCAGGTCGCCGTTCTCCAGCATGCGCTTAACGTCTTCGTTAAGGCCGAGCAGTCGCAGCAGGTTGGAGACCGAGGCGCGGGATCGCCCCACCGCGTCGGCAGTCTGCTGGTGGGTGAGACCGAACTCCTCGATCAGGCGATGCAGCGCCTGCGCCTCCTCCATCGGATTGAGCTCTTCGCGCTGGATGTTCTCGATGAGGGCCATTGCCATCGCCGCCTGGTCCGGCACATCGCGTACCACGGCGGGGATCTCGTGCAGACCGGCCAGCTGGGTGGCACGCCAACGGCGCTCACCGGCAATGATCTCATACTTGCCGCCACCCACCGGGCGAACCACGATGGGCTGTACCACGCCCTGGGCGCGAATCGAGTTGGCCAACTCCTCCAGCGCCTCGGGGTTCATATCGATACGCGGCTGGTAGACGCCGCGCTGCAGGATATCGACCGGCAGGCTCTTCAGTTCACCGTCGCTACTCTGCTCCGGCGCTGCCGTCTCCTCTGCTGCACCCGCTACCGTGGCACCGGCACCCAGTAGTGCCTCCAGACCTTTACCCAAACCGCGTTTCTTTGCTGCCATTGTTCTTTATCGTCACTATCTATTGTTAATGGGTTGCCACCACCGCGGCCTGCTTGCCGCGGCGCAGAATCTCACCGGCCAGCGCCAGGTAGGCGACCGCACCGCGCGAGTTGCGATCGTAGGCCAGTGCCGGGATGCCGTGACTGGGAGCCTCGGCGAGGCGTACGTTGCGCGGGATCACGGTACGGTAGACCTTGTCGCCGAAGTGGGTGATTAGCTGACCGGAGACATCGGTGGAGAGGTTGTTGCGCGGGTCGTACATGGTACGCAGCAGCCCTTCGATCTCCAGGTTCGGATTAACGCTGGCGCGGATCTCCTCGATGGTTTTGAGCAGGGCGGAGAGCCCCTCCAGCGCATAGTATTCGCACTGCATCGGGATCATCACCGAATCGGCGGCGACCAGGGCGTTAAGGGTGAGCATGTTGAGCGAGGGGGGGCAGTCGACGAGGATGAAGTCATAGTCGTCACGCACCTTGTCCAGCGCCTGGCGCAGGCGCTGCTCCCGTGCCACCATCATATTCATCAGCTCCACCTCGGCGGCGGTAAGGTCGCCGTTGGTGGGCAGTACATCGTAGGCCGCCTCTTCAGCACGCACGATGGCGTCCTTCATCTCTGCCTTGCCCAGCAGCACGTGGTAGCTGCTGTACTCAAGTTCGTCCTTGTCGATACCGCTGCCGACGGTGGCGTTGCCCTGCGGGTCGAGGTCGATGAGCAACACCCGCCGCTTGGTGGCGGCAAACGAGGCCCCAAGGTTGATGCAGGTGGTGGTCTTGGCGACCCCACCCTTCTGGTTGGCTACGGCGATAATCTTGCCCATTGGATACTCTCTCTTAATTACTCTCACTTCCGCTGTCACGGTCGCGCCCGATACGCAATAGGTGGCGCTGCTCCTGCTCCAGGCCCGGCACCTGTAACGGAATCACCTCGTCCAGGTGGAACCCTTTAGGCAGGGCCTCCAGCTCCGCTTGCGGCACCTCCCCCTTCATCGCCAGCATCTCTCCATCTTCGGCCAGCAGGTGGCGGGAGCCCGTCAGGATATCAGCAACCGAGGCAAAAGCGCGAGTGATCACACAATCAAAGGGGGTATCGGGGTGGTAGTTCTCCACCCGCTCGTGCACCACGGTGACGTTATCCAGCCCCAGCTGCGCCTTCACCTGGACCAGGAAACGGGTCTTCTTGCCGTTGGCGTCGAGCAGGGTGAAGGCGCGCTCGGGAAAGACGATGGAGAGCGGGATCCCCGGCAGGCCGCCGCCGGTACCGACATCGATAACACGCTGCGCCGTCAGGTGAGGCACCACCGAGAGCGAGTCGAGCAGGTGGCGGGTGACCATCTCCAGCGGGTCACGTACCGCGGTGAGGTTATAGGCCTTGTTCCACTTCACCATCATCTGCAGGTAGGCGAGCAGTCCCTCGATCGTAGACTCCGGCAACTCCAGCTTCATCGCCTGCAACCCGGATACCAGGCGCTGACGTAACTGTTCGTTATCCATCTAGCCGCCCCGCTTCTTCAGGTAGACCAGCAGCAACGAGATCGCCGCCGGGGTGATGCCGGGGATACGCGACGCCTGGCCGATGGTGGCGGGACGCGCCTTCTGCAGCTTCTCGCGTACCTCGTTGGAGAGACCCCGTACTTCGCTGTAGTCGATAAGCTCACCCAGCACGGTCTCCTCGTTGCGCCGCGCCCGCTCGATCTCATCGCGCTGGCGCTCGATGTAACCGGCATACTTGGCCTGTACCTCCACCTGCTCCACCACCTGGGGGTCACTAACGGCCTCCAGCTCCGGCATCAGCTCGAACAGTGAGTGGTAACTAACATCGGGACGCGCCAGCAGCTCTGCGAGGCGGTATTCGCGGGAAAGCCCCTTGCCCAGCACCGCCTCGGCATTCTTGACCTCGGCGGGGCGCGCCCAGGTATCGCGCAGCCGCTGCTGCTCCTGCTCGATCGCCTCGCGCTTATGCTCGAAGGCGGCCCAGCGCGCATCGTCCACCAGCCCCAGCTCGCGGCCGATGGGGGTGAGGCGCAGGTCGGCGTTGTCTTCGCGCAGCAGCAGGCGGTACTCGGCGCGGGAGGTAAACATGCGGTAGGGCTCGGCGGTACCGCGGGTAATGAGGTCGTCCACCAGTACACCCAGGTAGGCCTCGTCGCGACGCGGGTACCAGGGCTCTTTGCCCTGCACCTGCAGCGCGGCGTTAAGGCCGGCCAGCAGCCCCTGCGCCGCCGCCTCCTCGTAGCCGGTGGTGCCGTTGATCTGGCCGGCGAAGAAGAGGCCGTTCAGATTCTTGTTCTCCAGCGTCGGTTTGAGCTCGCGCGGGTCGAAGAAGTCGTACTCGATGGCGTAGCCGGGGCGGGTGATGTGGGCCTGCTCGCACCCCTTGATGGAGCGCACCAGATTG
>JBNKUL010000054.1:0-6231 GCA_050298555.1 Thiohalomonadaceae bacterium
ATATCCCAAACCAACAAACCGTCATCGCCCAGACCCGCTGCTGGGTAGAGCGCGCCGTCGTTGCCCTTAACCTCTGCCCCTTCGCGAAGAAGCCGGTCGAGGCGGAACAGGTGCGCTATGTGGTGAGCGAGGCGCGTGATGAAGAGAGCCTGCTGGCGGACCTGCAGCAGGAGCTGGAGCACCTGCGCGCCACCGACCCGAAGCTGATCGAGACCACGGTGTTGATCCACCCCTATGTGCTGAGCGACTTTTTCGACTACAACGATTTTCTCGCCGTGGTCGATGCCTTCCTGGAACAGGGCGGTTACGAGGGGGAGTTCCAGGTGGCGAGCCTGCACCCGGAGTACCAGTTCGCCGGTACCGAGCCGGGAGACGCGGAGAACTACACCAACCGTTCGCCCTACCCCGTGCTGCACCTGCTGCGCGCCGACCTGCTGGAGCAGGCGATCCTTAGCTACGCCCGCCCCGACAAGATCCCCGAGCGCAACATCCGCACCATGGAGAAGCTCGGCGCAGACAGCATGCGCCAGATGTTGGCCGACTGCATGGCGCTGGAGGAGAAGTAGTGGCGACGCTTTTGGGCATCGCCATCAGGCCCCACGGCGAAACCGCGATGCGGGAGTTGAACGAGGCGGAGCTCACCCGCGAGCGCGGCGTCGAGGGCGACAGCCGCGGCAAGCCGGGCAGGCGCCAGGTAACCCTGCTGTCGCTGGCCGACTGGAACGCCGCCTGCGGCGAGTTGGGCATCGAGCGTCACTGGATGGCGCGGCGTGCCAACCTGCTGGTCGATGCCCTGCCTTTGGAGCAGAGCGTCGGGCAGCGGATCCATATCGGCGACGCGGTGCTGGAGATCACCGGCGAGACCGACCCCTGCGAACGGATGGAGGCGGTCCATGCCGGCCTGTTCGACGCCCTGGCCAGGGCATGGCGCGGCGGCGTTACCTGTCGGGTTGTTAATGGTGGGTCGTTGCGGGTGGGTAGTGAGGTGGTGTTAACCGCCAAACATCTTCAGGAAGGGCACGGTGGAGAAGTAGAGAATAATCACGATCACCGCCAGGTAGAGCAGGGTTTGTAACGGTCGCCGCAGCGCCCGCTGCAGCATGGTCTCGGCGCTACCGTCGCGCTCCTGCTGTGCATACGCCTCCCTGGCCTGCCGGTAGCGCTGTTGCTGATACTGTTCCAGTAATTCCTGCGCCCGCTCTATCTCACCGTCATCACGAATCCACAACGCCGCCAGCGAGATGCCGAACAGCCCGGCAGTGGTTTCGTAGTAGTCGATGTGGTGCTCGTCGAGCAGGCGGCGTACCTCTATCGCCTCGTCTTCGGGCACGCCGTTGAGTTCGAACAGCAGGTGCGGCACGGTCTAGTCGTTGTCCGGCAGCAGCTTGTCGAGTTGCTCCGGGATCTCGGGGCGGCCGTTGGCGTTAATCGCGGTGCCGATAATCTTCGCCTGGATCACCAGCTGGTTGTCACCCACGCGGTGGATCTCCTGAATGAAGGCGAACTTGACCCGCGACTCGCGCACCATCTGCACGCTCACGGTAAATTTATCGCCGCTGGCCAGCGGGGTCTTGTAGTCGATCTCGGCGCGCACCACCACCAGGTGGATGCCCTGCTTGGCATACTCGGCAAAGTCGACACCGATCTCCTTCAGGTAGACGTGTCGCGCGTGCTCCAGGTAGTTCTGGTAGACACTGTTATTGACGATACGCTGGATGTCGCACTCGTAATCCCGAACGCCCATCGTCAGGGTAAAGATCTCTCCCTTCTTCATTATCGTACTCCGCTGTTTGTGGATAGCCGGAGTGTATCACGGAAGAAACGGGGCGAACCTTTAGCGCCGGGGGTGCCCATGCTATAAAGAGGGCAACGCCCCAGCCCAGGACCAAACCATTGTTCGAACCAGACACCACGGAGAAGTACCGACTCTCCCGCATCGACCCCACCCACCCGCTGGCCGCCTACTCCAAACACGGCTTCGAGCTCGACGGTGGCGCGTGGCCCTCGGTGGAGCACTACTACCAGGCGATGAAGTTCGAGGAAGAGAGCTATCGTGAGGAGATCCGCACGGCCGCCCACCCCGCCGACTGCAGCAAGCTCGGCAAGAGCAAGAAGCACGGCCGCCGCAAGGATTGGGACAGGGTCAAGGAGACCTACATGACCCGCGCCGTCTACATCAAGTGCCGCACCCACCCCGAGGTGGCCGAGGCACTGCTTGCCACCGGCGAGCAGCCGATTATCGAGAGCAGCCAGTACGACTACTACTGGGGAAGCGGTCGCGACGGCCGCGGCCACAACACCTACGGCAAGGTGTTGATGAAGGTGCGCGGGAAGTTAAGGGAAGAGTCTAAAGCGGAGTAGGGTGGATGCGTTGCACTTATCCACCCTACCAGGTTACCGCGACGCCGATGTTGCCGCCCGACTCCTTGTAGTCGTGGGCGCTATTTTCAAACTGCTGGTCTTCACGGTGACGCTGGTAGAGGTCGCCGAGCAGCGCAACGCTTTCCGAGTAGTCGTAGCGCCAGGAGAGCTTCCACTCCCTCTCTTCGCGGTAGTTGTCGTAGCTGCAGGGCGGGGTGCCGCAGCCGACCAGGGTGGCGTAGGGGAAGACGATTGGGGTGGTGGGTTCGATCACCACGTTGGTGACGGTGACATAACCGTCGTGCCGCGAGCGTTTGTTCTCCAGCTTTAGTGACCACTTCTCACCCTGCAGCGCTATCGCCACCTTGCGTGCGGTGTTGGCCTCGGCCAGGTCGGTGGTGACGGGGCTGTAGTCGCGGCTCCCCTCGCTGCTGGTATCGGTATAGCTGGCGCGCACGGTGATGCCGTCAAATTCCATACCGACCACGCCACCGCGCAGGCCGCGATCGATCCTCATCGCATTGAAGGAGCCGGGCTCGCTGCCGCCGATGAAGGTGGGGGCGATGTAGCGCAGCGGCCCGTCGCCGTCAAAGCGAGGGCCGAGGAAGACGGTAGTACGCTCGTAGTCGAGCTCGGCATAGGGGAAGAGCGCGGTGGTGAAGGCGCGCTCCTTGTGGCCGATCACCTGTTCCGCCTCGGCGTGTACCGCGCCCCAGCGGCCGTTGAGCTCCAGCGAACGCTCCTTGCCGCTGGTATCACTGTTGTAGCCCATGGTGTTGTAGTTGTAGAGAAAGTCGTATTTCTTCTCGATATATTTCAGCGCGGTCTGGTAGTCGCCGCGACTGAAGCTGACCTTCAGGCTGGCGGCGTCCAGCGTGATCTCCTTGCCGTCAACGAAGGTGTCGGTCTCACCGTCATAACGCATGATGCCGATGCCGCTGACCAGCTCGCCGCCGAGCAGCGGCATCTTCATACCGTAGCCGCACTGGTACTTGTCGGCATCGTAATTGTTCCAGGGCATGTTGCCGACCGGGGTGACACCGAAGATATCGTCAAAGGTGGCGACGCGGGTCTCGCCCGTGGTGCGGCTGAAGTCGCACTGCATCAGGCCGTAGGGGGTGATCGCCTTCAGCCCCAGCGTGGCGCTGCGGGTGTCGAAGTCGATGTCATCGGTCTGGCCGACGGTGAGGCTGGTGGTGATCTCCGCCTCCTCCTGCGCCAGGGCGACAGTGCTACCGATCAGGCTGGCACAGAGCAGGGCGATATAGGGTGTGGTGTTGTTCATTATTGTTAACCATTTGTAACATTTGCATGAACTTTGTCAGGGTTGTGCGGGGGATGCAAGCCGGGGCGCTGGGCATGGTTGCCCGGCCTACGACTTATCTCAATTCCCTCCCCCTATCAGGGGGAGGGTTAGGGTGGGGGTGTAGCGTGTTAGGTTGGCTCAGGCGGCGGCCCTCAGCGCCGCCCGGTTCAACGCCGCGATCACCGCCATCAACGAGGCGCTCACGGTATCATGGTCCAGCGCCGCGCCGCTCACCCGCCCGCCGTCGATATTGAGCTGCACGTAGGCGGCCGCCTCGGCATCGGTACCGGCGCCGATGGCATGCTCGCTGTAGTCGACCACCACCACGCTCTGGCCGCTGTGCTGCTGCCAGGCGTCGATGAAGGCGGAGAGGGCCCCTTCGCCCGCGCCGCGGATGGTGGTCTCCACCCCGCCCTCGGCGATGCGCGCCTCGATGGTGTCGCTGCCGCTGCTGCGGTCGATGCGATAGCCGTTAAGCTGTGGGCTGTCGGCGGTGGCGATGAAGTTCTCCATAAAGAGGCGGTGGATGGTTTCGCTGTCGACCTCGCCGCTGATCCGCTCGCTCTCCTTCTGCACCCGCTGCGCCAGCTCCACCTGCATCCAGCGCGGCAGGCTCAAACCGTAGTCGCGCTCCAGCACGAAGGCGACGCCCCCCTTGCCCGACTGGCTGTTGACGCGGATCACCGCCTGGTAGTCGCGCCCCAGGTCGGCGGGGTCGATGGGCAGGTAGGCGACCTGCCACGGCTCGTCCTCCTGCTGTCGCGACAGGCTCTTGCGGATCGCATCCTGGTGGCTTCCCGAGAAGGCGGTATAGACCAGCTCGCCGATCCAGGGGTGGCGCGGGTGCACCGGCAGGCCGGTGCACTGGGTGTAGGTCTGGATCACCTCGTCCGGGTTGGCGAGGTCGAGCATGGGGTCGACCCCCTGGCTGTAGAGGTTCATCGCCATGGTGACGATGTCCATATTGCCGGTGCGCTCGCCGTTGCCCATCAGGGTGCCCTCGATGCGGTCGGCCCCTGCCAGCAGCCCCAGCTCGGCGGCGGCCACCGCGGTGCCGCGGTCGTTGTGGGTGTGGAGCGAGATGATAATGGCGTCGCGGCGCGCCACGTGGTGGCAGAACCACTCCACCTGGTCGGCGAAGACGTTGGGGGTGGCGGACTCCACCGTGGCGGGGAGGTTGATGATGCAGGGCTTCTCGGGAGTCGGCTGCCAGACATCCGTCACCGCATCGACGATCTCCACCGCGTAGTCCATCTCGGTCTGGCTGAACGACTCGGGCGAGTACTGGAACACCCACTCGGTGTTCGGGTATTTGGCCGCCTCGGCCTTCACCATGCGCGCCCCCTCCACGGCGATGGCGGTAATGCCGTCGCGCCCCTTGGCGAAGACCCGCTCGCGCTGGATGGTGGAGGTGGAGTTGTAGACGTGAACGATGGCGCGGTGGATCCCCTCAAGCGCCTCGTAGGTGCGCTCAATCAAATGTTGGCGCGCCTGCACCAGTACCTGAATGGTGACGTCCTCGGGGATCTGGTTCTCCTCGATCAACCAGCGCACGAAGTCGTAGTCGTGCTGGCTGGCCGAGGGGAAGCCCACCTCGATCTCCTTAAAGCCGAGCTTCACCAGCAGCGCCCACATCCTGCGCTTCTGCGCCACGCTCATCGGCTCCAGCAGCGCCTGGTTGCCGTCGCGCAGGTCGACGCTGGCCCAGATCGGCGCCTTGTCGATGGTGCGGTTCGGCCACTGGCGGTTCGCCATTTGTATGGCCGGGGCGGGGCGGTACTTGCCGGGGTTGAAGCTGCTCACGTCTCTCTCCTCATCGGTTGAAATCTTGGCCCACTGTCCTGGACAGGGGGCCAGGACAGTGGCTTGTGGCCGGGGCCGGTGTCGGCAGGGCCCTTGTGGGGCCGTTACCCGGAACGGCGCCGGTAAGCGCGCGTTTCTTGGCTGACAGTGAAAGGATAAGGGCAGCGGGGCGCAATTTTGTTGTTAATTTGCGCTGATTAGAGAAAAGTCAGCAATAATATTGCTAATATCAGAATATGTTTGAAATATTGTTATCGATAGGGTGTTTGCCGTGAAACTGGATCGCTACGACAGGGCCATTCTGCAGCTGCTGCAACGGGAGGGGCGCCTCAGCAACCAGGAGCTGGCCGAGCGCATCGGCCTCTCCCCCTCGCCCTGCCTGCGCCGCGTCAGGGCGCTGGAGGAGTCGGGGTTGATTGGCGGTTACCGCGCCATGCTCGATGCGCAAAAGCTGGGGCTGAGCCTGATGGCGCTGATCCACATCTCCATGGACCGCCACACCCCCGAACGCTTCGATAACTTCGAGCAGCGCATCCGCGACCTGCCCGAGGTGCTGGAGTGCCTGCTGGTCACCGGCCACGACGCCGATTATCAACTGAAGGTGGTGGTGAGGGACATGGAGGCCTACCAGGTCCTGCTGCTCGACCGGATCACCCGCATCGAGGGGGTGAGCGGGGTGCACTCCAGCTTTGTATTAAGGCGGGTGGTGGATCGCACCGAGTTGCCAGTGGCCTAACATTCCCTCCCCCTGTTAGGGGGAG
>JBNKUL010000055.1:0-40693 GCA_050298555.1 Thiohalomonadaceae bacterium
GGTGCGGACCGTCAAACAACATGTCGTATTTCCCCGTACGCATGCGCACCGTGTACTCGATGAAATTGCCGGCCGGGTAGAGGATAAAGCGCCTGCCGGTGACCTCCGAGAGGTACTCCACCAGCGGCGTATAGAGCTTGATGGTCTCACTGCGGGAGAGGGTGGGCGCGGTGGAGAAGATAAGCGGGTCACTGGCTGCTCGGGCCGCGGCACTCGACAGCAACAGTAGCGCAACAATGACGTGCAATAGATGACGCATACAGCCTTCCCTCCTGGTTAACAAAAACCCTTGTGTGCAGACTGCACGCTTCTTTTTTCTCTGGCAAGATGCATAAATTTATTAGCACTTTCTAATGCAAATCAACTGTGACACCCCTCTCCCGGCTGGGGTACTATTTTCCACCTTCACTTTTCGACGACTCGCAGATGAAAAAGCCACTCCTGTTAATAAGCTGCCTCCTCCTCCTCAACGCCTGCGGCGAGCAGCCTGGCAAGGCGAAAAAGCCCCGCACCGAACCCAGCATAGCCGTGGAGAGCGCTACCGCACAGCTGAGTGATGCCATGCGCACCATCTCCCGTAGCGGCAGCCTGCGTGCAGAACGCACGGTGCGCCTGTCGCTGCAGCAGGAGGGGACGCTGCTTGAGCTGCCCTACCATGAGGGCGACCGGGTGAAACAGGGCACCCTGCTGGCACGGCTGGACGACACCCAGCTGCGCGCGCAGCTGAAGAAGAGCGAGGCGCAGCGCCGCCAGGCCGAGCAGAACCTGAAACGCCTCAAGCGCCTGCAGAGCAGCCGCGTGGTCTCGGAGGAGGAGCTGGCGCAGGCGGTCACCGCGCTGGATGTGGCCCGTGCCGAGGAGGAGGAGCTCAACATCCGCCTGCAGCAGAGCCGGCTCGCCGCCCCCTTTAGCGGTGTCATCAGTGAGCGCTTGGCCGAACCCGGCGACACCCTGCCACGCTTCAGCCACGTGCTCAGCCTCATCGAGGCCGACAGCCTCTATACCGAGTTGCAGCTCTCCGAAATGGTACTGCCCATCCTCAAGGTGGGCGATACGGTGTCCCTCTCCATCGATGCCCTGGGGCCGCAACGCTTCGAGGGGAGCATCGCACGCATCCACCCGGTGGTGGACGAGGCGAGCCGCCAGGGCACGGTGGAGGTACGCCTGTCACCTCCCCCCGCCGGGGCACAACCGGGGCAGTTCTGCCGTGTAGAGCTGCAGCTGCGCTCCAGTGGACGGCTGCTGGTCCCCTACAGTGCCCTGCGGCGCGACACCCGCGGCGAGTTCCTCTTTATCATCAAGGGTGACCAGACCGTCGAGCGCCGCCCGGTGATCAGCGGACTGCACTTCGATGAGATGGTGGAGATCCTCGACGGCATCGAGGCGGGTGAGCGGCTGGTCAGCCGCGGCTTCCTCGGTCTCGGCGAAGGGGCCCACGTAACCCTCAGCAATAGCCAGCCCGCCCAATGAGCCAGCACACCACGATACACGGCGGCGGCCTCGCCGCCTGGTCGATACGCCACCCCATCGGCGTCACCATGATCGCCCTGGCCGCAGTGGTCCTGGGGTTGTTCGCCATGGGGCGGCTATCGGTCGACCTGCTACCCCACCTCATCTACCCCGAGGTGCGGGTACGCATCATCGACAGCGGCGTGCCCGCCACCATCATGGAGGACCGGGTCACCCGCCAGCTGGAGGAACAGCTGGCGATCACCGAGGGGGCGATCTCGGTCCAGTCGCGCAGCAACGAGGGGGCGAGCAGCGTCGACCTCAGCTTTAGCTACGGCCACGACATCGACCTCGCCCTGCGCGACGCCAGCACCCGCCTGGATCGCGCCAAACGCTTCCTCCCCGACACCATCCAGCCGCCGACGATCTACAAACGCGACCCGTCACAGATCCCGGTGGCCGAGTTCGTGGTCAGCAGCGAGACGATGGAGCAGGTGCAGCTGCGCGACTGGGTCGACTACGACTTCTCCAAACAGTTTCTCAATCTGCCCGGCGTCGCCGCCGTCGAAGTGGGGGGCGGCGTACTGCGCGAGATCCTGATCGAGCCGGACCAGCAGCGCCTCGCCACCCTCGGTATCGAACTGGGCGACCTCACCGAGAACCTGCGACGAGCCAACCAGGAGTTGCCCGCCGGACGCCTCACTACCGCAGGGCGCGAGCTCAACAGCCGCACCTCGGCCCGCTTTGAGTCGATCGATGAGCTGCGCCGCTTCCCCGTGCCGCTGCCCGATGGCGGCACCGTGCCGCTGCAACAGCTGGCACGCATCAGCGACGGCCACAGCGACGAGCGCATCAAGGTGCGGCTGGACGGTATCCCCGGGGTCAAGGTGTCGATACAGAAACAACCCAGCGCCAACACCGTGGAGGTGGTCGATGCGGTAAAACGGCGCTTTAGCGAACTGCAGGCACAACAACTCGTCCCAGCCGGGATCAGCATCCGTACCGTCTCCGACCAGTCGGTCTACGTGCGCAACGCCCTCAACAACGCCACCCTGGCGGCACTTAGCGGTACCCTGCTGGCGATGCTGGTGGTGTTCCTGTTCCTCGGCGACCTGCGCCGTACCCTGATCATCGGCAGCGCCATCCCACTGGCGGTGATGGTCACCTTCGCCCTGATGGGGCTGGGTGGACTCACCTTCAACATCATGACCCTGGGCGGCCTGGCGCTGGGGGTAGGGCTGCTGGTGGACAACACCATCGTGATGCTGGAGAACATCCAGCGCCACCAGCGCATGGGTGAGGGGCGCGCCGAGGCGGGGGCCGAGGCGGCAAAGGAGATCAACAGCGCCATCGTTGCCGCCACCTCCACCAACCTGGCGGCGATCATCCCCTTCCTCTTCATCGGCGGCCTTATCGGCCTGCTGTTCCGCGAACTGATCTTCACCATCTCGGCGGCGATCCTCGCCTCCATGGTGGTGGCCCTCACCCTGGTGCCCGCCTGGGGGGTACAGCTCAAACTGGGCGGGCGTAGCGCCGTGGGGCGCGCCGTCGACCAGGTCATCGCCCTGGCGCAGTCGGGCTACCAGTCGCTTCTGGGGGGGCTGCTGCACAGCCGTGCCGCCCAACTGCTGCTGGTGGCAACGCTGCTGGGCGGCCTCGCCTTTAGCGTGATGCAGCTCGACTCGGCACGCGAAAGCTTCCTGCCGCGCATGGACAGCGGTGAGATCGCCATCACCCTGACCACCGAACCCGGCACCACCCTGAGCGAGATGGACAGCCACGTGCGGCGCGTCGAGCAGCTGCTGCAGGCGCAGCCCGAGGTGGAGAGCGTGTTCAGCCTGGTCGGCGGCTACATCTTCGGCCGTACCGAGCGGGAGAGCACCAACCGCAGCAACATCACGGTGCAGTTAGTGCCGCGCGAACAACGCACCCTCTCCAGTGACGCATGGATAGGGCGGATGCAACAGCGCATCGCCGCGGAATCCTTCGTCGGGCTGCAGGTGCGCATGCGCGCCCGCGGCATTCGCGGCATCCGCATGGGCGGCGGCGACGACGACATCAGCCTGCGACTGCAGGGGCCGGATCTCGACACCCTGCAACAGCTGGCCGACAAACTGGTCGCCACCCTGCGCGGCACGCCCGGCCTGCGCAACCTGCAGCACTCCGCCGAGGAGGTACGCCAGGAGCTGAGCATACGCATCGACCGCGAACGGGCCGCCGCCCTGGGCGTAGACGTGGAGACGCTGGGCAGGACACTGCGGCTGGCGCTGGAGGGCGAGACGATCAGCGACTACCTGGAGGGTGATCGCGCCTACGACATTCGACTGCGCCTGCCCTATTACGACGTCGACTCCCCCGCCGCGCTGCAACAACTGGTGTTGCACAATGACAAAGGCCAGGCACTGCGATTAGGGGAGGTGGCGAAGATAAGCCTGATCGCCTCACCGGCGGAGATACGGCGCGACCGTCAACGGCGCATCGTCGAGATAAGCGCCACCCTGAGCGGGGCACTAAGCTTCGGCGAGGTCTATCAGCAGCTCAATAGACAGATCGATGCGTTCGAGCTGCCCCGGGGCTACGCCCTCTACAGCGGCGGCGAGTACGAGACACAACAACAGGCACGGCAAACCAGTCAGCTGTTGCTGGCCCTGGCGCTGTTCCTGGTATTCGTGGTGATGGCGGTGCAATACGAATCGCTACGCAACCCGCTGGTGATCATGTTGGGGGTACCGTTCGCCGCCATCGGCATCGGCCTCGGCCTGCACCTGCACCAACTGCCGCTCTCCATGCCGGTGTGGCTCGGCACCATCATGCTCGCCGGTATCGTGGTCAACAACGCCATCATCCTGGTGGAGTATTTCGACCTCGCCCGCGCCAATGGCATGGCACTGGACGACGCCGTACTGGAAGGGGCAAGGCTGCGCCTGCGCCCCATTCTCATGACCACCCTCACCACCATCTTCGGCATGCTGCCACTCGCCCTCGGTTGGGGCGAAGGGGCCGAGATGCTGCAACCGCTGGCGATCGCCCTGATCTACGGCCTGGGTGTTTCGTTGTTGGTGACGCTGTTGTTGATACCGTTATTGTATCGGGTGTTGAGGCGGAATAGTGTGTGATGGGGCGCGCAGCTGTTGCGTGTATAGATCTTAGCCGTCGCTGCTGGATAACCATATAGGATATTGATAACATTCGAGCGGTTCGACAGCCCCACAGGGTGTTATCAGCGTGGAGAAGAGTGTGTCCATTCAGCCAAGAGAAAAACCCTGGGTACTCAATATCGAGCTAACTAATCGCTGCCCTTTCACCTGTGTAATGTGCGCACGCACGCACAATATGACACGAGCTGAGGGGGATATGTCACTCCCTCTTTTCAAATCCATTATCGATCAACTTTCGGTCATTACCCCCAAAAGAGTCGTTCTGCTACACGGCTTCGGCGAGAGTCTCACCCACCCGGAACTTATCAAAATGATTAAGTATGCCGCCGAGAAGGGCGTCAACACCGGGCTCTCGCTCAATCCCTACATGTTACACAAAAAGTTGGCAGAGGAACTGGTCGACTCAGGCATCAGTAACCTGCTGTTCTCGCTGGATGGCCATGACGATATCTCTTTCGAGAAAATCCGTGGCGTAAGTAATGCCTACGATAAATCCGTCGACAGGCTAAATTACTTTTTAAATCTGAAGGTTGAGCGGGAGAGAAAAATGCAAGTTGTCGTCTCCATGATCGACTTCCCCTCCAACCGAGATAGCATCAAAGCGAAAGCCTCCGACTGGGACAATACACCTGGAGTCGATCGGTTCAGGAGCAAGCAATTTAGTACCTGGGACGGCTCTGCAGATGATGTTAGCGCATTAAGCGAAACCTCAGCCGAAGAGTTCACAGAATGCATCGACCCATTTCAGTACGTCACCGTACTGTTCGATGGTCGCGTCGTGCCCTGCTGTAGAGATTACGACGGTAAATATTTACTGGGCGATGCAAACGAAAAAACGCTGCAGGAAATTTGGGATGACGCCCCAATGCAGCAACTGCGCGAGGAGTTCATCTCCAGGAACATCACCAATCCACTCTGCAAAACATGTGAAAAAAGACCTCGGTAGGAACCCTATTCTTATGCCCTAACCTGCCGGGGTCATACCGACGAATAAGCAATGCGATTGCGACCCTCTTCCTTTGCACTATAGAGCTGATCATCCGTTCTTTTTACGACGTCTTCATGAGAGGCGTCACCTTGCCTGAAACTATCAATCCCGACGCTTATCGTAATATTGAATGGCTGCTCCTCGTGGACGAACTCAAGGGATTCAACCTCTGCGCGAACTCGGTCCGCCAATTTCACCGCTGCATCCATATCAGTGCTGGGCAACAATACTGCAAACTCCTCACCACCGAAGCGTGCAAACAGGTCCAACTCCCTGAAAAGGCCTTCACATTGCTGAGCCATTACACGCAACACCGTATCGCCGGTAACATGCCCATAGCGATCGTTGACCGCCTTAAAGTAGTCAATGTCGAACATTAACAGAGAGCTTCGAGTCCCGTAGCGGCAGAATTCGGCGTACTTTTTCTCCAGCTCACAGAACAGTCGTCTTCTATTGAATATCCCGGTAAGCTCATCACGCTCACTCATCAGCCTAAGCTGGTGTTCGAGTTGGTGCCTGAGCGTGATATTCCTCGCAACCCATACGACAGCCCTTTTGCCGTCAACCGTGAAGGAGAGTGGCTGAATCCTCCCTTCAAACCAAATTTCACCACTTGGGCCATCTGCACTGTCAATTCCCTCAACATCCGCGCCGGACAGGCCGTACTCAACCGTAAGCATCCTGTCTTCTGTAATAGACAGCTTAATTTGCGCCATGAACCAGTCTGCTTTCTCTTTTGGCAATACACTGTAAAGCGAGGCGCCAACCAGGCCTGAACCATCATGGTAATAACTTCTGTCGCCGCCACCAAAAAGGCCGGCATAGTGCCCACTCTCCGTCAGAATAAAGACCGGATCGGGCAGGGCTGTGCTTATCGCAAGAAGTTTCTCTATATCGAGTTCCACCAATTCCCCCTAATCAGTCACTAAACGTGTACATCTCTACATTTTTTTAAGTACCAGTAACAGGGAAATACACCCTATATCTGCAACATGGCTGCTGTCAGAGAAAGTCGCTCTGCACCCTGACCTTCCGCTTTAAATTTAGTATTAATTCACACAACAATCCATTCTGCACAATATTTTCTGACTGCTAGACACAGCCGGGGGGATAGGTGTCGATTCATGGGGAGAAGTGTGTGAGCAGCAGGGCCTGTGCACCACCGCTTGGGACGCGCAGAACCGCGGCCGTAACAGGATAATTTTGAATGGTATCGCTGCCCCTGCGTTACACCATCTTGGTGCAAACGGGGAGCGGTGCCCAGAGGGAGTGCTAGGACTTTTTCTCTTCGTCGCTGGGGTTCAGCGCAGCCTCTTCGGCCTCGTAGCGATCCAGTTCGCTCTCCATTGCCTCCTCACTATCGAGTTCCGCCCCCTCCTGTGCCGCCTCACTCTGCTTGATGAAGTAGTGGGAGGACCAGAGGCCGAGCTCGAACAGGATCCACATGGGCAGCGCCAGCAGGGTCTGGGAGATGACATCGGGTGGGGTGAGCAGCATGCCGATGACGAAGGCGCCGACGATGATGTAGGGGCGCTTCTCGGCCAGGCTCTCGGGGGTGGTCATGCCGCTCCATACCAGCAGGATGGTGGCGATGGGCACCTCGAAGGCGACCCCGAAGGCGAAGAAGATCTTCAGCACGAAGTCGAGGTATTCGCTGATGTCGGTCATCACCGCAACCCCTTCGGGAGCGACGGCGATGAAGAACTGGAACATCAGCGGGAAGACGACGTAATAGGCGAAGGCCATGCCGGCGTAGAACAGCAGCGAGCTGGAGACCAGCAGCGGCAGGATCATTTTGCGTTCGTGCTGGTAGAGGGCCGGGGCGATGAAGCCCCACATCTGGTAGAGGATGTAGGGCATGGCGGCGAAGATGGACATCACCAGGGCCAGCTTCATCGGCGTGAAGAAGGTACCGGCGGGCTTGGTGGCGATCATGCTGGTGCCTTCCGGCATGAACTCCAGCAAGGGACTGGCGACCATGTTGTAAAGGTCGTTGGCGAAATAGAAGACGCCGCAGAAGATCAGCAGTACGGCGATGACCACGCGCAGCAGGCGATCGCGCATCTCAATCAGGTGGGAGAGGAGAGGCGCCTCCTCGTCTACGGAATCAGGCTTTGTTGTCATCTTGTTGCGACTTTGTTTCGCTCTCATCAGCCTGTTCGGCTGCGGCCGTCAATTGGGGCTCTTCGTTTTCGGCCATGCTCTCGCCCTGGGGCTCGGGCTGGTCACCGACGTCCTCGTCATCATCGAAGTAGTCTTCATCATCGACTTCGACGTAGCGATTGTCTTCGCTCTTTACCAGGTAGTCCTGCGGCACTTCGTCAAAGGCATCGGCAGCAGCATCCGCCGCGGCCCGGGTCTCCTTTTCCAGCCCCTCCACCGCTTCCCTGGTCTCTTCGATGATCTCGTGGATACCGGCGCTGTCGGCCTGCTGCTTTAGCGTCCTCTGCAGTTCGTCGGCCTTGAGCTCGCGATCGATATCGGCCTTTACGTTACTGACGAAACGGCTCATCTTGCCGAACCAGAAGCCGGCAGTACGTGCAACGCCGGGCAGGCGCTCAGGGCCGATCACGATTAGACCGACGACGCCGATGACGCTCAGCTCCCAAAAACCGATATCGAACATATGTAAGTTACTTTGTAAGAGGAGGAGTGAGGATTAAACCTTGTCCTTATCCTTGGTCACCTCGCCTTCGATGACCTCACCCTCTTTCTTCTCAATGGAGGCCTGCTTGTCGCCGTCTTTGACCGCATCCTTGAAGCCCTTGACCGCGCCGCCCAGGTCGCCGCCGATGTTCTTCAATTTCTTGGTGCCGAACAGCAGCACAACGATGGCCAGAACGATCAACAGTTGCCAGATACTAAAACCCATTACAGATGACTCCTATGTTTATTGAAAGCCCGGCAGGCCGCTGCCGCCGAGCAGATGAATATGCAGATGAAATACCACCTGGCCGCCACCCGGCCCGGTGTTGATAATTGTTCGATAACCGCTCTCCAGCCCCTGCTCTTTCGCCAGCTGCGGCAGCTGTCGCATCATGTGGGCGATGAGGGCATCATGCTCCTCGCCAAGACCATCGAGGCTCTCGATATGCTCGCGCGGGATCGCCAGCAGATGCACCTCTGCCTTGGGGGCGATGTCCTTGAAGACCACCATTTTATCGTCCTGGTAGACGATGTCACCGGGAATTTCTCCGGCAGCGATTTTGCAGAACAGGCAGTCGCTCATGATTCCTTCCTGCTCGCCTTTTCCTCAAGACCGGAGAGGCCGAAGCGGCGCTCCAGTTCGTCGAGTACCTGTTGCGGCTCCAGGTCCATGTGCTTGAGCATCACCATGGTGTGGAACCAGAGGTCAGCGGTCTCGTAGATGATCTTGTCGGCCTCGCCGTCCTTCGCCGCCATCACCGTCTCGGTGGCCTCTTCGCCGACCTTTTTCAGGATCGCGTCCAGCCCCTTGCTGTAGAGTTTGGCAACGTAGGAGGAGTCCGCCGCGGCGGACTTGCGCTCTTCCAGCACCGCGGACAATTTGTTCAGGGTATCACTCATTTGTTGTAGATCGCCTTGGGGTCTTTGAGTACCGGCTCCACCGCTTGCCAGGCATCGCCTTCAAGTTCGTTATAGAAACAGCTGTGGCGACCGGTGTGGCAGGCGATGCCGCCCACCTGTTCAATGGTGATCAGGACCACGTCTTTGTCGCAATCGGTACGGATCGCCTTGACCTTCTGCACGTGGCCCGACTCTTCGCCCTTGTGCCACAGCTTGTTGCGCGAGCGGGAGAAGTAGACCGCCTCGCCCTTCTCTGCGGTCATGGCGAGGGATTCACGGTTCATGAAGGCGAACATCACCACCCTGCCGCTCTCCTCCTGGGCAATCACCGGCACCAGGCCGTCATCGCCCCACTTGATCTCATCGAGCCAACCGCCGCTCACTGCTGTTCCTCCTGCGCCTTGGTCGGCACAAACAAAATGGCCAGCAGCGCCAGCGGGCCGAACAGCAGCGCCATCGTGGCCCAGAAACCCACCTTCAGTCGCTTGCGCCTGGCCAGCCACAGTGTGAGGGCGATGGAGACTACGGTAACGGCAAACAGGCCCATCGTGAAGTTCTGCATGGCCGCCAGGTCTGACTGGCTGATGCCCAACTGCTCGAGCTGTGCCAGCTCCGCCTCACTCACAGGCGAACCTCGATACCCGCGTCGGCCATACGCTGCTTCGCCTCTTCGATGGAGTACTCACCGAAGTGGAAGATACTGGCGGCGAGCACCGCCTCGGCATGGCCCTCTTTGACACCGTCGACCAGGTGGTCGAGATTACCGACGCCGCCGGAGGCGATCACCGGCACATGTACCGCATCGGCGATGGCTCGGGTGAGTTCCAGGTCGAAGCCGATCTTGGTGCCGTCCCGGTCCATGCTGGTAAGCAGGATCTCACCGGCGCCGTAGTCGACCATCTTCTTCGCCCACGCAATGGCATCGATACCGGTCGGTTTACGGCCACCGTGGGTAAAGATCTCCCAGCGGTTTTCTTCGCCCTCGGCGGAGACCTTCTTGGCGTCGATGGCGACAACGATGCACTGGGAGCCGAACTTTTCGGCCGCCTCTTTGACAAATTCCGGATTAAATACCGCGGCAGTGTTGATACCGACCTTGTCGGCACCAGCGTTGAGCATGCGGCGGATGTCCTCAACCTTGCGGATACCGCCACCGACGGTAAGCGGGATGAACACCTGTGCCGCAACCTGCTCGACCACGTGCACCATGGTCTCTCGGTCGTCGGACGAGGCGGTGATGTCGAGGAAGGTGATCTCGTCGGCGCCCTGCTCGTCGTAGCGCTTGGCGATCTCCACCGGGTCGCCGGCATCACGAATATCGACGAACTGTACGCCCTTTACGACACGGCCGTTGTCGACGTCGAGGCAGGGGATGATGCGTTTTGCCAAGGCCATCGTTAGAACTTCATCGCTGCGTCGGGGCAGAGCTTGTCGGCCAGCGCCTGGCCATCTGCGAAGTCGAGGGTGCCCTCGTAGATGGCACGACCAGTGATGGCGCCGCTAATGCCCTCATCGGCCACTGCACACAACGCCTTTACGTCCTCAATATTGGTAATACCGCCGGAGGCAATGACGGGAATGCTGATCGCCTGCGCCAGCTTTACCGTGGCCTCGACATTCACGCCGTTCATCATGCCGTCGCGGCCGATATCGGTGTAGATGATCGCCTCGACACCGTCCTCTTCGAAGTGCTTGGCCATGTCGATGACATCATGCTTGGAGAGCTTGGACCAACCGTCAATCGCCACCTTGCCATCTTTGGCATCGAGACCGACGATGATGTGGCCGGGGAACTCCATGCAGAGGTCGTTAACGAAGTGCGGGGCGTTGACCGCCTTGGTGCCGATAATGACGTATTTCACACCGGCATCGAGATAACTCTGCACGGTCTCCTCGTCGCGGATACCACCGCCGATCTGGATCGGCAGATCGGGGAAGGCCTCGGCAATGGCGCGTACCACATCACCGTTGACCGGCTTGCCCTCGAAGGCGCCGTTGAGGTCGACCAGGTGCAGGCGACGCGCGCCCGCCTCTACCCACTGTGCGGCCATCGCCACCGGGTCGTCCGAAAAGACAGTGGTGTCTTCCATACGGCCCTGGCGCAGTCGTACGCACTTGCCATCCTTCAGGTCAATGGCGGGGATCAACAACATCGTTCACTTCCTCATCGATCGTCGCGGCCTCGGCACGACGGTTACAAATAATCGTTCTTAAGCCTGTTCGGCCAATCTTACGCGTTTCCGTCCCATTTCAGGAAATTGGCATAGAGCTGCAGCCCCACGTGCTGGCTCTTCTCCGGGTGGAACTGGGCGGCAAAGATGTTCTCGTGTGCCAGCGCGGCGGCAAACTCGACGCCGTGGCGCGCGCTACCGGCCAGGTAGGCGCTGTCCGCCGGGCTGACATAGTAGCTGTGCACGAAGTAGAAGCGGGCGTCCTGCTCGATATCGTGCCACAGCGGGTGAGCCACCTCCTGGTGCACCTGGTTCCAGCCCATGTGCGGCACCTTGAGTGCGGCACCGCTGTCCGGATCGCTGAGGTTATCGCCAAAGAAACGCACCTCGCCAGGCAGGATGCCTAGACAGGCAGTGTCCTCGTTCTCCTCGCTGGAGTCCATCAGCGCCTGCATGCCGACGCAAACGCCGAGGAAGGGCTTACTCTTCACCACCTCGCGGATCACCTGGTCCATACCGAGGCGCTTGATCTCGGCCATGCAGTCGCGGATCGCACCGACGCCAGGAAGGACCACGCGGTCGGCGGCCAAAATACGCTCCGGTTCGTGGGTAACGATAACCTCATCGACACAACCGGTATGCTCCAGGGCCTTGGCCACGGAGTGGAGGTTGCCCATTCCGTAGTCGATCACTGCCACACTGCTGCTCATGGTGAACTCTCGAGAAATAGAATCAGGGTGAAGGCGGCGTTACAGGCTGCCCTTGGTCGAGGGCATCATACCCTGCATTCGCTCGTCGGCGCTCAGCGCCTCACGCATCGCCCGGCCGAAGGCCTTGAAGATGGTCTCGGCGATGTGGTGGGCGTTCTTACCGCGCAGGTTGTCCACGTGCAGGGTCACCTGGGCGTGGTTGACGAAGCCCTGGAAGAACTCCAGCAACAGGTCAACCTCGAACTCGCCGATACGGGCACGCGGATAGTCGACGTGGTACTCCAGGCCGGGACGGCCGGAGAAGTCGATAACCACGCGCGACAGCGACTCGTCCAGCGGCACATAGGCGTGGCCGTAGCGACGAACCCCCTTCTTGTCGCCCACCGCCTGGGCAAAGGCCTGGCCGAGGGTGATGCCGATATCTTCCACCGTGTGGTGGGCGTCGATGTGCAGGTCACCCTGCGCCTTGATGTCGAGATCGACCAGACCGTGGCGGGCCACCTGGTCGAGCATGTGCTCCAGGAAGGGGACGCCGGTATCGAATTTGCCCTGGCCGGTGCCGTCGAGATCGAGGCTGACCTCGATCTGGGTCTCCAGGGTATCGCGTTTTACCGTGGCCTTGCGTACAGCCATGGGATCCTCTCAGCCGTTGTTTGCTCTAGATATTGGACGGCATAGCATACCCCTAACTCCCAGACGTTTAAACACACAGTTGACTAATTGATACGCCCTTATTGCATGTGAGGTTAATTTGGTGGAGGATTCATAGCGGATTTCCCAAGACGAAGGTTGAGAGCGCCCATGGCATACGCGGCAAGTGACAATGTGGTCAAACTGGATCAGGTGCGCGTCGCCTGCAAAGACTGCAACCTCTTCTCGCTCTGCCTGCCGGTGGGGGTTGATTCCAGCGGCCTTGAGGAGCTGGACAACATCATCAAGCGCCGCCGCCCGCTGAAACGGGGCGAGCACCTGTTCCATGTGGGCTCGCCGTTTCAGGCGATCTACGCGGTTCGCTCCGGCTCCATCCGCACCTACGCCCCGACCGAGGACGGCCTGGAGCAGGTCACCGGCTTTCACCTGCCAGGCGAGCTGCTGGGCCTGGATGCCATCCACCTCAAACACCACGCCTGCGCCGCCAAGGCGCTGGAGACCACCAGTATCTGTGAAATCCCCTTCGACCGCCTGGAGGAGCTGAGCACCCGCATCCCCAGCCTGCAGCACCAGCTGCTGACCATCATGAGCAAGGAGATCCTGCACGACCAGTCGCTGCTGATGCTGCTGGGCAAGAAGAGCGCCGAGGAGCGCCTCGCGGCACTGCTACTGAGCCTCTCCGAGCGCTACCAACGCCGCGGCTTCTCGCCCACCGACTTCTATCTGAGCATGTCACGCAACGATATCGGCAATTATCTGGGGCTGGCGGTAGAGACCGTAAGCCGCCTCTTCAGCCGCTTTCAGGAGGAGCGGATCCTCATCGTGCAGCGCAAACACATCTGCATCCAGGACCTACCGCAGCTACGCACCATCGCCAATAGCAAGAGCGCCAAGGGACGAGGCTGAGCCGCCCAGCGTAACAGCATCCTATATATAAGGTATTGCACCGGCTGCCGTGGTTTCTGTGTGAAATGACCCGTTAATTGACAAAAATCAATGTTCTGGTAGAGTCTTTTCGACTAACATTCATTCGCCTGCGTTGAAGACTTGGGGGTTTTCCGACCGTTCAGGCTGGTGCTAAAGATAAGAAATACTTCACTGTTTTTATAGGGTTATGATCCATTTATAACCTAGATTGAGAACAGCTCTGCACCTGCTCAGGGGTGCCATCGCCGTATGGCCTCCGTACCACACGATCGCTCGATCCCCTCGCCCTTTTCCCTGGCAAATTGAAGATTTAGGGAGGTTTTGCACACTTTTTGTGCATTTCCAATCGCAATAGCAGCATCAACAGAGGGGAGGCCACAAATCCAGAGAAACCCATAGCACCAACAGGCTACTTGGGGTTTGTTCCTCATGCTCAATGACGCTGCTATGTCCGTGGACGTAGACGGCCCTTGGGTAACTACTGCAATAACAATTTTGTAACAACAAAGGAGACTACTCGTGGCTACACAAGTAGAGAAATACAACTTCGACGTCGTACGGTGGTTCACCGTAATGGCCGTCGTTTATCTGGTTGTAGGTACCCTTGTAGGTGTCTACATTGCTTCGGAACTGGCCTGGCCGGTTCTTAACCTCGACATGGCCGAGCTGACCTTCGGTCGTCTGCGTCCCCTGCACACCAACGCCGTTATCTTCGCATTCGGTGGTTGTGCCCTGATGGCTACCGGCTTCTACAGCGTGCAGCGCACCTGTAGCGTTTCCCTGTGGAGCGACAAGCTGGCATGGTTCGTTTTCTGGGGCTGGAACCTGGTAATCGTTGCCGCCGTCGTCACCCTGCCGCTGGGTATCACCTCCGGTAAAGAGTACGCCGAGCTGGAGTGGCCGCTGGATATCGCCATCGCACTGGTTTGGGTTGCCTTCACCCTGAACTTCGTGATGACCGTTGCCAGCCGCAAGACCAGCCACATCTACGTATCCAACTGGTTCTACATGGGTATGATGGTGATGATCACCTACCTGCACGTGGTTAACTCCCTGGCCATGCCGGTATCCCTGACCAAGTCCTACTCCGTATTCTCCGGTGTACAGGATGCGATGGTTCAGTGGTGGTACGGCCACAACGCCGTTGGTTACTACCTGACCGCAGGCTTCCTGGGCATGATGTACTACTTCGTACCGAAGCAAGCCAACCGCCCGGTATTCTCCTACCGCCTGTCAGTTATCCACTTCTGGGCTCTGATGTTCGGTTACGTATGGCTGGGTGCTCACCACCTGCAGTACACCGCTCTGCCTGACTGGACCGGTTCTCTGGGTGCAGCCGTTTCCCTGGCTATGATCATTCCTTCCTGGGGTGGTGCCATCAACGGTATGATGACCCTCTCCGGTGCCTGGGATAAGCTGCGCGACGACTACATCCTGCGCTTCCTCATCGTCTCCCTGGCCTTCTACGCCATGTCCACCTTCGAAGGTCCGGTCATGTCGTCCAAGACCGTTAACGCCCTCTCCCACTACACCGACTGGACCGTTGGTCACGTACACTCCGGTGCTCTGGGCTGGGTTGCCATGGTAGCCGCCGGTTCTCTGTACCACATGGTAGAGAAGCTGTGGAACACCAAAATGTACTCCGCAAGCCTGGTTAACACCCACTTCTGGCTCGCCACCATCGGCGCCGTGGTTTACATCACCGCGATGTGGGTATCCGGCATCATGCAGGGCCTGATGTGGCGTGATTACGACGAGTTCGGCACCCTGACCTACACCTTCGCAGAGTCCGTTGCAGCCATGCACCCCTACTACGCCATGCGTGCCATTGGTGGCATGATCTACTGGCTGGGTGGCGCAATCATGCTGTTCAACGTCGTGATGACCATCCGTCAGGCCGCTGGTCAGCGCAGCACCGCTGCCGCTGCTGCCTAAGCCGATAAGGAGGATTAATAAAAATGGCTGATCAAATTCATTCAACCAAGCTGCAGGACAAGACAGAACGTAATGTCTTCGTCATGCTCATCATGCTTGCCGTGCTGCTCTCCGTAGGTGGCCTGGTGGAGATCACTCCGCTGTTCTACCTGGATGAGACCATGGAGCACAACCAGCACAAAGAGATCATGTGGGATCGCCAGGGCAAGGCCCTGTCCGACTGGAAAGCCGGCGACGGCATCCGCCCCTACACCGCTCTTGAGCTGGCAGGCCGTGACGTATTCATCCGTGAGGGTTGCTACACCTGTCACTCCCAGATGATTCGTCCCTTCCGTGACGAGAAAGAGCGCTATGGCCACTACAGCCTCGCCTCCGAGTCCATGTACGACCACCCCTTCCAGTGGGGCTCCAAGCGTACCGGTCCCGACCTTGCACGTGTTGGCGGCAAATACTCCGACAACTGGCACAAGCGCCACCTGATCGCCCCGCGTTCAGTGGTACCGGAGTCAGTTATGCCCAACTACCCCTGGCTTGAGAAGGGTACTGTTGACGGTGCTCACGTAGAGAAGGTTATGCGTGCCATGACCATGCTCGGTGTTCCTTACACCGAAGCTGACTACGCCACCGCCGCATCAGTCAGCGGCAGCAGCGAGCTGGATGCTGTAGTCGCCTACCTGCAGGTGCTGGGTACCATGGTCAAGTTCGAAGACAAGGACTACCGCAAGTAATGGGTAGCCTGATGGAATACTTCCAAACCAATTGGGCAGCAATGACGCTGCACGATTGGATTGGCACCGTCGTCACGGTAGGTATCTTCCTTCTGATGGTGTGGGCCTATGTCCATGCATTCCATCCAAAGAACAAAGAGAAACTCGAATCGCAACGTCATCTTCCATTCGATGACGACGACACGATCGAAACGGAGAACAGAAAATGAGTGATAAAAGCAATCCGTATGGTGCCCCAGACACAGGGCACGTGTGGGACGACAACCTTCGCGAGCTGCTCAACCAGCCGCCTAAGTGGTGGATGATCGGCTTCCACGTAAGCTGGATCATCGTGCTGTGCTACGGCCTCATCTACCCGATGTGGCCTGGCGCAACCACCCACACCAAGGGCTTCACCGGCTGGACCGCCATCGGCGAGTACAAGCAGGATATGGCCGTTATTGAAGAGCGTCGTGCTCAGTACGAGAACAAGCTCAAGGGCATGTCCGCCGCCGCTATCCTGGCCGACGATGAACTGACCAACTACGTTCAGCGTTCCGCCAAGGTACTGTTCGGTGACAACTGCGCCGCCTGTCACGGTGCTGAGGGTGCCGGCAACCAGGGCTTCCCTGTGCTGGTAGACAACGACTGGCTCTACGGTGGCAACATCCAGACCATCGAGGCTAGCATCACCAATGGTCGCCAGGGCATTATGACCCCGAACCCCATGTCTGATGCAGAGCTGAACGAGCTGGCTGACGCCGTTATGGCCGGCAAGCCCACCAGCTCACCGCTCTTCACCGCCAAGGGCTGTATCGGTTGTCACGGTGCCGACGGTAAAGGTATCCAGGCCATGGGTTCAGCCAACCTCACCGACAGCATCTGGCGCTTTGCCGCTGACGACCAAAAAGCCAGCGTAAAGCACACCATTACCAATGGTGTTAACGCCGGTCCGCAGAGCCGTAACGCGGTTATGCCCAAGTTTGGTGGCGGTAAACTCAGCGATACCGAAATCAAGAAGCTTGCCGTCTACGTCTACAAGCTGGGCGGCGGTCAGTAAGCACTACTGAAGTCACTAACCTGATAGGGCCGACTATCGTTGTATGGTCGGCCCATAACCAAGAGGTAAAAGACTATGGAAGCTTTGTTTTCAGATCGGGTAGCGATTGGCGCAACCCTGACCGTTGTTGTATCACTGGTAATCATTGTGTTTGCTGGCATCAAGTTGAAAAACCTGATGAACAACACGCACTCTAAGGACTAAGTGCCTCTCCGGGCCTGTCCCGGAAGTGATAATGAAAGAGGGGGGATTTTTATCCCCCCTCTTTTTTGTTATTAGCCTGTGCTAATATTCCCGCTTGCCTTACATCAAGGGTGTAAAATGCCGTTTTGGCATAGAGTAGAGGATTACTGAAAAAGCCTATGGGGTTTTTCCAATAATTTTCTCGTTTAGAAGTGTTAAGCACTTTTCAGGAGGCCAACGTGAGCGACGCAGCAGAGAAGGGTCAGCAAAAGCTTGAAGATATCTATGAGGGTATCGAGCACTGGCATGTGAATACGGGCGACAAGACCATCCATGCCAAACGCATGCCCGGCAAGTTCCGTAACCTCAAGTGGATGGCCGCCTCCGTCTGGCTGGTTTTCCTGTTTGGCCCCTATCTGCGCTGGAATGACCGCCAGGCGGTCATCTTCGACATCCCGAACCGCAAGTTCCAGATCTTCGATATCACCATCCTGCCGCAGGATGTCTGGATGCTCTCCCTGGTGCTGCTCTTCTTCGCCATCCTGCTTGCGGTAGTCACCTCCATTGCGGGGCGCGTGTTCTGTGGCTACTTCTGCTTTCAGACCGTGTGGACCGACATCTTTACCCTGATCGAGGAGAAGATGGAGGGGAATCCCGCCCAGCGCCGCAAACTTGATGAAGCCCCCTGGGGCGGCAAAAAGATCGCCATCAAGGGCGCGAAGCACCTGATCTGGATCGCCATCGGCGCCTTCACCGGCATGACCTTCACCCTCTGGTTTGCCGATGCCTATGAAATGTGGGGCGCCTACCTCAGCATGAGCGTCGATCACTTCGCCTGGGGGGCCGTAGCGGTCTTCGCCTTCTTCACCTACCTGTTCGGCGGTATCCTGCGCGAGCAGGTCTGCTTCTGGCTCTGCCCCTATGCACGCCTGCAGGGCGTAATGATGGACAAGGAGACCATCGTCCCCACTTACGATTACAAGCGCGGCGAACCACGTGGCCGCCTCAGCAAAGGCGAAACCCAGCAGGGCAATGGTGATTGTGTCGATTGTAACCAGTGCATCGCCGTCTGCCCTACCGGCGTCGATATCCGCGAGGGTCAGAGCGAGGGCTGCATCATGTGCGGACTCTGCCTCGACGCCTGCGACCAGGTAATGGACAAGATCAACAAGCCCAAGGGGCTGATCCGCTACGCCTCATGGGATGCCATTGAGGGCAAGCCCGAGATCCCGCTGTTCAAGCGCCCGCGTGTACTGATCTACGCCACCATCATGACCCTGGCACTGTCCGGCATCCTCTACGGCCTGACCCATCTCGGCTCTCTGGAGCTGAAGGTGATCCACTCGCGTGCACCACTGTTCGTGCAGATGAGTGATGGCGCCATCCAGAACAAATACGACGTCAAGATCCTCAACAAGCTCGACGACACGGTACAGGTACGCATCCACGCAGCGGGTCCGGAAGGACTGGAATTGATCGATGCGGACAAGCCTATTTCCATCAAATCGGGTAAACTCAGCTCTCGCATCGTATTTATTAAGGTGCCAACAGTGAATCTCGAGGGCAGTCGCGTACCGCTGACCATCACGGTGCAGAACGTCGACAACCCTGAGGATTCCGTAAGCTATAAGAGCGCCTTCTTCGGCCCCGAGCGTTAAACCTGGGTGCCGGGTCAACGTTTAGATAGGTAACGCCATGATTTCTCAAGACAATAAACAGGCAATGCGCAACCCCTGGGTACTCGGCTGGCTGAGCCTGCTGATTACCGTCGTGGGCGTCAATATCGCCTTTATCGTCACCGCCTTTAACACCAGTCCAGGACTGGTAGACAAGGACTACTACGAAAAGGGGCGTTACCACGACAACAACTACCAGAAGAAACTGGAGGCGCGTAACCGCCTGGGATGGAATATCTCGCTGCAGACCCCGAAGACCATCGTTCTTGGTCAGCCCGGGAACTTCAGCGTCAACGTCAGCGACCGCGTCGGTAACCCGTTGAAAGGCGCGACGGTGACCCTACAGGCCTACCGCCCTTCCGATGCCAACATGGACATGGCGACCGAACTCGAGCCGATCGCCGATGGCGTCTTCCAGAACAAGATACAGCTGCCATTAAAGGGGATCTGGGACCTCAATATCACCGTCACCCAGGGTGAAGAGACCCTTGAGATCAGCCGCCGCATCAACGTCGTCTCCGGTTAGTCCCAAACAGACCCAAGATGTCGGAACACCGTGCGGCCCCGGAGGCCGGCTGCTTCCATTGCGGCCTGCCGCTCCCTCCCGATGAGCAGTTTGTCGAACAGATAGACGGCGCCGAGCGCCACTTCTGCTGCTTCGGCTGCAAATCGGTCTGTAAAACGATTTACGATGCCGGGCTGGAAGGTTTTTATCAGCGCACCCCCGACGGCACCCTGCTCGCGCCACCACCAGAGCCACCCCGAGACCTTGCCCTGTTCGACCTGGACGAGGTGCAGGAGGAGTTCGTTCATGAGCTGGGCGAAGAGCGCGAGATCCACCTGCTGGTCGAAGGGATCCACTGCGCCGCCTGCGTCTGGCTCATCGAGCGCGGGCTGGGCACCCTGCCAGGCATCATCAAGGCCCAGGTCAACCTGGCCAATAAGCGCCTGCTGGTGCGCTGGGACAACACCCGTGTCAGCCTCTCCGACATCATCAAGCGTCTCGGCGAGATAGGCTACTCCGCCGTCCCCTTCGACCCGGAGGCGGCCGAGGGCACCATCAAGAAGCAGAACCGCGCCCTGCTGTTCCGCATGGCGGTGGCCGGTTTTGCGATGATGAACCTGATGTGGATCTCGATCGCCCTCTACAGCGGCGCCGATACCGCCGACGGCGGTCAGTTCCGCTCCATGTTCCACTGGATTGGCTTCGGCCTCGCTACCATCACCCTGTTCTACTCCGGATCGATCTTCCTAAAGGGAGCCTGGTCGGGCCTGATACACCGCCACCTGACGATGGATCTTCCCATCGCCATCGGTGCCACCACCACCTATCTCTACTCGACCTACGTCACCGTCAGCGGCTCGGAGGTGGGCGAGGTCTATTTCGACACCGTGGTGAACTTCATCTTCGTCATCCTCGTCGGGCGCATCCTCGAGGCGATGTCGAAGCGCCACGCCGTGGCGGCCACCCAGCGCCTGATGGATCTACAGCCGCGGGTCGCCACCCTGATGAAGGGCGGCGAGGAGAAGATTGTCCCCATTCGCAGCGTCAAGGAGGGCGACACGGTGCTGGTCAAGGCGGGTGACAAGGTCCCGGTCGATGGCACCGTGCTGGAGGGGCGCTCCAACGTCGATGAAAGTATGCTCAGCGGCGAATCGGAACCGGTACGTAAGGAAACCGGCCACAGCGTCTCGGCGGGTACCGTCAACCTGCAGAGCGCCCTCACCCTGCAGGTCACCGGTACCCTGCGCAACACCTCACTGGGGCGGATTATCGCACTGGTGGAGGAGGCACAGGCCTCCAAGGCGCCGATCCAGTGCATGGCAGACCGTATCGTCCCCTGGTTCGTCATGACCACCCTGATCCTCGCCAGCCTCACCTTCGCCTACTGGGTCGGCGATGGCTTCGAGCTGGCGCTGATGGCCGCCACCTCGGTACTCATCATCACCTGCCCCTGCGCCTTCGGCCTCGCCACCCCCATGGCCATTGCGGTGGCCGCCGGACAGGGGGCACGACACGGCATCCTGGTGAAGAACGGTGAGGTACTCGAGACCCTCTCTCACGTCACCCACTTCGTCTTCGACAAGACCGGCACCCTCACCACCGGCCGCATGCAGCTGCAGCAGATCAGCACCATTGCTGGTGAAGAGGAGGCCGAGCTGCTGCGCCTGGCGGCGATCACCGAGCGCTACTCCGAACACAGCGTCGCGCGCGCCATCATCGAGGCCGCCGAGGGGCGTGGTCTGGCGATCACCACCTGCAACCCGGAAGGGTTCGAGGGTCAACCAGGCTACGGTGTAAAGGCCTCAGTGGAAGGCAGACAGGTGGTACTCGGCACCCTTCAGTGGCTGCAGCAGTGCAGCAGCGACACGGATGAGACCCTACGCACCAGGGCGGCTGCACTGGAGGCTCAGGCCAACAGCTGCATCCATATGGCGCTTGACGGCAAGCATGTCGCCTTCCTCGCCATCGCCGACCAGCTGCGACCCGATGCCCAGCAGCTGGTGGACGGCCTGCGTGAGGCGGGGATCCGCATGACCCTGCTCAGCGGCGATCGTCAACGTGTCGCCGAGGCGGTGGCCGAGCAGCTTGGCGGCATGGAGGTGATTGCCGAGGTACTGCCCCAGGACAAAGACCGGGTCATCAGCGAGCTTCAGGAGAGGGGCGAGTGGGTCGCCATGGTGGGTGACGGGGTTAACGACGCCCCGGCGCTGATCCGCGCCAACGTCGGTGTCGCGGTCGGCTCCGGTACCGACGTCTCGATGGAGAGCGCCGATATCGTGCTAATGCAGGATGAGCTGGCCAAGGTGCACCTGGCCACCATGCTGTCGCGGCGCACCCTGCGCACCATCCGCCAGAACATCGGTCTGTCGCTGACCTACAACGTCATCCTGGTGCCGCTGGCAATGGCCGCCTACATCACGCCACTATTCGCCGCCATCGCGATGCCGATAAGCTCGCTGCTGGTGATCGGCAACGCCGCGCGTATTCGTACCCTGTTCAAGGGGATGCGGGAGCGCTAAGTGCCAAGTGCCTTCATTCACTGAACCAAAGCGCTTACAATCGGTCACATCCCAGTAACCAATCCCTGCAAGCGAGAGCACACCACGATGGAAGTCATCTACAAACTCATCCCCAGCATGATTATCATCGGCCTGGTCTGCGTCGGCATCCTGATCTGGGCGGTCAAACGGGGGCAGTACGATGATATGGAGGGGGACGGCAACCGCATCCTGCTGGACGAGGACGAGGACAAGTTGCCGGGCAACAACAAGCGCGTAGGGAAGAACTTCCCCGACGCCGACGACTAAGGCAGCGGCCTACTTCTCTGCCTGCGCCAGCAGCGGCGCGCGCAGTTTCTCGAAGTCACGCGGCTGCACGTACTGAAACACCTCTTTTCCCTCGGCGTCGAGGGCAATATCCAGCCCCTTCTCCGGGTAGAGCCAGTGCTCTATCACTCCCTCCTTCTCCTTGATGCGCTCGGCGGGCTCACCGAAACGGGCGGTGATCAGCCCGGCGTCAAGGTTGGCACGCGGCAGGTAGGTAAGGCTGGCGATGGGGGTCTGCTTCAGTCGTGCCAGATCAGCCTCGGAGACGGTCACCTTCTGCCTTCCTCCCCCCATACCGGCAACCCGCACACCGTTGGCGTACATCGCCTTAAGCTCTTCCTCACTCAGGGCCACCACCACCACCACACGGGCGCGCAGCCCGCTCATATCGACGCTGTCGAAGTAGGCCTCTACCACCTTACTGCCATCCTCATGGGCGAACAGGCTGACCACAGCAGGCTCGCGCAGGGTCTGCTCGGTCTCGCCCAGGGTGGTACGTCCCAGCTCCAGCTCGAACACCTGCAGGTTGCCCGTTGCGCTTTGGCTAATCTGCCACGGCAGCTGGGTGCGGCGCTGCTCCTTGCCGGGAAATAGAAAGATACCGGCCACTACCGCTACAAGGGTAAAGGCGAGAACGCTGAGAAATACATGACGGCCCATAAGGAACTCCTGAAACGAAATGACCGGCAGACGCCGGTCATCGGGGTTAATTGGCGGCAGGGTTAGGCCTTGGCTTCGACAGGCTCGTAACGCCCTTCCGGGTAAAGGTCGACCACCTTGTCAGGGACACGCCCCTTACGGGCATCGTCCAGCGACTCGGTCTCCAGCACGATGAGCAGCAACACCATCACCATCGTGGGCAGGATCACCGCACCAGCCGGGGCGATCTGCATCGGTGTCGGGTTGCCGCCGGAATAGATCAGCACCCCACCCACGGAGATAAGCATCAATACGATCATGCCAATGAACATCTTGCTGCGCCTGAAACAGATCTGCCAGTGGCACTTCACATACCAGCTGTCGTACGTGAGTGATTTTTTGGCACGCCACATGGTATAGAGCAGGATCAGCAACGAGGCGATCGGCACCAGGATCACCCACTGCCACAGCGAGCTGGCCGAGAGGAAGGCGGCAAACATCAGGATGTGGTTGAAGATAAGGTTGATGAGGAACAGGTCGTGGGGCCATTTGGCGTGGCGGATGTCCTCTTCAGTAGGATTGAATTGCATGGTCGTTATCCCGGTAGCTCTATCGGTGGCGGCATCGAACTACGGGAAATTATCACTATGGCAGGATAAGGTCTAGTAATAGCCTCAGGGCGCAACCTGTAACCAAAAGGTCACCGGCCCGTCGTTAGTCAGTGAGACCTGCATATCGGCGCCGAAACGACCGGTCTCCACCGTCGGGTGTAGCGCGCGGGCGCGCTCGACAAAGTAGTCGAACAGCCGCCGCCCCTCATCGGGAGGGGCCGCGCTGGTAAAGCTGGGGCGGGTCCCCTTGTTGGTGTCGGCGGGCAGGGTGAACTGGGGCACCAACAGCAGGCCGCCCTCGATGTCGCGCAGGCTGAGGTTCATCTTGTCCTCCGCGTCGGGAAAGACGCGGTAGCCGAGAAGACGCTCCAGCAGTCGATCCGCCTGCGCCTCGCCATCGCCCTTCTCCACCCCCAGCAGCACCATCAGGCCACGCTCGATGGCCCCGACACTCTCCCCAGCGACGCGCACTTCGGCCCCGGAGACACGTTGCAACAGAGCAATCACGAAAACTGCTCGGCAAAGTCGTCCGTGGCCTGTACCAGGGCGTTGAGGATCCCCGCCTCGGAGGCGGCATGGCCCGCATCAGCGACGATCTTCAGCTTCGCCTCAGGCCACGCCTGCGACAACGCCCAGGCGTTGTCGAGGGGACAGACCGCATCGTAACGGCCGTGCACGATAACCCCGGGAATCTCCTTGAGACGTCCCGCGTCGCGCAGGATCTGGTTCGGTTCCAGGAAGCTCTCATTGACGAAGTAGTGGCACTCGATGCGTGCCAGCGACAGGGCGGTAAAAGGGTCCGCAAAATGGTCGATCACCGCATCGCTAGGCTTGAGGGTCGCGGTCTTCCCCTCCCACAGCGACCACGCCTTAGCCGCCGCCATACGCGCCATCTCGTCCTCGCCGGTGAGACGGCGGTGATAGGCCTGCAGCAGGTCGTCGTGCTCGGCCTCGGGTATCGGTGTCAGGTACTCCTGCCAGTAGTCGGGGAAGAGGCGACTCGCCCCGTGCTGGTAGAACCACTCGATCTCCTGCGGACGGCAGAGAAAGATGCCGCGCAGCACCTGCCCCAACACCCGCTCCGGGTGGGTCTCGGCATAGACCAGCGCCAGGGTCGAGCCCCATGAACCACCGAACACCAGCCACTTGTCGACCTTCAGGTGCTCGCGAATTGCCTCCATGTCCGCCACCAGCGTCTGGGTGGTGTTGTTCTCCAGCGAGGCGTGGGGGGTGGAGCGGCCGCAGCCACGCTGATCGAAGAGGATAATGCGGTAGCGCTCGGGATCGAAGAAACGGCGGTGATAGGCCTCACAGCCGGCCCCCGGCCCGCCGTGCAGGAACACCACCGGTATCCCCGCCGGATTGCCGCACTCCTCGATATGCAGGGTGTGGGGCGACTCTACCGCCAGGGTGTGCTGCACATAGGGCTGAATGTCGGGATAGAGGATATGCATAAGACTGGCCTACTCCGTTTGCGTCCCCGCATCATAGAGGTGGGAGAGGCCATTTTCCACTCTCAGTGCGGTTGCGGCCTAGCCCTCATCACCGGGCCGGGAGAGTGCCTCCGCGCGCTCACAAGCCTGCTCGAAATCACGGCAGAAGAGCAGCCACTCTCCATCGCTTTCGATACCGGCGCGCTGCAGCTTCTGCACCATGCGTGGCGACAGATTGACGATCACCACTACTACCTGCTGTCGGCGCAAGTTTTCCAGCAGGGAGTCGAGGGCGACGATACCGGTCATGTCGATCATCGATACATCACGCATATCGAGCAGCACCACCGAGACACCGGGATTGACCTGCTGCAGGGTGCTGAGCGCCTTTTCCGCCGCGCCGAAGAAGAGCGGGCCGTTAATGTCGTAGACCGCGACATGAGGGGGCAGCTCACCGAGATGGGCATGCGTCGCAGGCTCCAGCAGCTCCACCCCACTGACCGCCGTCATGCGACGGATAAAGAGGATAGAGGCGAGCACCACGCCGGTGGTCACGGCAATCACCATATCGAACACCACGGTAAGGCTGAAACAGGTCAGCAGCACGGCAATGTCGCAGCGCGGCGCCACCCGCAGAATGTGGACGAAGTGCTTGGCCTCACTCATGTTCCAGGCCACCACCAGCAGCAGCGCGGCGAGCGCCGCCATCGGCACGTAACCGAGCAGCTCGGCCAGGCTCACCACCGCCAGCAGCACCACCGCGGCGTGGATGATCGCTGCAACAGGGGAACGCCCCCCGGCCCGTATGTTGGTGGCGGTACGGGCGATCGCCGCGGTGGCGGGAATGCCGCCGAAGAAGGGGGCTACGATATTGCCCAGGCCCTGGCCGATGAGTTCGCTATTCGGCTTGTGGCGCGTCCCGCCCGCCAGGCCATCGGCCACCACCGCGCAGAGCAGCGACTCGATGGCACCGAGCATCGCCACGGTAAAGGCGGAGGGGAGCAGTTCACGCAGCAGCGAAAGGGAGAGCAGCAGCGGCTCACCGTTGGCGCCGGGCAGGTTCCACGGCAGCAGCGGCATGGGGGGCAAGGCGGGGATGCCCTGTCCCTCGACACCATTGCTGACATAGCTAAAACGGCTGCCGATCGTGGCAACAGAGAAGTCGGGCCACACGCGTGCCAGTACGAAGGCGGCCACTGAGCCAACCAGCAGGGCGACCAGATGGCCAGGGACGCGGCTCTTCAGCCGTGGCCAGTAAAGCAGTACCGCGAGGGTAAGGGAGCCTATCAACAGGTCGGGAAGGTGGGTGGTAGGCAGGCTGCTCAGCAGCACCCCGAGCTTCTCCAGAAAGTGGGACGGCATCTCTCCGGTCTCAAGCCCGAGGAAATCCTTAATCTGCAGGGTGGCGATCACCACGCCGATACCGGCGGTAAAGCCAGTGGTGACCGGGTAGGGGATGAACTGGATCAACTGCCCCATCCGCGCCACCCCCATCAGCACCAGGATCACCCCGGCCATCACCGTGGTCAGTAGTAGTCCGCCGAGACCGTACTGTTCGGTGATCGGCAGCAGGATCACCACAAAGGCCGCGGTGGGACCGGAGATGCTGTAGCGAGAGCCGCCGGTGAGGGCAATCAGGGCGCCGGCAACAATCGAAGTGTAGAGGCCGTACTGCGGCGGCACCCCGCTGGCAATCGCCAGCGCCATCGCCAACGGCACTGCGACGATACCCACGGTCAGGCCGGCCATCAGGTCGGCGCGCAGGTCACGGGAGGTGTATCCCTGCAACGCGGCGATAAGGGCTACATCAGCCCAACTAAACTGCAGTTTCCCAGTGACCCGTTTCACATGCCCTCCTTTTCGAGAGGGTCATTGTATCAAATCCCCTTACCCCTGGTGGCTCGTCCGCAGAAACAAAAACGCCGCCCAATGGGCGGCGTTATTGTTGGGTAGCATCCAGCCTTACTCCTTGCTGCGCGACGCCTTCTTGCGCTCGTGCTCCACCAGCAGCTTCTTGCGCAGGCGAATGTGGTTGGGGGTTACCTCCACCAGTTCATCATCATCGATAAACTCCAGCGCCTGCTCCAGCGTATGGGTCTGGGGCGGGGTCAGCACCTGAGCCTCGTCGGTACCGGAGGCGCGGACGTTGGTCAGCTGCTTGCCCTTGAGCGCGTTGACCACCAGGTCGTTATCGCGTGAGTGCAGACCGATGATCATACCCTCGTAGACCTCGGTACCGTGGCCGATGAACATACGGCCACGCTCCTGCAGGTTGAACAGCGCATTGGTCAGCGCCTTACCGGGGGCGTTGGCGATCATTACACCGTTCATGCGGCTGCCGTAGTTGCCACGCTTGAACGGACCGTAGTGGTCGAACACGCTGTAGATAAGACCGGAGCCCTGGGTGGCGGTGAGGAACTCGGTACGGAAGCCGATGAGGCCACGGGCGGGCATGATGTAGTCGAGACGTACACGGCCGTGACCATCGGGTACCATGTTTTTCAGGTCGCCACCACGCTCACCCAGCTTCTCCATCACGCCGCCCTGGTGCTGGTCTTCCACGTCGACGGTGACCTGCTCGAACGGCTCCTGCGGTTCACCATCGATGGTGCGGATAATAACCTCGGGACGTGAGACGCCCAACTCGAAGCCCTCGCGACGCATGGTCTCAATCAGTACCGACAGATGCAGCTCTCCACGACCGGAGACGCGGAACTTGTCCGGGTCGGAGCCCTGCTCCACACGCAGTGCCACGTTGTGTACCAGCTCCTGCTCCAGACGCTCCTTGATCTGGCGCGAGGTGACGAACTTGCCGTCCTTGCCGGCGAAGGGCGAGTTGTTGACCTGGAAGGTCATGCTCACGGTCGGCTCGTCAACGCTAAGCGGCGCCAGCGCCTCGACCGCATCGGGGTCACACAGGGTATCGGAGATGTTGAGCGGGTCGAGACCGGTAAAGCAGACGATATCGCCCGCCTGTGCCTCATTCACCTCGACACGCTCCAGGCCCATGAAGCCGTAGAGCTGCAGGATGCGGCCCTTGCGACGCTCGCCATCCTTATCCACCACCACAACCTGGGTGTTGTTCTTCACCCGGCCACGGGTAATGCGGCCGATACCGATAACGCCGGTATAGCTGTTGTAGTCGAGCTGGGAGACCTGCAGCTGGAAGGGGTCCTCCGGCTCTACCTGCGGCGGGTGCACGTGATCGACCACGGTCTGCAGCAGCGGGGTCATGTCACCTTCGCGCACATCGGATTCGAGTGAAGCGAAACCGCCCAGGCCGGAGGCGTAGACCACCGGGAAGTCGAGCTGCTCGTCGGTAGCACCGAGGCGGTCAAACAGGTCGAAGGTCTGGTCCAGCGCCCACTCGGGACGGGCCGCCGGACGGTCGATCTTGTTCACCACCACGATGGGGTGCAGGCCGCGGGCCAGCGCCTTCTCGGTAACAAAGCGGGTCTGCGGCATCGGGCCTTCTACCGCATCGACCAGCAGCAGTACCGAGTCGACCATGGAGAGCACACGCTCCACCTCGCCGCCGAAATCGGCGTGTCCGGGGGTGTCGACGATGTTAATGCGGTAGTCGCCCCAACGGATGGCGGTGGGCTTGGCAAGGATGGTAATGCCGCGCTCACGCTCCTGGTCGTTGGAGTCCATAGCGCGCTCTTCGAGCTTGTCACGCTCGCCGAGGGTGTCGGACTGCTTGAGGAGCTCATCAACCAGGGTGGTCTTACCGTGGTCAACGTGAGCGATGATGGCGATGTTGCGAAGGTTCTCAATCACGGGGGGTATTCCATTCAAAAGGAGCTAAAGTGGGCGCGATTGTACCTGAATGCGTCCACTTCCACACGAAAAAAGAGGTGGCCGCCATCACGGCCTCCAGGGCCGCAAAACTATCCAGCCTGCCCACGCTCTACTAGAATTAAATTATTAACCGATTCTGTTCATGGATCAGAGCGAGTCTCCCCGCAAGCCGGCGATTATCGCTGGATAATTCCAACCACACCTGGATCCATGACGAAGAGCCTAGACAACCACTTCATTAAAAGCGTCACCCGCATGGGCGACCGCCGTGCGGTGGTCAACCACCGGGATATCACCTCCGACAGCGGCCTCAAGCTGGTGGGTAGCGGTACCCGCATCACCAGCGCCCTCTACGGCAAGCTGGTGAAGCACAAACTGCTGCCGTCGCTGGAACTCTGCCTGAGCGTGGACGGCAGCGTCGATCACCCGATGCTGCACGCCCTTATCGGCCAGCAGCTAGAGCGCGAGGGCTCCCCCTTCCAGGTGGTGGCCGACGAGCTGCCCGCTGCGTGGCGCAAGGAGCTCATCGGGCGTATTCCGCTCCCCGCCGCCATGGCCTTCAAGCTCACCGTAGCAATGGAGGAGCGGCCGGAGCTGTTCGATCACAGCATCGTCCTGACCACCCTCACCCTCTACCTCTGCCGCCGCATCGGCTGGAGCGACGAGCAGACGGTTGACGCCATCACCTCCGCGCTGCTGCACGATATCGGCATCCTGCACATCGACCCCCACCTGTTCGAGCACAGCCACAGGATGACCCTGGCGGAGCGGCGTAACCTCTACGCCCACCCCCTGATCAGCCACCTTATCGTCAAGGCCTTCCACGAATATCCGCCGCAGGTGGCCGAGGGAGTTCTACAGCACCATGAACGGCTCGACGGCAGCGGCTACCCCAAGGGGCTGAGGGGCGACGAAATCGGCTCCATCGGCCAGCTGCTGGGGGTGGCGGAGCTCATCGGTAGCCGCTTCGACAGCGACAGTGGCTGCCCCCACTGCGCCCAGCTCGACCCCATCCTCAAGCTCAACGCCAGACGCCTTAACGCCGAGTATGCCCTGCACCTCAAGCCCTTCTTCGAGGCGAGCCGGCGGGCGAAGCCCACCGCCCCCCCCTCGCTGGAGCAGTGCCGCAACCAGACCCTGAAGCTGGGCAGACTGTTTGCCGACTGGCGCCGACTCTATGCCGGGTTCCAGCCCGTGGACGGCGAACAGAAAGAGCAGCTCAACCTCATCGACGAGGAACTGCAACAGCTAAGGGGCAACCTGCTGCAGAGCGGGCTGGTGCTCGAGGTGGAGGAGGAGAGCGGCGGCAGCAGCTGGCTGGAGGACGAGCCCGAATACCTGGCCGAAGTGGGCCTGCTGTTGAAGGAGGCGGGCTGGCAGCTCAGCGAGCTCTACTACCTGCTCTACCGCCGCTGGCCCACTCTCCACTTCGGCGGCCCGTTGCAGGAGTGGCTTGAACGGCTGAAACAGGGCTGATGCGGAATCAGGTCATGCCAGGGTGGCGAACAGCGCCGTTGCCGCCAACGGAATGACCACATCGCGCATCAATACATTCAACATCCAGCTCTCGCGCCGGATACCGGGGTAGCGCGCGGCTACGCGCTCGAAGGCGGAGGGGCTGACGGCCTCGCGGATAAAGCTCAGTGAAATCAACGCGATGATGCCGAACACCAGGATAGCGGCATAGCTCCGCCCCAGCCACTCACCCAGCACCGGCCACAACAGCACCACTAACAGGAAGTAGACGAAGACCAGCGGCAACATCTGCCGCGACGGCCCGGTGACACGCTCCGGCTTCTCACTCATCCTGCTCCTCCTTAAGGGCATCTACCTGTTGAGGATAGATCATCCCCCGGTGGTGTATAATCCGCGCCCTATCGGCCCTTATCAGCAAGCTATACCAGCAAGGACACCCACACCATGAGCGATAAATCCTCCCCCATCCGCATGACCGAATACAGCCACGGCTCCGGCTGCGGCTGCAAGATCGCCCCCAACCTGCTGGAGGAGATCCTCAACAGCGGCTTCAACATGCCGCTCGACCCCAGGCTGCTGGTAGGCAACGACTCGCGTGACGATGCCGCCGCCTACGACCTGGGCGACGGCCGCTCGGTGATCAGCACCACCGACTTCTTCATGCCCATCGTCGACGACCCGGAGGAGTTCGGCCGCATCGCCGCCACCAACGCCATCTCCGATATCTACGCCATGGGCGGCACCCCGCTGATGGCCATCGCCATCTTCGGCTGGCCCATCGACAAGCTGGGGCCGGAGGTAGCCGCCAGGGTGGTAGACGGCGGCCGCGGCGCCTGCCTCGATGCGGGGATCCCGCTGGCCGGCGGCCACTCCATCGACTCACCGGAGCCGATCTTCGGCCTCGCCGTCACCGGCATCGTCGACAACGACAAGCTCAAGCAGAACAACACCGCCGAGGCGGGCTGCCGTCTCTACCTCACCAAGCCACTGGGGATCGGCATCCTCACCACCGCGCAGAAGAAGAAGCTGCTCAAGCCGGAGCATGAGCGTCTCGCCCCCGACACCATGTGCCAGCTCAACCAGATCGGTGCTGCACTGGGCCAGCTCGAAGGCGTCAAGGCGATGACCGACGTCACCGGTTTCGGCCTGCTCGGTCACCTGCGCGAGATGTGCGAGGGGAGCGGGGTGCGTGCCGTAATCGACTACCAGGCGGTACCCAAGCTGGAGCACATCGAGGAGTACATCGCCATGGGCTGCTCACCCGGCGGCGCCGGGCGTAACTTCGCCAGCTACGGTCACAAGGTGGGGGAGATGAGCGACATCCAGCGCGCCCTGCTGTGCGACCCGCAGACCTCCGGCGGCCTGCTGGTGGCAGTGGACCCGGCGATCGAGGCCGAGTTCTACGCCGTCACCGTTGCCGAGGGGCTGGAACTGCTGCCCATCGGCCAACTAATCGAGGCCGGCGACGGCCCGCTCATCACCATCAAGTAAGTCGTATCTCCTATGTCTGAAGAGCTGCCCCAGGTAGAAGATTTCCGCCGCCTCGTGGTCGAGGATGTGCCCCTGCTCGACGTGCGTGCCCCCATCGAGTTCTACCAGGGCCACTTTCCCCACGCCGAGAACCACTGGCTGATCGACGATGAGGAGCGCGACCTCATCGGCAAACAGTACAAACACCTGGGACAGGACGCCGCTATCGACATGGGCCACGAGCTGGTCCAGGGCGAGAAGAAGGCGCAACGCGTCGCCGAGTGGCAGGCCTTTGCCGAAAGCCATCCCGATGGCGTGCTCTACTGCTTTCGCGGCGGCATGCGCTCGAAGATCTCCCAGCAGTGGCTCTACGAAGAGACCGGTATCCTCTACCCGCGCATCAAGGGCGGCTACAAGGCGCTACGCCGTTTTCTCATCGATGAGCTGGAGATCAGCGCGCAGGAGGTAAACCCCTTCGTCATCGGCGGCCGCACCGGGGTGGGCAAGACCCTGCTGCTACACAGACTTTCGCCCATGGTCGACCTTGAGGGGCTGGCCTGGCACCGCGGCTCCGCCTTCGGCAACCATGCTACGCCGCAACCGCGCCAGATCAGTTTCGAGAACGCCCTCTCCATCGAACTCATCAAGATCCGCGCCGCCGGCAACCCCGCCTTCGCCGTGGAGGACGAGCACCGCAACGTCGGCTCCTGCTTCATCCCCGACAGTATCCGCGACAAGTTCCGCGACTCACCGCTGGTGATCCTGGAGGCGACCCTGGAAGAGCGGGTGGCGAACACCCACCAGGAGTACATCCACGAGGCGCTGGCCGAGCATGTGGGCATCTACGGTGAAGAGGAGGGCTTCGACAAGTGGGCCGAGTACCTGCTCACCAGCATCGACAAGATCAAGAAGCGCCTCGGCGGCACCCGCCACGTTGAACTGCGCGCCGTGATGGAAAACGCCATCCAGCAACACCGCGACCGCGGCAACGTCGAGCCCCACCGCGAGTGGATCGGTGAGCTACTAGGCGGCTATTACGACCCGATGTACGACTACCAGATTAAGACCAACGAAAAGCAGATCGCCTTTAAGGGCGACCGTGAGGCAGTGATCGACTATTTGGCGCAGCAGGGAATTCACTACCAGGAACAGTAGCTTTGGGAGCGTCAGCCACTATACTCAATTTGTAGGTATGAGTGTTTGTTAGTCAGTTTCCATGTCAGATAACAACGAATAAAGTATGTACCAGTGAGTTCCTTTATGAAGAACCTCATCCATTCGATTCTGCCGATTACCCTGGTCTGCTCTTTTCTCATTTCACCTCTATACGCATCGCCCCCCGAACCCTCCCCTGAGGAGAACTCCGCGGCTTCCCATGAGCCGCTTGTTATTGGGGTATTCCCTCGTCGCGATCCGGTGGTGACGATGCGCCTCTTTACTCCACTGCATGACTACCTGGAGAAGGAGCTGGGGAGAAAGGTCGTGCTTGAAACGGCAGCGAACTTCGAGAAGTTTGAACAGCGCCTTAAGGAACGACGCTATGACCTTGTCCACATAAATCAATATCAATATGTGAAGGCGCATGATCAGCTCGCTTATGTGGCAATTGCCCAAAATGAAGAGTTCAACGAAGCATCTATCAGTGGCGCCATATATGTGCGCAGTGACTCAGGGTATACAAGGCTGGAACAGCTTAGGGGGAAACACATTCTCTTCGGTGGCGGCGAGCATGCAATGATGAGCTATATCGTGCCAAGTTACCTGTTGCGTCGTGCCGGGTTGAAACGTAGCGATTACCATGAGCACTTCGCAAACAGCCCTCCCAACGCCGTACTGGCCACATACCTGTCACAAATCGATGCAGGGGGCGCCGGTGAGGTGGTGCGACGCCTGCCCATCATTACTAGTAAAATCGACACTAGCAAGTTGCGATTGTTGTCCGTAAGTGAACCGCTTCCCCACTTGCCATGGGCAGTTAAGCAGGAAATGCCCATTACGCTAAAAAATCATCTGCAACGACTTCTGACAGGACTCAAAGAGTCCATTGATGGCCGCGCGGTACTCAAGGCCGCCCGCTTAACCGGGCTGAATATCGCCAACAATGCGGACTATGATCCGCACCGTAAAATTATCAGCACAATGGAACGTGACGACACAGGAGAGGAGAGAAGTGACTCGTCTGTCATTCCACACCGTCAGCCTTAGATTTAAGTTTGTTTCTTCAATTACGCTACTCCTGGTATTAACGCTAAGCATCACCGCGAATCATGTCTATCGAACGCAGGAGGAGCTGCTGCAAAGCAGTCTTGACGCGAAGGTTGAATCGACAGGAAAGTTTGTTGCGATGATCGCGCCGACTTCAATCTATGCCTTCGATATTACAGCCCTTGATCGCCATGTGGCTCAGATTCGCAAGGATCCCGACATCCTCTATGCACAAATCACCGACACCGAGGGTCGGTCGCTAACCACCATCTCTCCCGGAGAGCTGCAGGGTGAAGTCATCGCACAAGTACTTTCAGGTAGCTACCCAGACCCTGCGCTCTATCAACTCCGCTTCCCGGTTACTGATGAGGGTGCAAGAATCGGTGAAGTAAGAATGGTGGTTGATCGCACACGCCTACTCAACGCCCTGCATCAGAACCTGATTGAGCAGCTATTGATCTATCTTGGCATCATCCTTTTCCTCGCCACGGTCATCATAGCCATTTTCCATATCAGTGTACTGCGGCCCGTAAACTTCCTCGTCGCGGGTGCCAGCCGAATCGGTCGTGGTCAGTACGAGAGTAAGGTACCTCTCCTCTCTGATGATGAGCTGGGACAGCTGGCGAGCTGTTTTAATGAGATGGCGGAAAAGATACGCCTCGAACAGCAGGAATTAAAGACCGCGAATACCCGGCTAACTGAAGAGGTTGAGCAGCGACGCCAGGCTGAGGAGGGACTTCGTCTCGCTGCAAACGTGTTCACCTCGGCACGAGAGGGGATCATCATTACCGACACGGACGGAATAATCCTTGATGTCAACTCCTCCTTCTCGGAAATCACCGGTTATCCGCGTGACGAAGCCGTGGGCAAGAACCCCAGATTTATGCAGTCCGGTCGCCACACAAAGGAGTTTTACCAGTCGCTATGGAAAAGCCTGGAGATATCCGGCTTCTGGATGGGCGAAATATGGAATCGCCGCAAGAGTGGCGAGCTAATTTTAGAGTTTTTGACCATTAGCACCGTCAGGGATTCACAGGGAGAGGTGGAACACTATGTCGCGCTATTCTCCGACATCACTGAACAGAAGCGTCAACAACAGCAGTTAGAGTATCACGCCCACTATGACGCCTTGACCAACCTCCCCAACCGGGTACTCCTGGCCGACCGTCTCCAGCAAGCGATGCTGCAAGTAGGCCGTCGCGGCACAAGACTCGCCGTGGCCTATATTGACCTCGACGGTTTCAAGGAGATTAATGACAGCTATGGCCACGATATTGGTGACAAACTGCTCATGTCTGTTGCCGGCAGGCTCAAGGGTGAACTTCGCGAAGGCGACACCATCGCCCGCCTTGGCGGCGACGAATTCGTCGCGGTTCTTCTCGACCTGAATGCGCACGAAGAGGAACTCTCCCTTCTGGACAGAATGCTGGAGTCAGCCTCATCACCCATACTGATTGACACGATGGAACTCAAGGTCACAGCCAGTATCGGCGTCACCTTTTTTCCGCAAAATGAAGAAATCGATGCCGATCAATTGCTGCGCCAGGCAGACCAGGCCATGTATCAGGCAAAGCTCTCAGGAAAAAACCACTACCACCTATTCGACGCGGATTTCGCACGAGACCAGCGTGGCCAGCATGAAGGAATTGAGCGCATACGCATGGCCCTGCAACGGGACGAGTTCGAACTCTACTACCAACCAAAGGTAAACATGCGTAGCGGCATCGTCGTTGGGGCGGAGGCATTAATTCGCTGGAATCATCCCGAAGATGGCTTACTGACACCAAACTTCTTCCTCCCCCTGGTCAACGATCACGAACTTGCCGTAGATATTGGGGAGTGGGTAATCTGCACTTCACTCAAACAGATACAGAGCTGGGTCTCGGAGGGCATTGAGATCCCCATCAGCGTCAACATCGCCGGCTACCATCTTCAAAAGAGTAACTTTATTACTCGCCTTACTGAGCTGCTCTCTGAACACAAGGACGTTAAGCCATCCCTGCTGCAACTCGAGGTGCTTGAGACAAGCATCATTGATGATCTCGATTACACCGCTCGTGTCATGCAAGACTGCCTTGAAATGGGCGTCGGCTTCGCACTCGATGACTTCGGCACCGGCTACTCATCCCTCACCTACCTCAAGCACCTGCCGGCGAACCTGTTGAAGATTGACCAAAGCTTTGTTCGCGATATGCTCGACGATGCCGATGACCTTGCGATTGCTGAAGGCATTATCGGTCTGGCCACCGCCTTCAGGCGCACAGTCCTCGCCGAAGGCGTTGAAAGTGTGGCCCATGGCAGGCTGCTACTCCAGCTAGGCTGTGAGCTGGCACAGGGTTATGGGATAGCTCGCCCCATGCCCGCCCGCAACCTGCCAGAATGGTTACAGCAATGGCAGCCCGACAGCTCCTGGCAGGCAGTTGCGGTAATTGACCAGCATGATCTACCCGTGCTCTACGCCGCTGCTGAGCATCGCTCGTGGGTGAGGTCTGTGCGGGAGCATATCCAGGGCAAGCAGGTCTCGTCGACTATTCACAACATAGATGATTGCCGCCTGGGTAAGTGGCTTAGTGTCGAGGGTATTGAGCGCTATGCAGATACCCCGGCCTTCTCTGGAGTGAATACTATCCATCAGGACATTCACCTGCTCGCCGAAGAGTTGCTTACGCTTCATACTCAGGGGCAGTCAGCTATTGCCCAGGGGCGCTTAGATGAACTTACAGCGTTACGTGACAGCTTGCTCGAAAAGCTGGATGAGATGATCTCGCGCTAGCACCCACTGTCTACGCCTAGAGCAGGCTGGTATCGCTAAGGTAGCTATTGACGTCGATGCTGAAAGAGCCGTTCGGGTGTACATGGACGATGGCGTACTTCTCCGCATCCTTTGCCACGAAGCCCCCCAGGCTCATGATCTTCGGCGGCGTCAGCGGCTGCTGGTGACGATCACGCACCAGCAGGATACGCGGGTGGAGGTGGTCTTCGGGCGGGATGGAGATCACGATGCCGACCGCGCCGTAGGCCAGCTCGACGATGCTACCGACCGGGTAGATCCCCAGACACTTGATGAAGGCCTCGGTCAGTTTTAGGTCGAACTGCTTTCCGCGGTAGAGGTAGAGGTAGCGCAACGCCTCCGAGGGCGGCAGGTGGGGGCCGTCGGAGGCATTGGTGATGCGGTCGTAGACATTGATAATGGCGACCACCTTGCCCGCCATGCTGATGGCGTCGCCCTTGAGGTGACCAGGGTAGCCGTTGCCGTCCACCTGTTCGTGGTGGTGCAGGGCGGCGGCCACCACCGCCTGCGGCATCCCCTCCACCTTTTTCAGCAACAGCGCCCCCAGCCTGGTGTGCTGCCGCAGGTGCTGCTCCTCGGCCTCGTTTTGCGGACCGTTCTGCAGCAGCTTGAGCGGTATCGCGGTCTGACCGATATCGTGCAACAGTGCGGCAAGCCCCAGGTCGGTCACCTCATTGTGGGGCAGCTTGAGATAGCGCCCCAGGGTGAGGGCAAGAATGCTGCTGGTAATGGCGTGGGCCTCGGCCTCTTTTTCGTGGCGCGTGAGGTAGCTGAGCAGCATCAGGGCATCGGGGTTGCGGATCAGGCTCTCCACCATGTCGCCGACCACGTAGCGCGCCTGCTCCACATCCAGCCCCTTGCCCAGCCGGGCCCCCTCCAGCAGCGAGCTCAGCTGCTCCTCGGCCTTCTGCCGGACCTGTCGCGCCGCGGCCATCTCCTCCTCCACCGGCAGGTGGTGCTGCGCCGGCGGGGGTACCTTGTCCACCTCCTTTACCGTACCGAAGTGGGCCGCGCTGCCGTTCGCGTCCAGCCCCTTGTCGTCGTCGATATAGACGTAGCTGCAGCAGTCGCGCAGCGCCCGCATCTCCTCGTCGGAGCGGATCACAAAGCCCTGGAACAGGAAGGGGGTCTCCAACCATGGACGGTCGAGTTCACTGACATACATCCCCTGTTGCAGTGCTTTGGTCTCAATTTTTTTCTTCACGGCGCGGCCTTACGGTTATGCGGGGGTCAACCTCAATTCTCGCAGATTACCGCAGGCTTTCCAGCAAGGGCCAACGGCAGCAGGGTGGTTAGCGGCGGAAGAGGCCGACAAAGGAGGAAAACAGTTGCTTGTCGAAGTGGTTCGGCATGGCGTCACGCATCAGGGTCAGGGCATCGAAGGGGGTCATCCCCTGTTTGTAGGAGCGTTCAGCGGTGAGGGCATCGAACACGTCGGCGATGCAGCAGATACGGCCATAGAGGTGGATCTGGTCGCCGCCGAGACGTTTGGGATAGCCGCTACCGTCATAGAGTTCATGATGCTCCATGACAATGATGCGGCACTCCTCCGACAGGGCATTGGCATCGCGCAGGATCTTGTAGCCCTGATAGGGGTGGATACGCATGCGCTTCATCTCCGCCTCGCTCAGGCGTTCCGGCTTGTTGATGATCGCAGGGTCGATCATCACCTTGCCCAGGTCGTGGAGGAAGAAACCGGCCGCCAGCTCATGCATATCGTGACCGTCTGACCCTCCGAACAGCGCCTTGGCCAACATCAGGCCGGTGATGCCCACATTCACCGAATGGGTGTAGGTATAGAAGTCGTGCGTGGTGATCTGCAGCAGCGCCCACGCCGTCTCGCTGTCGGCCAGTACCAAATCGGAGATGTCACGAATCGCCTCCTTGCCCGCCTGGATGTTCTCCACCGACGGCGCTTCCAGCAGCCGCTCCATCATCTCGCGACTGTGGTGATAGATCGCCTGCGACTTCTGCTCCGGCGGCATTTTACGATCGTAAATCGCCTCACGCAGTTCGGCGGCGACCAGATTTTCCGGCGTCCACACGGCGGGGGGCGGCAGATCCTTGGGATCAAATACCGGCTTGCCGCTAAGGCTGCCCGGCGCGTCATTGTGACTTACGTAGGCCAGTTCTGTGGCCGGTGGTGCCGGCTGCGGGCTGTCGCTCCTGGCGAAGTCGACCATCACCTCTTTCAGGCCGCAGCGGTGCAGCTCTCGAAGCTGCTCTTCGGAACTGAGCCGAAAGCGACTGCGCAGAAAGGGGTGGTTCATCCAGGAGCCGGAGAGGATAACGAACATCCCCACCCGCAGCTCATTGGTCGGTACCGCTATTTTCATCGACAAGACCTCCTGTCTACCCGTTAGCCCTGCCTACTCCAGCGCAGAGAAGGAGGCCTTGGTAGCACCGCACTCGGGACAGACCCAGTCGTCCGGGACCTCATCCCACGGCGTACCCGGCGGAATCTTCCCCTCCGGTTCGCCACGCTCTTCGTCGTAAATATAGCCGCATATATCGCAGTGATAGCGCATCTCCCCCTCTCCCTGCCACATACTGTCATCTTATGAATTAGTAAAGTGTAGCCGATGGGGCAGGCTGCCTCACCCCCGGCGCGTCAGCAGGTAGACCGTCTCCTGCACCGCTACGCCGCGTGGCCCCTCGGCGTCCCAGCTCCCCATGTTCTCGATGCTAAAGGCGTCACGGAACAGGCGCTGCACCTCATCGTCCGTCACGCTAAAGGGAGGCCCCTGCAGCACCCCGTCGGCATAGTGCATGGAGACCAGCAGCACATGGGCGCCGGGCGAAAGCAGGGTGGCGAGGTGGTCGACGTAACCGGGGCGCATCTCAGGGGGCAGGGCGATAAGGGCGGCGCGATCATAAACCGCCTGGATCTGGCCCAGATCGCTGGGGCGCAGGGCGAAGTAGTCCCCGGCGAAGAGGGTCAGCCGCTCGGCGCTGTACTCGATGAAGCGCTCACCCTCGTTGACGCTGGGCTCGATCTCATTTTCATGGAAGAAGGCCTCTACCGCCTTACGGCTCAGCTCGATGCCGAACACCGGGTGGCCCTGCTCCCGCAGCCACAGCATATCGAGGCTCTTACCGCACAGGGGCACGAACACCGGCGCACCGTCGGGCAGCCCCAACTCCTCCCAGTGGGAGGTGAGGTAACCGTTGATCTCCTGCTGGTGGAAGCCGATCTGCTCCTGCTCCCAGCGCTGGTGCCAAAACTCATGCTTCAAGGTCGTTCTCCTCGGGTTATCGCCGCATTTTGCACACCATAAGTGCTCGCAGCGTATTCGTCACGCCTATTGATCCAGATCACAGTAGATAACTTGATTTATTAGTACTTTCTAATACGCTTAAACAGCGTGGCCGGGTAGATGGTCACTCCCCCCCCCTCAGAATGGAGATGCTGTGATGTGTATCAGAGCCGGTAGTAACGAACTGGAGTCGGTGAAAAACCTCATGGGCATGAGCCTGATGGCCGTGATCGCCGAGTCGCTGGAGTGCGATATCGATGAGGTCGATGAGACGCGCCACCTGGTCAACGACCTGAAGATGGATAGTGAGGGCAAGGCACGCCTGGAGGCGATGATCGCTGATGTGTTCGATGGCCTGGCAATCAACCTCAACACTACCCCCACGGTCGGTGCACTACTCGACAAGGTGGTGATGAGCGAGTTTGCCGACGACGGCATTCGTGACTATGTAGGGCTGGATGCCCTCACCCTCAGCGACAGCGCCGCCTAAGCGCCGCCATTCCCCTCGGGCTGCCGCGT
>JBNKUL010000056.1:0-23783 GCA_050298555.1 Thiohalomonadaceae bacterium
CTATAATCTGAGTTAATTAGAATGATGATCAAGGAAGATCACGATGCCACGACGCGCACGGGTATCCCTACCCAATATTCCACACCATATCATTCAGCGCGGTAACAACCGCCAGGCCTGTTTCTATGCAGAGGAGGATTATCAGCTCTTTCTCGAATGGCTTGGTAAATACTCATCTGAATATGACTGTTCGGTACATACTTATGTCTTGATGACCAATCATGTCCACTTGTTGCTCACTCCTCATACGGACGATGCGCTAGGCCAGATGATGAAGCGTCTTGGCCAGCGGTATGTCCAATATATCAACCGTAGCTATAAACGCAGTGGCACCTTGTGGGAAGGGCGTTTTCGCTCGTGCCTGACTCAGGACGAGGAGTACCTCCTCAGCTGTTACCGCTATATTGAATTGAATCCAGTTCGGGCAGGTATGGTTGAGCACCCTGCGGACTATCCGTGGTCAAGCTATGCGGCGAACGGGATGGGCGTAGCTAATGAGGTCATCACACCTCACAGGCTATTCAAGAATCTGGGTCACAACGATACGGAGCGACAGTCGGCCTACCGTGAATTATTCAGGTACCAGCTTGATCCAGGCGTGATCGATGAGATTCGTTCTGCCACGAATGGGAACTATGTGCTGGGGAATAACCGTTTTTCCAGGGAGGTAGAAGAAATGTTGGGTAGGCGTGTGACACCCGGCCGTGTAGGCCGGCCAGTGAAGGGAGGATAGGGAAAATCGTGGTCTGTCCCCTATTTCTAAAATAGGTATACTGTCCTCGGACTTTTAAGGGAGCGGTGCCCTATCCCACCCCAAACCTCGCGAATACTGAGATAACAATAGTGAATTTATACAATAAGCAGCTCGAAGTGTTTAAAAAGTGGCTACAGCAGGTGGCCCCGCAAATTGACGCCAATTTCTCTTTAAAGCTGTGGAACGGCGAGGTTATTCCCCTGGGCAATAACGCGAGCAGTGACGTTGTTGCCGTCATCTACTCCAGCGAGGTCCTGACGCGGCTCATCTACAGGCCCAGGCTGGCAACCGTTTTTGCCCTCTACTATGAAAATCTTATTGGTGTTGAGGGTGGGACGCCGCTCGACATGATGAGGCAGTGGGACCACATGAGCGTCGTCAGGTTGGCGCGCTCCATGAGTAAGATCGACTTCATCAAGTCGTTCTGGCCATTCCTGTTTAAAAGCAGCAAGCCGGGGGCAAACGAAAGCCTGTCCTATACGGGGAAGATCGAGGACAAGTTCTCTACGGGAAGGGATGATAAGGAGCTAATTCAGTTCCACTACGACGTGTCGAATAAGTTTTACAGCCTATTCCTGGACCCCAATATGGTCTATTCGTGCGGCTACTTTAAGACGCCCGAGACATCGCTGGAACAGGCGCAAATCGACAAGCTGGACATTATTTGCCGGAAGTTGCGCCTGCAGCCGGGGGAGCGCTTCCTCGATATCGGTTGTGGCTGGGGCGGGCTGGTTTGCCATGCGGCACAACACTACGGCGTACAGGCTCATGGCGTGACCCTGTCACAGGCGCAGTACGATTTCGCGCAGGAGAAGATCAAGCGTCTGGGGCTGGAAGACAGGGTGACCGTGGAGTTGCGCGACTACCGCACTATTGAGGGGAGCGCCTGCTATGACAAAATCGTTCAGGTAGGGATGTTTGAACACGTCGGTTTTGAGAATCATGACCAGCACTTCAAGCACGTCAATAACCTGCTGCGGCCGCGTGGCCTCTATCTGCATCACGCCATTACACAGAGAGTGACGCCGAATGTGGAGGACTACAGGAAGCCGTCGCCCTATATGAAGGTGGTGTCTGAATATATCTTTCCCGGCTCACAACTGGACTATATAGGTCTCACGGTGACGAATCTCGAGCGGCACGGTTTTGAGGTGCACGATGTGGAAAACCTGCGCGAGCACTATCAAATGACACTGGAGCACTGGATCAGCAATCTTTGGGATAACCGTGACGAGGCCGATGAGGCGGCTGGCTGGCGCAAGACGCGGGCCTGGCTGCTGGCCTTTTCCATGTTCGCCTTCTTTTTCGAACGTGGCGGGATGTACATCTACCAAACCCTCTCATCGAGGCGACGAGTCGGCCCATCGCACCTGCCATTGACGCGTGACGACCTCTATCGGTGAGAAGAGTAATAGCGGACAGACTCCGTCTTCCCCATTTAGCCCATACGTTACTTTGATGAAAGCAAGTAGTTAAGTAGTTAAAATCACGCGTTTACAAAACGAGTACCCCTATGAATCCCGAAGATATTATCAACACCTGGGCATTGGCCAGCTGTAAAACGCTGGAAGATGGTGATGTCGAAGCACACATGAACCTGATCTCGAAGGAGGTTAAGGTCTATGGCCTGGCCAACCATGACTTCGTGGATTACAACTTCTGGCATACCCAGGTCAGTGAGCAGTTCGCTCAGGGTCTGGTCGTTTCCGCCCGCTACTACCTGCACTCATTTCGTGCCGATTCCGATTCCCTGATCATCTTCACCGCCATCGAGTACTTGAGCGACAAGGACGGCAATCAGCACGAAACACCGCTGGAGGTTGTGCTGTCGAAAGAGGATGACGGTGTATGGCGGGTGTTGCAGGAGAAGATCCTCAATGATGACGAGGCGAAAACGGCAGGGGTGATCGAGCCGCAATCGATACATTAGGGTTCATGGGGCGTGAGTGCTGGATAAAAAAGCACCCCGCCCCTCCACTCATTACCCCTCCACCACCCCACTCTCCCTCAACGCCAACTCCAGCGGTGTGTTGACCACCGCCCGACCCAGCGTCTCCTCCAGCTTCGTCCCATCCAGGTTGAGCTCGCTCTGCCACAGGTAGCGCATCTCCTGCAGGCTGCGCAGGAACGGCACAAACGGTGCGGCCAGTCGTAGCGCCCACCACGGGAAGCGCTTGACCGTTACCGGCCTGCCGCTCGCCTGTTCCATCGCCCGGGCGATCTCGCTGAAGGTGATGCGGTAGCCGGGAAAGTGGAAGGTGCTGAACGGTTCCAGGGTCTCGGCGCGCTCGAGCAGGTCGGCCGCTACCCGGGCGACGTCGGGCAGGTAGGCCCAGGTGTGGGGCAGCTCCCGCTCGGCGGGATTGCGCAGCACCACTCGTCGCTCATCACTCTTCACCAGCACCCCCAGCCAGCTGCTGGGCGAGCGCTCGCCGAAGAAGTCGCCGCAGCGCAGGATGATCACCCGGGCGCCCTTTTCTGTTGCCTCTCTCAGCCGTCCCTCCATCTGCTGGCGCAGCACCCCCTTGGGGCGGGGCGGGTGGATCGGGGCCTGCTCGTCGAAGTCTGGACCCTCCGCGGGGTCGTAGAGGTAGACGTTGCCGGGGAAGAGCAGCAGCAGCCCCAGCTCCTCGGCGACGCGCGAGGTGACCTCGAGCATCGGCACCACCAGCTTATGCCACTGGTGGTAGGGCGAGTTGACGCCGTAGACGAGGATGTCGGCGCCGCTGGCGGCCCGGCGCAGCGCCTCGATATCGCCGGCATCGCCGCGGTAGACCTCCACCCCCTTCAGTTCGGGTGGCAGTCTGGACGGGTCGCGCATCAGGGTGCGCAGTCGGTAGCCCTGTTGCTGCAGGACGGCGGCCACATGGCCGCCGAAGCCGCCGCTAATGCCGAGAATAAGTGCCGTTTTCATGATGAACTCCCTGTTGTTGAGGTGTGTGGGAGGGAGTATGGTTATTCAAAGGGAGATATTGAACGGACATAAGTAAATGGTGGCTATGCGAATATGAATAACCGAGGGTGGGACCGCATCCATGCCTTTCTCGTCGTCGCACGGGAGGGGAGCCTGTCGGCCGCGGCGCGGCAGCTGGGGGTATCGCAGCCCACCCTGAGCCGCGAGATTCAGGCCCTGGAGCGCGACAGCGGCCTCAACCTGTTCAGGCGCACCACGCAGGGGCTGCGGCTGACCGAGGCGGGCAGCTCGCTGGTGGAGAGCGCCGGGCAGATGGAGGAGGCCGCCGCGGCCTTCTCGCGCCGCGTCTCGGGGCTGTCGGAGACGCTGGAGGGAGAGGTGCGGATCAGCGCCAACGAGGTGGTGGCCCACTACATGCTGCCGTCGGCGATCGCCGCGTTTCGCCGACAACACCCGGGGGTGGCGGTGGAGCTGGTGGTGAGCAACCGTGCCAGCAGCCTGGGCAAGCGTGAGGCGGATATGGCGCTGCGCATGTTTCGCCCATCGCAGCCAGACCTGGTGGCCCGCCGCCTGCCCGACCTGCCGCTCGGCTTCTTTGCCCATCGCGACTACCTGGCGCTACGCGGTACGCCGACCTCGCTCTCCGACCTGCCGCAGCACGACCTCATCGGTTTCGATCAGGATGTCGACCTTGGCGACCTGGCCACGGAGATCGGTATGGCCAGCCGGCGCGATGAGTTTGCCCTGCGCACCGACCACATGCTGGTTCAGATCGCGCTGATGCGGGCGGGGGCGGGGATCGGTGTCACCCATGTGGGGGTGGCGGAGCAGTACCCGGGGCTGGTGCCACTGTTGCCGGACGTACCACTACCCGAACTGGAGTTCTGGGCCGTGTGCCACAGCGATGTGCAGTACAACAGCCGTATCCGTGAGATGATGCGCTTTCTGGGTGAATGGTTTAGCGAAGCGCCCTACCAGAGAAAAGAATCAGAAAAATAATGATGGTGAAGAGGTGAGACGATGAGTGGTGGTGAGGAAAAGAGCGCAGTAACGGAGCGCAATGCTGAAGAAGAGGATAAGGCACTCATCCTGGCGATGAACCGACTCATCACGGAATCGACAGAGGCACCGGTTGATGCCCATGAACAGGAAGAAAAAAAATACCTCGTTTACTTCGATTCGCCGATGAATGGGCGCCGTCTCTATCTGGTGACGGATGATGAGCGCGGTGCGGATAGCGCAAGAAGACACATCGGAAAGTACTTTGAGTTAGGGAAAAACGCCTTTGTGGTGGAGGTTGCGGCCGATGCGCTGATTGCGGAGACACCCAAATACGACTCCAGCGACGCGCTCTATCGGGACCTGTGGTGGTAATGCATCGGGTACCGCTCCCTGTTAAAAAAAACGGGCCGAATAGTGCCTGCATTGCTGCAGCACTAGCGGCCCGTTCTTTTAGATGAACGGTCACACCCGCGCCTTAGTGCGCTGGGGGACTCGCCATCTCAGGTTTAGCTTGCTACGACGTTGCTGGCTTGCGGTCCCTTGGGGCTGTTCGAAACGTCGAAGGCGACGGCCTGGCCTTCGGTAAGGGTCTTAAAACCGCCGCCCTGAATGGCGCTGAAATGGACAAATACGTCCGCACCACCGTCGTCCTGAGAGAGAAAGCCAAAACCTTTGGCCTCGTTAAACCACTTTACAGTACCTGTAGTCATGATGAATTACCTTTAAAATTAAGATGTAGATAGGGTTATGCGTACAGGTAGAGCGAGGGAAATCGAGAAGTATCTGGATAGAACCGCTGGAACTGCCAAGGACAAAATCTGTAGCTTGCATTACTGAGGCCACCACCCATGCGGAGAATCACTTTTCTCTACAGCCATGGATGCAGCGCCCAGTATAAAGTTAGTACGCTGGATGTGCGTAAAGTTCCCCCCTTATCGATTATTTATTTAAATCGCTGGGAACTCGCTGGTGAGAATAGTTGGTGTGTATTGGGCTATTCGGGCGTATGCTGAGTCGGCATCGGTTTGGTGTCACGACAGGGGTAGCAGTGTGGAAGGTATATCAGACATCAGAATCTGTGGGATAGACGAGCGGCGTCCGCCGCGCATCCGCAAAGAGCCCTATATCAATCTCTATTTCAAGCTCAACCATAAGGCACCGGCGGATTGGTGCGTGGCCTTCAATAACCTGACCGCCAGGGGAAAGTTTACGGTAAAGATTGAGCCGGATGAGGGGCTGTACATTGAGACCTGGGTGCGAAAGCCCGAGGAGATCGAGGACGTACTGCAGAGGCTTAAGGCGGTAGTGACCCAGTGCAGCGATGAGTACATACAGCGCATCGAGGCAGAGGCGCGAGCGGCGGCGCAAAGAGGCGACAGCTCAGCCGAGGACGATAGCGAGCAGGGGCGGCTTAATCGGATTATTGCTGGGCTGAAGTTCGATGAGTAAGCCGTAACCAGGACAAAGGGGAATTATCCTTACCCCTTTGTCCAATCACTGTTGGATGGTGGTTAGCCGGAAGTGGGGCGCCGTCTCGCCGCGTAGACACTGCTTGCACGACCGCTGGAGCGCTCGTTGAGGTCTTCGGCAACACTCTCGGCATGCCTGGTGACGCTTTTCAGGGTGCCTGGCTTCATCCCTTCGATCGATGAGTCCTTGCGTTCTATCACATAGCGGTGCCAGTTATTGCCGCTCATCCCCTGCGGGGTGTCGATCTTTTCGACCGTCACCACCTTAAAGTGAAACCTCTCGGCCATTTCCGGGTGCATGCCTCTGCTCCTCACTATGCCGTACGGCGCGTGCCTTACGACGGTTTGCCGGTGCCCTTGCGTGTTGCAGTGTGCCGGCGCTGAGCGTCGTTGGCGGCACGCTTTGACGCCGGTTTGCGTGACCCAGACGGCTTCCTTCCGCAACGGCCGTTGTTAATCGGTACGGCCTTGATACTGGGGTCGGGCCTGAATTCATCGAACACCACGCGCGGGATCTCGCGCTTAATCAGCCTTTCAATGTCCTTGAGCAGTTTGGCCTCGTCGATGCAGACCAGTGACAGCGCCTGTCCCTCACGCCCGGCGCGACCAGTGCGGCCGATGCGGTGTACGTAATCCTCTGCCACATTGGGTAGTTCGAAGTTGACCACGTGGGGCAGTTGATCGATGTCGAGGCCGCGCGCGGCGATATCGGTGGCGACGAGAACCCGCACCTTGCCGCTCTTGAAGTCGGAGAGCGCACGGGTGCGCGCCCCCTGGCTCTTGTTGCCGTGTATCGCCGCGGCGCTGATACCGTCGGTGGCGAGCTGTTCGGCAAGGCGGTTGCAGCCGTGCTTGGTTCGGTTGAACACCAGTACCTGCTTCCAGTTGTTGGAGCCGATGAGGTGGGAGAGTAGTTCACGCTTGCGGTGGTTATCTACCGGGTGGACAACCTGTGCGACCCGCTCCGAGGCGGTGTTGTGGCGGGCTACCTCGACCAGCACCGGTGAGTGGAGCAGGCCGTTGGCCAGCTGCTTGATGTCGTCGGCAAAGGTGGCCGAGAAGAGCAGTGTCTGTTTCTTTTTCGGCAGCACCGCGAGTACCTTGCGGATGTCGCGGATGAAGCCCATGTCGAGCATGCGGTCGGCCTCGTCGAGGACCAGGACCTCGACCTGCGAGAGGTCGACGGTTCTCTGTCCGATATGGTCGAGCAGCCGGCCGGGGGTGGCGACCAGTATGTCGACACCGTTGCGCAGCTTCTGAATCTGCGGGTTGATCTTCACCCCGCCGAAGACCACGGCGGAGCGCAGCGGCAGGTACCTGCCGTAGGCCGTCACGCTCTCACCCACCTGGGCGGCCAGTTCTCGGGTGGGGGCGAGTACCAGGGCGCGGATCGGGCGGTGCCCCTTTGCTGTCCTGTTAGACTCCATCAGGCGCTGCAGCAGTGGCAGGGTAAAGCCGGCGGTTTTACCGGTGCCGGTTTGTGCGCCACCCATCAGGTCGCGTCCGGCAAGTACCGGCGGGATCGCCTGACTCTGGATTGGGGTAGGGGTGCTGTAGCCTTGTTCGCGAACAGCACGCAGCAGTTCGGTCGACAGACCGAGTGACTCAAATGACATTATTGGATGTTCTCCAGGGATCGGCCTGCCCAACGGTATTGTCTTGGGGCGGTCCAGGCGGAAACTATTTTTATCGGGGGAATCGCTAAGGATAACCGCGGTGAATAAGGTGCAGACCGGAGTGCACCAGTGAGGATATCGCAACACTATACCTTAAACGGCGATAGAAAGGTGGATATCTGACAACTAGGTGAGAACACGAAAAGGGATAAAGGTTCAATAAAACATCGGCCAGGTATTTTTTTCCAAAGCCTGCAAAGAGGCAGGGCCCGCCAGGCGAGCCAATTAGTGCTGGTACCGCTGCATTGCGGTGTGTATAGTGGATTTCGCTACAGAGTTTGTTTTTTGCGCGTCAAGCAGTTCCCTCCCAGTTCTTCTCGAACTCCCATTCTTCATTACCTGTATGCAAAACCTTTCGAATATTTTAACTATCAGGTGAATTGATATGGCTACAGGTACTGTAAAGTGGTTTAACGAGTCCAAGGGCTTCGGTTTTATTTCTCAAGACGATGGTGGTGCTGACGTTTTCGTCCATTTTAGTGCCATCCAGGGTGCAGGTTTTAAGACGCTTGCCGAAGGTCAGGCGGTGAGCTTTGATCTGGAAAATGGTCCCAAAGGCCCTCAGGCAAGCGGCGTTAACCCCATGTAAGCAGCGCCCGGCTGTGAATGTGACGCCGCTTCTCTGCGCCTGAGCATCCGGCCACATCAGCCCGGTACCTTTGCATCCCTCATTCAGAGGGGAGGGGCCGGGTTTATGCCTCTCTCCCACTTCGTCAAACAGGACGAAATGTCATCACGCAGCTACCTACACGCTGCGCTGCAGCCATCCCCATCTTTAAGGAGTCACTAAATGAAAACACTGTTTGTGGGTAACCTTGCATCACAAGCTACCGTAGAGGAAGTAACCGCCCTGTTTGCCGAATACGGTAAGGTTCGCAAGCTGGAATTGCCGCGCGATATATTTAGTGGACGCAACAAGGGATTTGCTTTCGTCTCTATGGAGGGGCATGAGGCACGCACAGCAATGGCGGCCCTGAATGGTAAGTCGTTTATGCAGAACATTCTTAAGATCCGTGACGAAAAGCCCAAACAAAAGGGGCGTGGCCATCGGCGCTAGAGTGCGACCGGCCACGCAAGGAAGGACAGGGAAATCGTGCTCTGTCCCCTATTTTGCTATCTCTTAACGCTGATATCAGCGGCTAGCTGCCACACCCTGTTGCTTAGCCGGTTGCGGTAGCGCCGGCGGAAGAGATAGGTGAAGGCGGTGACGGCGCTACCGTCGGCAAGTTGGACGGTAACGCGCCTGCGCTCGTAGTACTTCCCCTCGTAGCGGTCCAGCCGCCGCAGCTCCGCGTCACGTAGGTCGAATACGATACGCCCCTCTACCTGGCTCCCCTTGCACGGCACCATCCCCGGATAGGATTCGCCGCCGATATGACGGCGCTGATGCCCCCGGAGCGTGGCAGCTGCCTGGCGGTGCGGACGCCGGATTAAACCCTTCCAGACCTGCGGGTAGATCAGGGTGCCGTAGATAAACAGGTTGTGCATCGACATGGGGAGAACTGCTCTCATGACCATTACGCCTGAATTCTACTTCCTTTCTTGATGCTGACAAACACTGTTAGCGCAGCGTTGTCTCTAATATCAGAGCCGTACTGCATGACTACTGGCAAGCTTCTTGCGAAGTGACCTAACTGAAAGGTGCCACTGCAGATAAGTCGTTGTATTTGTTTTGAGTATCACACAACGAACGTTCGGTGATGTCGCGATCGCGACAATTGGCACACGCTGTTTGTTCACGAGGAGGGGATATGAATATTGAAGATCTACGTAAGGGTGATGCGGTGTACGCGGCGGCCACCATTATGAATGACGGCTCGGTGCCGGATGCCGCCGATGGCGAGGTGTTCGCGACGCCCGGTACGCGCGGTATGCTGCTCAACACCGGCTATCTTGAGGAGCACCCGGATACCACCCTCTACCTGGTCTGCTTCGAGAATAGCGAGGGTGAGCTGGGGCAACCCGTTACCTGCCTCGGTGAGGAGTTGAGCGTCACCGTGTGAGGTCAAAAACCGACAAGGATGTCGCTACGCCGCCTGTCCTGACTGGCCGATAAGCAGCCCCCTTTTAAAACCATGTGTAGTAGAATCGGCGCTCGCCAATAAAAAGATAACAAGGCATCTCCGCGTTGAAAAAGGCCGTCATCTCAATTCTGCTTCCCCTGCTGCTGTTGGCGGCTACCTATCTACTGTGGGGCTGGTCTGTAACCGCCCTAAATATTGTCTCCGCGCTCCTCGCCCTGACGCTTGGTGCCGGGCTGGCGGTGGCCGCTGCGATGGCCAACGACTCCGGCAGGGGCGGGTTTATTGTCCATAGCTTCCAGTTTATGGGGATGACCTATCCGCTGGTCTTTCTGCTCGGCCTGATCGGCAGCATCTCCGTGCTCTACAGTGACTACGAAGGGAAGCGGGAGATTGCGACCGGGCTCGCCTCGATGAGCCTGATCTGGCTGGGCCTGACCGGGCTGCTGCTGCTCGCGGGAGGCGCCGCCGAGAGGGCCGGGCGGACGCGGCGTGAGCGGGAGTGGGAAAAGGAGCTGGCGGCACAGAAAAGACCCTACCTGGTCCACCTGCCGCACTGCGGTACGGCGATCCCTGATGAGTACCTGGGCGACTACCTGTTAAGCAGCGAGGAGCTGGAGCGAAACATTATTGAATATGCCGACCTCTATACCGATGAGCTGTTTGCGCCGATGCTGGAGCGGTTCGGTGGGGTAAAAAGCGACTACTCCCGCCTCTTCTTCGACCCGGAACGCTTTTTCGACGACGAACAGGAGGCGATGAGCCGCAAGGGGCTGGGCTGGTTTTATGAGCGGGCGATCCTGGAGGAGAAACCGCTGCGTGGTACGCAGAGCAAGGCGCGTGTCGCGGACTATTATCACCACCACCATAACGAGCTTAACCGCCTGACGCAGGAGAAGCTCGAGCTCTACGGCCGCTGCACGATTATCGATTGTCACTCCTTCTCCAATGAACGCTACTGGTTCCATGACCCCGCCATCGAACTGCCCGATATCTGTATCGGCTACGACGAGGAGCATGTGGACAGGGAGCTGGTGGAAAAATTAAGGGAGGCCTTTGCCCACTATGACGTTGCGATCAACAGCCCCTACTCAGGGAGCCTGGTGCCCACCGAGTTCTATGGCAAGGAGAGGCGTGTGAAGTCGGTGATGATAGAGATAAACAAGCGACTCTATCTCGATGCAGACAATAACAGAGGCAACGATTACGAGGTGATTCGCAACATCCTCGAAATGGTGATGAACCAGTTGATCTTCGAGGAAAACTATAAGGCCAGGGAGTACGGCGCCTAGCTGTGAAAGACGCCCCTTTTGGATAATCGACACCCTTACTCTCTTCTCAGCGTCACCTCAATGATCTCCCCGGGATGCCACAGTCGCATACGCGGCCCCCACAGGCCGGTGCCGCGGCCAACGATCAGCGTCATCCCGCCAATACGGTAGTCCCCGGCAAGGTAGGGGTAGAGGCGTTGTACCAGGTAGCCGAAGGGCCAGATCTGACCGCCGTGGGTATGTCCCGATAGCATCAGTGTGACGCCCGCGGCGGCGGCCTGTTGCGCCTGCAGCGGCGAGTGCGACAGCAGTATGGTGACGCCGTCCCGGGCGTGAGCCAGCAGCGGTCTCAGCTGTTCAGCGGGGGCACCCTCTGCCCGCCTTTCGTGGCGGCTGAGGTCATCGACGCCCAGCAGGGTCAGCCCCGGCGCCGCCACCTGGGCACGGTTGCGCAGCCACTCAATGCCGGCCGCCTCACTCATGGCGATGGCGGCATCGCTCTCGCCGTGGAACTCGTGGTTACCGGTAACGGCATAGACCCCCAGTGGTGCCTGGAGGCGGGAGAGTATCGGCTGCAGCGAGGGGGCCGGAGTGCCATGTCCCTCGAAGAGGTCACCGAGCAGGACGATCATATCCGGCCGCAGCGCCATCACCTGGTCGACGCGGGCCGAGAGCCAGCGCTCACCGAGCTGGCTGCCGAGGTGGAGGTCGGAGATCATCACCACTCGTGTACCGTCGAGGGCGACGGGGAGGGTGGGGCTGGCCACCTCGTGACGCACCACCACCGGCGGCCGGCCCCCCTGTAGCAGCGCGACGACCACCAGAGCCGCGGTGAGGGAGAGGGCGCCCGTGCGCAGGGTGTTGCGGTGCGGCCTGGCAAGGGCGCCGAAGGCGGTCACCAGGTCGAGTGCAAGCAACACCGTGCTGGCGATAAACAGCACCCCCAGCCAGTCCAGGGCGAGCTGTTCCAGCCGCGCCAGCACGCCATGCGTGACACCGTGGCCGAGCTGTATCGCGCCACTGTAGATCAGCCAGATGGTAAGCGAGGCGACCCAGAAGCGGCGTCGTCCTCTGGCGTTAAAGCAGCGCAACGAGGCGACGTGCCAGCTGAGGTAGAGGTGCAGGATGGTCGCGACCAGCGTCAGAATAAGCGCAAACACACGTCCTCCAGAAAAATTAATAAAGTGGGGCGTCCCCCGCTAACTTTTGTCAAAGCCGGTAGCTGCTCTCTATCTCGGCCTCGGTCAGGATGCCGTAGACCCTGGGGATCCCCGGCACCGTGGTGCGGGTGATAAATAGTGCCTCGGCACTGCTGTTCTGCAGCAGCTCTCGCGCCTCCTGTACCGTCGCCGAATAGTCGAGGGCGACGACGTGAAGACGCTCGGCCGGCAGCGACAGCAGGTCCAGCTCCTCCTCTTCGCCGTGCTCCTGTAGGGCATGCGCGATGTCCACGGCGCGAAACAGCACGTCGTCCTCCTCTTTTTGCCACAACAGGATCCATGCCGGTGTCTCCTTGAGGGCTCCCTGCAGTTCGCTGCGTGTATTGACTCTGGGGAGGCGGGCAAAGCTGCGGTTCATCACGGCGCCGACGCCGACCTTACGCAGCGACTGGGCGATGGGGTCGTTGCGGTAGTCGTGCCCCATTCCCTTGAGCAGTGCCAGGTACATCGATTCGCGCCCGTGCAGCAGGCCGCTGGTGAGGGTGGCGGTGATCACTGCCAGCATGCCGGGGAAGATGATGTTCGGGTTGCCGGTGAGCTCGAGTATGGCGATGAGACCGGCGAGTGGTGCCTGCAGGGTGGCCGCCATCATCGCCCCCATCCCCAGCAGCACATAGAAGGCGCTGACATTGGCATCGACGATCCCCCAGGCGTGGGCGGCGTGCGCGAAGACGGCGCCAATGGCCGCACCGATCACCAGTGCCGGGCCGATGAGTCCGCCGGGTATCCCAAGCCCGACCGCGCTGGTGCTGGCGATGAGCTTGAGGAAGATGATGGCGATGATCACCGTCAGTGCCGGCTCGCCGAGGATAAGGCGGTTGACGGTGTCGTAGCCGATACCCATCACCTCGGGTACCACCATACCGATCACGCCGATAATGAGGCCGGCGACGAGCGGGCGTGACCAGAGCGGTATGGTGGCGGACCAGCGAAAGCTGTTGCGCAGCAGGCGGATGAACGCCGCGGCGAAGAGGCCGATCAGTATCCCCATCGCCACCACATAGGGGAGTTCGTGCAGCGAACCCAGGGCCACGGCGGGGACATTGAAGGCGAGGTCGGAACCAAACACCGCCTGTGACAACATCGTCGCGCTGACCGCGGCGAGCAGCACCGGGGCGAAGGCGGCGACGGTGTAGTCGAACATCAACACCTCGAGGGCGAACACTACGCCGGCCAGCGGGGTGTTGAAGGAGGCGGCGATGGCCGCGGCGGTGGCACTGGCCGCCAGCAGCCGCAGGCTGTTATTCGGCAGGCCGAGCTGTTGTGCCGGCAGGTTGCTGGCGGCGACACCGAGGTGAACGCTGGGCCCTTCACGGCCCACGGAGTGGCCGCTGATAATCGCCACCGCGCCGCCGAGCAGCTGCACCATGGCGTTGCGCAGCGGGAAGCGCCCCTGGAAGAAGGCGAGGCGCTCCATCACATGCAGGACACCGACGGTGCGATCATCGTCGGCCAGGCGGTGGAGCAGCAGTGCGATCAACAGGCCACCGGCGAGGGGCAGCAGCAGGCGGCCGAAGAGCGGGAGGGTTTCATAACTGCCAGGCGGACCGGAGAGAAAGGCCGCCTGTGAGTGCTCGACCAGCAGTCGAAAGGCGATCGAGGCGAGACCGGCAAAGAGGCCGCTGAGCAGACCGAGCAGGGCGATCTCAAGCAGTGCATTGGGGTTGGCCAGGCGCAGGCGAAATGCCTCGAACCGACGCAGCAGGCTTTCGTGCAAACTGTTGAGCGTGAAACGTGACCGTCTCTTCATGGGCGTTAGCATAACACCGCTGCCGTGATATATGACTCGGTCCGCTTTACCCTTATAATCCGTGCCATTTCATCGATTCGGAGTACTCCACATGGGACGCGCCTACCAAAACCGCAAGGTGTCCATGGCCAAGACGGCCGCCGCCAAGACCAAGGTCTACAGCAAATATGGACGTGAGATCTACGTCGCCGCCAAGGCGGGCGGTGTCGACCCCAACGGTAACCTGACCCTGCGCGGGCTCATCGAGCGCGCGAAGAAGGACCAGGTGCCGACCCACGTCATCGACAAGGCGATCGAGAAGGCCAAGGGCGGTGCGGGCGAGGACTACTTCCCGGCGCGCTACGAGGGCTTTGGCCCCGGCGGCTGCATGGTGATCGTCGACTGCCTGACCGACAACCCCAACCGCACCATTGGCGATGTACGCACCTGCTTTAACAAGGCCAAGGCGAAGATCGGTGCCCAGGGCTCGGTGAGCCATATGTTCGACCACGCGGCGATCTTTGTCTTCGAAGGTGACGAGGAGGCCGTGCTGGAGGCACTGCTGGAAGATGATGTGGATGTCACCGACATTGAGAACGAGGATGGCAAGCTCACCGTCTTCGTTCCCCACACCGAGTATGGCAAGGCGAAGCAGGCTCTCACAAACGCCTTCGGTGAGATCGATTTCGAGGTGGACGAGATCCAGTTCGTCCCCAAGGGGACGACGCCGATCAGTGGCGACGATGTGGCGGTGATGGAGAAGTTTCTGGAGATGCTCGACGATGTGGAGGACGTGCAAAACGTCTTCCACGACGCCGAGTACTGATCACGCCCAACTATTTGGGGGCCGAGAACGCGGCGGCCCCTTTTTGCCTGTCATTCAATCGACTAGTCTAGAGTAAACAGAATGTCCGCGTGATTCCCTGCCGGCCAGACCCTGACCTGCTGTATGGAGAGAGAGCCTTGCACGAGCATAACCAGCTCCTTCTGGCTGCTATCGGCTTTATCGGTATCGGCTGCCACTGGCTGGCCTGGAAGGTCAAACTACCCGCCATCATCTTCCTGCTGAGCGCCGGCATTATCGCCGGTCCTGTCACCCACCTGATCCAGCCGGACCAGATGTTTGGCGAGTTGCTGTTCCCCTTCGTCTCGCTGGGCGTGGCGGTGATCCTGTTCGAGGGGGGGCTGACCCTCAAACTGCACGACATCAAGGGGCTCGGCCGGCCGGTGATCAGGCTGCTCACCGTGGGGGTGGTGCTCACCGGCGTGATCGCGGCGGTGACGGCCTACTATGTGGTCGGCTTCTCCTGGGAGCTGGCGCTGCTGTTCGGGGCGCTGATGACGGTGACCGGGCCGACGGTGATCAAGCCGCTACTGCGTACCATGCGCCCCAGGTCTGAGATCGCCAAGGTGCTGCACTGGGAGGGGATCATTCTCGACCCGCTGGGGGCCCTGCTCACCGTGCTGGTGTTTCAGTACATCGCATCGAGCGAACCAGGTCAGGCGGTCTCCTTCGCCTTTGTCGCCACCCTCACCACCGGTGTGGCAGGCGGGGTTGCCGGGGCGCTGCTCCTCACCACCCTGCTGCGTCGCCACGTGCTCCCCCCCTATCTGCAGAACGTCTTTGCCCTGACCCTGGTGTTCGCGGTGTTTGCCCTCTCCAACTATGTGCACAGCGAGTCGGGGCTACTCGCCGTGACGCTGATGGGGATGATGGTGGCCAATATGAAGGGGGTGGACCTTGAGGAGATCCTCATCTTCAAGGAGAGCCTGAGCGTGCTGCTGATCGCGATGCTGTTCATCGTGCTGGCGGCACGCCTGGAGGTGGCGCCGCTGCTGGAGATGGGCTGGGGCGCGCTATGGGTGCTGGTGGTGATTATGTTCGTGGCCCGCCCCGTGGCGGTAATGGCCTCCACCCTCGGCACCCGCCTCGACTTGCCCTCACGCCTGCTGCTCAGCTGGGTCGCCCCGCGGGGTATCGTCGCCGCCGCGGTCTCCGCGCTGATTGCCCTGCGCCTGGAGCAGCTGGGCCATCGCGATGCCGGTCTGCTGGTGCCGCTGACCTTTCTGGTCATTATCGGCACCGTCTTCATACAGGGGGTTAGCGCCGGTGCCCTGGCGCGCTTCCTCAAGGTGGCGGAGCCGGCACCCAATGGCGTGCTCATCGTCGGCGCCAACCCCGTTGCGCGCGCCATCGCGCAGGCGCTGGATAAGCTGGGGCTGCCGGTGATGCTGGCCGATACCGGCTGGGAGAATGTCAGTGCCGCGCGCATGGAGGGGTTTGATACCTATTTCGGGCGCGTTGTCTCCGAGCATGCGGATCGCAATATGGAACTGGTTGGCATCGGTAAGCTGATGGCGCTCAGCCCCCATAGCAGCCTCAATTCGCTGGCATGCGTGCGTTTCAAGCAGGAGTTTGGCCCCGGCAACATCTACCGTCTGCAGAGCTCGGACGAGGGGCAGGCCGATGAGCAGAAGAGCGCGCACCGCTCCTTTACCGGCAGGAAACTCTTCGGCGCAGAGGTCACCCACGCCATGCTGGCCTCCCTGCTTAGTCAGGGGGCCGAGATCCACATCACGACACTAAGCCCCGACTTCGGCTACACCCAGTTTCGTGAGCGCTACCTGAACCGTGCCATCCCGCTCTTTACCCTTGACGATCACGGCCGGCTCCACTTCTTTACCGCCGGGGGGAAAAGCCTGGAACCCAGGGCCGGCTGGAGGGTGGCGAGCCTGCTATCGAGCGACCTGCTGGAGAAGGTGAGGGAGAGGCGAAGCGATAAAGCGAAGGCCGAATAACGGGGGAGCGATCGCCGCTCGGCCACTCTCTCTGCTTCCTTGAACTATATTTTCCCTATTCCATCTCAGCCGAGGATCGAGGGAAATACTATGGACTCAATGAGGATCATTACCGCTGTTGTGCTCACTCTGCTCTCAGCGTCGCTGATGGCGCAGGAGTTCGGTGAAAGGGTTAGCCTGAGCAAGGGCTATCAGGACGACCTCTACACGGCCGGCGATACGGTGGTGTCGACCTCCACCATCGAGGGTGACATGGTCGCCGCAGGGGGGACGCTAATCATCGACGGTGCGATCCAGGGCGATGCCCTGCTGCTCGGCGGTGAGCAGACCCTCACGGCGGAGATCCGTGACGACCTGCGGGCGATGGGGGGCAAGCTGGTGGTGCAGTCAAAGGTCGGTGATGATGCGATTCTCGCCGGGGGCGAGATCCTGCTTTCACCTGAGAGCACTATCGGTGGCAACGCCCTGCTTGGCGGCGGTGACATTACGATGGCGGCCCATGTGGCGCACGACCTGCGGGCGGGGGGCGGCAATATCATTGTTACCGGACATGTAGTGGGTAGTGCCACGATCTGGGCCGACTCCCTGCAGATTGGCGACGGTGCGGTGATTGAGGGGGACCTGAATTATCACGGTCCGCGTGAGGCGACCATCCACCCCAATGCGCGCATTAACGGCAATATCAATTACATCTACACGGAGTTTGATTCGCAGCGGGGGATGCCCTCGCTCTTTACCCTGGCCACGATGGCCCTGAGCGCGATCATTTTCTACCTGTTGTTCCCCGCCTTTAGTGACAGCAGCTCACGTCTAATCGGTGATGAGATCGGCAAGAGCCTCGGTGTCGGTTTGGCGGCACTCCTGCTGGTGCCGTTTGTCGCCGTTGTCATGATGAGTATCGTGGTCGGGGTGTGGATCGCAATGGTGTTAATCGCCTGCTACCTGGTGGCGCTGCTGGTCGGTTCGTTCGTGGGCATGCTCTACATCGCCAGCAGGGTGGTACAGCTACTGCGGTGGGAGCCGGCGACACGCTCGCGGCGCATCGTTGCGGTGTTGCTCGCCTATGCTGCCGTTGGCGTGGTGCAGTTTATCCCTGTCGTGGGCGGTCTGGTTACCTTCACCATTATGTTGCTGGGTATGGGGGGCGGGCTGCTGCTGCTCTACCGCGGTTATGCGGCAGGTGAGCGGGTGGCGATGTAAGCGGGTGTTGCGTTAACAGAGGGGCGTTGCACTTAGAGGGAATAGTTGTCCAGTGGCAGCGGAGTCAGTGCGGCGTTGGCCTTAACCCGCTCGTAATTGGCCATCGCGATCCTCGCATCCTTCTTCGGTGTCTTCTGTGTCTTTTTAATAAAACCATGCAACAGCGCCAGGTCGTTGGCTGGACTCCTGGCGAAGAGGATCCGTGCCGACTCCTTACCGCAGTCGACACGCAGTTTATAGATGGTCCCCTTATAGCCCCATATCTTCGGCTTGAGGAGCTTCAGGCTGTTGCTCATGAAGATGTCATTGGCCTGCGCATAGGCGTGAAGCTTTTTGCAGATGGCCGCGGCGAGTTCGTCAGAGATGCTCTCCAGAAACAGCTCGAACGCCGGGCGGCTGCTGCTCTCCTGCAGGGTTACTATCTTCATGGGAAAAATGGGCCTGTAGCCTGTTGATTGGCTACTATATTAACGAAACATCCGTTCTGCCCCAATTACTGCTGAGGTATGAGATGGAGATGATGTTTAACGATTCCACCGCCCTGGTTAATAGCTATCTGCTGCCATGGGGGATTAATGCCATCACGGCAGCGCTGATATTTATCCTCGGCCGCTGGGCAGCAAAGGGTCTGGTGGACGTGGTGCGGCGAGTGATGGTGCGCGCACAGGTTGATAATATGCTGAGCGCCTTCCTCGGCAATATCCTCTATACCGCCCTGTTGATTGCGGTGGTGATTACCGCGCTGGGCCAACTCGGGGTGGAGACCACCTCGCTGGTGGCACTCTTCGCTACCGCCGGCCTGGCGGTCGGCCTTGCGCTCAAGGACCAGCTCTCCAACTTTGCCGCCGGTGTGATGCTGCTGATCTTCAGGCCGTTCAAGGCCGGTGACTTTATCGAGGCGGCCGGTGTCTCCGGTGTGGTGGAGACAATACGTGTCTTCAACACTCAAATGCGCACCGGTGATAACCGCGAACTGACGGTGCCAAACTCACAGATATTCGCTGACACCATCACCAACTACTCGGCCCGCGACACGCGTCGTATCGACATGGTGATCGGCATCGGTTACGGCGACGACATCCAGCAGGCCAAAGAGCTGCTGATGGAGATCCTGCTCGAGGAGTCACGGCTACTCGCCGATCCCAAGCCGGTGGTGATGGTGGCGGAACTGGGCGAGAGCAGCGTCGACCTTGCGGTGCGCCCCTGGGTCGCCAGTGGCGACTACTGGGCGGTGCGTTCCGACCTGCTGCAGACGATCAAGACGCGCTTCGATGAGGCGGGCATCTCGATTCCTTTCCCGCAACGCGATATCCACCTGTTTAATGAAAAGTAGCGCCCGCGCACTGTCCTGGCCTACGGGAAGGTCAGCACCACCTTGAGTGATTCATCGACCTGTTCGATGGGCAGGTAGGTGATGGTCTGCGGGTCGCTCTTCAGCAGGTCGATGAGGCGCCGACTCTCCTTGAGGCTCCTGGGGGGACGCCCCTTGCCGGTGAAGATGAGGGTGGTCCAGTAGGAGTTGATCTGTGGCAGCGTCTTGCCCGTTACCTGTTTGTAGAAGTCGGCCTTAATGTTGTCGTCGTCCAGCTCCAGCGGCTTGATACGGCTGCCGTCGGCCAGGCGGTTGGTCTTGGCGAGGAAGATGTTGGCCGCATCACTCTTCTGCAGCGATTGCAGCGGCGACTCTTTCGCCACCACGATGGCCAGCTCTGCACTGGCACTGCAGGCATAGAGTAGTGACAGGGTGACGAGGAGGCGGCGCATCAGAACACCCCCTCGAAGATAACGGTGTAGACAGTGGCGTCGCTCTCCTCAACCGGGGTGTTATCGATGCGGGTGTGGATGCGCTCGGCCTGCGCCTTGATGGCGTAGCGGTTGCTGAGGTCGTAGCGCGCTCCCACTGAGTAACTGTTGCGCTCCAGGTCACCCGGGCGAGGTGGTGGCGGCGGCGCCGGTGGTGGCGGTGGTGGAAGCTGCGGCAGGCTGGCTGCGACCCTGGAGTGGTACTGGTAGAGCAGGTAGGGGGTGAGCTTGCCCATCTGGTAGCCCAGCGAGAGATAGGCCATGCGCTCGTCGGGGGCGTCATCCGTATCGCTGTCGACAAAGCCGAGGTTGAGCCGACTGCGGCCGAGGTAGAACTCCGCCTCGGCACTACCCATCAGTACTTCACCATTCGCCAGCAGTAGTGTGGTCAGGTCGTCGCGGTAGATGTCGAAGTCGGCGTGGAACAGCGCCAGCTTGAGCCACGACTCTCCCTTGCCGACGAGGGTGGAGAGCACCTTGACGTTGTCGTTCTCGATATTCTCCTGCCGGTGTTCGGCAACGCCGTAGGCACCCTGCACGGTGAGATTGTAGTCGCCGATAATGGCGCGCTTGATAAGCTCGGCGCCCTGGTATTCGTCGAAACCGGCGGTGGCGTTGGTGGGCAGCAGCGGGCGTGCCCAGAGTCGCGAGTAGCCGATGTAGCGCAGTTCGGTTCCCTGTAGGAAGGGAGGCTTGAACAGGCCGCCACGCAGGTGGTAGTCGTTGCCCAGGTCGTAGCTGAGGTAGGCCCACTCGACGGAGGGGGTGTACTCCCCCTCGTCATCCCTGCCGATTACTCCCTGGATCGTAACGCCAAGATTGTCAGTCGCCAGATAGTCGAGCTGCAGCCCCAGCAGGGAGTTATCGACAACGGTTTTCCCATCCTCCAGTAGCAGTGGACTGGTCGCGCCGGGGAAGGCGCTGTCGGCGCCGACGCTCTGGCTCGCCTCCAGGGTATAGAAGCCGTTGAGGATGAGTTTGTCGGAGAGTTCGAGGGCGAAGGAGCTTGCAGGCAGCAGCAACAGCAAAGCAAGCTGCAATGCTGCAAGATGCCACACTCTTGCTATCCCTCTACGGTTCATCTGTGACCCGATTGCTATTACTATTGTTTGCGCGGAATTATACGGGATGTAAAAGCGGCATGATACTGCCCAGGACGAACTTGACCATATTTCAGAAGATGCTGGTGGCACCGTTTCTCGGCTTGCTGCTCTACAGCGTCTATCTGGTCTACTCCTATAGCGAACACCAACAGAGTCGCACCACAATAGAGCAGGTGCGAGACAGCTATTTACCGGTATTACAGCTGGTGAGCAGGAATGTGATGCTGTTTACCTCGCTGGCGGACAACCTCAAGGATGCGGTGTTGGCGGGCGAGCGCGACTGGGTGATTGATACCCGTACCCAACACGATGAAATTATGGCCAACCTGGATCAGTTGTCGGCCTATCCCGATCTGGTGTCGGCACAGGAGATCGTCGCACTGCGCGCACTGTTTAGCTCTTACTACAACAATGCCCATGCACTCTCCATGGCCATGCTCGACGGCGATACGGCTTCAGTGAAAATGGAGCAGCTGATCGGTAATGTCGAGCGCAACCATGGCAAGACCGTCGGCGCCTTCGAGGCGATGACCGAAACGGTGCAACAGCGTCTCACGCTGCAGGTGGACGAGACCAATCAGCGCTTTACCCGCTTGTTGTGGGTCGGTGTGGCAATGGGGGTGTTGCTGGTGGTGCTGATCACGACGATCTCCTTCACCCTTTCCCTCTCCACCCGGCGCAGCCTGGCAGAGGTGAACCGGGCGCTAAAAAGTATTGCCCAGGAGACGCCGGACTTTTCCGCACGCCTTAGCCGCAACAGTGATGATGAGCTGGGAGAGATGGTCGGCTGGTTTAACCTGTTATCTGAGAAGCTGGAGCAGGACTATAAGAAGATTGAACAGCTCTCTATTACCGACAAGCTGACCCAGCTCTACAACCGCACCAAGCTGGATGAACTGTTTGCACTGGAGATGAGCAAGGCTTACCGCTACCAGTTACCGCTTTCGGTGATCATGCTCGACCTCGATCACTTCAAGGCGGTGAACGATACCTATGGACACCAGGTCGGTGATCTGGTGCTGCAGGAACTGGCCGCCCTGCTGCGCGCGGGGGTACGTGAGAGCGACCACCTGGGACGCTGGGGCGGAGAGGAGTTCCTGATTATTGCCCCCAATACCGACCTGTCACAGGCACGGCAGCATGCCGAGAAGCTGCGTAAGGCCATTTCCGAGTTTGCCTTTAGCGAGGTGGGGAACAAGAGCGGCAGCTTTGGTGTGGCCTGCTATCGGCCTGGCGACACGGAGGACAGCATCAGCAAGCGTGCCGATGACTGCCTCTATCTTGCCAAGGAACAGGGGCGTAACAGGGTGGTTGACGAGACGCACCTCGAATAAACGAACGCTGTTAAATTAAAGCTTCGGTTGCGGTGACATTTCCGCTGCCGCCAGGCAGTGAGTCCTGCTTTTTGTGCTACTATCCGCAAACTTTTGCCATCAGGGAGTGATAGCCAATAACACACAATAATTTTGTTTGAGAAGATTGATGAAAATACCAAGAATACCGACACCCATTATCGATTTGGCGATTGTGATCACCCCCTATCTGTTTGGCTATATCGAGGAGAAGGCGACGGGCAGTTCGGCTATTTTTGAGGCCATGGATGCCATGTCGTTTGGCGAGAAATTTATCCTCTATATCCTTAGCTTCCTGCTGGTGGAGTTTATCGATTACAAACACTCCTACAACCACTCCGTTGATGAGACGCAGTCGGCGATGGACAAGCTGGAGGTTGAGCTGAAAAACGCCAAAACCCGCCTGGCGGCACTCTCGAGCAAGGTGGAGTTGATACACCATGGTCAGCATCTCGATGCGACCCTGGCTGAGGTGAAGCACCCCTATTTTGTCAGCCTGATCTCTCGGCGACTGAAAAACCTGCTCACCCAGAATCGCGACCTGTTTGTACAGACGGAGCGCACCTACCCCTCCCATGCCAACACCTTCGGGGCGCAGGGGATCCGGACGACGCAGGACAACCTGAAGTGTGTCAGCTACATACCGGAGTACTGGGAAGACAAGAGCGACACGGAGTATATGGATACACAGGTAGCGCTAATGAAGCGCGGCGTGAAGATAAAGCGCCTGTTTATTGTGAACGACAAAAATCGGGACAACACCCGAAAACAGATGGCCTACCAGAACGGCCTGGGGATCGAAACCAAGTGCATCGAGCAGTCGATGGTCGACTTCGAGTTTAAGGAGAAGGACTACCTGGTGCAGGACGATGCGTTGCTGGTGGAGTTGTACTTCGATGAGGACGAGGCGTATGGCACCCACTCCGAGTCCAAGGAGCTGATCACGGTTGACGATATTATCGTGCAGGAGCGTATCGAGCAGTTTACGACCAACTGGGCGAATGCGAGGACCCTGTGAGTATTAAGTTCGCACTGCTGCTCTATGGCCTGCCGTGTAGCGGCAAGAGCATGGTGTCACGCGCGCTTCCAGGCCATGCCGTGTTGGCCGTCGATGAGATCATTACCTCGGTCGTCCCCGACCCGTCGCTGCAAGACTTTCATCGCCTCGGCGGACAGATCGTTGAGGAGATGATGAAGGCGTTGCAGGGGATGGACACCGCACAGGTCGTTATCGAGATGGGTTGCCTGATGTCCCGTGACGCTGTCGAACAACTGGAGCAGTTCATGACGGGGGCGGGTATTCGCTTTGCCAACGTTATGCTGACGGCAAGTGACGACGAGCTGATACGTCGAATCAAACAGCGTAATGCTGACATCGATGCCGGTAGTAGCGATAGCATCAAGGTCGATGGGCCGGACTACCTGACGCGCTTTAAGGCGGTGTTTGAGAACAATTACCCCAATAATTAC
>JBNKUL010000057.1:0-76086 GCA_050298555.1 Thiohalomonadaceae bacterium
GACTGGAGTTCAGACGTGTGCTCTTCCGATCTGGCGCACAGCAAGCCTCTCCAGGCGCCCCAGCGAGCCAGGCGGCTTGGTCAGCTGCCCCTGCCGCGCCTCAGCAGCAGTAGCGGCATCCACATTGATCGCGGCGACTTCACCGTGTACCCACTCAATACTCATTCACTCTTACCTTTTAAAATCATCGGCAGCCCGGCGGTAACGAAGGTCACCCGCTCGCACTGCGCGGCGACGGCCTGGTGCAGCCGGCCGATCTCGTCACAAAATCGTCGTGTCAGCTCCCCCATGGGGACGATACCCAGCCCCACCTCGTTGCTGACGAAGATAATCCGTCCCGGCAATTGCGGCAGCAACTGCAGCAGGGCGTCGCGCTCGCGCTCGAACACCTCCTCGCCCGCCGCCAGCAGGTTGCTCAACCACAGGGTGAGGCAGTCGACCAGCAGGCAGCGACCCGCGGCGGCCTGCTGCTGCAGCGTCGCGGCAAGGCATAGCGGCTCTTCGATAGCGAGCCAATGACCAGGGCGCCTCTCCTGGTGGTGGGCGATGCGCGCCGCCATCTCCTCGTCCCCCGCCTCGGCAGTGGCAAGGTAGACAACCTCCAGGCCGCTGTCGGCGGCATACTGTTCGGCCAGGGCGCTCTTGCCCGAGCGGGCACCACCCAAGATCAGTTCACGCATCGAGCTTTCTCAAAACAGGAAGGGGGAGATAATACCGGGTTTAGGAGGCCATTACCCCATCCACCCGGCCAGGGTGGAGAGGGCGATGAGGGAGAGAAACACCATCACGGCGCGGCGCACCAGGGCCATGCTCTCCACCACCGGTTCACAGGCGCGGCTATCGAGTTCCAGCTCCTGCGGCTCGAGCCGCAGTGCCCCGAAGCCGCTGGCGACAAGCACCTGGCGGCTGCTCTCGGCCCAGCCGCCATCGGCCTCACGCCAGCCCTGGATCGCCTCGACAAAGCTGCCGGCAAGGGCGTAGCCGACCGCACAGAGGCGAGCAGGCAGCCAGGCGAGCAGCCGATTCAGCCGCACTCCCGCCTCGTAGAGGCCGTCCTCCGTTGCCTCCTGCTGCGGCGGTAGCTGAGAGCTGAGGCGGTAGAGCAGCGCCCCACCCGGCCCCAACAGCACGAACCAGAAGGCGATGGCGATGAGCCGTTCGTTGGCCTCGACGAAGATGTTCTCCATGATCTGCTTGGTCACCGCCGCCGAGCTCGTCACCTCCTCGCCCCCCAGCAGCTCTGCGGCATGCCAGCAGGCCGACTCCTCGTCATCGCGGGCACGGGCATCGACAAAGGCCTCCACCTCTGCCTCCAGGTCGCGCGGGCCGAAGCAGTAGAGCAGCAGCAGGATAGAGAAGGCGAGGCCGAAGACAATCCACAGACCACTAAGGTAGTAGTGGAGCAGCGCCACCGGGACGATCAACGGCAACAGCAGCAGCACCATACCCAGGGGACCGTTCAGCAACGGGTAGCGGCGGGTATAGGAGTGCACCCAACGGTAATAGCCATGGAACCAGTCGAAGCGACGTAACTCCTCCATCGAGCCGAGGAGGCGTTCAAACACCAGACTGAAGAGGATAGCGATAAGGGCCATGGGCTAAGTGTCTACACTCGCCGAGGGCTTTTCAAGCAGTTGTGCGGCCAGCTGCTGCTGGAACCCCTGCCAGTCGAAATGGGGGCCGGGGTCGCTCTTGCGGCCGGGGGCGATGTCGCTATGGCCGACGATACGCTCCGGGCTGAGGGAGGGGTAGGCCTGCAGCAGGGCGGCGATGACCTCGGCGAGGCACTGGTACTGCGCTGCCTCGTAGGGCTCCTCATCCGTCCCCTCCAGCTCGATACCGATGGAGAAGTCGTTACAGCGCTCACGGCCACAGTAGGAGGAGAGGCCCGCATGCCATGCCCGTTGCTGCAGCGGCACATACTGCACCAGCTCGCCGTCGCGGCGGATCAGCAGGTGGGAGGAGACACGTAACTCATGGACCTCGGCGAAATAGGGGTGGGCCTGCGGGTCGAGGGTATTGGTAAAGAGGGCATCGATCCATGGCCCGCCGTATTCGCCGGGGGGCAGGCTGATGCCGTGGATCACCAGCAGGCTGGGCGGCTTCCCCTCAGGACGCTGATCACAGTTGGGCGAGGCGTGGTAGCGCGCCCCCTGCAGCAGCCCGGAGTCGGGGTCGACCCGTATCACTTCAGACCGTTGACCAGGCCGCGCAGCACCATGTCGGTAAAGCTGATGATGCCGACCACATGGCCGCTGTCCACCACCGGGCAGCGCGACAGGCCGAAGCGGTCGAACAGGCGGGCGCAGTAGCGGATGTCCATGTCGGGGTCGACGGTGACCACCGGCTTGGCCATCACCTCGTAGACGTTCACCCGCTCGGGGGCGCGGTCCACCGCCAGTACCTTGCGGGCGATGTCGGAGATCAGCAGCATGCCGTACTCGTCGTCGTCGTGGCGCTTGTCGATAAGCAGGGTCTTGGTCTCCACATGCTTCATCTGCTTCAGCGCATCGGCCACGGTGGTCATGCCGTCGACCATATCGAACTTGGTCTTCATTACGTCGCGCACGCGCACCACTCTTCTGTCTGTCATGTTAAATCTCCTCCTCCACTACGTGGGTCAATTCTTTTACCTGGTGGATGACACCGACCGCATCCTCCACATCGATCTGAAAGGCGATACCAGTACCCGGCTTGGCGTCGAACTCCCCCACCTCGGCGATCTTCTCCAGTATCTTGCGGCTCATGTGCTCCTCCACCAGGAACATCACCATGTCGCGCTGGGTCTCCAGCGACAGGCCGAAGAAGGTCTTGCTCTTCTTAATCCCCTCGCCCCGCGCCTGGTTCAGCACCGTGGCACCGGTGGCGCCGGCCTCGCGTGCGGCATCGAGCACCGCATCGGTTTTGTGGTCCTCGACCAGGGCAATCAACAGTTTAAAGTGCATAGCTACTCTCCCGAGTTCTCCCGCCGCATCGCGCGGCGGGCTCTCCACTGACTAAGTTGGGCATAACCCATCACCGACATAATCGGAAACAGACTGGCAAAGGCGATAAGCCCGAAGCCATCCAGCATCGGGCTGCGTCCCGGCACGGTGCTGGCCAGCCCCAGCCCAAGGGCGGTGACCAGCGGCACGGTAACGGTGGAGGTGGTCACGCCGCCCGAATCGTAGGCCAGGGCGATGATCATCTTGGGGGCGTAAACGGTCTGGATGATGACGACGATGTAACCGACGATGATGTAGTAGTGCAACGGCGTACCGCTAACGATGCGGTAGGTGCCCAGGGCGATGCCGATGGCCACACCGATGGCCACCGCGGTACGCAGCCCCCATACGCTGATGGCGCCACCGGAGACCTCCTGCGCCTTGATCGCCACGGCGATCAGCGAGGGCTCGGCCACGGTGGTAGAGAAGCCGATGGCAAAGGCGAAGATATAGACCCACCAGTAGTCGTCCCACTGCAGCGCCCGCATCACCCCATCGCCGAGGATAAAGGCGGGGTCGGTGAGCTGCTCGGCCATTAGCTGCCCCAGCGGAAACAGCGCCTCCTCCAGACCGATAAGGAACAGCGACAGTCCCACCAGTACATAGCCGAAACCGGCCAGCACCCGCTTGAGGTGAGGCACCGGACGGCGGATAACGAAGAGCTGGAAACCGAACAGGATACCGGCAATAGGTAGTACGTCGAGTACCGTAAAGAGAATGGTTTCGAGGATGAGCTGCAGGTCTTCCATCAGATCACCATCCCGTAGCCCATGACGAAGATCATCGGTGTCAGCGAGGCGAAGGCGATAAGACCAAAACCGTCGGTCATCGGGTTACGCCCCTTGATACTGGAGGCCAGCCCCACGCCGAGGGCGGTGACCAGCGGCACGGTAATGGTGGAGGTGGTAACACCGCCCGAGTCATAGGCGATACCGATGATCTCCTTGGGGGCGATGGCGGTCATCAACACCACACCGATGTAACCGCCGATGATGAAGTACTGGATCGGCCACCCCTTGAGGATGCGGAACACCCCCAGCACGATAGCAAAGCCCACCGACAGCGCCACGGTATAACGCAGGCCGGTGGCATAGCTCTCCTGAGCCGCATCGCTCGCCTCAATCATGCCGCCGGATGCCGCCACCTTGGCCGCCTCGGCCGATACCGCGATCAGGGCGGGCTCGGCCACGGTGGTACCGAAGCCGAGGGCAAAGGCGAAGGCCAGTACCCAGAAGACGCTACCCTTGCGGGCAAAGTCGAAGGCCATGCTCTCGCCAATGGGGAACAGTCCCATCTCCAGGCCGCGCACGAACAGGGTCAGCCCCATCACCACCATAAAGGTGCCGTAGAGCAGCTTGCCCAGGTTGGGGATAGGCTGCTGCAGCACCACCAGCTGGAAAAAGCCAATCACCAGGATAATGGGCAGAAGATCGCGGATACTGTCCAAAAATGGACGGAGAATGTCAGACACGGTGTTCTCTAGTTGTTGTGCGGGCTGTTTGTTGTCCGGTAGAGAGAAGTTACACCAACGGCCCGCCTGTGTTAACCCAAAAAACGATATACTGCCGCGATGAGTTCGCCAGATGAAACCCGCCGCATCGGCCGCGGCATGATGATTGCCGCCTGGGCCGTTGCATTGGGGCTGCTCAGCCTGCTGTTCGGCGACGTGCTGGAGCAGCAGCGCAATCCCAACCAGCAGCTGGCCGCTCTCCAGGGGGGCGATGTCACCGAGGTGCGGCTGCAACGCAATCGCTACGGCCACTACCTCGCCTCCGGCACCGTCAACGGCAAACCGGTGGAGTTCATGCTCGACACCGGCGCCAGCGATGTGGTGATACCCGCCGGTGTGGCACAGCGCGTAGGGCTGCAGCGGGGCAGCCCCAGGTATTACGAGACCGCCAACGGTACCGTTAAGGCCTACGCCACCCTGCTGGAGAACGTCGGGCTGGGGGGGCTGCAGCTGCAGCGGGTACGCGCCAGCATCAACCCCAGCATGGAGGGTGAGACTATCCTGCTGGGGATGAGCGTACTGAAACAGCTGGAGTTTACCCAGCGTGGCGAGACCCTGATAATCCGCCAATACCGATAACGAATAACCAACAAAGGGGAAAGAATGGAGACCATTAGCAGCCTTATAGGGCAACTCAACTCAATCGTCTGGGGCCCGGCAATGCTGGTGCTGATCCTCGGCACCGGCCTCTACCTGATGGCGGGTCTCAAGGCGATGCCGCTGCAGCGCATCGGTTACGGCTTTCGTATGCTGTGGGCCGGGCGCAAGTCCGAGGAAGAGGGTGATATTCCCCCGTTCCGCGCGCTAATGACCTCCCTCTCCGCCACCGTCGGTACCGGCAACATCGCCGGTGTCGCCACCGCCATCGCCATGGGCGGCCCCGGCGCCCTGTTCTGGATGTGGTGCACCGCCCTGGTGGGCATGGCCACCAAGTATGCCGAGGCGGTGCTGGCGGTCCACTACCGTGAGACCGACGCCAACGGCGACCACATCGGCGGCCCCATGTTCTATATCAAGAACGGCCTCAAGTCCCACTGGGCCTGGCTCGGCACCGCCTTCGCCGTGTTCGGCGCCATCGCCGGCTTCGGTATCGGCAACACCATCCAGGCCCACTCGGTGGCCGACGCGCTGCACAGCAGCTTCGCCATCTCCACCACCGCCACCGGCATCACCATGGCGGTACTGGCCGCACTGGTGCTGATTGGCGGTATCCGCCGCATCGCCACCGTCGCCACCGTGCTGGTGCCGTTGATGGCAATCGGCTACATCATCGCCGGACTGGTGGTGCTGGTACTCAATCTCGGCGCCATCCCCGATGCCATCGCCCTTATCGTCAAACACGCCTTCACCCCGGTGGCGGCCACCGGCGGCTTTGCTGGCGCCGCGGTATGGGCGGCGATCCGCTTCGGCGTGGCGCGCGGCATCTTCTCCAACGAGGCGGGCCTGGGCAGTGCCCCCATCGCCCACGCCGCCGCCCGAACCAGCAGCCCGGTACGCCAGGGCACCATCGCCATGCTCGGCACCTTCATCGATACCCTGGTCATCTGCTCCATCACCGGACTGGCCATCGTCGTCACCGGGGTGTGGAGCGGCGGCGAGAACGGCGGACCGCTCACCGCCCTCGCCTTCGAGGCCGCCCTGCCGGGTATCGGCAACTACGTGGTGACCTTCGGCCTTGCGATCTTCGCCTTCACCACCCTGCTCGGCTGGAGCTTCTACGGCGAGAAGTGCGTGGAGTACCTGTTCGGCGTCAGGGCCATCGTCCCCTTCCGACTCCTCTGGATCATCGCCATCCCCATCGGGGCGGGCATGGACCTGAAATTCATCTGGCTGGTGGCCGACACCCTTAATGCGCTGATGGCCCTGCCCAACCTGCTGGCGCTGCTGCTGCTGAGCCCGGTGGTATTCAAGCTGACGCGGGACTATTTCAACGGGAAATAGTGTTCGGCCCGAGGGCGGGCCTCCTACCTGTAGGAGCGCCGCCCCCGGCGCGAACCCCCCTCGAAACCTGAACGGTTTCATGCGATATTAACCACCACTGTTTATTCCGGCCCACCGCTGCGTGGGCCGCTTTAATTATGGAGAGACAATCATGAGCGAGATCACCACCGATTCCGGCCTGAAGTATGAAGACAGCATCGTCGGCGACGGCGCCGAGGCCAGCGCGGGCCAGCAGGTCTCCGTGCACTACACCGGCTGGCTGGAGGATGGCAGCAAGTTCGACTCCAGCAAGGATCGTAACGATCCCTTCCGCTTCAAGCTGGGCGCCGGCATGGTGATCCGTGGCTGGGACGAAGGCGTTCAGGGCATGAAGATCGGCGGCACCCGCAAGCTGACCATCCCCGCCGAGCTGGGCTACGGTACCCGCGGCGCCGGCGGCGTGATTCCCCCCAACGCCACCCTGATCTTCGAGGTTGAGCTGCTGGAGATCCTCTAAGCCGTGAGCGTCAGCAACCCTATCCCCCTCGAGGAGATCGCCGCCCAGGTGGCCGCGGCCCTGGCCGAGGACATCGGCGGTGGTGACCTCACCGCCGCCCTGATCCCCGAGCAGGCCCGCTCCGAGGCGACCATCATCAGCCGCGAGGAGGCGGTGCTCTGCGGCACCGAGTGGGTCAATCAGGTCTTCGCCCAGCTCGATAGTAGTATTGAGATTGAGTGGCAGGTGGCTGACGGCGACCGTGTAACGTCCAACCAGCTGCTCTGCACCCTCCGCGGCCCCTCCCGGGCGCTGCTCACCGGCGAGCGTAGCGCGCTCAACTTCCTGCAGAGCCTCAGCGGCACCGCCACCTTCGCCTCGCGCTACGCCGCGGCGGTGGCCGGCACCGGGGTCAGGGTGCTCGATACCCGCAAGACCATTCCCGGCCTGCGGCGGGCACAGAAGTACGCCGTCAGCTGCGGCGGTTGCCACAACCACCGCATCGGCCTCTACGACGGGGTGTTGATCAAGGAGAACCACATCCTCGCCGCCGGCTCCATCGCCGCCGCGGTAGCAAAGGCGCGAGAGACCGCCCCGGCCGGTATCCCGGTCGAAGTGGAGGTGGAGAACCTGGATGAGGTGGCACAGGCACTGCAGGCCGGTGCCGATATCCTGCTGCTGGACAACATGCCGCCCGCGACCCTGCGCGAAGCGGTTGCGTTAAACGAGGGAAAGGCGAAGCTGGAGGCCTCCGGCAACGTCAACCTGGAGACCATCCGTACCATCGCCGAGACCGGGGTGGACTACATCTCGGTGGGAGAGCTGACCAAGCACCTGCGCGCGGTGGACCTCTCCATGCGCTTCGCCTAGGCGGAAACGCTAAGGCCCTGCCGTGGCCTCGACGCTGAGCGAGTAGGTACCGTAGCGGCCGATGTAGCCGTAGATAGAGACGTTGTTGTAGACGTAGTTAGTGGTCACTACCTGCAGGTAGACCGTCTCGTCTACAGTGGGTGTGTAGGTCAACTCTGAACTGAAATGGGTGCCGTTGTGCAGGGAAGGCTGGCAGCTGCCGCAGTCGGCAGCGTCGTCGTTTATTAAGTCGACCATTAACCCTGTATCAGGGTCTAGCTCCTGCAACACATTCCCTGAAGCATCATAAAGCCCGATTACCGTATCGCCGCCGTTACGCAGGTTGTGGCTGTAGATTCGGTAGGTCACATTGGCCGAGAGGTTAAGGGCAATGTAGTCGCTGTCCTGCTGCTCTAGCCCATCCACTGGCCTCTGATACAGGTAGTGCTCTTCGGCGTCGACGCAGGTCAGCGGATAAGTCGCCCCCGCTGCCACGCTACAGTCCCGCGCCACCGCATCGGCCAGGGTGTCGTCCACCTCAAAGCTATCGCGCTTATAGTAGACCTCACGCCCAGCCAGGATAGCCTGCCACTGGTACTCTTTACTGGGGGTGCGCTGGGGTAGAGTCAGCATGCCGTCCCAGAACGACTCCAGGGTGTCGGCAGTGGTGTTGGAGGTCATAGAGTTCGACAACACATCCCACACCGCTACCGCTCCCAGATCCGGCTGTTGATTGAACTGCCATAGCAGGTTGGCCACGGCCGTCTCATTAGTTGAGTAAACGTATATAGGAGACCCATCAACAGAGTTAACCGTAGGTGCCGTGGCAAGATCAATCACGAGCGGCTCACCATACTCCACATTGTCGATGTAGTAGCTACTAGCAACGAATGATGGCGTAGAAAGGCGTGCAAGAAGGTTGTTATCCAGCAACCATTTCTTCAACGCCGCCTGAAAGTAGTTGCCGTGCCCCTCGCTCCAGCTCAGGCGCAGATCGAGATAGTCTGCCGACAGAGTGTGGTAGCCGCCAGGCGAGTCGAAGTGGCCGAGGGAGAATTCGACAAAGTGGGCAAACTCATGCCACAGCACATCGTCATCGAACTCGTCAGTATCGCCTGACCCGACCGGGTCGCTCAGGACATAGATCCCTGCCCCATTACTGCAACTGCCGTTATCCAAGGCGCTACAGGTATAGGTGCCGGTGGAGTCTTTATAGGTCCAGAAGGCATTCAGCGCAGGAAGGGAAAGGTCGCCGTTGCTGATATCGGCGATAAATTCCGTAGCTGTGATATAGACATCATAGATATTGTAGGCCCCCGCCATCTTACTGGCACGGTCTATTCGTACATTGGCCACCGTGCTGTCGAGCGTGAGAGTCACGGCCTGCGAAACAGCATAGAGGTATCCCCTCTGGCTCTTGACCGCCACCTGATAACCGCTGTCACTGGCAGCCTCGGCATAGATATAGAGCGTGTAGTCGCCCACCGCCGTCTCGGCAAACTGGTAGTTGCCGTTGCCGTCACTGGCCGTGCTCTGCAGCAGGTTCCCCTCGGCATCGAGCAGTTCGATCAGCGCATGGCGTACCGGCTTGTAGGGCTCGAGCCCGGTAAAACCGTTGCTGGCATATTGGCGGTCCTGGTACTCGACCTTACCCGACAGCAGCGTCGTGGGGAGGCAGGTGACCTGAACGTCGGTCACGTCCACACTCCCTGCGGTGCCGCTGCCGTTACTGACGCTACAGCTCTGCCCGCTAGGCGCGCTGGCCACGCTGACCTCGTAGCTGCTCCCCTCCGTTACCTTGCTGGAGAAGGTAAAGCTTCCGTCCGCATCCACTGTCAGGTCATCAGCGGCGTTGAGCTGCAGCACCAGACCGCTGCCGTCCAGACCATTGACGCTGCCGCCGATGCCGACCTGTACGGAACCATCGGACGAGCTGCTGGAACAGCCGCCAAGGGCCAGCAGCCAGAGGCTGCAGAAGAGAAGACGAAGGTAGTAATTCATGGGACTACTGCTGCAGCGGCACCACCTGCAGGCGGCGACCGTTGTGCTCCACCTCACGGCCCAGAGGCCTTCCGGCCTTATTGGTCACGACACCAGCGGCCATCACCCCAAAGGCAAAACTGGCCCGCTGCGAGAAGCTGCCGCCAGCGCCAAGGTTCAGCACGGCAATGGCGGCTATACGGTTTTCGTGCGTGGTAGAGAAGCGGCCGCTATAGGACAACTCTAACGGCTCACCGGCGGTAATTGCCCCCTGCCACATCAGCTCACCCTCCAGCAGCTCCATGTCCGCGGGCGGCTGTAGCATCACCCGCAGGTTGTTGCCGGAGACCCGGCTAGTGACCGTCACCACGAAGCTGACGACCTCGCCTCCGGTATCACCCTGCGGTTCGATGGTAATGCTCAACGGCCCCTGGGGCTTGGCGGTCTGTACCGCGGCGCAGTTCAGGGAGAAGAGTGCGAGAAGTAGTAATATGAACAGTCTTGGTTTCAACATAGCGCTTACTCTGTCTCAGTTCGATTCAACATAATGCTTACCCTGTCTCAATTCGACAGAAAAAAAAGGGGGCGGTTCACACCGCCCCCTCCTTTATCACTCCTGGAAAGGAGTGTTACTTCGCGCGGCGGGCTTCCGCACGCTTGTATGCCTTGTGGGCACGGCGCTTGGAGCTACGCTCACGCTCAGCAGCCGCCTTGTCGGCAGTACTGGCGCCCGGCTTGTAGAAGGACTCAGTATTCCAGTCGCTGGTGCTGTTGACGTAGATGGTGTGACCATGACAGCCATCCATACCACAGGCATCGACGCTGACACGGACATCCTCGGCGCCAACCGGCAAGTCTCCGCTTAAGCTGAAGTCACCAGTGCCCGCATCGTAACTCATCGGCATGTCGCCCCACTGGTTCGGTGCGGTCAGGGAGGAGTCGAAGTAGCCGTACTCCCACATACCGGTGGTCGGGTCGAAGTACTCCACACTGGCCCAGACACTGTCTGCAACGAAGTTGGCGATATCCACCGAACCGGTTACGGTCTGGGTACCGGACAGACCGGTGGCACCGTGTGTCGGCGAGGTGATGGTCACATACTGAGGCGGCATGATGCCGTTGGCGGTAGTGATATTGACGTTATACCAGTTCCAGTCCGCATCGTTGACCGAGACGTAGTTGTAACCGTTGTAGAGGCTGACATCGAAGCTGAATGCCCCACCCACGATCTCGAAGTTGCCCCAGCTATTACCGGTCCAGTACTCGCCCCAGCCATCGGAACCGGAAGTGGTGCCGCTGATAGTCACGGTAGTGGCGGTACCGGCATCCCAGTCGCTGTAGGCACAGCTACCCGACCAGCTATTGTCGGTAACACCCGCCGGTACCGTGAGGCTGATCGGCGCGTATGCCGGGGAATTGCTATCACTGGCAATAGTGACGCTGAGCCAGTTGTTACCATCGCTGATGTCGAACCACTGAGAGTCGTAGTAGCCATACATCGGGTCATAGGTAGCCGGGTCGCTGTCGTGCAGGTCGACGGTGGTATGCCAGTCGTAGGTGCCACTGGCATTAGCAACCGTATCGGCTACCGCAACGATCTCCTCGCTACCGCCGCAGACACCGCTACTGATCTTGATGTTGCGACCGGGAACGGTGCTGGTACCCGAGATGATTACGGTGGGTGTAGTCACCGGCATGATGCCGTAGGTGGCATCTGAGTAGCCGTACTCCCAGCCATCGCTTGTGAGCGCCACATTGTTGGCGTCGGTGATGCTATCGACGGTCAGCATGGGAGCGACATAGGCACAGGTGGTATCGGTGGTCTGAAGCTCGATACCGACACTGGTCATGTTGGCATCATCCCAGATGTTCACCCAGTTGTAGCTGCCTGTACCACCAACGACGGGGAAGGTGACAGAGAACTGCTGATCCGGGTCAACACCGGCAACACCGCCACCGGGCAGGAGGAGCTCCTGATTCTCCCAGTAGTAACCGGTGCTATCGGAGCCGTTCCAGTCAGCCCACATGCTGGTGCTATTAGCCGGTGCGGTACCGGTGATGGTAGCGGTACAGCTATCAATCGATACCGGAGCAATCCAGCCATAGTTGTCAGCTACAACATCAGTTGTGTTGACTTTGGTAATGACCGGCTTCGGCACGCTCTGGCCGTTATCGGTGTAGATGTTGAGGCCGTACCAGTTACCGTTGCCGTCCTCGATGGAAATCCAGTTCCAGCCCTCGTAGAGGGTGATATCGAAGCTGAATACCCCACCAGTTGCGGTGAAGTTAACAGAATCACTCCAGATGCCATCAGCACTGTGGTAGTACCAGCCGCTGGTGCTGCCATCCAATTCACCACTGACGGTGATCACACTGGTGGCAGTAGTGACATCGGTAGCATTCCAGTCGGAACCCATGCCCCAGTCACCGGTAGAGGTAGCGGCACCCTCAGTAGTAGCAACAGAGGTGATGCTAACTGGCGGCACATAGGTCTGACCGGCCTCGGTGTAGATACCGAAGTTCGAACCGGTCCAGAGGTAGGTGTTGCCACCATCGCTACCATCGAAGTTGACGCTAATCCAGTTATCACCCTGGTAGAGCGGCACACCGGTGATGGTAATCAGACCAAGACCATTAATAGTGTCGTAGTTCGGGTCAACCGTGATGTAACCGTTCTGGCTGGCACCCATGGTCGGATCCCAGTAGTCGTTGACGTAGGCACCCGACTCATTGTTGAGCCACAGGTTGATACTAAACCAACCGCTGGTTGAGTTCATAATCGCACTGATGTCGGCGTTATTCAGATCAACCGTAAACTGTGCGGTGAATGAACTTGCGGTCAGGGCATCGGCATGATTCCACGCACCGAGGTCGATGGCGTTACTGGCCTGGTCGGTCACGGAGAGCACTTCGATTGCCGGCGGGATACCACCGGTGGTCTTGACGCTGAAGCCGCGATAGAGGTCGGCACCGTCGTTCACATCAACCCAGTTCCAGCCCTGGAACAGGTTCACCGTAGCGGTAGCCGTGGCAGTACCGTCACCGTTATCGGTAAAGCTCAGCGGCTGATCGTCCCAGCCGCTCTCACTGTTCAGATAGAGCCAACCGCCGTTAGCCGCGGCAGTCGCGCCATTCGGGGAGGTTACGGTGATGGTGATGCTGTTCGCGTTATCGGCATCGTAACCGCCGATCCACTCGCTGAAGGTCAGCGCACCCACGGTGTTACCGTCATCGGCCGCAACGGTGACACCGATATCCTTGCGTACACCGGGGTTCTTGACGCGCTTGACGGCGCTGACGGCAGAGATATCGCGAACCATCTCTTTGACGCTCACATTGACGTCACCGTTGGTGTCGGGCAGGAAGTCGGCAGAGAGCTTGCTGCCCAGACCGATAATCTCCCAAATGAACTCCTCACCTTCGCGCTCGATACCCCAGTCGACGTAGTTGCCCATTTCATCCTGGGTCTTGAAGCCGAAATAGTCGGAGATATCAACGGCGCCGTTGGGCAGGCCCTGGGCCTCCGGAATGGTGAAGGTCAGGCGGCTCACGCCGTCAGTACCGGTCACGGTATCCAGGTTGGCCTTATTGATGATCATCGCAAAGCCCAGCTCTTCCGGGTCACGGGTGTTGGCAATCATGAAGATGTAGCTCTGAACGCCGGTGGCATGCTCCCACTTGAAGGTCAGCGGGTCCATGTCACTCGGGATAGCGGCAAGGGTCGAGCCATTGGTCACAGGATCGGTATTGCCATTTTCATACATCTTCACATCGAGCAGGTCGAGGGACACCAGGGCGGTACCACGGTGGTCGGTCCCCTCGGAGAGACGCGAAACCTTCCAGGCGCCGTTGAGGTGCTTGACGCTAACGTAGAAGGTGTCTTCCGGCATCGCATCACTACACTCTTTACTGGTGTTGGTGGTCGCGGCCGTGAAGTTGAAGGCGAAGTTAGCATTATCCGCATCCACCACATTGATGGTAGTGGCCGCGCCGGTGTCATCCGTGGCCAGGGCTGCACTCAGCTCAACGCTGCAGTTCGCCCACATGGTGGTGGCCATCTCCATCAGGCTCATGAACTCTTTCAGGCTGAGGCGACCGTTGCGGTTGACATCCTCCTCCATGAATTCGCCATAGTTGAGGTTGTACTCCATCACGAAGGTGGAGGTCATCAGGCTCTTCAGCAGGGTCAGGTTGCCATCGTTCATGGCCTGTACCCACTGACCAAAGAGCTCGAGCACCTCGGTCTGGGCGGCAATGGTATCTGCCGTACCCGTGGAGTCGATACCGTCGGCAGCGCCCACCGTGGTAAAGGTGCCGGTCAGGTCTGAGCTGGCGTTACCGGACAGGTCGCTGATGCCGCTGATGGTGTAGCTGTAGGTGCTATTCAGCTGCAGCGACTCGGTAAGGTCGAACTGGTAGAGATAGTTACCACTGGCATCCTGCCCCATGAACATCACGCCCGGCAGGTCGCCCACGCTGGGGGTGGAGGCAATACGCAGGGTATTGATGTCCAGCAGCTCATCGGAGCTCAGCTGCAGCGGTGTGGTGAGTGCCACATCGGTCGCACCGTTAGTGATGCTGAAGGTAGCGGTAGGACCGGAGCTGTCGCCAGCCACCGCGGTTACGGTACCCACTGCCTCGTAACCGGTGGTATTGCTGTAGACGTTGGCAACGGTTTCCGGGACGGTCACGGTGTAGTCGCCTGCCGCCAGGTCGGTGTCAGGCTCGAAGGTCGCGGTCATCCAGTCGGCCGACAGCGCCCATTTACCAGCAACCGCACTACCATTTTCCACGGTGATGTTCTGCACACTACCGCGACTCATGGCCATATCGAAGGTCACCTGAATCGCCGCGTTGGCAGGCATCTCGCCGCCAGTCCAGGTCTTGGTGCCGTCGGTGTTCTTGTTGACGCCGAACATGGTGACCACGTTCGGGGTGACGTCGCTCGCCTCAGCACTGAGGTCATCGACGGTGACTGTACCGCCATCGGTGGTCGGCTCGGCCTTAAAGGCGGGCTGTACCGCAACGATCGGGTCGGTGGTGACACCGGCAACCGGGTCGAAGGTGGAGGGCTTGTAGACCAGCATGGTGTAGGTGCCGGAGGGGATGGGGTCACCATCTACGTATGCATCACCATTGGAGGCAGCAGTCGCACTACATTCAGCAGATGAAACACGGTCAGAGCACCCATATACGTTCAGCGTATAAGCACCTGTACTATCTGTTACGTCTTGCGCCACGGGACTCAACCATTCAGGGTGATCCGCATCGTAGAGATAAACATAAGCGTTGGAGACAACATCACCGGCGGCAAACAGCGGCACGTCGGGGTTGCCGCCATTGATCATCGGCTTGTTGGCCACCCGGTAGCCCTTGCCGTTCGGACCGGGCTTCATCTTGGGTGCATGGGCCATGGCCTTGAGCTGGGCAGGTCCGGGCTTGGAGGAACCGGCAAGCAGGCTGGAGAGGGTCACCTTACCGGAAATGACCGTAGCAACGGGGGTGGTACCGCCACCGGTGTCACCACCAGTATCGCCACCGGTGTCACCGCCAGTATCACCGGTAGTGGTGGTGCCACCGCCGCCGCCACCACAGCCGACACTCACAAGTGCCAGCAGGGTGACGAGAAAAACTCTTCCAAACCGGTTTCTTAGCGAAGCCATAGTTTTACCCTCTCCAGTTCAAATAACCGACTCGCTCGGTTTCTTAATAGTAATAATTTCCACAGTTGTGCCGCAGAAAATAGGCTAATCGCCAGCGGGATGCAAACCCTTTATAGAATTTGTCTATTATTCCCCGAAGTATCAAAATGTCATCGTGATAAATTAAAGAACAACAGCACAATAGCTCGCTATCCTACTGTTTTAATTAATGATATGTGCGCCATCTCTTATGGACCCGCCCCCAATACACGCAATGGAACCAGGGGATATATGGAAGAGGGCAGCGCAATATTTTTTTTAAAACTGATATGTTGTTCACAAAAAGTCCGCCACCTTAGACCGGTATCGCAATGAAACAACTGCTCAAACACAACAAGACGAATGCCGCCGCCCTAATCGCCCTAATTATTGGAATAGTGGTGAGCAGCCTATTCTATAGTGGTGCACTGGCTCGGCTGGAGTGGATCAGCTACGACCTGCGCATGCGTTACCACCAGGAGGAGAGCACGGTGCACCCGCAGGTAGCGGTGGTGCTGATCGACGAGGCCTCGCTGCAGGCGATGGATCCACTGGTCGGCCGCTGGCCCTGGCCGCGCTCCGTCTACTCGGAGCTGCTGGAGTTCTTCGCCATGGGTGGGGCGCGGGCTGTGGCCTTCGATATTCTGTTCCCCGAACGCGATACCCAGGGAGGAGTGACGGAAAACGGCTATGGCCCCAACGACCAGAGCTTCATCGATGCCACGGCGGCGGCTGGCAGCGTTATCCATGCGATGCAGGTGATGCGTGAGCTCGACAGTAGTGCGCACTCCACCACCCTAAACCGCCCGATACCCGAGGCCTTTGTACAGCAACACGCCATCAGCTCCGCCGTGGATTTTCCCGACTACGGCAATAACGACTATCTGCTGCCGATTGAGGGGTTGGCTCAGGCGGCGGCCGGCATCGGTATTGTGGAGATCGATCCTGATGACGACGGTGTCTACCGGCGTATTCGCCCCTTTAGTGTCTACCAGGGCAATGTCTTCCCTTCGCTGGGGATGGCACCGCTGTTCGATGGCGGCACGGTCCATTTTAACGGGGACCACATCACCACTGACAACGGCATGGTGCTACCCCTGGACGAGGATGGCTTCTACCCCATCAAGATGGAGGGACGCTTCGAGCCCTACTCCATCAGCGGCATCCTCGCCACCATCCAGAACCTGAAGTCCGGCGATGTGGAGAACCTGCTGGTGGATCCCTACGAGTTCGAGGACAAGGTGGTCTTTATCGGCGCCAGCGCCATCGGTGTGCAGGACATCAAGGCGACGCCGATGTCGGCCAAAACACCCGGAGTGTTCCTGCACGCCTCAATGGCCAGCAGCCTGCTCAAGGGGGCCTCGCTACAGCCACCAAGTGCCACCGTAACGGTGCTGCTGATCATCGGATTCACCCTGCTCACCACCGTGGGCATCCTGCTGTTCAGCCACAGCCATAGCTTCCAACAGGCGCTGCTGCCATTGATGCTGGCGGTTTGCTATGGCGGCTGGTCTATTTGGGAATTCGGCAACGGCCGGGTCTATGAGATGATTGCTCCGCTGCTCGCCATCGCCCTGAGCTGGCTTGGCAGCTCCTCCTACCTGGTCTTCACCGAGGGTAAGGACAAGCGCCGGGTGCGCAATATGCTGTCGCAATACGTCTCGCCCGCGGTACTCGCCACGGTGGTGGATAAATATGAGAACCAGATCCAGGCCGAGGTCGGCAAGCGGGAGAATCTCACCATCCTCTTCTCCGACATTCGCGGTTTCACCGCCACCTCGGAAACCGTCGAGGCGGAAAGGGTGGTGGAGATGCTCAATACCTACTTCTCGGCGATGACCGATGTGATCTTCGACTACGAAGGGACACTGGATAAGTTCATCGGGGATGCCATCATGGCCTTCTGGGGGGCGCCAATCCTGCACGCCGACCACGCCGACCGCGGCGTGATGGCGGCCCTCACGATGCAGCGGGCACTGGTGAAGGTCAACGAGGAGCTTACCGCCATCGGCCTGCCCAGCGTCACCATCGGCATCGGCCTTAACAGCGGCGACGTGATTTTGGGCAACATCGGTTCGGCGCGAAAGCTCGACTACACCATCATCGGCGACAACGTAAACCTGGCCTCCCGGCTGGAGGGGCTGACCAAGTATTACGGCGTACCGTTGATCATCTCGGAGAACACCCATGCCCAGCTGCAGCAATCCATCCCCTGTGCGGTGGTCGATATGGTGCGGGTGAAGGGTAAGACGGTACCGATACGGCTATACTCACCCCTGGCGCTGCCCGATGATGATGAGGCGACTGTCCAAACGGCACGGCGCGTGGCAGAATTGAGCCATCAGGCCTTTGACAGCTACCTGGCGCAACGCTGGGATGATGCCATCGCCCTATACGAACAACTGCCATATGAAACACTGAAAAAGGTGTTCATCACACGGTGCCAGGAATACCTCCTACACCCCCCGACAGAGGGATGGGACGGTGCGTACACCATGAATAGAAAATAATTATGGAGAGGGACGTTATGAAGAGAACTCTGTTATTTGCCGCCCTGATGGCCGCATCCACGCTCAGCGCCGCGGAAACGCTCTACGTCCAGAGCAACAAGGCCAAGCTTCTGGAGACACCCCAATTCAATGCCCCAGCTGTCGGCGAACTACAGAAGGGCAATGAAGTGAATGTACTGCAGCAGCAGAAGCGCTGGGTAGAGGTCGAGTATCAGGGCAACAGTGGCTGGCTTTCGCGCTTCCTGCTCTCCGACCACCCTCCCCTGAAGAAGGTGACGGTACTGGGTGATGGGGAAACCCTGAAGCTAGAGGAGAACGCCCGGCGCAGGGCCTCCGCCGTGACCACCGCAGGTGCTGCCCGTGGCCTCTCCGCGGATGACCGCAAGCGTAGTAATAGCGGTGATAAGTCCGACTACTTCGCCCTGGAAAAGGTGGAAAACTACAAGGTCGAGGATAAGGCCGTCACTGAATTCATCGAGCAGGGTAAATAGTAATGAAAAGCGGCAAAGTCGCCACCAGGCTTCTGGGCATGGCCGCGGTCATGCTAATGGCATTCAACCTCCAGGCGGCGCAGGAATTCCGCCAGCGCATCCATGCGGTCAAGCTGGATGTAGAGGGCATCACCTCGGACGTCGAGGCGGAGATCGAGTTCGGCAGGGAGGTGGCCGCCCGCATCCTCGGCCGCTATTCACTGGATGATAGCGAATCGATCAACCGCTATATCAACCTGGTCGGCCAGAGCGTGGTCCGGCACGCCGGACGACCGGAGTTGCAGTTCCACTTCGCCATGCTGGAGAGCGACGAGGTCAACGCCTACGCCGCCCCCGGTGGCTATATCTTTATAACCAGGGGGGCGCTAAAGCTGATGCGGGACGAGGCGGAGCTCGCCGCGGTACTGGCCCACGAGGTCGCCCACGTCACGCAGAAGCATATCGTCAAGGAGCTCAACATCCACGCCGCCGACGACTCCACCGAAGCGGGGCTGGCCGCCCTGCTCGGCGGTATGAGCGACCCGGCCCGGGTGGCCTTCCTGCAGGCCCTGGACAAGGCGGTAGAACTGCTGTTCTCCGCCGGCCTGAAGAAAGAGGACGAGTACGAGGCGGACCAGGTGGGAACCATGCTGAATGTCGCCAGCGGCTATGACGCCACCGCGCTGCACCGCTACCTGGACCGCGTCAAGCAGCAGAAGGGGGAGAAGACCGCCATCCTCAGTCACACCCACCCCTCATTCTCCTCGCGCCTGACCTTGCTGCAAGGCCTGTTCCAGGAAGAGAAGCTGGAGCACGATGCAGACAAGACGGTGAAGCAGCGCTTCGACACCCAAATCAGCCAACTGTGAATTTAAGGAAGTGTGTAATGAGCAATAATAAGAACACTTACCGTAGCGCTGTTCTGCTCTGCGGTCTGGCGACCTCTGGCCTCGCCGCTGCGGACGATTTCCACTACATCAATATGCAAATGGGCGATCGCGCCTCCGGCATGGCCGGCGCCTACACCGCGGTCTCCGACGACCCCTCCGGGCTGTTCTACAACCCGGCGGGCCTCACCTACATGGGCACCCGCAACCTCTCCGCCAGCATGAACGCCTACCACACCACCAACCTCAAATATAAAGGGGTACTGGGTGGCGGTGACTGGAAACGCGAATCGGGCAACCTGGTGCCGAACTTTTTCGGTGTCGCACAACCCATGGGCATCGGGGTATTCGGCTTCTCCTATGCGGCCACCGATGCGATTGTGGAGAATCAGGACTCGGTCTTCTACAACGTGGGCACGCAAATAAAACAGTTCACCTTGAACCTGAACAATGAGGAGAAGACCTACAAGATTGGTCCCTCCTTTGCCCTGGCGGTCAACGACGACCTCTCTGTGGGGATCACGCTTTATGCCCACCTACGCGACACCGAGACCATCTTCAACCAGAATATCATCCTCAATGACGATACCTACGAGTGGTCAAACAACTACACCCAAACCAGTGAGGTGGGGATAGAGCCGATCATTGGCGTTATGTGGAGCCCGTTGGACAAGGTTTCATTCGGCCTGTCGGTCAGGACAACCCAGCTACTCAGCGCAGAGCAGACCATCCAGCAAGCCGTCTCGACTGACATCGGCTGCACCACCGGTACAGCATGCCCGTCCACGGTTCCGACCCCCACACTCATTAACGCTAGCGAAACACGCAGCTACCCGATTAGCACCTCTGTCGGTATCGCCTACTTCCCCAGCGATAAGCTGATCTACAGTATCGACTTCGATTATCACAGCACAGCGGACGGGGGAACCAAGCGCGCAAGCAACAAAACCGCAACCTGGAACGTGAAGGCCGGAATGGAGTATTACCTCTACAGCAACTGGGCACTTCGTGGCGGCATCTACACCAACAATGCCAACACCCCAGAAATCGATTCCAGCAAAACCGACCAGGATCAACATATCAACCTGTTAGGTTTCAGCCTCAGCGCCACGCGCTTTAGCCGTAACTCCTCCCTAAGCGTGGGCGTAAACTATGCGTCGGGCACCGGTGAGGCGCAGGTGATTAGCGGTACAACAGCCACCCAGGATGTCGATGCGAACAACCTCAGTCTCTTCCTCTCAACCTCCTACAGCTACTAGGACGTCGAATTCGTACGGCTTTGACCAAGCTCTCATAACTGCCGAATGCAGCTAGAATTATCATTCGAATTATCATAGGGTTGAGCCATTGATATGAACGACACGGGATACATGTTTGGGATATGGCGAGCTCTAGTATGAATGTCAGTTTGAGCGGCCTGGCTCGCAAGCTGGTCAATGACGGCCTGCTGAGTGAAGAGGCGGCCGTCAAGGCCACCGAAACGGCACAACAGGAGAAGCGCCCCTTCGTCAGCTATGTGGTGGCGGAGGGACTTGTCGACTCCCTGGCATTGGCCTCCACCGCGGCGCAGGAGTTCGGCGTGCCGCTGTTCGATATCGACGTGGTCGAGCTCGATGATGAGGTCACCAAGCTCGTCGACGAAAAGCTGATACGCAGCCACCACGCCCTGCCCCTGTTCAAGCGCGGCAATCGCCTGTTTGTCGCCGTCTCCGACCCCACCAACCTGGCCGCCCTGGACAACATCAAGTTCCACGTGGGCGTCACCACCGAGGCTGTGCTGGTTCAGGAAGACAAGCTGACCCGGGTAATTGAAAAGGCGATGGAGGCGGGCAGTGCCGCCTCCCTCGGCGAGGGGCTGGACGATGCCGACCTCGACGGCCTGGAGGTCAGCGCCGAGGACGAGGACAAGGAAGACGAGGGGCTGGATAAGGAGATCGACGACGCCCCGGTCGTGCGCTTCGTCAACAAGATCCTGCTCGACGCCATCAACAAGGGGGCGTCGGATATCCACTTCGAGCCGTATGAGAAGCGCTACCGCGTGCGCTTCCGCACCGACGGTATGCTCAAAGAGGTCGCCTCGCCGCCGATCCAGCTGGCCGGCAAGATCGCCGCCCGCGTCAAGGTCATGTCGCGCCTCGATATCTCCGAGAAACGGGTACCGCAGGACGGCCGTATCAAGCTGACCCTGTCGAAGAACAAAGCGATCGACTTTCGTGTCAACACATGCCCTACCCTGTTCGGCGAGAAGATCGTACTGCGTATTCTCGACCCCTCCAGTGCCAAGCTGGGTATCGATGCCCTGGGTTATGAGCCGGAGCAGAAGCAGCTCTACATGGACAACCTGGCAAAGCCTTACGGCATGATCCTGGTGACCGGCCCCACCGGTTCCGGTAAGACCGTATCGCTCTACACCGGCCTCAACATCCTCAACACCGAGGACGTCAACATCTCCACCGCAGAGGACCCGGCTGAGATCAATCTCGAGGGGATCAACCAGGTCAATGTGAACGATAAGGTGGGGCTGACCTTCGCCGCGGCACTTAAAGCGTTTTTGCGTCAGGACCCGGACATCATCATGGTGGGTGAGATCCGTGACATGGAGACGGCGGAGATCGCCGTCAAGGCGGCACAGACCGGCCACATGGTAATGTCCACCCTGCACACCAATGACGCGCCGCAGACTATCACCCGTCTGATGAACATCGGCATCCCGCCCTACAACATCGCCGCCGCGGTAAACCTGATCATCGCCCAGCGCCTGGGGCGCCGCCTCTGCAGCCACTGCAAGGAGGTCGACGATGCGCCGAAGGAGGCCCTGCTGGAGGAGGGCTTCAGCGAGGAGGAGATCGATGCGGGGATGAATATCTACAAGGCCAACCACGAGGGTTGCGATCAATGCTCCGGTGGCTACAAGGGGCGGGTCGGCATCTACCAGGTCATGCCCATGTCCGAGGAGATGGGGCGCCTCATCATGAAGGGCAACGCCACCTCCTATGACATCGCCGATCAGGCGGCGAAAGAGGGTATTCCGGATATCCGCCAGTCTGCACTGAAAAAGGTAAAGAACGGCCTCACCAGCCTGGAAGAAGCCAACCGCGTGACTAAGGACTAAACCATGGCTGAAAAAGCAAAACTCGACACCTTTGTCTGGGAGGGGACGGACAAGCGGGGCGCCAAAAAGGGCGGCGAGATGCCCGGCCAGAGCGTATCCATGATTCGCGCGGAGCTGCGCAAGCTTGGCATCACCCCCATTAAGGTAAAAAAGAAGCCCAAGGCCATCTTTGGCGGCGGTGGCCCCAAGGGAAAGAAGATCATCCCCAAGGACATCGCCATTTTCTCCCGCCAGATGGCGGTGATGATGTCCTCGGGGGTACCACTGGTGCAGTCCTTCGACATCATGGGTAAGGGTGCGGAGAACCCCAACATGCGTGCCCTGATCTACGCCATTAAGGGCGACGTCGAGGGCGGTGCCACCCTGGCAGAGGCGTTCAGGAAACACCCGCAGCACTTCGATGACCTTACCTGCAACCTGGTCCATGCCGGTGAGCAGGCGGGTATCCTGGAGAGCCTGCTGGACAAGATTGCCACCTACAAGGAGAAGACCGAGGCCCTGAAGGGCAAGATCAAGAAGGCACTGTTTTACCCAACAGCAGTACTTGTCGTCGCCTTTATTATCACCGCAGTGCTACTGATCTTCGTTATCCCCCAGTTCGAGGCGCTGTTCTCCGGCTTCGGTGCCGACCTGCCGGCGCTCACCGCCTTCGTGGTGAAACTGTCGAAATTCTTTCAGGAGCAGTGGTTCTTCATCTTCGCTGGCATCGGTGCAATCGTATACAGCTTCAAACAGGCAAAACAGCGTTCAAAAGCCTTCCGCGAGGGCATTGAGCGCATGTCGCTGAAGGCACCGGTCATCGGCGAGTTGCTCAACAAGGCGGCCATTGCCCGCTTCTCCCGTACCCTCTCCACCATGTTCGCCGCCGGCGTCCCCCTGGTTGAGGCAATGGAGTCGGTAGCCGGCGCCGTGGGTAACGTGGTCTACCGTGAGGCGGTGCTGGGTATGCGCGATGATATCTCCACCGGTACCTCGATCACCGCGAGTATGGAACAGGCCGGGATCTTCCCCAACATGGTAACTCAGATGACCTCTATCGGTGAGGAGGCGGGCTCGCTCGATACCATGCTGGGAAAGGTGGCCGATTTCTACGAGCAGGAGGTGGACGACGCCGTGGACGCCCTCACCAGCCTGCTGGAGCCGCTGATCATGGCCTTCCTCGGTGTCGTTGTCGGCGGCCTGGTACTCGCCATGTACCTGCCTATCTTCAAGATGGGCGATGCGGTTCTGTAACGCCCCACTCCTGAGTCACTATGTTTAACAACCTGATATCTCTGCTGCAGGCCGAACCCGGCCTGCTCACCTTCTGCTGTGGCCTGCTGGGGCTGATTATCGGCAGCTTCCTCAATGTGGTGATCTACCGCCTGCCGGTGATGATGCAGCGCTCCTGGCGTCAGCAGTGCCAGGAGTTGCTGGAGCTGGAAGCAGAACAGGAGCAGGAGCGCTTCAATCTGGCGACCCCTGCCTCACGCTGTCCCGGCTGCGGCCACAAGATTGGCGCGCTGGAGAACATCCCCGTGCTTAGCTTTCTGCTGCAAAAGGGACGCTGTAAGCACTGCGGCATCAAGATCTCGCCGCGTTACCCCGCCATCGAACTGCTAAGCGCCCTTATCAGTGCCGCGGTAGCCTGGCAGCTGGGCTTCGGCCTGCCGCTCGCCTTCGCCCTGCTGCTGAGCTGGGCGCTTATCGCACTGACCTTCATCGACTTCGATCACCAACTGCTGCCCGACGACATCACCCTGCCACTGCTGTGGCTGGGGCTGCTGCTGAGCACCGTCAACGTCTTTACCGACATGCAGTCGAGCATTATCGGCGCGGCGGCCGGTTACCTCTCCCTGTGGACGGTCTACCAGCTGTTTAAGCTCATTACCGGCAAGGAGGGGATGGGTTACGGCGACTTCAAGCTGCTCGCCGTATTCGGCGCCTGGTTCGGCTGGCAGGCACTACCGATGGTGATCCTGCTCTCCTCCCTGGTCGGCGCGGTTGTCGGCATCTCCCTGATCCTGATGCTCGGTCGAGACCGCCAGCTACCCATCCCCTTCGGTCCCTATCTCGCCGCCGCCGGCTGGATCGCCATGCTGTGGGGCGACACCATCATCAGCGGCTACTGGCGCTTTATGGTGCAGGGCTAGGCTCCACTGTGCTGCGCATCGGCCTGACCGGCGGCATCGGCAGCGGCAAGAGTGCCGTCTGCGAGCGCTTTACGAAACTGGGCGCGCCCGTCATCGACACCGATACCATCGCCCGTGACCTGGTCAAACCAGGAGAGCCCGCGTTGCTGCAAATCGCCGAACTCTTCGGCGAAGAGGTCATACAGGCTAACGGCAGCCTGGATCGCGCCCGCATGCGCGAGCTGGTATTCATTGATGAGGCAAAACGGGCACAGCTTGAGGCCCTGCTCCACCCCCTGATCCGCCAGGAGATGCAGCGCCAGATCGCGCTTCTGAAAACCCCTTACGTCATCCTCGCCATCCCGCTGCTAATAGAAAAGGGGTGGCAACAGCAGCTGGACCGGGTACTAGTGGTCGATTGCAGCGAAGCACTACAGCGCGAACGGGCTCTCAAGCGTGACGGCAGCTCGCCGCAGACCATCGACGCCATCATCGCCAGCCAGGTTGGGCGCGACGAGCGCCTCGCCGCTGCAGACGATATTATCGACAACAACGGCAGCATCGAAGCACTGCAGGGGCAGGTAGAAGCGCTGCACCGCCACTACCTTGCCCTGAACAACTGATCCCCCAACTGCGGATTAGGCTTATAATGTGTCGACAGCCCAAAACCAATAGCGCAGCCTAATGACGAAACCCGCACAGATCATCTACGAGCACCCGCTGCACGAGCGCGTCCGTACCATGCTGCGCCTGGAGCACCTGTTTCGTCTCGCCGCACACTACCTGAAGGGACAGAGCAACTGGGACAGCCGCATCTTCATCAACACCCTTATCGACATCCTAGATATCTTCTCCCGCGGTGACCTGAAGAACGAGTTGATCAAGGAGCTGGAGCGCTCTGCCGCCACCCTTAACAGCCTGATAGAGAACCCGCAGGTCGACAGTAGCCGCCTCACCACCATCCTTAAGGCGATGGAGCGGCTGATCGACAACCTGCACGGTATGAAGTACCAGCCTGGGCATGAACTGCGCGAGGACGAATTCCTCAGCGCGGTGCGCCAGCGCAGCACCATCCCCGGCGGCACCTGCGACTTCGATCTGCCCGCCTACCACCGTTGGCTGGAGCGGCCCTGGGAGGAGAGGGAGCGTGAACAGAAGGCGTGGTTTGCCCAGCTCGACCCGATCCGTCAGGCCATTGAGCTGCTGTTAAAGATGGTCCGCAACAGCGCCGACCCGGTGGCGGCCGAGAGCCCGGACGGCGGTTACCAGCAAAATCTCGACAGCAGCCTGCCTTACCAGCTGCTGCGGGTGAGCCTGCCCGCCGACTCGCCCTACTACGCCGAGATTAGCGGCAGTCGTCACCGCTTCACCATTCGCTTCCTGCGTCCCACCAAGGAACGGCCGAAACTGGCTGGCGAGCCCGTCTCCTTCAAGATCACCTGTTGCAGCCTGTGAGCAAACCCAGCGTCGTCAAGTGTCCCACCTGCGGTAAGCCGGTGGAGTGGTCGGAGAAGAGCCCGTGGCGCCCCTTCTGCAGCGAGCGCTGCCGCCTCATTGATTTGGGGGAGTGGGCCGACGAGGGGCACCGCATAGCGGGTGAGCCACACTTCCCGCCGGAAGAGGATGAAAGGTATTAGTGTTCCGCGCTAAAGGGGAAGCGTATCCGATAGTCGGTACCGTCACGGCGGTATTCCAGGATGGCGACCCAGTCACTGCGTGAGGCGGTACAGACCGGCAGAGTGACCTTTCCGTGCCATGCCCCCTCCGCGCGAAGCAGGCGGTAGCGATTGATCCCCATCTCCATACCAACCATCTGAAAGTCGATCAACAGCTGCTCGATGTCTGCACCATCCTCGAACACCGCGCGCGCGGCAAAGGGCTGCAGCGCCTTCACCCCGGGGCCGAGCGTCAGCTCCACCTCACTCCCCTCGACAGTGACGCGGCAACTCATGCGCGCCGCATCGCAGCCGGAGGCCTCTGCCTGCACCACCCTGCCCGTCTCCTCCGAGCCGCAGGCGGCCAACATAACCAACAGCAGCCCCATCAACAATCGTCTCATCCACACTCTCCTGCGCCGTCCCACAATGCACGTATCGCCGCTATCCCCTGGGCGCCATGGCGCCACGCCTCAGCCAAATCCTCGGGCGACATGCCGCCGAGGGCATAAAGCGGCACTGTGCACTGCTCAGCCAGCTCCTGGAACGCCCGCCACCCCATCGCCTGCGCCCCCGGATGGGAGGCGGTCGGCTTCACCGGCGAGAGCAGCGCGAAATCGACGCCGATGCGCTCCGCCTGTTGCAGCTCCTGAATAGTGTGGCAGGAGGCGGCAAGCAGCTTGTCCTCCCCTATTGGTCGCTCGCTACACGCCATCAGGCGGTGCGAGTTGAGGTGGATGCCCGCCGCCCCGCTATCATCAAGTAAACCGGGATCGGCATTGAGCAGCAGCCGGGCACCGTATCGTTCACACAACTCCACGGCTTGATGCACCAGTCCAGGGTCCAGGTTACTGCTGCGCAGCTGCAGCAGGGAGATCCCGGCCTCCAGCGAGCGCCGTAGTTGCGGCAAGAATCCATCACCCGGTTCCGGGGTGATCAGATAGCAGGGAGGCAGTTGTGCCGCACGGATGATGGGGCCGTTGGCGGCGGGGAATTCATACTCCCCCAGCCGAGGCTTTTCGACCCACAATATGGGTTGCCCCTCGGCCCCATGCGGCTCGCCGTCAAACTGACTGACCAGCCAGACGTCGAGCAGCACCTTACGATCAGCATAGTCGTGGGGGATACGGATCAGCGGCCGGGCCTGGCGTAGCGCTATGGAGAGCTCCTCGCGCAGTTCACGCGCCAGGGCAGCCTCCACCGTCTCGCCCGGCTCCACCTTGCCACCGGGAAACTCCCACAGCCCCCCCTGATGGAGGTGAGCGTGGCGTTTGGCGATCAGCACCTCGCCCTTGCCGTTGTCGATGACGGCGACGACTACGTGGAGGGTATCAGGTGCGGTACTCGGCATTAATGCGCACGTAGTCGTAGGAGAAGTCGCAGGTCCACAGCACCGCCTGCGACTCACCACGCGCCAGCTCGACCCGAATGGTGATCTCGTCATGATCCATCACCGTCTGCCCCAGCTCCTCACGGTAGTCGGGGTCGCGGCCACCATCGCGCACGATACAGACATCGCCCAGGTGGATGGTGAGCGCCTCCAGGTCCAGGTCGGTGATACCGGCACGCCCCACCGCGGCGAGGATACGCCCCCAGTTGGGGTCGCTGGCGAACAGCGCCGTCTTCACCAACGGCGAGTGGGCGATGGTGTAGGCTACCTGCTCGCACTCCTCCTCGTCGCGGCCGCCGTTGACCTCGATGGAGATGAACTTGGTCGCCCCCTCACCGTCACGCACGATGAGCTGTGCCAGCTGTTGGCAGACTTCGCTGAGCGCGGCTGCAAATTGCGCGTACCCCTCGCTACCCTCTTCGATGCGGACACCACTCTGTCCGCTCGCCACCAGGACACAGGCGTCGTTAGTGGAGGTATCGCCGTCGACGGTAATGCGGTTAAAGGAGCTATTCACCGCCTCGTTGAGGCACTGCTGCAGCAGCGGCTGGGCCACCTCCGCATCGGTGGCCACATAGGCGAGCATGGTCGCCATATCTGGCCGGATCATGCCGGAGCCCTTGGAGATACCGGTAATGGTGACCGTCTTGCCGTCCAGCTCCAGCTGGCGACTCGCCCCCTTGGCCACGGTGTCGGTGGTCATGATGCCGTGGGCGGCATCCTCCCAGCCGTCCGCATCCAGGGCGGCGGGAAACCCGGACAGGGTGTCGAGGATCTTCGCCATCGGCAGCGGCTCACCAATCACCCCGGTGGAAAAGGGCAATACCTCTTCGGCCTCACACCCCATCACCTCGGCAAGGCGGGCGCAGCTTTCGCGGGCATCACGCATTCCCACCTCGCCGGTGCCGGCATTGGCGTTGCCGGTATTGACCAGCAGGTATCGGGGAGAGCCCTTTTCCAGGTGCTCCCGCGCCACCACTACCGGTGCGGCGCAGAAGGCGTTACGGGTAAAGACCGCCGCCACGCTGCTGCCCGGCTGTAGCGAGAACAGCACCAGGTCACGCCGGCCTGGCTTCTTGATGCCGGCACTGAGCGTCGCCACCTCAACACCCGCCACCGGCTGAAGCCGTGGCAAGCCCTGATAACCTACCGCCATTGTTTCTATCTCCTCAAATTAATGCCAGCCGCTTAGCTGATGCGGCCGTGGCACTGCTTGAATTTCTTGCCGGAACCGCAGGGGCAGGGCTCGTTGCGCCCGACCTTGCGTCCATCGCGCACAAAGGGTTGCTGCTCGAACTCCTCGCCCTCTTCGGTTTGCTCCTCCGACTCCAGGGCACTTACCTCGTCGTGCTGGTAGTTCATCTGCACCTCGGTACGGCGCTGCTCCTCTACCGCCTCGACATCCTCCTCGGCCTGAACCTTGACCTTGGAGAGCACCGCGATCACCTCGTGCTTAATACGCTCCAGCAGCTGGCTGAACAGCTCGAAGGACTCGCGCTTGTACTCCTGCTTGGGGTTCTTCTGTGCGTAGCCGCGCAGGTGGATGCCCTGGCGCAGGTAGTCCATCGCTGCCAGGTGCTCCTTCCACAGATTGTCGAGTACCTGCAGCATCACCGCCTTCTCGAAGTGACGCAGCACCTCTGGACTGGCTGCCTCCTCTTTCTCTTTGTAGATCGCCTCCAACTCGTCGACGATGCGCTGGCGCAGCCCCTCCTCGTCGAGCCTGTCGTCCTCGTCCAGCCACTGCTGGATCGCGAACTGGGCGCCGTACTCCTCCTCGATGCGCTCCACCAGGCCCGGCACGTCCCACTGCTCTTCCAGGCTGTGCGGCGGGATGTAGTCGTTGATCACCTCGTTGACCACATCGACCCGAATCGCGGCGATCACATCGGCGATGTCATCCTGCGACATCAGGCCGTTGCGCTGCTCGTAGATCACCTTACGCTGGTCGTTGGCAACATCGTCGTACTCCAGCAGGTTTTTGCGGATATCGAAGTTGTGGCCCTCCACCTTGCGCTGGGCATTCTCAATGGCGCGCGATACCCAGGGGTGTTCAATCGCCTCACCACGCTCCATCCCCAGCTTCTGCATGATGCCGGCAACCTTGTCCGAGGCGAAGATACGCATCAGGCTGTCCTGCAGCGAGAGATAGAAGCGGCTGGAGCCCGGATCGCCCTGACGACCGGAACGGCCGCGCAGCTGGTTGTCGATACGACGCGACTCGTGACGTTCGGTACCGATGATGTGCAGGCCGCCCGCCTCAAGCACCTGCTGGTGACGCTGCTTCCACGCCGCCTTGCGCTCTTCAATCTCGGACTCGGCGGTCTCTTCAGGCAACCCATTAAGCTCCGCATCCAGGTTACCGCCGAGCACGATGTCGGTACCGCGACCGGCCATGTTGGTGGCGATGGTAATGGCGCCGGGGGCACCGGCCTGGGCGATGATGTGCGCCTCGCGCTCGTGCTGCTTGGCGTTGAGCACCTCGTGGGGGATCTTGTGCTTCTCCAGCACCTTGGAGATAAGCTCCGAGTTCTCGATGGAGGTGGTACCCACCAGCACCGGCTGCTTGCGCTGGAAACAGTCGCGAATGTCCTCGACGATCGCCTCGTACTTCTCCTCCGGGGTGAGGTAGATGAGGTCGCCCATGTCGTTGCGAACCATCGGACGGTGGGTAGGCACCACCACCACCTCGAGGCCGTAGATGGACTGGAATTCGTAGGCCTCGGTATCGGCGGTACCGGTCATCCCCGCCAGCTTGTTGTAGAGGCGGAAGTAGTTCTGGAAGGTGATCGAGGCGAGGGTCTGGTTCTCGTTCTGGATCTTCACCCCCTCCTTCGCCTCCACCGCCTGGTGCAGGCCGTCGGACCAGCGGCGTCCCGGCATGGTGCGGCCGGTGAACTCATCGACGATCACCACCTCGCCGTTGCTGACGATGTAGTCGACGTTCTTCTGGTAGAGCACGTTGGCGCGTAGCGCGGCGTTGAAATGGTGCATCAGACTGATGTTGGCCGCGTCGTAGAGTGACTCGCCCTCACCCAGCAGCCCCGCCTCGGTGAGCAGCTCCTCCACACGCTGGTGGCCCGCCTCGGTAAGGTGGATCTGCTTGCCCTTCTCATCGACGCTGTAGTCGCCCGGTCCCTCCTCACCCTCTTCGGTCTCTTCAGACTCCTGGCGGGTCAGGGTCGGCACCAGGGTATTGATCTTCGCGTAGAGCTCGGAGCTGTCCTCCGCCGGACCGGAGATGATCAGCGGGGTGCGCGCCTCATCGATGAGGATGGAATCAACCTCATCCACCACCGCGAAGTTGAGCTCACGCTGTACACGGTCTTCATTGCTGAAGGCCATGTTGTCACGCAGGTAGTCGAAACCGAACTCGTTGTTGGTACCGTAGACGATGTCACAGGCGTAGGCCGCCCGACGCTCGGCATGAGCGAGGCCGCCGACAATGACGCCGGTGCTAAGGCCGAGGAAACCGTAGAGGCGCCCCATCAACTCGGCGTCGCGCTGCGCCAGGTAGTCGTTCACCGTCACCACGTGCACGCTGCCCGCCAGGGCATTAAGGTAGGCGGCCAGGGTCGCCATCAGGGTCTTGCCCTCACCGGTGCGCATTTCGGCGATCTGGCCCTGGTGCAGCACCATGCCGCCGATCATCTGCACATCGTAGTGGCGCATGCCGTAGACGCGCTTGGAACCTTCGCGCACAGTGGCAAAGGCCTCCGGCAGCAGGCTCTCCAGCTCGGCACCCTCTTCAAGGCGCTGGCGGAACTCCGCCGTCTTCGCCTGCAGTTGCTCGTCGCTGAGGGCCTCGAACTGCGGCTCCAGTGCGTTGATCTGCTCCACTACCTTGCGCAGTCGCTTGATGGTGCGATCGTTGCGGCTGCCGAAAATCTTACTAAGTACTTTTGTGATCATTGATCGTTCTAATCCTGTCTACATCGTCGGGCGTATGCCCAATACTCCATCACCGGTCCAGGCCGGACAATAATGGAGCCTTATTCTACCTGAGAGGTCGCTGTGATGCGCGACTATGGCGAGGCGCCAAGGCTGGCCGTGGCGGCCGCAGAGGGTTTGATGCTGAGGTGGCCGTCATCGGCAATGAGGAGGCGGCCCTGGGGGAAGTCCTGCTCGGTCAGGTCGCGTATCAGCCGTGCGGCCTGGTGTTTGGAATCGGGAATAGGGCCGTAGGGGCGCTTCTGGATATTGGAGTGGATTTGGCCGGAGACAAAGCGCCCCTCCTCATCCAGGGTGGCGAGCAGGATCGGTGCCAGCCCGTTGACGCCACGCACATTGATTCCCCAATAGGTGGCAAAGTTTCCCAGGCTGTAGGCGATCAGGCGTCCCTGATGGAGTTCCATGGCGCGCGGCACGTGGGGGCCGTGGCCGATCACCAGGTCGGCGCCCGCCTCCACCGCCATGCGGCCGAAGGCCACCACATCGCCGCGCTGCTCACCGTGGAAGGTCTCCATCGCAAAGGGCAGACGCGTCTTCTCGGCCCCCTCGGCACCGCCGTGGAAGGAGACCAGCAGGATGTCACTCTGGGAGGCGAGCCGTTCGATCAGTGAACGCCCCGCCTCCATATCATTCATGTCGTGCGAACCGCCAAAGGGTGCAAAGGCCACCATCGCCATCTTCAGGCCACCCTGATCCCAGGTGGCGATATCACCAACACGGCCGCTGTGGCGGATGCCCGCCTGCTGCAGGGCGCGCATGGAGGCGTCACGCCCCTCCTCACCGAAGTCGCGGGCGTGGTTATTGCCCAGGCTCATTACATCGAAGCCGGCCCCGGCCAGAGTGGCGGCATAGGACTCGGGTGAGCGGAACAGGTAACAGCGCGAGGGGTTGCTACAGCGCTTGCGCGGCTCACCGCCGTCCAGCAACACCCCCTCAAGATTACCGAAGGTGATATCGGCCTGCTGCAGCACCGGCGCCACCGGCGACAGCAGGGCCGCTGCATCATCGGCAAGGCGATATTGGGGATAATCGCTGCCGAGCATAATATCGCCCACCGCGGCAAAGGTGATCTGCCGTGGCGGCTGGGGCTCAGCTGGGGGGATAGGAGTGGTAGAGGGGGAAGCGGCGTCGATGACCGATGCCGCCCTGTGCGCATCGAGCGCCTTTGTCTGCTCATCGGCCACGTCGGGCCGGGTAGCAACCCCGCTGCAGGCCGCCTGAATCAGCGTGGCACACAACAGCGCCACCCTGCCCAGGGCACGACGAGGGGCGATATCAGAGAGTGTTCGCGGGGTGTTCATACTGCCTAATGAAAAAAGCCGCACCAGAAGGTGCGGCTCGTCGCGGCCGACCCTTAGCGGGATGCCTGAATGTACTTTAGGGGGTCGACGGTCTTGCCGTTGGCCCAGACTTCGAAGTGGACATGGGGTCCGGTGGAACGTCCGGTATTACCCATCAGCGCGACCGTCTGTCCCTTCTTCACCGTCTCACCCACCTTCACCAACAACTCCTTGGCATGACCGTAGCGGGTCACGTAGCCGTTGCCATGGGTGATCTCGACCAGGTTGCCGTAGCCATAACGCTTACCCGACCAGGAGACGACACCGGCGGCCACAGAGATGATGTCACTGCCCTCCTTGCCGGCCAGGTCGACCCCCTTGTGGAAGTCGGGCTTACCGGTGAAGGGGTCGTTACGGGTACCGTATTTGGAGGAGAGCCAGCCCTTCTTGATGGGACGTCCAGCCGGGAAGACCTCGTCATTGAGGTTGCGGCTCATCAGCAGGTTCTCCAGCACATTGAGCTGCTGCTCACGGTCCTCCAGCTGCAGGGAAAGCTCATCGAGCTGGCTCATGAAATCGGGGATCTCTGTGCTCTCGCTCGCGCCACCGCTTTGCGGACCACCCTGGGCCGGGGGATTGGAGAAATCGAATTCGCCCTTGTCGAGGTCGGCCATGCGGGTCAGCCGCTGCCCCAGGGCATCGAGGCGAATAACGTGGGCCTGCATCTGACCCAGGCGCAGGGTCAGGGCATTGAGGTTCTCCTCGGCGCTGCGCTTGGCCTCGCTGATCTCAGCAAGTTGTTGATCCAGCTGCTGATTCATCACCGTGGTGACCTCATCGGCACTCATTGCGCCGCCGCCGCTGCCGTAGCGGTAACCCGCATAGACGCTAAGGGCGGGGAGCACGATAAAGAGCGACATGGCAGCGGCGATCAACTTACCCCTGTTCAGGCAGAGACAGGATGAGCCGAAGCGTTTTGATACCAGCAGGACATTCATTATACTTGCCTTAAGTATTTTTCGTTTTGTAATCAGCGATTTGGATTTGTATCACACATCATCTATATGGACAAGCCCAGCCCCCTCACCGAGCTACTGCGCCAGGCAGGAACCCCCACCGGCGGATTGCTGCAACGGGGCCACTTCCTACAGCGCCTCAACAAGCTGCTGCAGTCGCTGCTGGACGATAACCTCAAGCTACATTGCCAGGTCGGCAATATCCGTGATGGTGTCCTCATCCTCTATAGCGACTCCACCGCCTGGGCATCGCGCCTGCGCTACCAGTGCCCTGCACTGCTCAAGCAGCTGCAACAGCGCCGCGGGCTGGCAGAGCTGCGGCAGATAGAGGTAAAGGTGCAGCCCAAACAGCACAAGGAAACCCAGCACAAGCCTGCGACGCTGAGCGAGCAGGCCTCCTCCTGCCTGAGCGTCTGTGCCGACACGGTGGCCGACGAAAAGCTGAGCCGGGCACTGCTACGGCTGGCCTCGCACCACAAAGGCTAACGCATCCCCAGATACGAAAACGCCGCACTACATAGAGCGCGGCGTCATCGCAGGAATATCCCGTTCGCCATCAGCTGGTGGCGCCCACCGGCTGTACGTAGGAGATGGGGGCCACCTGTTCGTCCTCAAAGGTCACCAGCTCCCACGACTCCTGCTCGGCGAGCAGGGTACGCAGCAGCTGATTATTGAGGGCATGGCCCGACTTGTAGCCGCTGAAGGCACCGATCAGGCTGTGGCCCAGCAGGTAGAGGTCGCCAATGGCATCGAGCACCTTGTGCTTAACGAATTCGTCCTCGTAACGCAGGCCGTCTTCATTGAGCACCCGGTAGTCATCGACCACGATGGCATTGTCCAGGCTGCCGCCCAGGGCCAGGTTGCGGGCACGCAACATCTCCAGCTGGCTCATGAAACCGAAGGTACGGGCACGGCTCACCTCCTTGACGAAGGAGGTGGTGGAGAAGTCGATCTCGCACTCCTGCTTGCGGCCATGGAAGGCGGGGTGGTCAAAGTCGATACCGAGCTTGACCTTGAAACCGTCAAAGGGCTCGAACTGCACCCACTTGTCACCGTCCTCGACGCGTACCGGGCGCTTAATACGGATAAAGCGTTTGGGGGCATTCTGCTCTTCGATCCCGGCAGACTGCACCAGGAAGACGAAGGGGCCGGCGCTGCCGTCCATGATCGGTACCTCGGCGGCACTCAGGTCGACATAGGCGTTGTCGATTCCCAGCCCCGCCAGGGCCGAAAGCAGGTGTTCCACGGTAGAGATGCGCACGTCGCCAAGGGAGAGCGTGGAGGAGAGTGTGGTATCGCCAACATTCTCCGCTTTGGCAGGCACCTCTACGGGTGGGTCGAGGTCAACGCGGCGGAAAATAATCCCGGCGTCGACAGGCGCGGGTCGCAAGGTGAGGTAAACCTTGTCCCCGGTATGCAATCCAACGCCGGTGGCGCGGATGACATTTTTCAGTGTTCTCTGCCGAATCATCTTCCTAACCCTTTGTTTTCCCAAGGCGAACTGCCGTAATTGGGCGGCATATTAACACACGCCCGATACAGCTGCCTAGAGACCGGTTTCACACAACTGCAACAATAACCCGCCCCATTATGGGGCATTGCCGCACCCGTTTGCGTTTCCTAATCTGCCTGGCGACGCAGGAAGGCCGGAATATCGAGGTATTCCATGTTGACCTCACCGCCGACGGCCTCGTCGCTCTTCGGCTTATTGCGCAGCACGGTGGGGCGGTCGTAGTCGATATCCACTTCCACACTTGCCGGTTTTTCGTTGTTGACCACCACCTGAACAGGCTGGTCGGCAATCACCTCTTCACCACGGCCCAGGCCAGTGGCGACCACGGTGACGCGCAGCTCGTCGCTCAGCTCCGGGTCGATAACGGTGCCGACCACCACGGTGGCGTTCTCGGAGGCGAACTCCTTAATGGTGTTACCCACCTCCTCGAACTCACCGATGGACATATCGAGACCGGCGGTAACATTGACCAGGATGCCGCGGGCACCGGAGAGGTCGATGTTATCCAACAGCGGGCTGGATACGGCACGCTCGGCGGCCTCACGGGCACGGTCCTCACCCTTGGCAGAGCCGCTGCCCATCATCGCCATGCCCATCTCCGACATCACAGTGCGTACGTCGGCGAAGTCGACGTTAATCAGACCGGGACGGGTGATGAGGTCGGCAATGCCCTGTACCGCACCGAGCAGCACATCGTTGGCCGCCTTAAAGGCGTCCAGCAGGGTCATCTGCTTACCCAGCACACTGAGCAGCTTCTCGTTGGGGATGGTGATGAGGGAGTCTACGTGTTTCTTCAGCTCCTCCATCCCCTGCTCGGCGATGTCCATGCGCTTCTTGCCCTCGAAGGGGAAGGGCTTGGTGACGACCGCCACGGTAAGGATACCCAGCTCCTTCGCCACCTGGGCGACGATGGGGGCACCACCGGTGCCGGTGCCGCCGCCCATGCCCGCGGTGATGAAGACCATGTCGGCACCGCCCAGCACCTCTTCGATGCGGTCACGATCCTCCATCGCCGCCTGGCGGCCGATCTCCGGATTGGCGCCCGCACCCAGACCCTTGGTGATATGGGTACCGATCTGAATCACGGTACGGCTGGAGGCTCGCTCCAGCGCCTGGGCATCGGTATTGGCACAGACGAAGTCCACACCCTCGATGGTCTCCTCGCACACCATGTGCTCCACGGCGTTGCCGCCACCTCCGCCGACGCCGACGACCTTAATCACCGCGCTTTGGCTATTGTTATCCATCAGTTCAAACATTCCACACCTCCTCGTTAACTTGGGGCGAACCCCACAGCGATACCAATTTTTTAGAAATTACCTTGAAACCAACTTTTCATTCGTTGCAACACGCTCTTGAAACCGCCTTTCTCGCTATTCTCGACAAAGCCGCTATCTCGGTTGTGCTGCCCAAACAGCAACAATCCCACGCCGGTGGCGTAGATGGGATTGCGTACCACATCGACCAGACCGGAGACCCCCTCGGGCATCCCCAGCCTGACCGGCATGTGGAAAATCTCTTCTGCCAGGTCGACCACCCCTTCCATCTTTGAGGTGCCGCCGGTCAGTACGATGCCGGCGGCACAGATATCCTCAAAGCCGCTACGGCGCAGCTCCGCCTGTACCAGGGTAAAGAGCTCCTCGTAACGCGGCTCCACCACCTCGGCCAGGGTCTGGCGCGCCAGGCGGCGCGGCGGCCGGTCGCCCACGCTCGGTACCTCGATACTCTCGTCGGCATTGGCCAACTGGGTAAGGGCACAGGCGTACTTAATCTTGATGTCCTCGGCGTGCTGGGTCGGGGTGCGCATCGCCACCGCGATGTCATTGGTCACCTGATCGCCGGCGATGGGGATAACCGCGGTATGGCGAATCGCCCCCTCGCTGAATACGGCGATGTCTGTAGTACCGCCGCCGATGTCGACCAGACAGACACCCAACTCCTTCTCATCCTCGGAAAGCACCGCGAAGGAAGAGGCGAGCTGCTCCAGAATCACGTCATCCACCTCCAGGCCGCAGCGGCGCACGCACTTAATAATGTTCTGCGCTGCGCTCACCGCACCGGTCACCAGGTGCACCTTCGACTCCAGGCGAACCCCGGACATGCCTACCGGCTCGCGTATTCCCTCCTGGTTGTCGATGATGAACTCCTGCGGCAGCACGTGGAGGATGCGCTGGTCGGCGGGGATGGCGACGGCACGCGCCGCATCGATCACCCGCTCCACATCACCGTGGGTCACCTCCTTGTCGCGAATCGCCACGATGCCGTGGGAGTTGAGGCTCTTGATATGGCTGCCCGCGATACCGGCATAGACCGAGTGGATCTGGCAACCGGCCATCAGCTCCGCCTCCTCCACCGCGCGCTGAATCGACTGCACCGTCGACTCGATATTCACCACCACGCCCTTCTTCAGGCCGCGCGAGGGGTGGGAGCCGATACCGATAATCTCGATATCGTTCTCCGCGTTTATCTCACCGACGATCGCCACCACTTTGGAGGTGCCGATATCCAGCGCAACAATCAGGTTCTTTTCCATCTTCTTTGACATAGCTCCAGTCCTATACCGATGACGGCTCAAAACCGTCACGCCAACGCACGGCAAGGCCGTTGGTATAACGCAGGTCGATACTGTCTATCGCCTCCAGCCGCGGCGCCAATGCCTGCGGATAGACCCTTACGAAACGCACCAGGCGCCTCGCGGTATGCTGCCTTCCCAGCCCCAGCTGCAGGCCGTTGTCCAGCCTCACAGAGAGGGCGCGCCGCTCATTCAGCGACAGGTGGGTAATCCCCAGCCCGAGCGGCTTGAGCAGCCCCAACATCACCCGGTACTGCTCGGCCACCATGCGACTGGTCTGCCGCGGGCCGCGCAGCAGCGGCAGCTGTTTCCACGCCCCGGTTTGCTGCGGGAAGAACAGCTCACCGTGAACATTCACCAGCGCCTCATTGCCCCAGCGCGCCAGCGGCTGCTGCTCACTGATGTTGATCACCAGCTTGTCGGGCCAGGCGCGGCGCACACTGGCCTGATAGACCCAGGGCAGCTGCAGCAGACTGTCGCGTACCGCATCCACATCGACACCGACAAAACCGGCCTCCGCATGGGGCCGCACCCGCTCGCGAACCGCCTGTTGCGAAACATTTTTCAGCGGACTCTCGATACGTACCGTATGCACCGGTAAGCGCGCCGGGTCGAGTACGCTTTGGGTACCCCAGGCCACTGCGCCTATCGCCAGCACCACACCCAGCAACTTCAGCGCAACCGTCACGGCGGCACTGGGGCCGGCATCACGCTGCTGATGCAGAGGGGTCGCGCCGCGGGCCTTCTTCTTAGCCACCGGCCACCTCCAGGGTGCCAAGCAGGATGCGCCAAACCAGCTCATCGAATTCGATACCGGCCGCCCTCGCCGCCATCGGCACCAGGCTGTGGTCGGTCATGCCGGGCACCGTATTGGCCTCCAGCAGGTAGGGCTCACCTTCTTCGTCCAGCAGCACATCGATACGTCCCCAACCACGCGCATCGAGCACGTTAAAGGCCTGCAGCGCCAGTGCCTGCATCCGCGCCACCTGCTCGTCGTTCAAACCACAGGGGCAGAGGTAGCGGGTATCGTCCTGCAGGTACTTGGCCGAATAGTCGTAATACTCGTTGGCCGGGACGATCTTTACCGGCGGCAACGGCTGACCGTTCAAAATGGCGACAGTAAACTCGCCACCGCCCATGTATCTCTCCGCCAGCACCAGCGAGTCAAACCTGGCGGCCTCTTCATAGGCGGCCTGCAGCTCTCCCGCCTGCTTCACCATGGTGATACCGACACTGGAACCCTCGTTCGCCGGTTTCACGAACAGCGGCAGGTCAAACATCTTCTCCAGCAGATTAAAGTCACTCTGCTCGGTCAGCAGTACACACTCCGGTACCGGCAGTCCGGCTGCCTGCCACAACAGCTTGCTGCGCCACTTGTCCATACCGATGCTGGAGGCCTTCACACCGCTGCCGGTATAGGGCAGCCCCATTAGCTCCAGCGCCCCCTGCAGGGTGCCGTTCTCACCAATGCCGCCGTGCAGGATGTTAAAGACACGGTCAAAGCCACCGTCACGCAGCGCCGCCAGCGGGTCACCACCGACATCGACACCGTGGGCATCGACACCGCGCTGCTGCAACGCCGCCAGCACCGCCGCGCCGCTCTTTAGCGACACCTCGCGCTCGGCAGAGACGCCGCCCATCAATACCGCCACCTTGCCGAAATCCACCGCCTTAACCATGGGCCACCTCACCGACAATGTGCACCTCGCGCCTAAGCTCGACACCGTGCTGCTGTTTCACCTCTGCCTCTACCTCGTCGATCAGCGCCTCGATATCCGCGGCGCTTGCGCCACCGAGATTGACGATAAAATTGGCATGCTTCTCCGATACCTGTGCCTTGCCGACAGTGCGCCCCTTGAGGCCGGCGCTCTCGATAAGACGCGCGGCGAAATCGCCTTGCGGGTTGCGGAACACCGAACCGGCGTTGGCTTGCTGGGTCGGCTGACTGGCACCGCGTTTCTCCAGCAGCTTCTTGTTCGCCTCCAGCAGCCCCTGGGCATCGCCCTTCGCCAGCTTCAGGGTGGCAGAAACAAACCACTCGCCCGCCGGACCGCTGACGTGGCGATAGCCCACTTCGAACTCCTCGGCACTACGGCTCTGCAGACGTCCTTCGCGGTCCAGGGTCTCCACCGACTCGACCAGCTTCCAGGTCTCACCGCCAAAGCAACCGGCATTCATCGCCAGCGCCCCGCCCATGGTGCCGGGGATGCCGCAGAGGAACTCGGCCCCGGCCAGCCCCTCGCGGGCGCAGAAGCGGGCCACCTTGGCGCAGGCAACACCGCTCTCCACTCGCACCCGCTCGTCATCAATCCGTTCCATTTCGTTCAGCATGCCGCTGGTGGCGATCACGGTGCCGCGGATGCCGCCGTCGCGCACCAGCAGGTTGCTGCCCAGCCCCAGCCAGAACAGCGGCTCCTCAAGGGGCAGCTGTGACAGGAACAGCGCCAGGTCGGCCACATCAGCGGGCTGGTAGTAGCGCTCGGCCGGGCCGCCGACACGCCAGGTGGTATGGCGCGCCATCGGCTCATCATGCAACAGGGTGCCGCGCAACGGCTGTTGTGCCTGCGCCGCCATCATCCCTGTGCCTCCAGTTGTTGTGGCAGTGCCTGTGCCGCCGCGCCGATATCGCCGGCCCCCATGGTGATCACCACATCCCCACCCTGCAGCACGGCGCTAAGGGTCTCGGGCAGGTCGGCAATCTCGCCGACGAAGACCGGGTCGACCTTGCCGCGGGCACGGATGGCTCGGCAGAGGTCACGGCTTCCGGCGCCGGCGACCTGCTCCTCGCCGGCGGCATAGACCTCCAGCACCAGCAGGGCGTCGACCTCGCTCAATACCTCGGTGAAGTCTTCAAACAGGTCGCGGGTACGGCTGTAACGGTGCGGCTGGAAGGCCACCACCAGGCGGCGCTCCGGCCAGGCGGCACGGGCCGCCTGGATGGTGGCCGCCACCTCGCGCGGATGGTGACCGTAGTCGTCCACCAGCTGCACCTTGCCATTGGCGGTCTCCACCTCGGCGGTAAGGGTGAAGCGACGCCCCACCCCGGTGAACTGCTCCAGACCGCGGCAGATCGCCTCGTCGCTGACGCCGACCTCATGGGCCACGGCGATGGAGGCCAGCGCATTCAAAACGTTGTGACGCCCCGGCATATGCAGGGTCACCTGCAGCCACTCGGGCTCGTCGGGGCGGCTGACGGTAAAGTGGGTATAGAGGCCATCCTGGCGCAGGTTGGTGGCGCGGATATCGGCCTCCTCACTGTCGATGCCGTAGGTGACCACCTGACGGCTCACCTCGGGCAGGATGCCGCGCACCTCCGCATCGTCCAGGCACATCACCGCAATGCCGTAAAAGGGCAGGTGGTGCAGGAAGTCGATAAAGGTCTGGCGCAGCTTGTTGAAGTCACCGCCGTAGGTGGCCATGTGGTCGGCGTCGATATTGGTCACCACCGCGGTCATCGGCTGCAGGTAGAGGAAGGAGGCATCGCTCTCGTCCGCCTCGGCCACCAGGAAGTGGCCACTGCCGAGGCGCGCATTGGTGCCGGCGCTGTTGAGGCGGCCGCCGATGACGAAGGTGGGGTCCAGCTCTCCCTCGGCCATCAGGCTGGCGATAAGGCTGGTGGTGGTGGTCTTGCCGTGGGTGCCGGCCACCGCGATACCGTGGCGGAAGCGCATAATCTCGGCCAGCATCTCGGCACGCGGCACCACCGGGATGCGCTGGGCACGCGCCGCCCTTACCTCCGGGTTCGCCTCGTTCACCGCCGAGGAGGTGACCACCACGTCGCAATCACTCACATTGGACTCGTCGTGGCCGATGTGGACGGTGGCACCCATGTCACTGAGGCGCTGGGTCACTGCGTTGCAACGCAGGTCGGAACCGCTCACCTGGTAACCGAGATTCAGCAGCACCTCGGCGATGCCGCCCATACCGGAGCCGCCGATACCGATCATATGAATATGGCGGATACGCCCCATCGCACGGTGCTGCGCCTTCATGCCTTTACCTCTCTCTTAATACCGGCCGCGGCCAGGCATGTTGCGGCCACCTCGGCGGTCGCTTCGGGTTTTGCCAGACGGCGGGCGCTCTGCGCCATCGCCACCAATTTTTTTCTGCCTGCCTCAACGTCGCCGCAGTAACCACCGAGCAGTGCGGCCAGCGACTCGGCACTCATGTCGCGCTGCTGCACCATCTCGGCCGCCCCCTGCTCCACCAGGTAGCCGCCATTGGCGCTCTGGTGGTCATCCACCGCGAAGGGATAGGGCACCAGCACGCTAGCGACCCCGGCCAGGGCAAGCTCGCTGACGGTCAGCGCACCGGCGCGGCAGATCACCAGGTCGGCCCACGCGTACTGCGCCGCCATGTCATCGATAAAGGGCATCACCTCGCCCTGCACCCCCGCCTCCTGGTAGGCGTCGCGGGTCAGCTCAAAGTGGCGTTTGCCGCACTGGTGGTGTACCTCGGGGCATAGCGCCTCGGGCAGTCGCGCCAGCGCCTGCGGGATGGTCTCGTTCAGCGCCAGGGCGCCGAGGCTGCCGCCGACCACCAGCAGGCGCAGGCGCCCCGAGCGTCCGGCGAAACGCTGCTCGGGGGCGGCCAGGGCGGCAATATCTTTTCTTACCGGGTTACCGGTGTGGCTCACCTTGTCGCCTTCAAAGGTAGCGGGGAAGGCCTCCATCACCCGTCCGGCAATGCGCGACAGCAATTTATTGGTCAGCCCGGCGATGGCGTTCTGCTCGTGGATCAGCAGCGGCACACCGCTCAGCTTCGCCGCCACGCCGCCGGGACCGGTGACAAAACCGCCCATCCCCAGCACCGCCTGCGGACGACGGCGACGCATTACGCCTAGCGCCTGAATGATGGCGCGGCTGATGCGTAACGGCGCGGCAAGCCAACCGAGCAGGCCGTTGCCGCGCAGCCCAGCGATGGAGATGTAGTCGATTTCGAAACCGTTGGCGGGCACCAGCTCCGACTCCATGCCGCGGCGGGTACCGAGCCAGCTGACGCTGTGGCCGTGCTCGGCCAGGTAGTGGGCCACCGCCAGCGCCGGGAAGACGTGACCCCCGGTACCGCCTGCCATGATCAGGATACGCGCGCCGCTCATGCCGCCCTCCTCTGGGTGACGCCGCGCTTCGGCGTCTCCAGCGAGACGCGCAGCACCAGTGCGATGGCGGTACACATCACCAGGATGCTGCTGCCGCCGTAGCTCATCAGCGGCAGGGTCAGCCCCTTGGTGGGAAGCAGCCCCATATTCACGCCCATGTTGATAAAGGCCTGCATCGCAAACCACAGCGCCGTGCCGTAGCAGAGGTGGGCGCCGAAGTGCAGTCCCGCCTCCGCGGCATTGCGGCCGATGCGGAAGATGCGTGCAATCAGGAGTACGAACAGCAGCACCACGACGCTGGCGCCCAGGGTGCCCAGCTCCTCGGCCAGTACCGCGTAGACAAAATCGGTATGCGCCTCAGGCAGGTAGAAGAGTTTCTGCACACTGCTGCCGAGGCCGACGCCGAACCACTCGCCGCGGCCGAAGGCGATCAACGCCTGGGTCAGCTGGAAGCCGCTGTTGAAGGGGTCAGCCCAGGGGTTGAGGAAGGCGGTGAGGCGTTCCATGCGATAGGGCGAGGAGATCGCCAGCAGGGCGAAGGCGCTCAATGCCATCCCCACCAGCACGCCGAACAGCCACAGCCTGACGCCGCCGAGGAACATCATCCCCAGGGCGGTGGCCATCAGCACCACGGTGGCGCCGAAGTCGGGCTCGGTCAGCAGCAACACACCGAACAGCAGCACCAGCGCCATCGGCTTGAGGAAACCGCCCACGGTGGTACGTACCTCCTCGCCTCGGCGCACCAGGTAACCGGCCAGGTAGATGATCATGGAGAACTTCACCAGCTCCGAGACCTGCAGGTTGAAGGGACCGAGCCTGAGCCAGCGGGTGGAGCCGTTAACGGTCTGGCCCACGCCGGGGATAAACAACGCTACCAGCAGCACCAGCGAGGCGATGATCAGCATCGGCCCGAACTGCTCCCAGATAGAGAGCGGCAGGCGCCAGGCGATCCAGGCGCAGGTGGTACCGATGCCGACGTAGAGCAGCTGGCGGATGAGGTAGTAGCCGGGCTCGCCCACCTGGCGCTCGGCGATGCCGACCGAGGCGGAGGCGATCATCACCAGCCCCAGCCCCAGCAGGGCCACGGTGGTGGTCAGCAGGATCCAGTCGACCGACTGCGGCACCGAGTCGCGGCGCACCGCCTCCGGCAGCACCGGGCGCAGCATCATCTGTACCCAGGCACTCATGCCTCACCTCCCTGCACCGCGGCGACGAAGGCCTCGCCCCGCTCGATGTAGTTGCGGAACATGTCGAAGCTGGCACAGGCCGGTGACAGCAGTACGCTGTCACCCGGCTTTGCCAGACGGCGCGCCTTGGTCACCGCATCACTCATGTCGCTGGCCATCACCAGCGGCGCGGCACGCAGCAGGGACTGCTCAATCAGTTTTGCATCCTCGCCGATCAGCACCACGGCTCGGGCACGCTGCTCGACCACCGGACGCAGCGGTGCGAACTCCTGTCCCTTGGCCTGGCCGCCGACGATCAACACCACCTTCGCCCCCGGCAATCCCTCCAGTGCCGCCAGGGTGGCGCCCACATTGGTGCCCTTGGAGTCCTCGTAGTAGTTGACCCCCTCCTGCTCGGCCACCCACTGGCAGCGGTGCGGCAGGCCGGGGAAGTCACGCAGCACCTGCAGCATGGCATTCATCTCGAGACCGACCGCCTCGCCCAGCGCCAGGGCGGCCAGGGCGTTGGACCAGTTGTGGCGGCCCGGCATCTTCATCTCGGCGGTATTGAGCAGCGCCTCCCCATCTTTGGCGAGGAAGGTCTCATCACCGCGCTGCAGCAGGCCATAACCGTTCGCGCTATCGAGGCCGAAGGTGACCACATTACGCCCACTCGGCTGCATCGCCATCACCAGGGCATCGTCACGGTTGAGCAGCACGACACCGTCGCCGTGATAGATGGTCTGCTTGATCGCCGCGTAGTGCGCGAGCGAGCCGTGGCGGTCGAGGTGATCCTCGCTGATGTTGAGCACCACCGCGGCAGCGGCGTTGAGTGAGGTGGTCACCTCGAGCTGGAAGCTGGAGAGCTCCAGCACATAGAGGTCGGGGGCCTCGCCTTCGAGCAGCGCCAACGCCGGGGTGCCGAGGTTGCCGCCGACGCGCACCTCCTTGCCGGCCGCCTTCGCCATCTCACCCACCAGGGTGGTGACGGTGCTCTTGCCGTTGGAACCGGTGATCGCCACCACCGGGGCTTTGGCGTGGCGGGCAAAGAGTTCGATATCTCCCAGCACCTCGACACCGGCCTCGATGGCGGCGGCAATGGCCGGCTGCTGCGGCGCCACACCGGGGCTGAGCAGCAGGCGCTTGGCGCTCTGCAGCAGCACCTCGTCGAACTCGCCGCAGTGGCACTCAACCTCGGGCAGCTCCTGTTTCAGCTCGTCGATGCCGGGGGGAATATCGCGGCTGTCGGCCACGGCAAAGCGCTCGCCCTGTGCGGCGAGGAATCGCGCGCAGGACAAACCGGTCTGCCCCAGTCCGACGACCAGGGTATCCAGTTTTGCCTGCTCTACGCTTGCCTGTGTCACAGCCAGTCCCATATTCCTTAACGCAGTTTCAGGGTCGAAAGACCGATTAGCACCAGGATCACGGTAATGATCCAGAAACGGACGATGACCCGGGGCTCGGGCCATCCCTTCAATTCAAAGTGGTGATGCAACGGCGCCATGCGGAAGATGCGCCGACCGGTCAGCTTGTAGGAGCCGACCTGCAGAATGACCGAGATGGTCTCCATCACGAAGACACCGCCCATGATCACCAGCACCAGCTCCTGGCGTGTCACTACCGCGACAATCCCCAGCGCCGCCCCCAGGCCGAGTGCGCCCACGTCGCCCATGAAGACCTGAGCCGGGTAGGTGTTGAACCAGAGGAAACCGAGACCGGCGCCGACCAGGGCACCGCAGAAGACCACCACCTCGCCAACGCCGGGGACGAAGGGGATGCCGAGATAGGCAGAGAAGTTGGCGTTACCGGTAACGTAGGCGAAGATACCCAGCGCACCGCCGACCATCACCGTCGGCATGATGGCGAGGCCGTCGAGGCCATCGGTGAGGTTGACCGCATTGCTGGTGCCGACGATGACGAAATAGGTGAGGACGATAAAGAAGGCACCCATCGGGATCGCTATATCCTTAAAGAAGGGCACGATCAGCTCCAGCTCCGCCGGCACCTGCGCGGTGTAGTAGAGGAAGAGGGCGGCGCCGAGACCGAAGAGGGTCTGCAGCAGGTACTTGTGTTTCGCCCGCAGCCCCATGGACTGCTTCTTGATCAGCTTTTTGTAGTCGTCGATCCAGCCGATGGCGCCGAAGGCAACGGTCACCGCCACCACCACCCAGATGTAGCGGTTGGAGAGGTCGGCCCACAGCAGGGTGGAGAGGACGATGGCGGCAAGGATCAGCGCCCCGCCCATGGTGGGGGTGCCCGCCTTGGAGAGGTGCGACTCGGGGCCGTCGTCACGCACGAACTGGCCCACCTGGTAGTGGCTCAGCTTGCGGATCATCAGCGGCCCCAGCAGCAGGGAGATGAGCAGTGCACTCAGGGCCCCGAGGATGGCGCGCATAGTGAGGTACTGAAAGACGTGAAAGCCGCTTGCAAATTGGCTCAGGTAATCGGCGAGGTAGAGCAGCATGTTACTTCTCCCCCCCGGCGCAGAGCGCCTCGACCACGCGTTCCATGCGACTGCTGCGTGATCCCTTCACCAGTACGGTTACATCACTCTTCATCTCGGGAAGCAGTGCCTCAATCAGTTGTTGTTGTTGTGCGAAGAAGTGGCCCTGCTCGCCGAAGGCCTCGGCGGCAGCGTGGCTCAGCTCGCCACAGGCGTAGAGGCGGTCGATACCGGCATCGCGTGCCGCATCGCCCACCTGACGGTGCAACTCAGCGGCCTCCCCGCCCAGCTCGCCCATATCGCCCAGGGCGAGGTAGCGCTGGCCACGGCACTCGGCGAGCACCTTGATCCCAGCACCCATCGAGGCGGGGTTGGCGTTATAGCTGTCGTCCAGCACGGTGGCACCGTTAATGCCGCGGCGTGCCTGCAGCCGACCGCCGACCGCCTGCATCGACTCCAGCCCCCGCACGATCTGCTCGTTATCGATATTGAGCGCGGTGGTCGCGGCGATCGCCGCCAGGGCGTTCATCACGTTGTGGCGCCCCGGCAGCGCAAGGTCGATCTGCAGCTCAGCCACCGGCGTCGTCACCTCCAGGCGACTGCCGAATACATCGCCCTGCCAGCGGGCAGTGACGTCGGCCTTCTGCTCCAGGCCGAAGGTGATCACCTGATGCCCAGCGCTCAGCTCGCGCCACAGCGGGGCGAAGCTGTCGTCGGCATTGATAATCGCGACACCGTTCTGTGCCAGCCCCTCGAAGATCTCCCCCTTGGCCCGGGCTACCCCCTCCAGCGAGCCGAAGCCCTCGAGGTGGGCGGCGGCAGCATTATTGAGGATCGCCACCTGCGGGCGGGTGGTAGCGGTGAGGTAACTGATCTCGCCGGGGTGGTTGGCACCCATCTCGATCACACCGAACTGGTGGCCCCGCTCCAGCCGCAGCAGGGTCAGCGGCACACCGATGTCATTGTTAAGGTTGCCGCGGGTCGCCAGGGTGGTACCGGCCTGGGAGAGGATCGCCGCGCACATCTCCTTCACCGTGGTCTTGCCGTTGGAGCCGGTGACCGCCAGCAGCGGCGTGCCCAGCTCATTGCGCCAGGCGTGGGCCAGTTGACCGAGGGCGAGGCGAGTGTCGTCGACGATGAGCTGCGGAATCACGCAGTCGACCGGGTGCTCCACCAGGGCGGCCACGGCGCCCGCCTCGGCGGCGGCAGCCACGTGTTGATGGCCGTCGTGATTGGGACCGCGCAGGGCGATAAAGAGGCTGCCGGAGTCGACCTGGCGCGAGTCGCTGCAGACACCGTTAATGGCGATGTCCTGGCCGATCATGCGCCCCGCCAGCCAGCGGGCGGCGGTGGAGAGCATGGTGGCGATCCCCTCAGCCATGGGCCACCTCCCCAAGCAGTCGGGCTACCGTCTCGCGGTCGCTATAGGGGACGCGCTCATGGCCAATCACCTGCTCACGCTCGTGGCCCTTACCGGCCACCAGGATCACGTCATTCAACGAGGCCAGGGCGAGGGTGCGCTCGATGGCCGCGGCACGGTCGCGGTTGATGTAGACCGCGTCGGGGTTGAGCATCTCGCTGGTGATGTCTTCGATGATGTTGATGGCATTCTCGCGGCGCGGGTTATCGTCGGTGACGATGACGCTATCGGCGTACTGCTCGGCGATGCAGCCCATCAGCGGGCGCTTCTCGGTATCGCGCTCACCGCCGCAGCCGAAGATGCACCAGAGGCGCCCTTTGGTGTGCTCACGCAGCGCCTTCAATACCTGCTCCAGGGCATCTGGGGTGTGGGCAAAATCGACCACGACCATGGGGTGATTCGTGCCGCCGAAACGCTCCATGCGCCCCGGCACCGTGGTGACGCCGTTAATGCGCGCCAGGGCATCGTCAAATTCGAGCCCCTGCAGCAGCAGCGCACCCAGCGCCGCCAACAGATTGGAGGCGTTGAAGCGGCCCAGCAGCGGGCTATCGACCCGCCCCTCGCCCCAGCGGCTCTGTACCTCGAAGCTAAGGCCGCCGCTGTTCAGCTTCAGGCCATCACCGCCGATGTCGGGCTGGCGGGCGCTATCCAGGCCGTAGCTCACCATCTCCACCCCTTTCGGCGGATTGGCCAGCCACTCGCGGCCCACCTCATCGTCGCTGTTGATGAGTGCGTAGCTCAGGCCCGGCATCTCCAGCAGGCGGCGCTTGGCACCGGCGTAGCTGAGCATGTCGCCGTGGTAATCGAGGTGTTCGTGGCTGAGGTTGGTGAAGATCGCCGTATCGAAGGCGATGGCGTTGACCCGCCCCTGGTCCAGGGCGTGGGAGGAGACCTCCATCACCACCGCGCGCGCCCCTTCACCGCTCATCTTTGCCAGTTCCGCCTGCATCACCACCGCATCGGGGGTGGTGTGGCCGGTATCGTGCAGCTTGCCGTAGAGGCCGCTGCCCAGGGTGCCGACCAGGCCGCAGGGGACGGTGCTGTTGAGCGCCTGGGCAACGAACTGGCTTACCGAGGTCTTGCCGTTGGTGCCGGTGATGCCGGTGGTCTGCATCTTGTGCGAGGGGTGGCCGTAGAAGCGCCCGGCCAGTTCGCTGACCAGGGTGTGCAGCCGCTCCACCGGGAACACCGGTATCGCGTATTGCTCGTAATCGAAGCCCTCGGTCTCGTCGGCGGGCTCCAGCGCGACGGCGCGAGCCCCGTTTTCAATCGCCTGCTCGATGAAGCGCACACCGTGGCGCACGGTGCCGGCGCAGGCGAGGAACAGCCAGCCGTCGTGCATGTCGCGGCTATCCAGGCTAAGGCCCTCGATATCCAGCTCGGGCAGCAGCTGGATATCGGTCAGCCCGGCGAACAACTGCTGCAGGCCGATGCCACTACCGTTATGGTTCAGCGCCACGTTCATCGCGCCCCCCCATGTAGTGCCACCTGCATCCCCTTCAGGGAGTCGAGGTCGTCGGGGGAGATATCCATCAATCGCAACGCCCCCTCCATCACACGGGAGAAGACCGGGGCGGCCACCACGCCGCCGTAGTATTCGCCGTCATCGGGGCGGTCCACCACCACCACCATCGCCAGCCGCGGGCGGCTGGCCGGGGCGAAACCGGCGAACAGGGAGAGGTAGTTGTCCTCTTCATAACCACCGCGCCCGACCCGGCGCGAGGTACCGGTCTTGCCGGCGACGCGGTAGCCGGTAATCGCGGCACGGGTACCGGTACCGCCTTTTGCCACCACCTTTTCCAGCATCGCGGTGACCGCGTGGGAGACCTCGGGGGTGATCACCTGCTGCCCCTCGGGCACCACCCCCTCCTCCAGTTTGAGGAAGCTGGCAGGACGCAGTACCCCGCCGGCGGCCAGCGCCGCATAGGCGCGGGTCAGTTGCAGAGCGGTAACGGAGAGGCCATAGCCGTAGGAGACCGTGGCCTGCTCGGCCCGGCCCCAGTCCTGGTAGGCGTTCATCAGACCGGCCGCCTCGCCGGGGAAACCGCTGGCGGTGTCGTAACCGAAACCGAAGCGCACAAAACGGTCCCACAGCTGCTCCGGCGGCAGCGACAGGGCGATACGGCTGGCGCCGACGTTGCTCGACTTCTGGATCACGGTGGCCAGGTCTATCTTGCCGTAATTGCGGTGGTCCCGAATGGTGAAGTTGGCAAGCCTGAGGCTGCCGGGTGAGGTGTCGATCACCGTCTCGGGGCGGTATTTGCCACTCTCCAGTGCCGTGGCGATGGTAAAGGGCTTCACCGTTGAGCCGGGCTCGAACAGGTCGGTGACGGCGCGGTTGCGCAGCTTGGCGGCCGTCAGATTGCTACGGTTGTTGGGATTGAAGGAGGGCTGGTTGACCATCGCCAACACCTCACCGGTGCGCACATCCATCACCACCGCGGAACCGCCCTTGGCCTTGTGGCGCTGCACCGCGCCGAGCAGTTCGCGATAGGCGAGGTACTGGATACGGCGGTCGATGCTCAGCACCAGGTCACGACCAGGGCGCGGCTCGCGGATGCTCTCCACGTTCTCGACGATACGGCCGAGGCGGTCCTTAATCACGCGCTTGGCACCGGGGGTACCGCGTAGCGACTCCTCCATCATCAACTCGACGCCCTCCTGCCCCGCATCGTCGATGTTGGTGAAGCCGACCACGTGGGAGGCCACCTCGCCGAGCGGGTAGTAGCGGCGATACTCGCGCTGCAGTGAAACACCGGGGATGGCCAAAGCCATCACCTGGTCACCCAGCTCGGGGGTGACCTGGCGCTTGAGGTAGACGAACTCCTTGTCCATGCGCGCCCCAAGCTTGCGCTCTAGCTGGGAGACCTTGATCTCCAGCAGCCTGGCCAGCTCGGGCCAGCGTTCGCGGGCGGTGGCGAGGTCAGAGGGGTTGGCCCACACCGACTCCACCGGGGCACTGATCGCCAGCGGCTCGCCGTGACGGTCGGTGATCACGCCGCGGTCAGCGGGGATGGTAATGTCACGCAGGTAGCGCGCATCGCCCTGGTGCTGCAGGAACTCACGCTGGTTGATGTTGAGGTCGACCATGCGCCACAACAGGGCGACAACGCCCAGCAGCAGCATGGCGAATACAAAGCGCCGCCGCTGTGGGTAGTCGTAACTGTCGTTCTTCTTCTTCATGGTCGGATAATCACCACTGCCCCGGGGGGCGGAATCACCATATCGAGTTGTTCGTTTGCTATCTTTTCAATCCGTCCGTGGGTGGCCCAGGTGCTCTGCTCCAGCTGCAAGCGCCCCCACTGGGTGTTCATCTCATCGCGCGACTTCTGCAGCCCCTGCAGCTCGACGAACAGGCGCCGCGCCTGATGGGTGCTGAAGACCACGCCCAGCGAGCTGGCAAACAGCGCCAGCGCCAGCAGCGCGACGAGCAGCTTGGCCATCAGGCCACCTTCTCCGCCACCCGCAATACCGCACTGCGGGCGCGGGGGTTCTCGGTCAGTTCCGCCTTGCCCGCCTTGATCGCCTTGCCCACCGCCTTGAGACGGCGCTTGAGCTGGCTATCCAGCACCGGCAGGTCGGGCGGAAAGTCGTCGCCCCTGGCCTGCTCGCGGATAAAACGCTTCACTCGGCGGTCTTCCAGCGAGTGGAAGCTGATAATCGCCAGGCGCCCGCCCGGTGCCAGCAGCTCCACCGCCTGCGCCAGAAAATCATCCAGGTCACCCAGCTCGCGATTGATAAAGATACGAATCGCCTGAAAACTGCGCGTCGCCGGGTGCTTGTCGCGCTCCCACTTGGGGTTCGCCTCGGAGACGATCTTCGACAGCTGCGCCGTGGTCGCGATAGAGCCGTGCTCCTCACAATATTTCACGATGGCCCCGGCAATACGCTTGGCAAAGCGCTCCTCGCCATACTCCTTGAGCACCTCGGCGATCTCGCTCTGCTTCGCCGTGGCCAGCCACTCGGCGGCGCTCACCCCGCTCTCCGGGTCCATCCGCATGTCGAGCGGACCGTCCTGCATAAAACTGAAACCGCGCCCGGCATCATCGAGCTGCGGTGAGGAGACGCCGAGGTCGAGCAGGATGCCGTCCACCCTGCCGTGCCAGCCGCGCTGCTCCGCCTCCTGCGCCAGCTGGGTAAAGCTGCCGCGTACGATGGTGAAACGCTCGTCGCCACCGAAACGCTGCTCCGCGGTGGCGATTGCCTGCGGGTCCTTGTCGGTGGCCAGCAGGCGACCCTCCTCACCCAGCTGCTGCAGGATCCCCGCACTGTGGCCGCCACGACCGAAGGTGCCGTCGAGGTAGATGCCGTCGGCACGGATCTGCAGGGAGTCCAGCACCTCATCAAACAGTACCGGACGATGTTCCATCTGCTCGGTCATCGTTACAGTGACAGGGTTTGCAGCTCGGCGGGCAGGGGCTCGTCACCCACCGTCTCTTCCGCCAACCAGTCGTCGCGGCGCTCGTTCCACACCGCGGCATCCCATAGTTCGAATTTCTTGCCCTGGCCGATCAGGACCACGTGTTTATCCAGACCGGCGTACTGGCGCAGGGGGGGCGGCAGCAGCAGTCGGCCGTTGTTGTCCATGTCGGAATCGGTGGCGTGGCCCATCAGGAGGCGCTGAACGCGGCGGGCCTGGGCGTTAAAGCTGGGCAGGGCGTCGAGCTTGCGCTCGATGTTCTCCCATTCGGGCAGGGGGTAGAGCAGCAGGCAACGCTCATCGGTGTCGATGGTGACGACAAGACGCCCCGCGCAGCGCTCATTGAGGCGCTCGCGATAACGCGTCGGCATCGTCATACGACCCTTGGCATCGAGATTAAGCTCAGCTACTCCACGGAACAATTATTGTTACCCCCCAGTTCGGATGTCCTTTTCCCACATTGATCCACTTCTACCCACTTTTCCACACTATAGGGAAGCAAGGCACTTTCTGTCAAGAAAAAACAGGGGTGTAAAAGTGAAATTCTTTCTTATATGACAAGGACTTAGCGAAGGTGGTGGAAGGTGGGAGAGAGGTCTAAATTCTAACCTCCAATAGCTGTTTTTTTATCAATTTGTTGAGTTACGAAGTTAATGTAGAACTTTAAGTTCTGGGGATTGTTTTGAGGGGGGCTGTGGATAAAAAAAGGGGGAGCCGGCCGGTAAGCCGGGTTCTGTCGTGGACAGTCATTCATCTGCGATGCCCGTCACCGGACACCTGTAGCAACCTACCCGGGAGCAGTGCGGGCCACACCGATGCTCCCCTATTTGGTCTTGCTCCGAGTGGGGTTTACCATGCCGCGGCGTGTTACCACCCGCGCGGTGCGCTCTTACCGCACCATTTCAACCTTACCTGTGACCTCGAAAGGCCCATCGGCGGTATATTTTCTGCTGCACTTTCCGTCGGCTCGCGCCGCCCAGACGTTATCTGGCACCCTGCCCTATGGAGCCCGGACTTTCCTCCCTACCCGAAGGTAGAGCGACTGCCTGGCCGACTCCCGGCGGGTAAGATACCTGTTTTTGCTGAAAGTTCAATCAGTTATTCACGCTCAAGGAGGAATTTATAGATCGCGTTCTTCTTCTCGCCGCTAATCTTCGCCGCCAGGGCGGCGGCCTGCTTCACCGACAGCTCCTCGGCGAGCAGCGTGGCGATGCGTTGCGTCTCCCCGTCCAGACCGGCGGACTCCTCGTCCGCCGCCCCCTCCACCAGCAGCACGAACTCGCCCTTACGCTGGTTGGCGTCCTGCGCCACCCAGGCGGCCAGCTCACCCAGGGTGGCGTGACGTATCGTCTCAAAGGTCTTGGTCAGCTCGCGGGCCAGGGTGGCGGGGCGCCCCTCGCCGAGCGTCTCCGCCATATCGGCCAGGCTCTCCTCGATGCGGTGGGGCGATTCGTAGAAGGCGAGGGTGCGCGGCTCATCCGCCAGCGCCTGCAGCGCCTTGCGCCGCGCCCCCGACTTGGCGGGGAGGAAACCCTCGAAGCAGAAGCGATCGGTGGCCAGGCCACTGGCCGAGAGGGCGGCAATCAGGGCGCTGGGGCCGGGCAGCGGTACCACCCTGATGCCGGTGCGGTGTGCCTCGCGTACCAGGAAGTAGCCGGGATCGCTGATCAGCGGGGTGCCGGCATCGGAGATCAGGGCCAGCGACTCGCCGCCCTGCAGATAGCCCAGCACCTGCTCCGCCTTGTGGCGCTCGTTGTGCTCGTGCAGGGCGAACATCGGCGTGTCGATGGCAAAGTGGCGCAGCAACGCAGCGCTGTGGCGGGTGTCCTCGGCGGCGATACGATCCACCTTCTGCAGCACCTCCAGCGCCCGCGCCGAGATATCCCCCAGGTTACCGATAGGGGTCGCTACTATATAAAGAATGCCCGCTTCGATTGACACGTACTCACCCCGCCCAGATACTGTGTGGTCTAATTGCCCTATGGGCCGAATAAATAAGCATTCTACCGCACTCTTTATGCAAAAGACCCTGACACTAGCTGCACTACTGCTGTTTCTACTCGCCGGATGTGCCGAGGCGCCGCAGCGCCCGCCCCAACAAGCCCCGCACAAGGACAACACCGCGATGGCGGCCGACGCGCTGCAGCGCGGCAACTACCAGCAGGCGGCACAGCTCTACGCGCAGCTGGCCGATAGCAGCGCCCCGCCGCAGCAATACGAATACCGTTACCTCGCGGCCCTGGCGATGTTCCGCGCCGGGCTCGCGATACAGGCGAACCAGAGCCTGCAGCAGCTACCGCTGGCCCAGCTGCCGCTGGAGCTGCTGCTCAAGCGCCAGCTGCTGCAGGCGGAGATCGTGCTACGCCGCGACCCGGAGCAGGCGCTGGAATTATTGTTACAGCCGGCGGTCAACGACAGCCTGCTGCCCGAGCAGAACGCCCTCTTCGCCCGCTACCACCAGCTGCGCGGTCGCGCCTATGCCCTCATGGGCAACCACCTGGAGACGGCACGCGAATATATCCTGCGCGAGTTCTACCTCACCGAGGAGGGGCCGATCCACTCCAATCAGGTGGCGATCTGGCAGGCGCTCTCCATGCTCAGCGCCAACGCGCTGGTGCAGTTGCGCCTGCAGCCGCCACCCGACGCCCTGAGCGGCTGGATGGAGCTGGTGGCCATTGCCAAGGACTACAGCCTCAGCCCCAGTGAGGTGAGCCAGAAACTCGCCGACTGGCGCGCCCGCTATATCGGCCACCCGGCAAGCCAGCAGCTGCTCTCCTCCCTGCTACAGCGCAGCGTGGAGCTGGCGGAACGCCCCGCCCACATCGCCCTGCTGCTGCCCCTCTCCGGCCAGTACGCCAAGGCGGGAGAGGCGCTGCAGGACGGCATCCTCGCCGCCTACTACAACGACTCGCAGCGCGGCACCATCACCCTGCGCAGCTACGACATCGGTGGACGGGCGGAGCAGGTAACGCAACTCTACCAGCAGGCAGTGAATGACGGCGCCGAACTGGTAATCGGCCCGCTCGACAAGGGAGCGGTCGCCACCCTGGCGGCGGCCGAGACGCTGCCGGTACCGACCCTGGCCCTCAACTATGCCGGTCAGGCGCTTAACGACAATCTCTACCAGTTCAGTCTCGCCCCCGAGGACGAGGCACGCGAGGTGGCCGAGCGCGCCTGGATGGAGGGATACAGCCAGGCCGCGGTGCTGGTGCCCGACAACCAGTTGGGCGAACGCCTCTCCCTCGCCTTCAGCGAGCGTTGGCAGGAGCTGGGGGGCCTTGTGGTCTCCGAGAGCAGCTACCCTGACGACAAGAACGACTTCAGCACCGCGATTAAGGGCTTGCTCAACATCGACGACAGCGAGAAGCGCAAGCAGCGGCTGCGCTGGATGGTGGGCGAGAAGCTGGAGTTCATCCCACGCCGCCGTCAGGACATCGACTTCGTCTTCCTCGCCGCCAATCCGCGACAGGCGCGCCTGATCCGCCCGCAGATGAAGTTCCACCACGCCGGCGACCTGCCGCTTCTCGCCACCTCGCATCTCTACGGCGGCAAGCCCAACCGCTCGCAGGACCGCGATATGGACGACATCCTGTTCTGCGACATGCCCTGGACCCTGGGCGCCCCCAGCGCACAGCAGGAACTCAAGACTAGCCAGGCCGAAGCCTTCAAGCCCCACGTGGGCCAGCTGCAGCGCCTGCTGGCGATGGGCATCGACGCCTACCAGCTGGTGCCGCTGCTGCCGGTGCTGGAGGGCCACCCCTACGAGGAGTACCGTGGCGAGACCGGCAGCCTGCGTGTCACCGAGGGACGGCGCATCGGCCGCCGTCTGCAGTGGGCGCGCTTCAAGCGCGGTATCGCCCGCCTGGAAAAAGAGAGCGTCACGGACGATGCGGTGGTTTGGCAAGAACAACCGTGAGCAGGGCGACGCCGCCGAGGAGCAAGCGAGGCGCTACCTTGAAGCCCAGGGCTTGCACACCGAGGCACGCAATGTGCGCAGCCGTTTCGGTGAGATCGATCTCATCATGCGCCAGGGCGATACCCTGCTCTTCGTCGAGGTGCGCTACCGCCGCTCAAACCACTTCGGCGGCGCCGCTGCCAGCGTCGATGCAAAGAAGCAGCGCAAGCTCATCGCCACGGCCCAACACTATCTGCAACAACACCCCCACGACGGCCCCTGCCGCTTCGACGTGGTCGCCATCGGCAGCCGCGAGGATGGGGTAGAATGGCTGCAAAATGCCTTTGAACTGAGCGAGTAAGATGCAGGAACGAATCAAACAACAATTTGAACAGAGCGCACAGCTCAAGCTGCAGGCGATGGAGGCACTGGCCCCGGCCATCGCCGCCGCCGCCGAACTGATGGGCGGCCAACTGCTGCAGGAGCGCAAGATCCTCAGCTGCGGCAACGGCGGCTCGGCCGGCGATGCGCAGCACTTCTCCTCGGAGATGCTCAACCGCTTCGAGCGCGAACGCCCCGGCCTGCCGGCGATGGCGCTGACCACCGACACATCCACCCTCACCTCCATCGCCAACGACTACGCCTACGACGAGGTCTTCGCCAAGCAGGTACGGGCCCTGGGCCAGGCCGGCGACGTGCTGCTCGCCATCTCCACCAGCGGCAACTCCACCAATGTGGTGCAGGCGATAAAGGCGGCCCACGACCGCGGCATGCGCGTGGTGGCGCTGACCGGCAACGAGGGCGGCGAAATGGCCATCAACCTGGCCGAAGGGGATGTGGAGATCCGCGTCCCCTCCCCCGTCACCGCGCGGGTGCAGGAGGTCCATCTTTTGGCGATTCACTGCATCTGCGACGCCATCGACCGCATGCTGTTCGGCGAGGAGGCGTAGGCCTCCCCCGCCCGCTTGAGCGCCTTGTCCGACACCCAACTACCACAGCCCTTTCTCGACGCCGTCACCGCACAGTTCAGTGGTGACGAGCTGCTGAGCGCGGAGGCCGAGCGCTACGCCTACGGCTACGACAACAGCCGCCGCCAGGCCACCCCCTCGCTGGTGGTGCGCCCCTCCTCCAGCGAACAGGTGCAGCAACTGCTGAGCCTCTGTCACCAATACCAGATCCCGCTGGTCGCCCGCGGCAGCGGCACCGGCACCGCCGGCGCGGCGGTGCCGCTACAGGGGGCCGTGGCCCTCTCCACCGAGCGGCTCAACAGGATCCTCAGCATCGACCCGGACAACCGGGCGATCGTGGTCGAGCCCGGCGTCACCAACGCAGAGGTACAACAGGCCGCCGCCGAGCACGGCTTCTTCTGGCCCCCCGACCCCACCAGCAACGCCGTCTGCACCATCGGCGGCAACCTCGCCTGCAACGCCGCAGGTCCCCATGCGGTGAAGTACGGCACGCCACGCGAGAACGTACTGGGGCTGAAGGCGGTCACCGCCGACGGTCATCTTCTGAAGACCGGCAGCTATACCACCAAGGGCGTGGTGGGCTACGACCTCACCCGCCTGTTAATTGGATCAGAAGGGACGCTGGCGGTAATCACCGAGGCGACCCTCAAGCTCACCCCGCTGCCGGAGCAGCGCATCACCCTGCGCGCCCTCTACGCCGACATCGACAGCGCGGCCCGCGCGGTCTCCGCCATCATGGCGCAACCGATCACCCCCTCGACCCTGGAGTTCATGGACGGCCAGGCGCTGACGATGATCCGCAACGCCAGGGAGACCGACCTGCCGGAGAGCGCGCAGGCGCTGCTAATGATCGAGGTCGACGGCTCCGCCGCCAGCATCGAACAGGACGCACAAAAGGTCGCCGAGGCGGCACAACGCCACGGCTGCATCGAGGTGATGGTGGCCGACACCGAAGCGAAGGTCGCCGCCCTGTGGGCCCTGCGCAAGGCCCTCTCCCCCACCCTGCGCACCGTGGCGCCGAAGAAGATCAACGAAGACGTGGTGGTCCCCGTCTCGCGCATGCCGCAACTGATCAACGGCCTGCAGCAACTCGGCGACAAACACGCCATCACCATCGTCAACTTCGGCCACGCCGGCAACGGCAACATCCACGTCAATCTATTGGTGAACCCCGACGACGCCGAAGAGATGGCGCGCGCCGACGCCTGCCTGGCCGAGGTGTTTGCGCTGACATTAAAACTCGACGGCACCCTCTCCGGTGAGCATGGCATCGGCATGGTGAAGCGCGAGTATGTCTCGCTGGAGATCGACCCGGTGACGCTGGAGTTGATGCAGAGGATTAAGCGGCAGTTTGATCCTCACGGGATCCTCAACCCCGGAAAAAAACTCCCCGGTATTTAATCTTTATCGACTGGTTATACGGAGGTAACTGATGATTGAAGTCATACAAGCCGACATAACCACCCTGGAAGTCGACGCCATCGTCAACGCCGCCAACAACTCCCTGCTCGGCGGCGGCGGCGTCGACGGCGCCATCCACCGAGCCGCCGGTCCCGAGTTATTAGAAGCCTGCCGACCACTCAACGGCTGCGAAACCGGCGACGCCAAGATCACCCCCGGCTTTAACCTTCCTGCACGTTTTGTCATTCATACCGTTGGGCCCGTTTATCATGGCGGTGAAACCGAGGCGGCGTTATTGGCATCGTGTTACCGGCGGAGTTTTGAAGTGGCGTTGGAGAATGGGGTTCGGTCTATTGCCTTTCCCGCTATTTCTACGGGGGTGTACGGGTATCCTAAGGATGAGGCGGCCAGGATTGCTTTGGGGGTTATGGGGGAGTTTGGGGGGCGGTTTTCTAGGATTATTGCCTGTCTTCATAGCGAGACAGATTTGGAACTTTATCGGGAAATAATGGATGGGGTGTAGGGTGTGATAGCGGAGTGTAACCCGCCGTTTTATATTGATGGGTTTCGCTGGGGCTCTACCCACCCTACGTGCTCTATGGGTTAGCTCCAATATATGAAAAGTATGTGTTAATTAACAAAGCTAACGTAGAAACAAATAGTGCAGCAGCAGCCCAATATGTTGCACTTCTTGAAGATGCTCTTGCCTCCATTAACTCATCATGCTCCATTAACCTAAACCTGTCATTTGCGGATAATGCAAGCATAGGCTCAGGCTCATCCCTTCCCTGAGTAACAGCATTCTCCCAACCTCTTTGCTGCCCTTCAAATAGGGGATGAGGGTAGAAAAACAAATCATTGTTGTCGACATGCACACAAAACAATTTAGACAATCTAGTCCTCTCTTCACCGTGTACATTAAGGTGGTCAAGCAATTGGCTCAGTGTGAATGTTTTTTGTGAATAGGCAAACCGTATAGCCTTTATGTACATATCTTCTTCGGACATTATTATTCCTTGTCTGATTATGAACTTGAGTAATGAATATCGATAAACAGGCACAAAAGAAAAAGGGCCCCAAAAGGCCCTTTTCCACATCCACTACTTCACCACCCTCAAAGAAGGCCGCTTAGCCTCCTCCTTCTCCGGCTCCGGCGGCGGCTGATCCCCACCACCGTCTTCCTCAGTGAAGACCATGCCCTTGCCATTCTCCCTGGCGTAGATCGCCATCACCGACATCACCGGCACGGAGACGTGCATCGGCTGGCCGCTGAAGCGGGCATCGAGCTCGACGAACTCATTACCCAACTGCAGGTTCTGCACTGCGCTGGGGTTGATGTTGAGCAGGATGCGACCGTCCTCGACGTATTGCTGCGGCACCACGACACGCTCGTCGGCAACGTCGACGAGGATGTAGGGGGTCATGCCGTTGTCGAGGATCCAGTCGTAGAGGGCACGAATGAGGTAGGGGCGGCTGGGGGTCATGCTTTCGATCTCGTTTGCTGCGGATGGCTAAGGCTTAGCGCATCTCCCGCTCGAGTTCGGTGAGGCTCTCCTGGAACGACTCACGGGCAAAGATACGCTCGGCGTAGTCCAGCAGTGGCTGGGCCTGTTTGGGCAGGGCGATGTTGAGCTTGGGCAGGCGCCACAGCAGCGGGGCCAGGTAGCAGTCGACCAGGCTGAACTCGTCGCTCATGAAGAAGGGCTTGACCTCGAATACCGGGCTGATGGCAGTGAGGTTGTCCTTGATCACCTTGCGCGCCTTGGTGGCGGCCTTTTCAGTGCCGTTCATGATGATGTCGAGCTGGTTGTAGAGGTCCAGTTCAATACGGTAGACGTAGAGGCGGTTGTTGGCGCGTGACACCGGGTCCACCGGCATCAGCGGCGGGTGGGGGAAGCGCTCGTCCAGGTACTCCATGATCACCTGGGAGCTGTAGAGTACCAGCTCGCGGTCCACCAGGGTGGGTACGGAACCGTAGGGGTTGAGGTCGATCAGGTCCTCGGGCAGGTTACCTGCCTCAACAGGGACGATATCGACATTAATCCCCTTCTCGGCCAGTACCAGACGTGCACGGTGGCTATATACGTCGGTATCACCGGAAAACAGTGTCATTACTGAGCGTCGGTTGGCGACGGCACCCATATCAAGCTCTCCTAAAAAAATCTTTCACAAAATAAAAGAGGGGGCCATCAAGGCCCCCTCTTTATGAATCATGTCGTAGCGGTTTTTACCCCACTACGATGGACCGGTCGCCTATTCTACCACAACCGGCCACACTCATGATTAGTGTACGTCTTTCCAGTACTCTTTCTTCAGCATGTAGGCGATGATGAAGAAGACGAACAGGAACAGCAGTACATAAACACCGAGCTGCTGACGCTTCAGCTGCACCGGCTCACCGGTGTAGACGAGGAAGTTGGTCAGGTCGCGGGCGGCCTGGTCATACTCATCAGCGCTCATCTTGCCCGGCTTGACCATCTCGTAACCGGTGATCACGGTGGTACCGTGCTCGTCGGTCTTCTTGACCGCCTTCTTCATACCTTCCAGCTCCCACAGTACGTGGGGCATACCAACGTCGGGGAATACCGCGTTGTTAACACCGAAGGGGCGCTTCTCGTCGATGTAGAAGGTCTTGAAGTAGGTGTAGAGGTAGTCCGCGCCACGAGCACGAGCAATTACGCTCAGGTCGGGCGGAGGGTTACCGAACCACTTCTTCGCGCCGCCCTGGGGCATGGCGATGGTCATGGTGTCACCCACCTTATCTGATGCCAGCATCAGGTTAGCCTTTACCTGGTCATCAGTCAGACCGATGTCCTTACCCATGCGGTTGTAACGCTGGTAGGCGGCCGAGTGGCAGCTCAGGCAGTAGTTGACGAACAGCTTGGCGCCGCGCTGCAGCGAAGCGTTATCGTGCAGGTCGATGTTGGCCTTATCCAGGTGCGGACCCGCACCGGAAGCCATGCCCAGTACGGGCAGGGCGGCAAGTACAAATGCAACGATTAGTTTTTTCATCCTGTAACCCTCTCCGGTACTGGCTTGGTCTTCTCGAACTTCGGAATGATGGCCAAAGCGATGAAGAATACGAAGTAGTAGATGGTGCCGATTTGCGCGATCAGAGTCAGCAGTGCGGTGGACGGCTTCATACCGAGGTAACCCAGTACGATGAAGTCAACCACGAACACCATCAGCAGTACCTTGTAGCACAGGCCACGATAGCGGATGGACTTGACCGGGCTGCGATCCAGCCAGGGCAGGAAGAACAGAATGACAACCGCGGCACCCATTACGACGACACCGGGGAATGCAGAACCGGCAATAGACGGTACCGCACGCAGCATGGCGTAGAACGGGGTGAAGTACCATACCGGCGCAATGTGCGGCGGGGTCTTCAGGGCGTTGGCCGGCTCAAAGTTGGGGTGCTCGATAAAGAAGCCGCCCATCTCCGGTGCGAAGAACAGAATCGCGCAGAAGACGATAAGGAAGCCGATAACACCGACGATGTCCTTCACGGTGTAGTAGGGGTGGAAGGGAATGCCATCCAGCGGGATGCCGTTCTCGTCCTTGTTCTTCTTGATCTCAACGCCGTCGGGGTTGTTGGAGCCAACCTCGTGCAGTGCGATGATGTGCGCAACCACCAGACCCAGCAGAACGATCGGCAGGGCGATAACGTGGAAGGCGAAGAAGCGGTTCAGGGTGGCGTCGGAGACGACGTAGTCACCACGAATCCAGATGGAGAGGTCCTCACCGACGAACGGCACGGCGGCGAACAGGTTAACGATAACCTGGGCACCCCAGTAGGACATCTGGCCCCAGGGCAGCAGGTAGCCGAAGAAGGCCTCGGCCATCAGCGCCAGGTAGATGAGGCAGCCGAAGATCCAGATCAGCTCGCGCGGCGCCTTGTACGAACCGTACATCAGGCCACGGAACATGTGGAGGTAGACCACGGCGAAGAACGCGGATGCACCGGTGGAGTGCATGTAGCGAATCAGCCAGCCCCAGTCGACATCACGCATGATGTACTCGACCGAACCGAAGGCCAAGGCGCCGTCGGGCTTGTAGTTCATGGTCAGAAGGATGCCGGAGACGATCTGGATAACCAGAACCAGCAGAGCCAGGGAACCGAAGAAGTACCAGAAGTTGAAGTTCTTCGGCGCGTAGTACTCGGAAAGGTGCTCTTTCCACATCTTGGTCAGGGGGAAGCGCGCGTCCACCCAGCCAAGAAGTTGCGTCATCTTATCGCTCATTATGCAACTCCTTCGTCATCACCGACCAGGATGGTGGTGTCGGTCAGGAACTTGTAGGGCGGAACCTGCAGGTTCTTCGGAGCCGGTACACCGGCGAATACGCGGCCGGCCAGGTCGAAGCGCGAGCCGTGGCAGGGGCAGAAGAAGCCGCCCTTCCAGTCTGCGCCCAGGTCGGCCGGGGCGATGTCCGGGCGATAGGTCGGGGAGCAACCGAGGTGGGTACAGATACCTACCAGTACCACATACTCTTCACGCTGAGCACGGGTGGGGTTCTTGGCCCACTCGGGCTGCTGCCCGGTGTTATCGGAGTTCGGGTCCAGCAGCCTGGGGTCGTTCGAGGGCAGATCCTTCAGGTTCTGCTCGGTACGACGCACCACCCATACGGGTTTACCGCGCCACTCTACGGTCATCATCTGACCGGGCTCCAGCTTGCTCACGTCCGCCTCTACCGGTGCACCGGCAGCTTGGGCGCGAGCACTGGGCTGCATGGACAATACGAACGGGGCAACAACTGCCGCTGCACCTGCCGCGCCCACCACACTGGTGGCCGCGGTCAGGAAGCGGCGTCGACCCTTATCTACGCCTTGTGTGCTCATTAAGCCTCTCCCAACAATAAATGTAAGACTTTGGATAAAAAACCGTGCCGGCAAAAAGCCGGCGCCGCCATGTCCACGGGAGGGGACATGGCGGAAAAATTCAACGTATCAGGAAATTCTAAATTTCCAGCGCAATGATAGCCGGGCATTCTCTTATAAAGGGGCTCTTCAGGTCAAGTTGCTCGACCTTATGGTTACACCGGATTGGCGATATCAACGAATTGATTTTCCAGAGCAAAATGGTCGGCTAAATGACTCCCCAGTGCCCTGGCACCGTAGCGTTCGGTGGCATGGTGGCCGGCGGCAATATAGTGGATACCCAGCTCACGGGCGAGGTGCACCGTAGGCTCGGAGATCTCACCGCTGATGTAGGCGTCGAGCCCCAGCGCCGCCGCCTGCTCGATATAGCCCTGGGCACCGCCACTGCACCAGCCGACACGGCGGATGGGGTGGTCCCCCCCCTCTATCAACAGCGGCTCCCTCCCCAGCTTCTGTCCGACCACCTCAGCAAGTGAGTGCGCACTCACTTTCATATCGAGACTGCCGTGCATGGCGATGCCGCCATCGGGGCCGTGACCGAAGCGCCCCTCTACCGGGATACCGAACAGCTGCCCCAGCTGGGCGTTATTGCCCAGCTCGGCGTGGCCGTCCAGCGGCAGGTGGTAGGCGAGCAGGGAGATATCGTGGTCCAGCAGCGCCTTAATGCGGCGCTGCTTCATCCCGGTAATGGTGGGGGACTCCCCCTTCCAGAAGTAGCCGTGGTGTACCAGCAGCAGGTCCGCCTGCTGCTCGATGGCCACGTCGATCAGCGCCTGGCAGGCGGTCACCCCGCTGACGATGCGCCGCACCTCGCCCCTCCCCTCCACCTGCAGGCCGTTGGGGGCGTAGTCCTGATACTCGCCAACGCCGAGAAGGGTGTCACAGTAATCGATGATCTGCTGCAGGCTCGCCATGCGGTTCGCATCTCCTTGGGTTAAGATTGCCACTTCTTTAAACAGTCACAGAGTATACGGGATATGAAGCCTTTTCAGCCGGTCGTTTTCCTCTTCCAGGCGGTCACCATCGGTCTGGCCATCGCCTTTCTGGTGCTGGTATGGCAGCCCGAGCTGCTGGACAACGGAAAAAAGGTGGTGGAGTTCGTCGAGAGCAGCACGACCAGGGCACCCGCCGCTGGCCTCGGCAACGGCCCCGTCTCCTACGCCGATGCGGTGGCGATCGCCGCCCCGTCGGTGGTCAACATCCACACCCGCAAGACCGTGGTGCAGCAGGCCAGTCCCCTGTTCGACGACCCCTTCTTCCGCCGCTTCTTCGGTGACGCCCTCGGCCCGCGCGAGCGCGAGGAGACCTCACTCGGCTCCGGCGTCATCGTCAGCGCCAAGGGTTACATCCTCACCAACAACCATGTGATCGAGGGGGCCGATGAGATTCAGGTCGCCCTGCGCGACGGGCGCACCACCCCGGCCAAAGTGGTGGGGAGCGACCCGGAGGCCGACCTGGCGGTGCTCAAGGTGGAACTGGAGGCATTGCCGGCGATCACCCTCGGCGATGCCGAGGCGCTGCGTGTCGGCGACGTGGTGCTGGCCATCGGCAACCCCTTCGGCGTCGGCCAAACCGTCACCCTCGGCATCGTCAGCGCCACCGGCCGCAGCTCGCTCGGCATCAACACCTACGAGAACTTCATCCAGACCGACGCGGCGATCAACCCCGGCAACTCCGGTGGCGCCCTCATCACCGCCCGCGGCGAGCTTATCGGCATCAACACCGCCATCTTCTCCAAGTCGGGCGGCTCCCAGGGGATCGGCTTCGCCATCCCCATGAGCCTGGCGAAGAACTCGATGGCGCAGATCGTCGAAAAGGGCTACGTCAGCCGCGGCTGGATGGGGGTAGAGGCGCAGGCCCTCACCCCGCAGCTGGCCGAGTCCTTTAACGTCGGCCATACACGGGGGATCATCATCGCCGGTGTGCTGCGCGGCGGCCCCGCCGACCGCGGCGGCCTCAAGCCGGGCGATGTGGTGTTCCGCATTAACGGCAAGGAGACGCTGGACGCCAACGACGCCCTCAACCTGATCGGCCAGACCAAGCCGGGAGAGATGATTGCGATTGAAGGCCAGCGCGATGGTAAGGCGCTGGCGTTGAAGATTGAAGTGGGGGAACGGCCTCCCCAGGAGAGGCAATAACCTATGGGCTGGGCATTGCTGCCCAGCCTACAGTGACGCCTTTAACGCTGCCAGGAAGGCCCCGTTCTCTTCCGCCGTCCCCACGGTCACCCGCAGGCAGTCGGCCAACGGCCCCTCGCTCGCCTTCATGTTCTTAATCAACACGCCGCGCTGCTTGATGCCGTCGAAGATGGCGTTGGCGCACCCGGCCGGTACGCGGAACAGAATGAAGTTGGCGGCGGAGGGGTAGAGAGTAAGGCCGTCGAGCTTGCCCATCTCCTCGAACAGGCGCGAACGCTCCTCGCGGATCAGGCGGGTCTGCTCGTCGAACACCTCGATGTGTTTGAGGGCGAACTCGGCGGCGGCCTGGGTCATCACGTTAATGTTGTAGGGCAGGCGCACCTTGTCGAACTCGTTGAGCCAGGCATTGGGGCCGGCCAGCAGGCCGAGGCGCAGCCCGGCGAGGCCGAGCTTGGAGACGGTGCGCATCACCAGCAGGTTGTCGAACTCGCCGAGTCGGCTCATAAAGCTCTTGCCGGCGAAGGCGTGGTAGGCCTCGTCCACCACCACCAGGCCGTTGGCCATCTTCAGGATCGCCTCGATCTCCCCCTCATCGAACAGGTTACCGGTGGGGTTGTTGGGATAGGCCAGATAGATCACCGCCGGTTCGTACTGCTGGATCGCCTGCTCCATCGCCGCCATGTCGAGGGAGAAGTCCTCCTTCAGCGGCACGCCCACATACTCCAGGCCGCTGAAGCTGGCGATCATCTTGTACATCACAAAGCTCGGTTCGGGGGCCAGCACCACCCGCTTGGCACCGCCCAGGGCAAGGGCGAGGATTTGGATGATCTCGTCGGAGCCGTTGCCCAGCATCACGCCCATATCTTCCGGCACGCCCATCGCCTTGCGCAGCTCGACGGTGAGGGCCTTTGCCGCCGGGTCCGGGTAGCGGTTGACCGGCAGCCCCCGCACCATCCCCTGCCACTCATCCAGCATCTCTGCGGGCCAGGTGTAGGGGTTCTCCATCGCATCGAGCTTAATCAGCTCGCCCGGGGCGGGCACGTGGTAGGCGGCGATGTCGCGAATGTCGGGGCGGACCCAGTGTTCCACCAGTTGTTCGATACCACTCATGGTCTCTCTCACTTCGATGCAGACGGGGCGGGCATTGTACCGGCTACAGGCTGGAATAAAAGGCTACAATTTGCCCTTAAAGTTAAGCGGGTAGTTGCCCTGCGAATCGGCACGGCCCAACAGCGCCAGGCTGCTGCGCAGCTCCTTGGGGGCCGACTCCCGCGCACTCACCTTACCTTTCAGGTTGTAGCCGCCATCTGCCTGCAGGGTAAGGGTCGCATTCAGCTGCATCGGTCCACCGCTGTCGCTAATGCGCCCCTCGATAACGCCCTCCTCTGCGGTAGTCAGGCTCAACTGCAGGTCACCAAAGGCGAGCGGCTGCGGCGCGGTGACCCCCGCCTGGTGCCAGACGATGCGTCCCTCGGCCCGCTGCAGGCGCCCCTCTGAGCTGAGCTCCAGCTGCTGCAGCTTGAGCGAAACGACACCGTCAAGCGGCAGGGGGATCATCGGCAGGAACGGCTGGATGGTCGGCAACGGCAGGCGCCCCTCCAGCTCGGAGAGGGCAAGCTCCTCACCACTGATGGGGGCCCGGGCCTCGCTCTGCAGGTAGGCGTCACCCTGTACCAGGCGAAGGTCGCCGCCCACACGCCCCAGCAGCAGTCCCCAGAGTGAGAGGCGCCAATCGACGGCACCGACGACCCGCTTACGGTACTGCAGCTGCTGTGCCGCGCCGCTCCAGACGGTGCCGTGAACCCCGGCCAGGCCGACCTCCCCGATCTCACTGGCCAGCCCCTCGGCAGCGATGCCGTAGGCCGTGGTGGCAGGCATGCGCCACACCATGAATAGCAGCCAGGCGAGGAGGCCGAGCAGCAGATAGTGCCACCACTTTTTCATCACGCCCCCCTCTCCAGCACCACCGAGGCGTTGACCTTGCCCGCCTCATCCAGCCGCTCCAGGTTGAGGCTGCTCACGCCTACCCCGTGCTCGCTGTCGAGGCGCCCCAGCCAGCGCAACATATCGTCGAAGCCCGCCTGCTCGAAACGCAGACGCACCCCGTTGCCCTCCGGCTTGACCTGCTTGAGCGCAGCGCCGAGGCCGTTGCGCTTGGCACTGCTGTCCACAAGGCTCAACAGCGACTTGCCGGAGGAGCGCTTGGCGCCGCCGCTACGGCGCAGCGCCTCGACCTGGGCCGCCGACTGCTCCATCCACACCAGCAGCTCGCGGTCGCTCACCACCCGCTGCTCCAGCTGCGCCATCTTCTGGGTGAAGGGGTCGATCACCAGGGCGTAGATCCCCAGCAGCAGCGCCGCCACGGCACCGAGCAACAGGGTGCGCTGCTCGCGCGCCTGCAGGTTGTTCCAGTACTGCATCATGATCCCGTCCCCCTCACCGCCAGACGCCCCTCGACCCGATTATCGCGGCTGCTGGCGTTGCGGATATCGACCTCCAGCCCCTTCTCCTGCAGGCTCGCCTTGAGCGCATCGAGTGCCGGCAGGTCGGCCAGCTCCAGTTCAAGCTCCAGCTCCCCCTGGCGGTAGCGCAGCTTCTGCAGCGCCACCCCGTTGGTGGCGCTGAGTACCGGCCCGGTCGCCGCCATCAGGTTGACGAAGGCACTGCCGCCCTCGCCCCCCTGCAGCTCGGCCAGCTTGCGCTCCATCTGCACCCTGGGATAGGCCACGTTCTTCGCCTCGGGGAAGGTGTCGCGGTAGACCTGTACCACCTGATCATAGAGACCGTCCGCCTCGCTGGAGAGGCGGCGGTAGTCGAACAGCGCCTCGCTACCCAGCAGCAACAACCACACCGCCAGCAGTGCGGCGCTGGCACGCCACGGCCGCCACAATCGGCCGAGCTGCTCCTTGCGCCCGAACTCCCCCTGCAACAGGTCGATGGCCCTGCCATCGTCCCCCTCGGCGAACAGTTTCAGCGGATTGGCCACCGCCTGGTAGTGCTGTTCCAGCTCAGCCACGCCCCCCTGCCAGGCGGGCACCTCCGCCCCCTCACCACGGGCATCAAAGATCCTCAGTGCCACCACCTCGTCGGGGGCACGCTCCAGCGCCAGCTCGATAAAGCCCTGCAGCCCCGCCGACGGCAGACTGTAGACCTCGTGGGCGGAGAGGCGCAGCAGCGCCCCCTGCGGCTCCAGCAGCAGGCTCAGCTCACCGGGGCGCCACGGCAGCAGCTGCGCCTCGTTGAGGCAAAGGTGGGGTTTGCACTCCGCCTCGGCGAACAGCGCCTGCCAGGCGACCATCTGTTCGCGCTTCACCGCCAGCAGCGGCAACGGGCCGTCACCCTGGCGTTTGCCCAGGGCGAAGTGGAACGCCTCCACATCCTCGGCCAGCTGCTCCTCCACCGCATAGGGGACGGCGCGGCGAAGCTTCTGCCCCTGTAGCGGCGGCAGCTCGGCACTCAGGCTGAGCAGCGGTGCGGCGGGCAGCAGCACACAGAGGCGCGCCCCGCTGTAGCGAAGCGCCGCCTCCCTCAGCTCGCCACGGCCCACCGTGCCGTCTGGCCCGCTGCTGTACCACTGCACCCCGCTTGCGGGGTCGCTACCCAGCCGAATGTAGAGAGTTGTCTGCATAGTTAATAACTTCCCTGCGCGCGCATTAAAATTCTTCCGGCGCCGCTTGTGTCACGTTTCAGCACGCTGTAGCGCTGCTGATAGAGTGTTCCGAATTGTACCTGCGAAATAATCAAAAAGTGTTCGCTCTGTACCGTTAACCTGTCCAGCTTAATGACGTTCCCTGTCGTGCCCAAGGCAGGATTCGTTACAAAGTCATTCACCGCGTTGTATGGCCGGTCCTGCTCCAGCGCCTCCGCATCGGCTGCACTAATGCCGTTCGCCAGGCTCATCACCACCGCCACGCTGGCGGTGTTGACATTAATCTTGCTACCGCTGGGCAGGGCCGTCACATGCTCCCGCAATAAGCCGTAGAGCTCCGCGTCCACCCCCTTCAGCAGCAGCAGCTCCGAGGGGCTGGCCATCGGGGCGTTGGCGCTGCGATAGGGACGCTCCAGGTTCATGTAGTAGGCGTCCTCGGCACCGCCGGGGAAGCGCATCTCCTGATCCGAATCGATCCAATCGACCACCACGTCGGCCAGCTCCGGACCCAGCTTCGCCGCCACATCGGGGTGTAGCGTCTGCAGGGCGGCGAGCAGGCGCTTGAACTGCTCCACGGCATCCTGGTTGACCTTCCCCCCCGGCGCCAGGGCGTTGAGGTTAAAGCGTCCCGAAAGGTCGAGGATCTGCCCGCTAATGCTCCCCCCCTCCACCGGGATGGGCGGCAGGATGGTGGCCCAATCCTCCTCCAGGTTGTCGACGCTGTTGTCCTCGCGGTCGCGGCGCAACACCTGTGCCGCCCAGCTATCGACCCCATCGGCATAGAGCCCCGCCTGGTCGGCCTGCAGCAGGTTGCCGGTACGGCGTATGTCGAACTGCTGGCGCGACACCATGGCCACGGCGATGCCGGTGGCCAGGGCCACCACCAGCATCGCCTTGATCAGCGCCACACCGCGTTGCGTCCCGGTGCCCATTCAGCTACCCGCCACGGTGGGGAAGACACGGCGAAAGCTCCCCCCCTGTTCCAGTTCGATGGTCACCTCGACCACCAGCGGCATCGTCGACGACTGGGCCCCCGCCGCCGGCCACTGCCCCTGCCACTCTTTGCCCTGGTCAAGGAAGCGCATTTCAAAGCTACGCACCCGCGGCAGCAGCTCCTGTTTATAGGGCTCACTCCCCTGCACCCGGTCCAGGCTCTGCCAGCTGTAGCGCACCAGCTTCTCATCCTCCAGGCCGTAGGCGACGCGCTGCAGGGTGCTACGCGGCTGCGCCAGGGGGTTCTGCCAGCCGTCCCGGGTGAACTCGAGCAGGTACTCCCCCATATCCGAGGAGCGCATCGGTTCGACCACACTGCCGAACTCGTCGCGCACCGGACGCAGCACATGCTGGCCGATGTCCCGCTGCAGCAACACCATCGTCCGCTGCAGCCGTTTGAGCTGTTCGGCCTTGGCCTCCGTCCCCGCCTTGAGCTTCAGCACCGCCACCTGCCCGCCGTAGACCATCGCCGAGACCAGGGCGAAGACGGTAAGCGCCACCAGCATCTCCAGCAGGGTAAAGCCCTTCTCCTGCCGGACCATCATGGGCGCTCCACGAAGGCGACCAGCGTCACCAGCGGCTGGGCATCGCGCTTCTCGTCTGCCGCCACCTTCACGTCGAGGCGGCGTACGTCCTTATCGAAGGTCTCGACAAACTGGGCACTCCAGTACCAGGTGTGGTTACCCATCTCCTCCTCGCCACGCTTGATCCCCTTGTCGTTCCAGTCGCCGGTTAGGCGCTGCTCCGCCACCACGTTCATCCCCACCCAGTGGGCCAGGCTCTTGTCGCGCAGGTAGGCGGCGTTGGCGGTGTTGTCGGAGACGCCCTTGATCAACGCCGCCAGGGCGGTGGCCAGCACCGCCAGCGCCACCATCACCTCCAGCAGGGTAAAACCGCGTTGGCGCATCTATAGCTGCGCCTCCAGCCGCCGCTGTAGTGGCGCCCCCATGGGCGGCACGTTCAGCTCATAGCCCGACTCGTCATCCAGGTAGCGCAGCGACAATTCGAAGGGGGTGCGCTCGCCGCTGGGCAGGAACAGCACCTGCGGTTTGGGGCTGTTCTCCCCCTCCCACTCCCTGGCGCCCGGGGCCGGCCTGAGTTCGACGCCGTACCCCTCCACCACCAGTCGCAGCTCGACGGCACTGTCGATAGTGCGTCGTTTCAACAAGCCGTCTTTCTCCTCCGGCAACCACTCACCGGCATCAAAGTGGAGGAACTCGTAGCCCTGCTCGGAGAAGAGCAGGCCGATAATGGCGGAGCGCAGCACCGCCTCCTCGCCCACCAGCTCCACCAGCGAGGCGATGCGTTGCGCCTCGCGCTGAATGCGCTCGGCGCGGCCGCCATCACCCACCGAGCGCACCACGAAGGTGAGGATGATGCCGATCAGCACCACCACCACCATCAGCTCAAGCAGGGTGAAGCCGCGCTGGGCGCGTGGTGTCATTAGCGCCTCAATCCATCCAGTTGCCGATATCGGCATTAACGCCCTCACCTGAGGGGTGGCCGTCGGCACCGTAGCTGAAGATATCGATCTCGGCGTTCACGCCGGGATTGAGGTACTGGTAGTCGTTACCCCAGGGGTCCTTGGGCAGGCGGTCTAGGTAGCCGCCCTGCTTCCAGTTCTTCGCCTCGGGCGAACCGCCGGGCTGGGAGACCAGCGCCTCCAGCCCCTGGTCGGTGCTGGGGTAGTTGAAGTTATCGAGCTTGTAGAGGTCCAGTGCCCCCTTGATCGCCTGCACGTCGTTCTTCGCCTTGACGATGCGCGCCTTGTCCGGGTTGTCCATGATCTTCGGTACCACCACGGCGGCGAGGATGCCGAGGATCACGACCACGACCATGATCTCGATAAGGGTGAAGCCGCCCTGAACGCGGCGCTGTTTACGCTGTTGCATTGTCATACCTGTCTATTATCCAACTAATTGGTTTAGGTCGAAGATGGGCAGCAGGATCGCCAGCACAATCACCAGCACGATGCCCCCCATCACCAGAATCAGTATCGGCTCGAACATCCCCATCACCATGGCGATCACCGTCTCCAGCTCTTTCTCCTGGTTGTCGGCGGCACGTTCCAGCATCTCCTCCAGCTTGCCGCTGGACTCGCCGCTGGCGATCAGGTGTAGCGTCATCGGCGGGAAGTAGCGGCTCTGCTCCAGCGAGTGGGCGATGCCGCTGCCCTCGCGCACCCGCAGCGAGGCGTCGTTGACCGCGCCGCGCATCGGCAGGTTGCCCATCACCTCGGCCGAGAGGCGCATCGCCTCCAGCACCGGCACGCCGCTGGCGGTAAGGATGCTGAAGGTGCGGGCGAAGCGGGCGGTGTTGAGGCCGCGCCCCAGGCGCCCGATCAGCGGCAGGCGCAGGATGAATCGATGCCAGCGAAACTGCATCGCCTCGCGGCGCAACAGCAGGGCGAAGCCGGTGCCCAGCAAGGCCAGTAACAGCAGTAACCAGAGCCCGTTGGCGCGCAGGAAGTCGCTCAGGGCGATGAGGGAGACGGTCAGCCAGGGCAGCTCCTGACCGATGTTGTCGAACACCTGTACCACCTGCGGCACCACGTAGGTGAGCAGGCCGCCGGTAACCAGCAGCGCCACCACCGTGAGGATCACCGGGTAGAACAGGGCGAGCATGATCTTCTGGCGCATCTGCTGACGCTTTTCGGTGTAGTCGGCGAGGCGCTCCAGCACCACCTCGAGGTGGCCCGACTGCTCGCCGGCGGAGACAGTGGTGCGGTAGAGCTCGGGGAAGACGTGGGGAAAATCGCCCAGGCCGTCGGCCAGGGTGTGGCCCTCCATCACCCTGGAGCGCACCGCCAGCATCATACTCTGCAGGCGCGGCTGCTCGCTCTGGCGGGCGACGGTCTGCAGCGCCTCCTCCAGCGGCAGCGCGGCGCGCACCAGGGTGGCGAGCTGGCGGGTGATCAGTGCCAAATCAGTGGCACTAATGCCACGCTGTAACGAGAAACCGCGGCGCTCGCGGGTCTCGCGCTGCGCCACCTCCTCCACCGCGAGCGGGCTCAGCCCCTGGTCGCGCAGCTGAGCACGGATCTGGCGGGCGTTGTCGCCCTCCAGCACGCCACGTTTCTCCTTGCCGCGCCCGTCCAGCGCGCTGTATTCAAACGCACCCATTATTCAGGGCCTTAGTCCATGCTACTCACACGCAACACCTCTTCCAGCGAGGTCTCGCCGGAGAGGACGCGACGGAAGCCGTCGGTGCGGATACCGGTGGAGTGGCGGCGCGCCTCCTGCTCCAGCTCGTATTCGCCGCTGCCGTCGTGGATCATGGCGCGCAGGGTGTCGTTAATGGTGACCAGCTCGTAGATACCGGTACGGCCGCGGTAGCCCATGTTGTTGCAGTGGGGACAACCGCTCCCGGGACGGTAGAGGGTCGGCGGCCTGGCCGCCTCGACGCCCAGCAGTTCGCACTCCTGCTCGTTGGCGCTGTAGGACTCCCTGCACTCGGGGCAGAGCAGGCGCACCAGGCGCTGCGCCAGCACGCCGATAAGGCTGGAGGAGAGCAGGAAGGGCTCCACCCCCATGTCGCGCAGGCGGGTCACCGCGCCGACCGCGGTGTTGGTGTGCAGGGTGGAGAGCACCAGGTGACCGGTGAGGGAGGCCTGCACCGCGATCTCCACCGTCTCCAGGTCGCGGATCTCGCCCACCATCACCACGTCCGGGTCCTGGCGCAGGATGGCGCGCAGGCCGCGGGCGAAGCTCATGTCGACCTTGCTGTTGACCTGGGTCTGGCCGATGCCGTCGAGGTAGTACTCGATGGGGTCCTCGACGGTAAGGATATTGCGTTTGGTCTCGTTGAGACGGCTCAGCGCGGCGTAGAGGGTGGTGGTCTTACCCGAGCCGGTGGGGCCGGTGACCAGGATGATGCCGTGGGGCTGGTGGATCAGGTGCTCCATCACCTCCTTGTCACGTGCCGCCATCCCCAGATGCTCCAGGTCGAGACGGCCCGCCTGCTTGTCGAGCAGGCGCAACACCACCCGTTCGCCGTGGCCCGCCGGCAGGGTGGAGACGCGCACGTCGACCGCGCGCCCCGCCACCTTGAGGGAGATACGCCCATCCTGCGGCAGGCGCTTTTCGGCGATATCGAGCTTGGCCATGACCTTGATGCGCGACACCAGCAGCGGTGCCAGGGTGCGTTGCGGGCGCAGCACCTCGCGCAATACGCCGTCGACACGAAAACGTACCACCATGCTCTGCTCGAACGACTCGATATGAATATCGGAGGCGTCCTCGCGCACCGCCTCGGTAAGCAGGGCGTTGATCAGGCGGATGATGGGGGCGTCGTCCTCGCTCTCCATCAGGTCCTCCGGCTCGGCCAGCTGCTGCGCCACGTCGTTGAGGTCCATGTCCTCGCCCAGCTCGTCCATCGCCTGCATCGAGCCGCTGCCGCCCTGCTCGTAGCTCTGCTGCAGCAGGGTGTCGAACTCATCCCCCCCCACCTGCTGCAGGGTGAAGTCGCGCTGCAACAGCCGACGCACCTCGGCGATGGCCGGCAGGGCGGCGCCCCTGCGGCAGATGAGGCGCGGTGCCGCGGCCGGGTCATCGCCCCACTGCAACAGCACACCGTGGCGGCGCACGAAGGCGAAGGGCAGGCGTAGCGGCTCCCCCACTACGCCCTCAGTCGTCAGCTCCGTCTGCTCAGGGCTGGAGGACATCACCACTCTCCACGGCGGGCTCCGCCTGTGGCTCGAAGGGGGGCGGCAACTGCAGGAACTCCTGCTGCTCGGGCAGCAGCGGCGAGGCCTCACGGCTCATCAGCCGCAGCCCCTCTTCGCGGATATTGAGTTGCAGGGCGCGCATGTAGTTGTACTTCTCGCTGGCCAGGGCCGTACTCTGCAGGTTGTCGCGCATGATGCGTGGGTGGATGAAGACCATTAGATCTTTTTTCTTCTTTTCGTTTTTCTGGTAACGGAACAGCCAGCCGAGCACAGGAATATCACCCAAACCAGGGACCTTCTGTTCCGTTTGTATTACCTCATCCTGAATGAGACCACCAAGCACCACCACGTTCCCGTCATCGACCATTACCGTGGTCTTGACCGTACGCTTCTTGGTGGTACGGATGATGGGATCTTCTGCCGAACCTTCTAGACTTGAGACTTCATGGTTGATCTCCATACGGATGGCGTCGCCCTCATTAATCTGAGGCTTGATCTTCAGCGACAGGCCGACATCCTCACGCTGGATGGTCTGGAATGGATTGGTGGGTGTCGAACCACCGCCAGTCGAAGTATAGGAGCCGGTGAGGAAAGGCACAGTCTGGCCAACCACGATCTCCGCCTCCTCGTTGTCCAGGGTCATCAACGACGGGGTGGAGAGGATGTTATTATTCGAGTCACCACTGAGTGCTTTCACTAGGCCCGCAAAGGAGTTACCTCCTGAAGAGTAACTCCCCCCCGCAATCGTCAGACCGTTAGTATTAGTACTTGCAAGGGCTGCTGCCTGATCCCCACCTCTAAGCTGGCTAATCGCTGCAATATTCGAAAGTGAATTATTGAAATCAATTACACCAACTGGTGAGTTTGTTGCTGAACCATTAACCCCCCACATCACCCCCAGCTCGCGGCTGGTGTCCTCACCCACCTCGGCGATCACCGCCTGCACCATCACCTGGGCACGGCGGATGTCGAGCTTGCGGATCACCGCCTCCAGGTCACGCAGTACCTCGGGCTCGGCGCTAATCACCAGGGCATTGGTCGCCTCGTCGGCCTGGATATCGAG
>JBNKUL010000058.1:0-12162 GCA_050298555.1 Thiohalomonadaceae bacterium
CAGCAGCCTGCTCCCCTGTAGCTGCCGCAGTACCTCCTTCTCCAATGGCCGTCGACCATCGCGTCGCCCCATCTTTCCGCCCCCATCGTCCCGCCACCTAACAAACCGGTGCAGATTAATGCATTCCACCCGCTGTTGCAGTGCTACCCGGAAGGGTAGACTCACTACCTCCGCACCTACGGGCCCAGGCCATGCAAGCGACAAACTGGTACGTCTACATCCTGCGCTGCAGCGACGGCAGCCTCTACACCGGCGTTACCACCGACTGCGAGCGCCGCCTGCACGAGCACAACCACACCAGCCGCGGCGCCAAATACACCCGTGCGCGGCGCCCGGTCACCCTCGCCTACAGTGAGCAGCTCGCCGATCGCTCCGAGGCGCAGCGCCGTGAGGCCGCGATCAAACGCCTAAGCCCGGCACACAAGCGGGCGCTAATCGCCACCGCCACTCCCCCCTCGGCTTGACCTTCCGGGCAATTCGCTACACCATCGCCAGCAATAGCAACAGCGGCAGGAAACAGACCGAGTGGAAGAGAGAAGAGAATTTTCCCGCATCGTCGTCCCCATCGAGATTGAAATGTTCCTAGAAGGGCAGGAACCCCTCACCCTGGAAACCATGGACATTGGCCACGACGGCGCCTTCATCAAGGCCGCCCCCTCACAGTGCCCCGAGGTCGGCACCGTGGTGGCTCTCAAGCTCAAGGCCAAGCTGGGCGGGGAGGAGCCCCCCACCGTCCAGGCCAAGGTGATGCGCACCACCCGCCACGGCATGGGCGTCCACTTTATCGACGCCTGAGACCGTACACGGCAACTCCCCCCAAGCACGCCGATTCCCATACCTTTACAAGGCCCATCCCCCGCAACTAGTATCTTCAGATACAACATCAATCAATAAACATTAATAGGGAGCCCGTCATGGCTGATGAGGAAAACAAGCAGGAAGACACCGTAGCTACAGGCGAACCCAAACCCGTCGAGATGGGTGGTGGCGTCGTCAAAAAGGCGGTGACCAAGAAGAAGGCCACACCGAAGAAAAAGGCGGCCCCGAAGAAGAAGGCGGTAACCAAAAAGAAGGCCGCACCAAAGAAGAAGGCCGCTCCCAAGAAGAAGGCCGTAAAAGCGGCCGCCACCACGGCAACGGTAGCCACCGCAGCGGTAAGCACGGAGGAGACCCAAAGTGCGTCCCCCGCAGCAGCTGCCGCCGAGCCCGCCGCCGCCAAGCCGGCCGAAGAGGCAAAGAGCGCCCCAGCCAAGCCTTCCCGCCCCCACTACACCCCTCCGGCGAAGAAACTCTGGTGGAAGGTGCTGCCCCTCATCATCATCGTCATCCTGGGCTTCAGTTGGCTCCAGGATAAGGCCAAGGCCCCGCAGACCGTAGGCGAAGAGGCAACGACCGCCGCACAGTCTGGCGATAGCGTCGAATCACCGGCGGTACTGCCGATGACCCCGCCTGCCGAAGCCGTAGAGGCGGTAGAGGCCGGACTGCTTATCGCCCCCACCGGTAGTGCCGAGGAGCTGATCGAAATGCCGGTAGCCGATGAGACCGCCCCAGCGGCAGAGGCCGCAGCCGAGCCTGAAGCGGCCACCGAAGCAGCTGCAACCGAGGCGGCCGCTACCCAGGCAGTGGAGGCGGCAGAGGCACAACAGGAAGCTGCCCCAGCGGCGACAAGCGATGCCTCTACCACCGATCAAGCCGCCCCCGCAGGCGACGCCACACCGGCGATGCCGCAAACCGCACCGGCGCCCTACGGCATGCCCCCCTACCCGCCGCAGGGCTTCGGTTTCTACGGCCCCGGCGGCTGGTACGGCCCGGGCTACATGCCCTACTACCCGCCGCAGCCGCCACGCATGCCGCCGCCGGAGCAGCCAGCCCAGTAGGCACTGGCTAACGTGGAGTAAAAAAGGCCTTTCCGGCGACGGAAAGGCCTTTTTTCTTTGTGGTTGAAGCCGCCCGCTCTCGCCGCCATTACGAAGGGATGAAACGACTCGAACAGCTCCACTTCAGCAACAGCTTCGCCCGCCTGCCCGGTGACTTTCATCAACGTCTGGCGGTAACGCCGCTTGAGGGTGCCCACCTGGCCGCCTTCAACCATGAGGCCGCCAGGCTGCTCGACCTCCACCCCGATGAGGCAAAGCGCGAAGACCTCAGCGCCCTGTTTAACGGCGAAAAACCGCTGCCCGGCAGCGAGCCGCTGGCGGCGATCTATGCCGGCCACCAGTTCGGCCACTATGTGCCGCAGCTGGGCGACGGTCGGGCGATCCTGCTCGGAGAGGTGACCAACGAGGCGGGTGAGCGCTGGGAGTTACAGTTAAAGGGCGCGGGCATCACCCCCTTCTCGCGCCGCGGCGACGGCCGCGCGGTACTGCGCTCCACCATCCGCGAATACCTCTGCAGCGAGGCGATGCACGGTCTCGGCATCCCCACCACCCGCGCCCTGCTGATGACCGGCAGCAGCGAAGAGGTCTACCGCGAGCAGATAGAGAGCGGTGCGATGCTGCTGCGCATGGCCCCCAGCCACCTGCGCTTCGGCTCCTTCGAGGTGTTCTACTACCGCCGCCAGTTCGAGCAGGTAAGGCAACTGGCCGACTACGTGATCGAACACCACTACCCGGAGCTACTCGAGCACGAAACCAAATACCTGGAGCTGTTCCGCCAGGTCACCCTGCGCACCGCTGAGATGATCAGCCAGTGGCAACAGGTCGGCTTCGCCCACGGCGTGATGAACACCGACAACATGTCGCTGCTCGGCCTCACCATCGACTATGGCCCCTTCGGCTTCCTCGACCACTACGAGCCCGGCCACATCTGCAACCACTCCGACACCTACGGCCGCTACGCCTTCGACCAGCAACCCAACATCGGCGGCTGGAACCTGAGCAAACTGGGCCAGGCGATGCTGCCAGTGCTGGAGGGCGAACCTGCTGAGGCCGCCGCAGAAGCCAACGCCATCCTCCAGGAGTATGAACCGAGGCTGCAGCAGCACTACCACGACGGCATGCTGAAAAGGCTGGGGCTGAAACAACAACGCGAAGGCGACGAGAAGCTGATCGACGAGCTGCTCAAGCTGCTGGCCGTCAACCGCGTCGACTACACCCGCTTCTTCCGCGCCCTCTGCGACTTCGACGAAGCGGCAGAGCAGTCATCGCTGCGTGATGAGTTTATTGATCGTGAAGGCTTCGACCACTGGGCCAGACGTTACAGCGAGCGGCTACAGGCGGAAGGTTCAGTACGCACAAAGCGCCAAACGGCGATGAAGCGGGTCAACCCAAAATACATCCTGCGCAACTACCTGGCGCAGCAGGCGATTGAGATGGCCGAGGGTGGCGACTACAGCGAGATCGAAAGGCTGCACGGGATATTGCAGAGGCCGTTCGACGAGCAGCCGGAGCATGAAGACTATGCGGCTGCGCCGCCGGAGTGGAGTGAGGAGTTGGAGATCAGCTGTTCCTCCTGAACGCTTCACATCCCCCCACGGCCCGGATAAAGTGAAACGCAGTCCGGGCGAGCATCGCCCGCCAGGCGTCACTAATCCGTTTCGTGGGTAATCGTTTTGAAGGTTCTAGAGCTTAAGATTCCACCCGTAGCCGTCACCTTGATATTGGGGCTATTGATGTGGGCCTCGTCGGCCCGACTCCCCATCGCCTCATTTGTGCTGCCTTATAATAAGTTCTTTTACTTCGCACTATTTTCCGCTGGCGTCCTGTTTTCTCTTATGGGCGTGTTGGCGTTTATAAAATCGGGTACGACCTCTGACCCCCGGGTCCCTCACCAGACCAGTCGACTGGTCACTTCGGGAATATATAGATTCAGCCGCAACCCCATGTATGTGGGTTTTCTGTTCATGCTGACAGCCTGGGCGGTATATCTCTCACAAGTCGCCGCCCTACTCTTTCTGCCCCTGTTTGTGCTTTACATGAACGCCTTTCAAATTGCGCCAGAGGAGCGTTTCTTGATGAGGAAATTCGGCGAGGAGTATATTTCCTATATGCACAAGGTACGCAGGTGGCTATAGCATCCAGGCTGTCACCGGGATACAGCAACTCGCACCCCGGACCATCAACTTACCCCTTCAACACCGCTTCCAACTCCCCCTCCCCAATCGGGTAACTCAGGGCGACAAAGCCGGGGAAGCGTTCACGTACCTGTTCCAACTTCGCCTGCTCCTCGCTGTGGTAGAAGACGATGATCTTCATCCCGGCGTTGTGCTGGGCGACGGCGAGGATGGTTTCGAGGTTGCTGGTACGGTCGCGAAATTCGTATTGGAAATTAAACTCGGTGACCAGCACCGCCGGGCGCGCCTTCTTCAGCGTGGTGATCGCCTTTCTGCCGGAGCTGATGGTCTCGACCTGGTAGCCGAGGCGCTCATAGAGGGGGGTGAAGTTGGGGTAGCCGCCCAGCTCGACCACACTCATCAGCAGGGGCTTGCTCACCCGGCGACTCCACCGTTGTGCATGGCGAACTCGGTCTCCGCCATCTCACCCTCGGTGTTGATGTTGACGCCGGCGACGCCGGGCATACGGCTGAGGATGTAGGCGGCCATCAGCTGCATCATGGTCTCGTTGCCGGCCTCCTTGGCGCTCATCAGCTTGTCGGCGACGATCTGGCAGCGCTGCAGCTGGCTGGGGTTTTCGATCCACTGGCGGCTCATCTGCCAGCCCTGGTCCATGTCGGCGTCCATCCTGGCGAAGAACTCTTCGGCCTCGCTCACCATACCGGGCGGCGTCTGCACCGGGATCTGGCGCCCGTCGATAAAAACATTCAGTAACAAGGGTTTTCTCCTGGCGATTTAATGGCCTCATGATAAGGGCTTTGCCGCGCAAACCCAATCCATGGCCGCCCCTACAGCTCATCGGGCAAATCGGTTAAAATGCGCACGGACTTCATCCTGGCGCAGGGGCCTTTCTCATCACTGCCCCGACTCTCGCCACCGATTCCGTGTTTTCGTATCCAAGACTGACCGAATAGAAAAAGGTATTTTTTTCAATGAGCTTTCCATCGTTTGAAACCCTGGTTAAATCCATCGTTGTAGCCATCGTGCTGGCCGTCGCCGGCTTCTTCCTCTTCCCCGTACTGGGGCTGGCCGAGACCGAGGCCAAGCAACTCTTCACCATGAGCCTCGCCGCCGGTGGCCTGCTGGGCGGACTGCTTTCCGCCATCGGTTTTCAGGGCGGCGGCGCCCGCGCCGCTTCCGGCGAGAAGAAGACCGTCTTCGTCGGTAACCTGGCATTCAAGGCCAGCCCCGACGAACTCACCGAGCTGTTCAGCAAGTACGGCGCGGTGGAGTCGGTGCGCATCATGAAGGACCGCGCCACCCGCCGCCCTCGCGGCTTCGCCTTCGTCGAGATGGAGGCACGCGGCGCCGACAAGGCGATTAAGGCGCTCAACGGTAGCGAGTTCCTCGGCCGCAACCTGCGCGTTAACGAAGGTGCCGAGCGCAAGGAGCGCAACGACGAGGCCGCCTAAGGCCTGCCGCACCGCTTTCGTCCACGCCTCCGGCGGCGTCCTGCCGCCGGGACATTAACTCCGGTTTTAGTCATGCAAATCCCCAACAGCCTTAGCGACTTTTTCGAGCAGAGCCACACCCGCTACCGGGTATTCGACCTCGGCCGCGGTATCCGTAAGCTCGACAGCGAGACCTTCCGCAACTTCGAAAACAGCGAACTGGCCTACCCCTACCCGCTGCAACAGCAGGCGTGGCTGGGGATCCTGGGCTGGAACCAGGAGGCGCAAAAGGAGGGCAAAGCCGAGCAGTTCATCTGGTTCCTCAAATTCCCGCTGGACGAGACCGGCAAGTTGGTCCCCTCGGCCCGCGACGGCTTCCTGCACAGCCTGCTGGAGACCATCGGCGGCAATATCCAGGCCGCAAAGGAGGGCGGGGAGTTCAGCGATGCCATGGGTGAGAGCCCCTTCGGCTTCAAGCCGAAGGAGAGCATGATGGCCTGCTTCCACGCCAAGGCGCTGAAGGCGCTGGGCCAACCCGCCAGCCGCTTCTACGACCACGCCCGCGACTACCTCGACGGCGAGCCCGGTTACGATCAGTGGGCCTTCGTCGGCCTGCAGGGCTTTGCCGATGTGGCCGCCCGCCTCGACAACGACGACAACGAGGCACGGGTGGTCAAGGCGCTACCGCAGCTGCCCGCCCCGGCACTCAACGCCCTGTGTGGCTTCCTGGAGAACGAGCCGCTCCCTACCGCACTGGCCGAGGCAATGCTTGCCCGCCTGCAGGCGGAGCTCGACGCAGAAGAGGCCGACCTCAACGTCATCACCGCCCTGCTGCGCGCCTTCGCCCTCGCCGGCAGGGGGCTGGCCGCCAGGGCGGTCGACGCCGCGCTGCAGAGCCTCTACGGCAACGACATCCACCTGCTTGCCGCCATCGCCGCACGCAACTGGGAGCTGCTCAAGGAGGAGGGGCTGGCGGCACGCTTCGTCGAGCAGTTGGCCAACAACAGCCTCGGCCACGATGCCTTCGCCCAGGTAATGGGAGACCTGCTCACCATACCCGGTATGCGCGCCTCGCTGCTGGGGCAGCTTCGTTCACCGGAACGTAGCGAGGCCCTGAACGCGGCGGTCGGCCATATGTTCGGGCAGAATTTCTAGCCCCTCCCCGAACAGGGACAATCCCAAGAATAACGATAATGTATTGATTTCATTATATAATGTAGGAGTGATACTGATTGCCAATCGCCCCCGGATGTCCTTTAATCAAGTGACTGGTTGAATAAATGGGAGGCGAAGTGAGACGAATCATACCCGCACTGCTACTGCTGTTTAGCGTCGGCGCCTACGCCGACAAGCCGGTCGCCCCCGAGGAGATCAGCGGCGCCACCAACCTCTCCGCCGAACAGGTGGTGGAGCTAATCCTCAATACACCGGATCTGGTGATCATCGACGCCCGCAAGGAGAACGAATACGCCAAGGGCCATATCGAGGGTGCCATCAGCCTGCTCAACACCGAGCTTGACGAAGAGAAGCTCTCAATCCATGTAAAGGACAAACAAACCCCGGTCCTCTTCTACTGCAACGGCATCCGCTGCAAGCGCAGCACCGACGCCACCACCAAGGCCCTGAGCTGGGGCTATAGCCGGGTCTACTGGTTCCGCGGTGGCTGGGTAGAGTGGCAGCAGAAAAAGCTGCCGGAGGCGCGATAACCCGATGCTGGCAAGACTCTCCATCAGAACCAGTACCGTTCTGACTATTGTACTGATAGGGATCATCGCCTCCACCCTCTCATGGGCGGCAGGCAACCACTTCCGCCGTGCCGCCCTATCCGCCCAGGTCCACAGCCTGTCGCGCATTATTGAGGTCGCCTCCCGGGAGGTACTGCGTGAGCTGGAGGAGCACGCCATCACCCTGGGCAGCACCCTTAACAGCGCCAACCACCTGGGTCGCGAATACCGGCTCTATCACCAGAACCATGACGGCAGCCGCCTCAGCGAGCTGCTCGATGACCCCTTCATCACCGGCTTCCCAGGCTACGGCGAGGTGGAGCTAGCTAAGCTGCGCCTCTACGACCTAGAGCTCAGGCCCGAAGTAGAGAGCAACGAGGGGCTGCATGCACTGAATTTCTCGCTGCCCCACTTCCTGCAGCAACAGGCCGCCACACGGCAGGGCAGCGAGCGTCTCAAGGCCATCGGCGGACTGTGGGTATCTGAACTGGGGCCCATCTACTCGGTACTACTGCCGGTAGGCGGACTACATATAGAGGGCTATCTTGAGGTCGTCTTCAACCCCCGCTTCAACCTTAAACGGGTCAGCGAGATCACCGATATGCCGGTAACCATTCAGACAAAGGAGGAGTGTGAAGAGGCGGCCAGGGAGGAGGAGGAAGAGCTCAAGATGCTGCATATCGGCTTTATCCTCAAGGGCGAGGACGGCAAGGAGGCCTTTCACCTCATTGGGCACGAGAATATAGACAGACTGGAGAAAGATACCCTGGACACCCAGCTGGTCACCACGGTGGTCTTCCTCACCTTCATCTTTCTCACCCTGCTGTTCGCACTGCTGGTACTACGCCGGGGTCTGTTCACCCCGCTGCGCCATATCATGGAGGGTATCGAGGAGTACAGCCACGGCAATCTGGAGACACGCATCGAGGTGGGTGGGCTAAAAGAGCTGCGCACCCTGGGCAATACCTTTAACGACATGCTGCACCGTATCCACGACGACATCGACGAGTTGGAACGTCTCTCCAACTCGGACGGGCTGACCGGCCTGGCCAACCGCCGTTACTTCGAAAGCTGTCTGTTGCACGAGTGGCACAACGCCATCCGCCACCGTACTGAAATATCACTGCTATTTGTCGATATCGACTACTTCAAGAAATACAACGATCACTACGGCCACCTGAAAGGGGACGAGTGCCTGCGTCAGGTTGCCGAGGTGCTGAAGCGGGTAATCAAGCGGCACACCGATACGACCGCACGTTACGGCGGTGAGGAGTTTGTCCTGCTGCTACCGGAGACTGGTCTGGAGGTCGCCCTGCAACTGGCCGAAGCGGTGAAGGCCGCGATTGCCGAGGCACAATTCGAGCATGCCGCCTCAGAGGTCAAGGAGATCATCAGCCTCAGCATCGGCCTCGCCACCATGCGGCCACAACGACAGAACAAACCGGAGGAGCTGGTGGAGAGGGCCGACCAGGCCCTCTACCGCGCCAAGGAGCAGGGGCGCGATCGCATCGTCGTCGCCGAAGCAGAGAAGACGGCGTAACACCCTGGAGCATGTTACCCTCTGCGCCCGCATAATCTGACGGGCCACACCACATGAGCGAGCCACTCACCATCCTCTACCGCGACGAGCACTACGTGGCCGTCGACAAGCCCTCCGGCATGCTGGTGCACCGCAGCTGGATCGCCGAGGAGGAGGAGGTCTTCCTGCTGCAGACCCTGCGCGACCAGATCGGCCAGCGGGTCTACCCCATCCACCGCCTCGACCGCCCCACCTCCGGGGTGATCCTGTTCGCCCTCTCCAGCGAGGCGGCACGGGAGATGTGCGGTGTATTCGAGCAGCGCGAGGTGACCAAGGAGTACCTGGCCATCGTGCGCGGTTATACGGATGAGAGCGGCCACATCGACTATGCGCTGCAGGAGGAGCCGCACAAACCGGCACAGCAGGCGATTACCGACTATGAACGACTCGCTACCGTGGAGCTGCCCATCCCCATCGGCCGCTACAACACCGCACGTTACTCACTGGTGCGCGTCACCCCGCTGACCGGACGCATGCGCCAGATCCGCAAGCACTTCCACCACATCTTCCACCCGCTGATCGGCGACACCAGCCATGGCGAGGGACGGCATAATCGCCTGTTTCGCGAGCGCTTCGACTGCCACCGCCTGCTGCTGCACGCCCACCGCCTGACCCTGCCCCTCCCGGACGGCACACCGCTTAGCATCGAGGCACCGCTGCCGCCCGAATTCCAGCGCCTGTTCCATGAATTTAACTGGGAGTTCGAGTGGCTGGAGGTGGCGCTGTAGCGCAAGCTTATGGCGCGTGGTAGTTTTAGCCAAAGAAGCCGATAAACCAGCAACAGGGAACACCGAAGAATGATTGAAGATCTCAAGGGCGACGAATCGTGGCGCCTGTTCCGCATTATTAGTGAGTTCACCGAGGGCTTTGAAGAGCTCTCCGATATCGGCTTTGCCGTCACCATCTTCGGTTCGGCCCGTACCCAACCCGACAACCGTTACTACCAGCTGGCCGAACGTATCGCCCAGCGCCTCGCCGAGGAGGAGTTCGCCATCATCTCCGGCGGCGGTCCCGGCATTATGGAGGCGGCCAACAAGGGGGCCGCCGAGCGCGGCGCCACCTCGGTGGGGCTGAATATCGAGCTGCCCTTCGAGCAGACCCCCAACACCTACCAGAACCTGGACCTGGAGTTTCGCTACTTCTTCGTGCGCAAGGTGATGTTCGTCAAACACTCCCTGGGTTACGTGATCATGCCCGGTGGCTTCGGCACCCTGGACGAGTTCTTCGAGTCCCTGACCCTGATGCAGACCAACAAGATCTATCCCATGCCGCTGGTGCTGGTCGGTACCGAATTCTGGTCGGGGCTGCTCGACTGGGCGCGCAATGTCATGTTGGCCGAGGGTACGATCTCCGAGAGCGACTTCGACTTCATCACCGTTACCGATGATGTGGAGGAGGTGGTGAAGTGCATGGTCGATCACCGTAAGTGGAAGCACGAGCAGATCCACCAGGCCAAGCTGGAGCACCTGCATAAACACTTCGGCCCCGAGGCCAAGGAGGAGTGGCTGGAGTGCCTGGAGCGGCTCTGCGACCCCAACAGCCCCTTCGTCAAACGTTAACGCATGGAGGCAGTACGCCCCGACTTTCGCCGCAACCGCCCACTACAGTTGATGGTGGGATGGTTGCTGCTCTACTGGGCTCTCATGGCCATCGCCCCCTTCGACCGCTCCGACTGGCTGCTGGAGAACCTGCTGGTCTTCTTCTACGGTGCCCTGCTCGCCGCGACCTACAGACGCTTCGCCTTCTCCAACCTCAGTTACGCCCTCTTCACCCTGTTCATGACCCTGCACCTGACGGGTGCCCACTACACCTACGCCGAGACGCCGCTGGGCTTCTGGCTGGAGGAGTGGCTGGGGTATGAGCGCAACCACTTCGATCGCCTCGTCCACTTCTCCTACGGCCTGCTCTGCGCCTACCCCTTCTATGAGCTGCTGCGGCGCCTCGCCCATACCGGCCGAAGCTGGAGCGCCATCCTTACGGTAAATCTGGTGATCGGCTTTAGCGCCACCTTCGAGGTGATTGAGATGATCGTCGCCGTGATCGTCAGCCCCGAGCTGGGCGCCGCCTACCTCGGCACCCAGGGCGATATATGGGACGCACAGAAGGATATGGGGCTCGCCCTGCTCGGCGCCACCATCGCCATGAGCACGACTTTGACCTTGTGCAGAAAAAGGCCTTGACCCCAAAGCAAAAGCCGCTAGAATAGCGCGCTCTCGACATCGCGTCGGGAACCGCGGAGCGGTAGTTCAGTTGGTTAGAATACCGGCCTGTCACGCCGGGGGTCGCGGGTTCGAGTCCCGTCCGCTCCGCCATTATTCAAAAAGCCGTGCCCTTTGGGCGCGGCTTTTTTATTGCCCGCTTGCAAAGCCCGCCCACTCTTCTATCTATTGGTAATTACCATCAAGGAGAGGGAAGCGAACTATGAGTGAGATCCAGACACTCCTCGGCGACGAGGTCGAGTCACTACTGGGCCACAGCTGCCGCACCATCGACAAGGCGCAACTGCAGCTGCCGGGCCCCGATTTCATCGACCGGGTGGTGGCCAACAGCAACCGCGGCCCGGCGGTGCAGCGCAACCTGCAGACGCTATTTAACCACGGCCGCCTGGGCGGCACCGGCTACCTCTCCCTGCTACCGGTCGATCAGGGGGTGGAACACGCCGGCGGCGCCTCCTTCGCCCCCAACCCACAGTTCTTCGACCCCGCCAATATCGTCGAGCTGGCGATCGAGGGGGGGTGTAACGCGGTCGCCTCGACCATGGGGGTACTGGCCTCGGTAAGTAACAGGTACGCCCACAAAATCCCCTTCCTGGTGAAGATCAACCACAACGAGCTGCTTACCTACCCCAACATCCACGACCAGACCCTGTTCGCCTCGGTAGAGCAGGCCTTCAATATGGGAGCGGTCGCGGTAGGGGCGACGGTCTACTTCGGCGCCCCCGAGTCACGCCGCCAGATCCAGGAGATCAGTGAGGCCTTCGAGCGCGCCCATGAACTGGGCATGGTCTGTGTGTTGTGGGCCTACCTGCGCAACGCCGACTTTAAGCACGAGGGGGTCGATTACCACACCGCCGCCGACCTCACCGGCCAGGCCAACCACCTGGCGGCCACCATCGGCGCCGACATCATCAAGCAGAAACAGGCGGACAAGAACGGCGGCTACACCGCGATTAACTTCGGCAAGACCCACCCCAAAGTCTACGACGAGTTGACCACGGAACACCCCATCGACCTGGTGCGCTACCAGGTGGCCAACTGCTATATGGGGCGCGTCGGCATGATTAACTCCGGCGGCGCCTCGGGCAAGGACGACCTGCACCAGGCGGTACGCACCGCGGTGATCAACAAACGGGCAGGGGGGATGGGGCTGATCTCCGGACGCAAGGCGTTCCAGAAACCGATGGCCGAGGGGGTGAAG
>JBNKUL010000059.1:0-14735 GCA_050298555.1 Thiohalomonadaceae bacterium
GCGATGGCGACAAGGGGGTGATGAACCGCATCCACAACACCGCCCCCGAGGAGCTGGGTGGCCAGGGCTTCAGCTTCGACGACAAGCGCCTGCCGGAGATGCTGTTCCGCTACCGCGCCCGCAACTATCCCGAGACGCTCAACGGTGAGGAGCAGGCGCAGTGGCTTGAGCACTGCCGCGCGCGGCTTATCGCTGGGGAGTCGGACAACCTTACCTTCGAGGGTTTCCGCGCAGAGCTGGAAGAGGCGCGCAGTATGGAGGGGATAGGCGAAGAGAAGCTGGCGATCCTCGAGCAGGTGGAGGAGTTTGGGCGCGAGCTGGAGGCCTATCTAAAAGGGTGACGGCTCAAGGGGGAGTTTGCTGGGCCTGGCTGCCCAGCCTACGGCCTACTCCTCCGGTTGGTTTCGCATAAAGTCGGCGGTCTTGGCGAAGGCCGCCTCCAGCTCCTGGCGCAACCCCTCCTCGATGCCCACATCCTCCATCGCCTGCACCATGCAGCGCATCCACTGGTCGCGTGCCGAGCTGTCGATGGCGAAGGGCATGTGGCGCTGACGCAGCCGCGGGTGGCCGTACTTTTCCATATAGAGTTGGGGGCCGCCGAGCCAGCCGGAGAGGAACATAAAGAGCTTCTCCTTCGATACGCGCAGGTCTTTGGCGTGCATCCCCCTGATCTCAGCGGTCTCTTCCAGGGTGTCCATCAGCTCGTAGAAGCGCTCCACCAGCTCGCGGATCTTCTTTTCGCCGCCGATGCGTTGGTAATGGGGGTTGTCAGTCATGGGAATCGTCAAGGTTGTGGGTGGTGAAGAAGAATATTAGTATGAACTTAAGCTATTGTTAAACTAGATTACCCGCCAGGTGAAGGCGAGGTAAGCGGCGCAAGGAGGCAGATATCCCACCACCATCTCGCCTTGCGCGCAGGAGACCCGGCAAGGCGATGATAATAGAGGATGAGTCGGATGAAGACCCCCCTTATTTTCGCGCTTGCGCTGCTTTTCAGTGTTTCGCTCCATGCCGAAGAGTCACTCACCTTTGGTATCGTGCCGCAGCAGTCGGCAAGCAAGCTGGCCCGTCTGTGGCTGCCGCTGCTCGAGGAGGTGGAGCGGCGCAGCGGTGTCGAACTGAAGTTTGCCACCGCACCCGATATTCCCACCTTCGAGCAGCGCGTTGCCGAAGGCGAATATGATATCGCCTACATGAACCCCTACCACTACACCGTCTTCTCCAGCAATCCAGGGTATCGCGCCTTTGCCAAGGTGAGGGACAAGCGCATTAAGGGCATTGTGGTGGTGCAGAAGGCGAGTCCGTTGAACGATATCAAGCAGTTGCAGGGCAAGGTGCTCGCCTTCCCTGCACCAGCTGCCTTTGCCGCATCAGTACTGCCCCAGGCTAATTTCAAGCGAGCGGGCATTAACATTACTCCCAAGTATGTGGGCTCTCACGACTCGGTTTATCTCTCCGTTGCTCGCGGCCTCTATCCGGCGGGCGGGGGTGTGGTGCGCACCTTCAACAATATTGACCCGACGGTGCGTGAGCAACTGCGTATTCTCTGGACCACGGATGGTTACACCCCCCATGCATTTGCCGCCAAACAGGGGGTGGACGAGCAGAGGCTGCAGCGTGTGATTCACGCCCTGCTGAGCCTGGGTGATGATGAAAAAGGCCGAGCCCTGTTGACGGCACTGAAGTTCAAGCCTCTGGAGGCGGCGCAGGATAGCGACTGGGATGATGTGCGTGCGTTGGGCATAGACCTGCTTAAATAGCCGGCAGCCGAGCAAGCACCTCCATCATGTCATTTCGCCTGAAAACGATCCTCGGTGTCGCCCTGATCGAGAGCGTACTGCTGCTGATTCTGGTCCTGGGCAACCTCAACTTTCTCCACCGCTCCTTTGATGAAGAGCTGCACAAGCGTGCCGAGTCGAGCATTGACCTGTTTATAGCCAGCAGCAAGGATGCGGTGATCGCCACTGACCTGGCGACGCTGGACGATGCCCTGCGTGAGCTGTTGCGCACCCCGGGTGTGGCCTATGCGCGGGTCTACGGCACTAGCGGTCTGTTGAGTCAGATGGGCGACCCGGTAGCGTTGAACAGGCCGTTTGTTGCTGACGAAAAGCTTGAGGATGCAACAGATGGCATATTTGACCACTCGCGCCAGATCCTGTCGGGTGATTACTCGTTTGGCCGTGTGGAGTTGGGGCTGCGGATCGATGAGATCACCAGCCTGATGGCCGATGCGCGCCAGCACAATGTTTCCGTTGCCCTCAGTGAGATATTGCTGGTGGCACTCTTTTCAACGCTGTTAGGCGGCTATCTCACACGCCAGTTGCGCTCGCTCACCAAGGCTTCAGAGGAGATTGCCGCAGGCAAGGAGGGGGTGCTGGTCCCGGTGAAGGGAAAGGATGAGCTTGCCGAAGCCGCGCGCGCCTTCAACCAGATGTCTCACCAATTACAGGAGACCCTTGGTGAGTTGAAGTTGGCGCACACCTTCTACGAGGCCAGTAGCGAGGGTATTGTCATCACCGATGCCGATAACCGGATCATTGCCGTCAACCCGGCCTTTTCCTGGATTACCGGATACAGTGAGGAGGAGGTGTTGGGCAAGGACCCCAGCTTTCTCAGCTCGGGTCGTCAGGGTGACGCCTTTTTCCATGAGATGTGGTCGACCCTGCAGCGCCTGGGGCGCTGGCAGGGGGAGATCTGGAATCGGCGCAAGAGCGGCGAGCTCTACCCCGAGTGGCTATCCATCGTCGCCATCAAGGACAAGGAGGGTAATACCGAGCAGTACATGGCGGTATTCAGTGACATCACGCGGCGCAAACGCGACGAGGAGAAGATCTGGCAGCAGGCCAACTTCGATATGCTGACAGGCCTACCGAACCGCACCCTGTTCATGGACCGCCTGGATCAGTCGATGCACCTGGCACACCGTGAGGGTAAGCTGGCCGCACTACTGTTTATCGACCTGGATCGCTTCAAATGGGTCAACGATACCCTGGGTCATGCTGCCGGCGATACACTGCTGCAGATGGTGGCGGAGCGGTTACTGAACTGTGTGCGCGAGACCGACACCGTGGCCCGCCTTGGTGGCGACGAGTTTACCGTTATCCTTAGCGATATCGACCACCAGCACGATGTGGATAGTGTGGCGGAGCAGATATTGCAGCGACTCTCCACTATCTTCACGATCCAGGAGCAGGATGTGATGATCGGCGCCAGTATCGGCATTACCATCTACCCGCGCGATGCCACCGAAGTGGGTGAGTTGATGCGCTATGCCGATACCGCTATGTATCGCAGCAAACAGGCCGGTCGTAATACCTATCGTTATTACACCCAGGAGATGAACGAAGAGAGCGAGCGGCGCATGCGCCTGGAGCATGACGTGCGTCTGGCCCTCGGCCGCAACGAGTTGGCGATTCATTACCAGCCCATCGTCGATACGACCGGTCGGCTTGTCGGTGCCGAGGCACTGTTGCGCTGGCACCACGCCGAGCTTGGGGTGATTCCACCGGACGATTTCATTCCCCTGGCCGAGGAGACGGGCGTTATTGTCGACATTGAAAAGTGGGTCATCAGTGAGGCCTGCGAGCGCATGGCCGGGTGGAACGAACAGTGCGAACACCCCCTGTTTATTTCGGTAAACATCTCCGCCGCCCATTGTAATAACGGTCAGTGCAAGATGCTGGTCGATGACTCTGTGATTTCCGGCAAGCTCAAGCCGGGCCAGCTGAAGCTGGAGATCACCGAGCGTATGATGATGGAGAACACCGACAGGGTGGTGAGCATGTTTGAGCAGCTGCGTAAGCGCGGCGTACAGCTGGCGGTGGATGATTTCGGCACCGGTTACTCCTCTCTCAGTTACCTCAAACGCTTCCCGGTGGATGTGCTGAAGATCGACCGCGCCTTCATCCGCGAGCTCCCGGGTGACGTGGAGGATGTGGCGCTGGTCGAGGCGATGATAGCGATGGCGCATAGCCTTGGTATGAAGTTGGTGGCAGAGGGGGTGGAGGATGCCGAGCAGTACGCCTTTCTCGTCGAACGGGGCGTCGAGATGATGCAGGGCTTCTATTTCAGCCGCCCGATGCCGGAGGCGGAGTTCAGTGAATATCTCGACAGAGAGCAGGTCGCCTGCTGAGTCCACGTGGGCAGCCATACCCGGCCTCTCTTCCCGCTAGCGTCAACCCATGCAAACCCCAGATGGTAGAATGACCCGATGGACATCACCGACCTTATCGACAACCTCAACGACGCCCAACGCAACGCGGTCTGCGCCGAGCCCGGCCACCACCTGATCCTCGCCGGCGCCGGCAGCGGCAAGACCCGCGTGCTGACCCACCGCATCGCCTTCCTCATCCGCACCGGCCAGGCCTCGCCCTGGAGCATCCTCGCCGTCACCTTCACCAACAAGGCGGCCAACGAGATGCGCGGTCGCCTGGAGAAGCTGCTACAGCAGCCGGTGGGCGGCATGTGGGTCGGCACCTTCCACGGCATTGCCCACCGCCTGCTGCGCGCCCACTGGCGCGAGGCGGGGCTGGTGCAGGCCTTCTCCATTCTCGACAGCGACGACCAGTACCGTCTTATCCGTCGCATCCTGCGCGAGTTCAAGCTCGACGAGGCGAAGTGGCCGCCGCGCCAGCTACAGTGGTACATCAACTCCAATAAGGATGAGGGGCTGCGGCCGCAGCACATCGATACCTACGACCACTACACCGAGCAGATGGTAAAGCTCTACGCCGCCTACGAGGAGGCGTGCGAGCGCAACGGGGTGATCGACTTTGCCGAGATCCTGCTGCGCGCCCACGAGCTGCTGCGCGACAATCCCGAGATCCTCGCCCATTACCAGAGGCGCTTCAGCCACATCCTGGTCGATGAGTTCCAGGACACCAACGCCATCCAGTACGCCTGGCTGCGGATGTTCGCCGGCAATGATGGGCAGATCTTCGCCGTCGGCGATGACGACCAGTCGATCTACGGCTGGCGTGGCGCCAAGATCGAGAACATCCACCGCTTCGAGCAGGAGCTGCCAGACGTCGGCCTCATCCGCCTGGAGCAGAACTACCGCTCCACCGGCACCATCCTCAGTGCCGCCAATGCCCTGATCGCCCACAACAGCGACCGTCTCGGCAAGGAGTTGTGGACCGAGGGCGAGGAGGGCGAGGCGATCAAGCTTTACACCGCCATCAACGAGCAGGATGAGGCGCGCTACGTCGCCGACCAGATCGCCGCCTGGGTGCGCGAGGGGGGGCGCCACGACGAGTGCGCCATCCTCTATCGTTCCAACGCCCAGTCGCGGGTGCTGGAGGAGGCGATGATGATGGCGCAGATGCCCTACCGCATCTACGGCGGCCTGCGCTTCTTCGAGCGCGCCGAGATCAAGGATGCGCTGGCCTATTTGAAGCTGCTGGTGAACCGCAACGACGACCCCAGCTTCGAGCGCGTGGTCAACACCCCCACCCGCGGCATCGGCCTGCGCAGCGTCGAGGCGATCCGTGAGTTCGCCCGCGCCCAGGGCCTCTCGATGTGGCAGGCGGCCGAGGCCCTGGTCGCCGGCAAGGGGCTGGCGGCGCGCGCCGCCCACGCCGGTAACGCCTTCCTTGAACTGATTAACCGCCTCGACCGTGAGACCGGTTCCGGGCTGCTCGACGAGCGGGTCGAGCATGTGGTGCAGCATTGCGGCCTTATCGACCACTACAAGAAGGAGAAGGGGGAGAAGGGGCGCGCCCGCATCGAGAACCTGGAGGAGCTGGTCTCCGCGGCAAGGCAGTTTAAATACGACGAAGATATGTTCGATGTAGGAGGCCCGCCCCCGGGCCGAACAGACGATGACGATGTTCGCGGCGAGGGCGCCACTCCTACGGCCGAATTTGAAGTTGAAATTGACGACCTCTCCGCCTTCCTTGCCCACGCCGCGCCGGAGGCGGGCGAGGGGCAGGCCGACGACTATCAGGATGCGGTGCAGCTGATGACCCTGCACAGCGCCAAGGGGCTGGAGTTCCCGCTGGTGTTCCTGGTCGGCATGGAGGAGGGGCTGTTCCCCCACAAGCTCTCCAGTGAAGAGCCGGGGCGGATGGAAGAGGAGCGCCGCCTCGCCTATGTCGGCATGACCCGGGCGATGAAGCGCCTCACCATCAGCCACGCCGAGGTACGCCGCCTCTATGGCGAGGAGAAGTACACCAGCCCGTCGCGCTTTATTTCTGAGATACCGGCGGACTATATTGAAGAGGTACGCATGCGCGGCGCGGTGAGTGCTCCGGCCTTCCGCCGCCCCGCCTTCAACGAGTTCGACCAGAGCGAGGAGGGTGGTATCACCCTCGGCGCCCTGGTGGCCCATGCCAAGTTCGGCCAGGGCACCGTACTCAACTGCGAGGGCAGCGGCGCCCAGGCGCGGGTGCAGGTCGCCTTCGATGAGGCGGGCACCAAGTGGCTGGTGCTGGCCTACGCGAACTTACAGCTTATTTAGGGAAGAACAGCAAACAGTAGCTGGCTATGCTTAAGCCAGATAGAACAATAAATTTTCCCGTGTGGAGGTAGCGATCATGAATATTAGCGGTGAAATGGCGCAACAGATCACCAAAGGCTTCAACATTCCTCCCAAACCCGAGGTGCTGCAACAGGTGCAGGCGATCGCCTCAGGCGACAGCCCCTCCGTGGCCGATGTGGCCGAGTGTGTCGCCATGGATGTCGGCCTCTCCGCCGCCATCCTGAAGACCGTCAATTCCGCCTCTTTCGGCATGTCGCGCACCATCGCGGATGTGCATCAGGCGGTCTCGCTGCTGGGTATGAATACCGTGATAAACCTGGTGGCCGGCTACGAGATTCGCCGCGCCATGAGTGCCAAGGCGAGTATCTCCCTGGAGCGTTTCTGGGACGGCGCCACCGACGTTGCCCAGACCATGGTCTTTGCCGGGCGAGCGGTCGGTGCGAGCGTTCCGGCCGAGGACCTCTATGCCGTCGGTCTGTTCCACGACTGCGGCCTCGCCGCCATGGCGATGAAGTTCGAGGACTACAAACAGACCCTGCTCGAGGCGAACGAAAATCACGACCTCACCATCGTCGAGCTGGAAGAGGAGCGCTACAACACCAATCACGCAGTGGTGGGCTATTTCATCGCCAGCTCCTGGGACCTGCCGCGTCACATCTGCGAAGTGATCCTGCGCCATCACGACGAGGACGCGCTGGACGAAAACAACAGCGACGAGTTCGTCGCCCTCTATGCGGTACTCAAGATGTCGGAAAATATCGTCGAGCGCACCCGTCGCTTCCAGTCCGACCCCGAGTGGTTGTGGGTGAAGAAAGATGTCTTCGATGCCTTGGGGATCAGCAGCCTGGAGTACAGCGATATTGAAGAGGACGTCGGGGATCAGGTTTTGGTGTAGGTTCCTGCTATGCAGAGTGAGGGAACGCGGCAGATGCTACTAACGAAGGGGACAAGCAGTGACTATGATTAGATTCCACAGCCGCGCCGCCGGCGACTTCAGCATGTTCGAAGAGGTTGCGCTCGCCCTGCTGAAGAAGATGGGCCACAGTGGCACCGTGCCCAGCGCGCTGATGCCGGAGGACATTCCGCAGGCATTGCAGCGGCTGCGCGACGCCCTGCAGCAAGAGGCGCCGCCGCCCGAGGCCGGGGGAGAGGAGCCGCCGGTCAGCCTCTCCAACCGGGCCTACCCGCTGGTGAAGATGTTGGAGGCCTCGCTGGCCGAGAATTGTGAGGTGATGTGGGAGTGAGTGAGGGAGCAGAGGGGCTACCGCCTACCGAGATCGATTTCTGGCTGGAGGAGGCGCGGCTGTTGAAGAAGGCCGCCGAGACCAGCTGGAATACCGAGGCCAGCAGTTCGTCTTCGATGAAGTTGATCTACGGCCCCCGCCACGACGATGCCCTGGAGCACGCGGTCGAGGGGCTGGGCGCGGAGCTCAAGCTGCTCTACCGTTACCTTATCTCGCTGGCGATTCAGTATCTGGCCATCGGCATTCTCATCGAGCGCGAGCCGGACTTTTTCCTGCGCCAGAGCCCGGGCCACCACATCGTGGATCTGGTGGAGGAGTGTGAGGTGGCCCCTTCCGCGCAGCAGCGGCGCCTGCTGCACGATATCGAGCAGGCCTATAGCTGGTCCGAGCGCTACCCGGCCGGCGGCCTGCTCGACGCCCATGATGAGCTGCGTGAGCTGACCCAGCAGCTAAGCGGCATGGAGGGGTTGAGCGGCGAGGATAAGGCGTCGCTGGATGCGCTCTACGACACGCTCTATGCCAAGGCGAACGGCTGAGGCGAGAGCCTATCTGAGTTATCATGCTCCCAAACACTACCGGAGCGGCCCTATCCGTGATTAACCTACAAAAGCTCTTCCACCTCAGCGAGGAGAACCCCCAGGCGATAGACGCCCTCTGTGCCGAGCACGGACTCGACCCGGTGGTCGCCCACGGCGTGGTGCTGCTGATGATCGCCAATGACGGCAATATCGCTACCCTCTCGCCCACTCAGCGCCAGCACTACGACCTGGCGATCGCACCACTGCTCGAGGACTAGGTGGGGCGGTAATGGCTCAGGTGGTCTGTAAATCATGCGGCAGGCAGATGGAGGAGACGGAGAGCGTCTGCCCCTACTGCGGCACCCCGCGCGAGCCGCGACGGCTGGCGCGGGTCTGGGTGCTCGCCTTCTTTGTCATGGGGGTGTTGATGGGCCTGTTGCTGCTGGTGTTGATGCAGGGCAACGACCATTCGCCGCCGCCGAAGACGACCCAGAGCAGGCCCGAGCCGGCCACGGCGCCGGTGGTGGCAAAGATCAGGGAGATGGTGACACCCAGGGCGGAGCCAACATCTGAGAACAGCAGTGCGGCAGTGGAGCCGGCAAAGATAAAGCCCATCCGCTGCGACCGCATGGAGGCGAGAAAGGTGTATGTGAAGGCCCGGGAGCTGGCGACCATTATCGACCAGGGCGAGCGCCTGCAGCTGCGCATGAATGACGCCTGGGAGTACTACTCTGAGGGTCACCGCCGGGGCTTTGTCGATGCCTTTGCCGATGCCGACCGCTGCCTGCAGGGAAAGCTGCGTCCCATTCGCTTCAGCTATCGCGGGGTGGAGGTGGCCTCGGTCAGTGCCGACGGAGCGGTGGTGGTAAAGTAGCCTTGTTCCAACCCGTCCCCCCAACCACACCACGAGGCGAGTCTTCGCGTCCATGCAACTGTTAAGCCTGTTAAAGAGTGGCTTCAGCTTCGATGAGTCGTCGCTGGCCCTTGAGTTCAAGTTCAAAATCCTCAACGCGATCATGATGATCGCGGCGCTATTCGCCTTCCTCTTCGCCCTGTTGAGCGATTTTGGCATCAATGAGATCGGCCCGGTGCAGAGCAAGGTCGACTATGTCTACTCCACACTCAGCGTGATGCTATTCCTGCTGTTGCGGCGTTCGCGCAGTTACTTCATGCCCATCGCGGTGGCCTTTACCCTGCTCTCCTATGCCACCTTTACCTCGGCGCTGCTGTTCGTGGTGGCGGATGAGTTCCGAATTATCTGGTTCTACTTCGTTATCTTCGTCACCTACATCATGTTCGGCTCGGCGGTCGGCATGGCGATGACGCTTCTGAGCATCTCCACCATCCTTGTCAGCAATGGACTGACCGACCTGCAGCTGAGCGATAAGGCCCTCTACTCGGCGGTGTTCGGCCTGTTTGCAGGAAGCATGTTGTCGCGCATCTACACGGTGCAGATGCGTCGCTACGAACAGATGCTGCAGGCCAAGAACAGTGCCCTGGCAGAGAGCGTGGAGGAGCTCGATGGCGCGTTGGACGAGGCGCAGAAGGCGAGCCGGACCAAGAGCCTGTTTCTCGCCAATATGAGCCACGAGATCCGCACCCCGATGAACGGCGTGTTGGGGATGGTACAGGTGATGCGCGGCACCACCCTGGACGATGAGCAGGCGCACTATCTGGAGACGATCGAGCGCTCCGGTAAGACCCTGCTTATGCTGCTCGACGACCTGCTCGACCTCTCCAAGATCGAGGCCGGCAAACTGCATATCCACCCGCTGCCCTTCGATACCTTCAACTGGGTGATCGATATCCAGGTGATCTCCGAGCCGCTGTTCGAGGAGAGTAAGGTCGCCTTTATCTCCGAGGTGTGCGACGACATGCCCAAGGTGCTGGACGGCGATGCCGCACGCCTGCAGCAGGTGGTGGTCAACCTCATCAGCAATGCCGCCAAGTTCACCCGAGAGGGGGAGGTGAGACTGAGCGTTGGCGGCGAGGCGCTGGCGGGCGGTAAATACTGCCTCCGTGTGGTGGTGGAAGATAGTGGTGTCGGTATTCCCGAGGAGAAGCTGGCGACCATCTTCGACGCCTTCCAGCAGGCCTCACCGGAGCGCATCGCCAACAAGGGGGTTGGCCTGGGGCTTACCATCAGCAAGCGCCTGGCCGATGCCATGGGGGGGGCGCTGAACGTCGACTCTGTGGTGGGGCAGGGTAGCCGTTTTACCCTGGAGGTGGAGCTGGCGCAGGCCGAGGAGGTCACCGCCGGTAGCGCCGCGGTGACGTCGCGCCCGCTCAATGTGTTGCTGGTGGACGACGACCCCATCAACCGCCTGGCGGCGGGCTCGCTGCTGCGCCAGCAGGGGCACCGGGTGGCGGAGGCGGCAAACGGCAGCGAGGCGCTGGATCGTATGGCGGAGCAGGGTTTCGACGTGGTGCTGATGGATGTGCACATGCCGGTGATGGACGGGGTGGAGGCGACGCGCCGTATCCGGGCCATGGGTGACGAGGCCATTGCCAACACCGCCATCGTCGGCCTGACCGCCAGCGTGATGAGCGACGAGCAGCAGACCTATATCGACGCCGGTATGGATGCGGTGGCGGCAAAGCCGGTGGTGCTCGACTCGCTGATGCACACCATCTCCCGCTGTGTCGCCCGCCGTTCGCGCTAGTGCCCCTGCGCCTTGAATTAGAGCCACTAATAGCGCCTAATGCGCACACTTACAAAAAAACGAAAAGGACGAACATGATGCCTGTAATGAAAAAAAGCACCGCCCTGGTAGCGGCCACCCTGCTTGCCGGTTTCGGTCTTAGCGGTTGCGGCGAGCAGCAGCAGGCGGCCGCGCCGGCGCCGCAGCTGCAGGGTGAACTGCAGCAGTTCAGCTATAGCGTCGGCGTGCTGGTGGCGCGCGACATGAAGGCCAAGGGAATGAGCGCGCTGGATGAGGCCGCGGTGGCCGTGGCAGTGCGCGATGTGTTCGATGGCAAGCCGTTGCAGATGAGCGACGAGCAGATGGGCGCGGCGCTGGAGCGTGAGGCACAGAAGCTGATGGAGCGTCAGCTGGCCGAGGAGCGTGCCGCGGCGGACAAGGCGCGCCAGGCGGGTGAGCAGTACCTGGCCGAGAACGGTAAGAAAGAGGGAGTCGTTACCCTGCCCAGCGGCATCCAGTACAAGGAGCTGAAGGCCGGTGACGGCGACAAACCCACCCTCGAGTCCACCGTGGTGGCCCACTACCACGGCACCCTGGTGAATGGTGAGGTGTTCGACAGCTCCTATGACCGTGGCACCCCGGCCACCTTTGCACTCAGCCGCGTGGTCAAGGGGTGGCAGGAGGTGCTGCCGCTAATGCCGGTGGGCGCCAAGTGGCAGGTCGCCATCCCCTCCGAGCTGGCCTATGGCGAGAGCGGCGCCCCGCCGCGCATCGGCGGCAACGAAACCCTGCTGTTCGATATCGAGCTGATTGAGATCAAGCAGTAAGCCCAGATATCGAGAATGCCCCAGCAGCCCAGTGAAACCCTGCTGAGCGTGCCCCAGGGGGCGTTCCAGCTTCAGCGCCTGCCGCAGCGCAGGCGCGAGCTGCTGCGTGCGTGGGACGCGGCCGACGAGTACCTGCTCAACACCCTGGCGGAGCAGCAACTGCCCGCCGAGGGGGCCAGCGTCCTTATCGTTAATGACAGTTTCGGCGCCCTGGCGGTGGCATTGAGTGCCTACCGCCCCTTATCCCTCTCCGACTCCTGGCTCTGTCATGAGGCCACCAGGCTCAATCTGCGGGCCAATGGTATCGATGTCGATGCCGTCACCCTGCTCGATTCGCTCAGCCTGCCGCCGCAGCCGCTCGACCTGGTGCTCATCAAGGTGCCCAAGACCCTTGCCCTGCTGGAGGAGGAGTTGAGCCGACTCTCCCCCTTGATTGGCGACAACACCCGGGTGATCGTCGCCGGGATGGTAAAGGGGATGCCCGGCTCGGTGTGGAAGCTGCTGGAGCGGCTGCTGGGGCCGACCACCAGCTCGCTGGCGAAAAAGAAGGCGAAGCTGATCTTCGTCACTCCCGAGCACCAGGGTAAGGCCGATAGCCCCTATCCGGTCTGCTATACGCTGGAGGGGACGGCGCACCGCATCTGTAATCACGCCAACGTCTTCTCCCGCGACAGCCTCGATATCGGCACCCGCTTTTTCCTGCAGCACCTACCGTCGGGGCTAAACGACAAGGATGTGGTCGACCTGGGCTGCGGCAACGGCGTGGTCGGCCTGATCGCCGCCGAGCGCAACCCGGGGGCACGGCTACACTTCGTCGATGAGTCGTTCATGGCGGTGGCCTCGGCGCGGGAGAACTTCCACTACAATCTGCCGGGGCGTGAGGCACAGTTCCAGGTCGGCGACGCCCTGAGCGGCTTTGCCGCCGACAGTGCCGATATCGTCCTCTGTAATCCCCCCTTCCATCAGGGCAGTACGGTGGGCGATCAGATCGCCCAGCGTATGTTCCGCCAGTCGCACAAGGTGTTGCGTCGTGGTGGTGAGCTGTGGGTGATCGGCAACCGCCATCTGGGTTACCACAAGCTGTTGAAGAAGCTGTTCGGCAACTGTGAGTTGGTTGCCTCCAACGCCAAATTTGTGGTGCTGCGCGCACTTGTTGCCGGTGCGGGCGACCGATAAGCTCTGCTTAACCTCATTAAAGGAATGCGCTGACAATGCACCACGACGGCCTGTTTGATGTCATCACCCTGCTGGGGGCAGCGGTACTCATCGTGCCGCTGTTCCAGTTCCTGCGCCTGGGTTCGGTGCTCGGCTTCCTTGCTGCCGGCCTGCTGATCGGGCCGGGTGGGCTCTCCCTGTTCACCGAGGTGGAGGAGGTGCGCCTGCTGGCCGAGCTGGGGGTGGTGTTCCTGCTCTTCATCATCGGTATCGAACTCAAGCCAGCGCGCCTGTGGCTGATGCGTCGCCAGGTCTTCGGTATGGGTACGGTACAGGTGGTCGCCACCGGTATGGCGCTGATGCTGGCCCTGATGGCGGGCGGTATCGAGTCGCGGGTGGCCCTGCTATTGGGCCTCGGCCTGGCGCTCTCCTCTACCGCCTTCGTGCTGCAGATCCTTACTGAACGGGGGGAGTTGGGCAGCTCCCACGGCCGTACCGCCTTCGCCATCCTGCTGCTGCAGGACCTGGCGGTGGTGCCTCTGCTGGCGCTGGTGCCGCTACTGGCACAGCCTGAGACCTCGCTCAGCGGCGATCTCGGCATCGCGGCACTGAAGGCGCTGGGGATGGTGGCGGCGGTGATCCTGATCGGGCGGCTGTTTCTGCGTCCGGCACTGCACCAGGTGGCGCTACACGGCAGCCACGAGATCTTTCTCGCCACGGCACTGCTGCTGGTGCTCGGTACCGCGGTGTTGATTGAGCAGGCGGGGATGTCGATGGCGATGGGGGCCTTTCTCGCGGGTCTGCTGATTGCCGACTCGGAGTTTCGTCACCAGATCATGGCCGATATACAGCCCTTCCGCGCCATGCTGCTCGGTCTCTTCTTTATGGCGGTGGGGATGTCCATCGACCTGACGATTCTGCTGGCCTCGCCGTTACGTATCGTAGTGATGCTGGCGGGGCTGATCGTGATTAAGGCGGCGGTGCTGTGGGGGGTGGCGCGTCTATTCGGTGTCAGCCATAAGGCGGCAAGACAGAGTGCGCTGCTGATGGCGCAGGGCGGTGAGTTCGCCTTCGTGCTATTCGGCGCGGCACAGCTCGCCGGCCTGCTGCAGCGGCCGCTCTACCAGGAGATGCTACTGGTGGTGGCGCTGAGCATGGTGGTGACGCCTCTGCTGGCGATGCGTTCAGACAAGCGTGACGAGGTGGCCGAGATTGAAGAGGTGGGCGAGCCGCTGGAAGCCCATGCCGGTGAGGAGGAGCCCGAGGTGTTGATCGCAGGCTTCGGCCGTATGGGGCAGCGTATCGCCACCCTGGTACGCGATGCAGGGGTGCCCTATGTGGCCATCGAGCAGCGCCTGCCGCTGGTTTCGCGGGGGCGTAACGACGGTTATGCGGTCTATTTCGGCAATGCGGCGCAGGCCGACGTGTTACGCAGTGCGGGGGTGGCCCATGCCAGGTTGATGGTGGTGGCGATCGATAACCCCGAGGCGGTGGGGCATGTGGTGGCCGAGGTGCGCCGCCTCTACCCGGGGTTGCCCATCTTCGCCCGGGGGCACAGCCGTCACCGTTGTATCGACCTGCTCAAGGCCGGGGCCACCGGGGTGGCCTCGGAGAACCTGGAGGCCAGCCTGCAGCTGGCCCGCTCGGCCCTTACTGAGGTGGGGGTAGACGAGGCACAGGTGGAGGAGCAGCTGGAGGCTTACCGCCACCACTACTATAGCTACCTAGCTACGCGGCAGCCCGAGGGGAATGGCGGCGCTTAGGCGGCGCTGTCGCTGAGGGTGAGGGCATCCAGCCCTACATAGTCACGAATGCCGTCGTCGGCAAACTCGCTCATCACCACCTTGTCGAGTAGTGCACCGACCGTGGGG
>JBNKUL010000060.1:0-3602 GCA_050298555.1 Thiohalomonadaceae bacterium
GAAACTCTACCTGGTAGTCCGCTGCCTGTTACGGGAGAAGCGTCGCTACCGCCAAAACCTGCGCAACGGCACCCTCTCCGCCGAGTCATGAGCAGGGCGCGTGAAGTGGTGATCATTGGCGGTGGCTGGGCCGGGCTGGCCACCGCCCTGGAGCTGCAGGCACACGATATCCCCGCCACCCTCTACGAGTCGGCACCACAGTTTGGTGGGCGGGCTCGCAACGCCCCTTTCGGCAATATAACCGTCGACAACGGCCAGCACCTGCTGATCGGCGCCTATACCGAGACCCTGCGCCTGTTGCAGCAAATGGGTGTGAGCGAATCAGAGGTATTATTGCGTCGACGGCTCAATCTCAAGGTACTGGAGGGGAACGAAAAGCTGCAACTGCGTCCGCCCCCACTGCCCGCCCCGCTCCACCTTGCCTGGGCCCAGCTAACGGCAAAGGGGTTGAGTATCGGGGAGCGATTGAGTGCCCTGCGCATGAGCCTGAACCTGATGGCTAGCAGTTTTAAGCTCAAGCAGGACATCTCCGTCGCCACGCTATTACAACAGCACCGTCAGGACGAGCGTATTACCCGCCGTTTCTGGGAACCGCTCTGCCTCGCCACCCTCAACACGCCGATGAAGCGCGCCTCGGCACAGCTGTTCCTGCGGGTGCTGCAGGACAGTTTCAGCCGCCGACGCCACGATGCCGATCTGCTGCTCCCAAAACTGCCGCTGGGCGAGCTGTTTCCCAACCGGGCCGCCGACTACCTCAGGAAGAGGGGAAACCGGATGCACCTGAGAAGCCGGGTGGAAGCGATACGGGTCGAGACAGACCGGGTAAAAGGGGTGAGTGTTGATGGCGAAGAGCTGAACTGCGACACCGTCATTATCGCCACCGCCCCGCGTGCCGCCGCACGCCTGCTTGCCCCCCATGCTCAGCTCGAGCGACAACACGCTCAGATCGTCGCTCTCGGCAGCCAACCCGTCACCACCCTCTACCTGCAGTACCCGAGCGAGCACCGGCTGGAAGAGCCGATGCTGGGCATGAGTAACACCCTCAGCCAGTGGCTATTCGACCGCCGCCACTGTGGTCAGCCCGGGCTTATCGCCGTGGTGATCAGTGCCGAAGGGGCACACGATAGCTGGAGCAACGAGACGCTGACCTCGCACGTGCTGTGCGAGCTGCAGCAACAGTTCCCCCACTGGCCGTCCCCGCTCTCCAGCCGCGTAATTCGCGAGAAACACGCCACCTTTGAGTCTAGTGTCGGCATCGAGGCGCAACGGCCGCCCAACACCACCCCGGTGGCCGGGCTGTGGCTGGCCGGCGACTATACCGACACCGGCTATCCCGCTACTCTCGAAGGAGCAGTACTTAGTGGTGTAGAATGCGCACGCCGCATCGTTGATGCGCGGCGCAAGACCAACTCCTGAAACGAATGGGCCCCCTCATGCCAGAGACAAAGAAAGACTATCAGCCATCTGCCGATCTGCTGAAAGATCGCGTGATCCTCATCACCGGCGCCGGAGACGGCATCGGCGCCGCCGCTGCCAAGGGCTGCGCCGCACTCGGCGCCACGGTGATCCTGCTGGGGCGTACCACCCGCAAACTGGAGGCGGTCTACGACGCCATCGAAGAGGCGGGCCATCCGCAACCGGCGATCTATCCGATGAACCTGGAGGGCGCCGCCCCCAAGGACTACGAGGACCTGGCGGCCACCATCGAACAGGAGTTCGGTCGCCTCGACGGCCTGCTGCACAACGCCTCGATCCTCGGCACCCTCACCCCGCTGGGGCAGTACAGCATCGAGCAGTGGTCGAAGGTAATGCAGGTCAACCTCAACGCCCCCTATCTGATGACCCGCGCCTGTCTCGACCTGCTGAAGAAGTCCGACGACGCCTCCGTGCTCTTCACCAGCTCCAGCGTTGGACGTCAGGGCCGCGCCTACTGGGGCGCCTATGCCGTCTCCAAGGCGGGCAACGAAAACATGATGCAGACCTGGGCCGACGAGCTGGAGAGCAACACCAACATCCGCGTCAACAGCATCAACCCGGGCGCCACCCGCACCAGCATGCGCGCCCGCGCCTATCCCGGCGAGGATCCCAACACCCTGCCCAGGCCCGACCAGATCCTGGCCACCTACCTCTACCTGCTCGGCCCCGATAGCAAGGGTGTCACCGGCCGGCAGTTCGACGCCCAGTAAGCCCGCCTGTGGCGCCGCAAACGTAGGCGCCACGATTTTGTCACCATAGCGGCAAGTGATTGCCGCCACCCCGCCCCGATAGTCGTCATTTTCTTGACAACCCTACCCAGCAACAAACCTAACTCACTGAGTTAATTGACGTATTCCAACTGGCACCGTTCCTGCTTATCCATTGTTGAAGCTTTCATGAGGAAAGGACAATGGCACAATCAAACAACATTATTGGTGTAAAAGAGCTACAGGAACGGCGTCAGGAGAGGGTTGATGCTCCGGTAGAGAGCCTGGTGCGCCTGGAGTCTCCGCCCGATACACTCAAGCTAACCTACAGCCTGCAGACTACCCTCGACCTGGAGGAGATGCTCGCCCTGTTCATGCAGGAGGCGCTCCAGTACGTCGAGATAGCCAGTACCGGATTTCGTAGCGCCAGGCAGGGTGTCGTGGCCCAGGTCGGCGAGCAGGCACGCCATAGCGCCGACTACGGCCTGCAGTTGCACAAAAAACCGCTGGGAGAACTTCGCTTCAGTTCACAGCACCCCTTCTCAGAGCAGGATCTGGCGATGCTGGAACACCTGATGGTGCCGCTGCTCTACCCCTTGCGCAACGGCCTGAAGTACCACGAGGCACTCTCCACCGCCTACCGTGACCCGCTGACCGGCCTGCATAACCGTGCCGCGCTGGAGGAGGCGCTGCCACGCGAGGTGGAGCTGGCACAACGTCACGACATCAGTCTGAGCATGATGATCGTCGACCTCGACCACTTCAAACGGATCAACGACCGCTACGGCCACGCCACCGGTGACTGTGTACTGCGCACCGCCGCCACGGTCATGCAGAAGGCGCTACGCAACCCGGACCAGCTCTACCGCTTCGGGGGAGAAGAGTTTGTCGGCATGCTGCCGGCCACCGGCCTCGATGGTGCGGTGATCGTCGCCGAGCGCGTGCGCAAGGCGCTGGAGAGCCACGACTGTGACTGCGACCAGCACTGTACCAATATCACCGCCAGCATCGGTGTCGCACAGCTCGAGGATGAGGACAACCAGCAAAAGCTCTTCGACAAAGCCGACAAGGCTGTGTATCGCGCCAAGTCGCTGGGGCGAAACAGGGTGGTGCCTCATCAGGAATAATCCTGTTCCCGCTTCCTCCGCTTCACACCACCAGAGCATGGGAGGGTATAGAGAACTACTCGATGCCCTCCACTTCCCCATCACTACTCAGGTCGATTCCATAGGCAGCAGGTTCACTGGGCAAGCCCGGCATAGTGACGATATCCCCGGTCAACGCCAGTAAGTACCCGGCACCGGCGGCAATGCGGATCTGCTCCACCGGCAGGGTAAAGCCATCCGGGTGACCGGGACGCTTCGGGTCATCGGAGAGCGAGAGGTGGGTCTTGGCAATACAGATGGGCAGTTTGTCGTA
>JBNKUL010000061.1:0-7027 GCA_050298555.1 Thiohalomonadaceae bacterium
GCCGAGGAGCCTGTTGGCGGTATCGAACTGGCGCTCGAACACAGGCCCGACCTGATCCTGCTCGACATCAACCTGCCGGAGATGAGTGGCTACGAGGTGCTGCGTCACCTGCGTGATATGGCGGAGACAAAGGATATTCCGGTGGTCGCGCTCAGCGCCAACGCCATGGCCGAAGACCTGAAGAAGGGCGAAGAGGCGGGCTTTGACGGCTACCTCACCAAGCCGATCAATGTGAAGGAGTTTCTCGCGGTACTGGAGCAGATGCTGGGGTGATGGGCATCACAGTTGGGGCAGGGAGGGATTGAAATTGACTCCCTGTGGCACTATTAATAGTAGACGTATACGTAATCAGAAAAGGTGACCCCATGGACCTGAACGTCGGTATCTCCCCCTCGGCCATTGCCGCCACCGCCCAGAGTAATGGCGATGCGGTCACCGTCAGCGTGATGAGAAAGGCGCTCGACACCCAGGCCTCCGCCGCGGCGCAGCTGATCAACTCGGTGGTGGAGTCGGCACCCGCACCACAGGCGTTGCCCGACAACCTCGGCAACAACCTTAACGTCACCGCATAACCCCTTCCTTAACGGCGGCCGGGGCGGGTAAATCGCTCCAGCCATCGGTCCACCTTCCCCCAGAACCACTCCGGCAGGCGCCGGTACCAGGGACGCTCGCGCCAGAAGTCATGGCTGATCTCATGGCTATCGCCAAAGTCGCGACGGAACAGCTGTTCCGCCTGCTCGATGACCTCCCCCCCCAATACCTCCTGATTTGCCTCCAGGTTGAGGCGCAGGTTCCAGCGGTCGATATTGCTGGAGCCGACCGAGAGCCAGTCGTCGCACAGCAGCATCTTGGTGTGCAGAAAACGCGGCTGGTACTCGAAGATACGTACCCCGTTCTGCAGCAGTCGACCGTAGAAGCGGCGTCCGGCGTGGCGCACCGCCGGGTGGTCGGTGTGCGGGCCGGGCAGCAGCAGGCGCACATCCACCCCGCGGTGCGCCGCCTGGCGTAGCAGGCGGCGTATCTTCCAGGAGGGGATGAAGTAGGCGGTGGCGATCCAGACGCGGTGTTCGGCGCTGCGGATGCGGTTGATCAGCGAGCGCTTGATCTCCATCTGGCTGGGGGCGTTGTGGCTGAGGCGTCCGGCCAGGCCGTCGCCGGGCGGTTGCGCGGCACTGAAGCTGAGCAGCGGGCGGCCCCACAGGTTCCAGCTGCGGCTGAACAGCCGCTGCCAGTCGGCCACCACCGGGCCGCGTATCGCCAGCATGACGTCGTGCCAGGCGCATTCGGGCTCTCTCTGGCTGTCGAACTCGTCGGTAAGACCGGCGCCGCCGGTAAAGGCGATGTGCGAGTCGACCACCAGCAGTTTACGGTGGTCTCGAAACAGGCTACGGCGCCGGGCGCCGTAGCGGGTCGGGTTGTAGAAGGCGAGGTGGATATTGGGGTGCTGCAGGCGCTCGCGCTCCTTCGGCTGCAGGCCGCGCGCGCCGAAGTCGTCCAGCAGCAGGTAGAGCTGCACGCCGCGTTCGGCGGCGGCGACAAAGGCGTCGATAAAGCGGTCGGCGACCATGCCCGATTCGAACAGATAGATGTCGAGTAGGATGTGGTGGCGGGCGGCGTGAATGGCCCGCAGCAGTGCCGGGAAGAACTGTTCGCCGTCGACCAGCAACTCAAAGCGGTTGCCGCTACGCCAGGGGAAGAGTTCGTCCTGTGCCATCGTTGCCCGGCCCCGTTAACCCCGATTAGGTCTTGGCCTGAACCTGCAGGCGCCCGTCGCTGACCGTCAGGCTCAACTCGCCCTGCAGCAGGGCGAGCAGGCTGTCACCGGCTACCGCCGCGCGCCAGCCGTGCAGTAGGGGGATGTCGCGCCGTCCCATAATCAGTTTTTCCAGATCACGCCGCCCGGCCACCGCACCGGGGCTGATCGCCTGCTCGCGGCAGCGCTCGCGCAGCAGCGCCATCATTACATCGACCAGGGAGTCCTGCTCGGCGGGCAGGCGCGGACCTTTCTTTACACTAGGCCACTGCTCCCTGGGCATCTCGCGCCCGGCGTTGATGGCGTCGAGGAGCGCCCTGCCGCTGCGCTTTATCGTGCCCTCCTCAAGGCCGCGGATGCGCTGCATGCCGTGTTCGTCCTTCGGCATGTGACGCGCCAGGTCGAGCAGGACCTCGTCCTTCATTATCCAGCGCCGCGGACGATCGCTGCGCTGCGCCTGCTCCTCGCGCCAGGCGGCCAGCTGTTGCAGCACCGCCAGCTGCACCCCGCGCAGGCGATTGGCGCCCTTCAGACGCTGCCACGCCTCCTGCGGCGGGTTGCGGTAGCGCTCCGGGTCGGCCATCTCGGCAAAGTCCTCCGCCAGCCACGCCTCGCGCTGCAGCTGGCGCAGCTGCTCCAGCTGTTTATGGTAGACATCGCGCAGGTAGCGCACATCGTCGGCGGCGTAGTCGAGCTGTGCATCGTCCAGAGGGCGGCGGCACCAGTCGGCGCGGGCGTGGGCCTTGGAGAGCTCCACGCCCAGCAGCTCCTTTACCAGCCCGCCGTAACCCACCTGCTCGCCCTGGCCCAGCAGGGTGGCGGCGATTTGGGTGTCGAAGATGGGGCCGGGTACCGCATCGCGCAGGTCGAAGAAGATCTCCAGGTCCTGGTGGGCGGCGTGCAGCACCTTGGTGATGTTTGCGTCGTAGAGTACGTCGAGTAGTGGATCGAGCGAGGGCAGTGCCAGCGGGTCGACACAGGCGATCACCTCCGGGTTGGCCACCTGCAGCAGGCAGAGGCGCGGGCGGTAGGTCTTCTCGCGCAGAAATTCGGTATCGAGGGTGAGCCAGTCATGGCGGCGTAGCTGGGTGCAGAGGGCATCCAGGGCCTCGGGGGTGTCGATGTAGAGAGCGGTTTCGGTCATTGTTCGGGCTTCTGTTAGTGAGCTGATAGTATACCGTCTATGTCGCGGTGAAATTGTCGTTTCTACAGCCCAGGCGGTATCATGCGGGCTCTATTGATTTTTTACCGCAGCGGGGAAAACGGCACGACCATGGAGGCCTTAATCCAAGCCTTTTGGCGCATTATGGTGTTGCGTGCCGGCCCCCAGAGCCTCCCCGCGGCACCCGCCCTGCTGAAGCTGGTTCTGCTGCTGCACTTCGCCATGGGGCTGCTGCACGCCCTCTTCGTCATGCCCTTTGGTTTTGCCGCCCTCTACGCCATGGTCAGCACCCTGACCTTGGTGGCGGTGGTGCACGGGTTGTTGCTGCTGTTCGGCAAGCAGTCCCGCACCATGCAGAGCGTGACGGCACTGGGCGGGGGTGAGGCACTGCTCGGCCTGATGTTGTTGCCGTTGAGTCTGATCTATTACTTTAGCGGCGAGTTGCAGGGTCTGCTGGGACTCTTCTCGCTGGCGGTGATGGTGTGGAACATGGTGCTGGCCAGCCACATCTTTCGTCATGCCCTCTCGATATCGAGCGGGCTCAGTTTTCTCTTTAGCGTCGTCTATCTCATTATCGCCATCACCTTGGGCGATATGGTCAGTGCGGCGGGGGTGACTCAATGAAGATCCATATTCTCGGTATTTGCGGCACATTCATGGGTGGCATGGCGCTGCTGGCGCGAGCCCAGGGCCACGAGGTGAGCGGGCAGGACGCCGGTGTCTATCCACCGATGAGCACGCAACTGGAAGAGCAGGGGATCGCCCTTTGCGAGGGGTATGAGCCCGAGGCGATCCCGGATGATGCCGATATGGTGGTGATCGGTAACGCCCTGTCGCGCGGCAATCCGGCAGTGGAACACGTGCTTAACCGCGGCCTGCCCTATACCTCAGGGGCGCAGTGGCTGAGCGACAACTTCCTGCAGGGCAAATGGGTGCTGGCGGTGGCCGGTACCCATGGCAAGACCACTACCGCCTCCATGCTGGCCTGGATTCTGGAGTACGCAGGGATGAAGCCCGGCTTCCTCATCGGTGGCATTCCGCAAAACTTCGGCATCTCGGCACGTGCCGGTGAGACCCCCTTCTTCGTCGTCGAGGCCGATGAGTACGACACCGCCTTCTTCGACAAGCGTTCCAAGTTCGTCCACTACCGTCCGCGCACCCTGGTGCTCAATAATCTCGAATTCGACCACGCCGATATCTTCGATGACCTTGCCGCGATCCAGAAACAGTTCCACCACCTGGTACGCACCGTACCGGGGGAGGGGGTGATCCTCGCGCCGCAAAATGACGCCAACCTCGATGCGGTGATCGCCCGGGGGTGCTGGACACCGCTGGAAAGCTTTGGCGGTGAGGGCGGCTGGAGTGCGCAGAACGGCAGTAGCGACGGCGGCCAATTCGACGTCTATTTCGCTGGCGCGAAACAGGGCCGCGTGGAGTGGGAACTGCTCGGTGAGCACAACGTCAACAATGCCCTCGCCGCCATCGGCGCGGCACGCCACAGCGGTGTGCCCGCCCCCCAGGCGATCGAGGCGCTGTGTGAGTTTAGAAACGTAAAGCGGCGTATGGAGCTGCGCGGCGAGGTGGGTGGCATCCGCGTCTATGACGACTTCGCCCACCATCCCACCGCCATCGCCACCACCCTTGCCGGACTGCGCAACAAGGTCGGCAGCGAGCGCATCATCGCCGTACTGGAGCCGCGCTCCAACACCATGCGTATGGGCGTGCATAAGGATACGCTGCTGCCCTCGCTTGCCGGGGCGGACAGGGTGTTTATTTATACGCCGGCGGATCTGGGTTGGGAGCTGCCGGCTAATGCACCGGTAACGGTGACCGCCTGTGATGATTTTGAACTATTGCTACAGGCGGTGATTGAGGAGGCCAGGGCCGGGGATCATGTCCTGGTGATGAGTAATGGTGGGTTTAACGGCATACATTCAAAGTTGTTGCAGGGGTTGTAAAGTTTATCTGGTGGATGTGCTCCACTGATCCACCCAGGAACCACCTTGGCAGCAGGCAACCGTATCAGCTATTTTTACTACTAAACATCTATAAAACAGGGAAATCTGGTCCGCGCATGTCCATTGCCGAACGAATAATAAAACAGAGGGGTTACTGGCTGTTAATCATAGCGGTGTGGAGCGCCATTGTCGGCGGCTCAATGTTCTGGAATATATCCAGCATTGAAGTTCACCAGAAGATGATGGCGACGGAGAGGGGGAGAATCATCTTCGATATGGTTCAATTGACCCGCCGCTGGAATGCCTCACATGGTGGGGTCTATGTCCCTATCACGAAGAAGACCCAGCCGAATCCGTTTCTGGAAACTCCGGTACGCGATGTGAATACGACAGAGGGACTTCGTCTTACAATGATTAATCCGGCATTCATGACCCGTCAGATGTCGGAGATGATTGAGAAGGCCGGGGTGACCTTCCACCTTACCAGCCTCAAGCCTATACGCCCCGGAAACCGTGCCGATGCCTGGGAAAAGCATGCGCTACAGGAATTTGAGGAAGGTCTGGCGGAAAAGACCGACCTCATCTCCGGTGCGGGTAACACCGTGTTCAGGTATATGGCCCCTCTTAGAGTAAAGGCGCCATGCCTTATCTGTCATGCCAAGCAGGGTTACATGATCGGCGAGATTCGTGGCGGCTTAAGTGTCGATATTGATGCTGATGGAATCATCCAGTCAACCTCGCATCAGCAACGCTTTGTTGTAACCATCCACTCCATTGCATGGTTGCTGGTGTCGCTGTTGCTGTTTGGCTTCTTGCGCAGTAGCCACCGTCAGATGATGGTGATGGAGGGGGCACAGAGTGTTCAGCGTCGCGTGATTGACGAGCAGTCTGAGGCGCTATCGGAGGCGGATGAGAAAATACGAGACCTGATCACGCGCGACAGCACAACGGGCCTCTATGAGGTCAGGCACTTTCATACCCTGGCCGCTTCCGCCTGGCGCGATGGACTTAAAAGCAAAAAACCTCTTTCCATGATACTGCTCAACGTCGATAGCTTTAGCAGCTATAACGAGAACTATGGTGCGTTGGAAGGGGATATCTGCCTCAAGCAGATCGCCAAGGTGATCGCCGCCCAGACTACGCCCAGCGGTACGATTGCCGCTCGTTACGGCGGTGCCTCATTCATCATCCTGTTACGCAATGTCAGCAGGGCCGAGGCGCACGACATTACCGGCAGGATTCAGGGCGGGGTGCTCGCCCTGAAGATTCCCCATGAGACCTCCAAGGTCGCCAAGGTCGTGACCATTACCGGCACCGTCACCACGGTTACCCCAAGTGCGGACAAGAGGGTATCGCTGGTAATCAAGGACTTCATGCAGTGCTTCAGAAACCGGCGGCGCATGGGGAGCGGCAATCATATCTACGATTGCTCAACCTAACTGAGCTATCGGGTGGAAGCGCTTCGCTTATCCACCCGACAGTGGTAGCCCCAGTTACTCCGCCAGCAACTTGGCATGCGCCGCCGCCAGCCGTGCCACCGGCACCCTGGGGGCAGAGCAGGAGACGTAGTTCAAGCCGATGTCGTGACAGAAGGCGATCGACTTGGGGTGGCCGCCGTGCTCACCACAGATGCCGACGCTGAGCTCGGGTTTGATTTTGCGCCCCCAGTGCACCGCCAGTTCCATCAACTTGCCCACCCCCTTGCTGTCGAGCACCTCGAACGGGTTGTCGGTGAGGATGCCGTTCTCCGCGTACATGGGCAGGAACTTGTTTTCGGCATCTTCGCGTGAGAAGGAGAAGGTGGCCTGGGTGAGGTCGTTGGTGCCGAAGGAGAAGAACTCGGCCTCCTCAGCCAGTGAGTCGGCGCGCATGCAGGCGCGCACTACTTCGATCATGGTGCCGAAGCGGAAGTTGACCTTCGAGCCGTGTTTGGCTTCGACCTCATCGCGTACCTTGTCGACGTGGTGTTTCACCACGCGCAGCTCTTCGGCGGTGCAGACCTGCGGGATCATGATCTGCGGGTGCACCTCGATGCCCTTGCGCGCGCATTCGGCAGAGGCCTCCAGCACGGCGCGGATCTGCATGATGTAGATCTCGGGGAAGGTGATGCCGAGGCGCACGCCGCGGTGACCGAGCATGGGGTTGGTCTCGGAG
>JBNKUL010000062.1:0-81825 GCA_050298555.1 Thiohalomonadaceae bacterium
TGCGTTGGTCGAGGCCAATGGCGACTACTTTCCCCACGCCCAGGATGTGGCGACCCTGGCGGTGGCCGCCTACGGGCGCGGCGAGGCGGTGAGTGCCGAGCAGGCGCTGCCCCACTACCTGCGCGACCAGGTGGCGCACAAACCGAAGTAATATTTTGTCTAGCTTGTAGGAGGCCCGCCCTCGGGCCGAAGGGGGCAGGTTTGTTCGCGGCGAGGGCGCCGCTCCTACCGTCTACAATTGGAGGTGTTAACCGGGGGAGAACTTCTTGGCCACATGGCACCACTTCCATCACCAGGCCGAAAACGGCGTCTGAGGATGCGGCCCCTCGCTCGAGGCGGCCTTCGCAGCGGCGGCCGAGGCCCTGACCGCGGTGATTACCGATATCGACAGGGTGGCGGCCATGGAGGCGGTAGCGATTCGTTGTGCCGCCCCTGATGCGGAGCTGCTGCTGGTCGACTGGCTCAACGCCCTGCTCTTCGAGATGGCGACCCGCCGCATGCTCTTCTCCCGCTTTGAACTCCACATTAGCCGTGACTTCCAGCTGCAGGCGATCGCCTGGGGCGAGCCGCTGGATATCGCACGCCACCAGCCGGCGGTGGAGGTGAAGGGGGCCACCTATACCGCCCTCAGGGTCGAGCAGGGCGACGATGGTAGCTGGTTGGCGCAGTGCGTGGTCGATGTCTAGAGAGTAGGAGGGGGCGGTGAGCAAGCTGATCCAACGTTCCAAATTCAGCTGGGAGATAGCGCAGCAGGGCAAGATGCGGGTGCCGGCCATCCTCTATGCCGATGCCTCGCTCATCGACGGTATGGACGCCAAGGTGTTCGAGCAGGCGGTCAATGTGGCCACCCTGCCCGGTATCGTGCAGGCCAGCTACGCCATGCCCGACGCCCACTGGGGCTACGGTTTCCCCATCGGCGGGGTGGCGGCCTTCGATGCCGCTGCGGGTGGTGTGGTCTCGGCGGGCGGGGTCGGTTTCGATATCTCCTGCGGCGTACGCACCCTGCTCACCGGCCTGGACAAGGCGACGGTGGAGGCGCAGAAGGAGCGCCTCGCCGATGGCCTCTTCTACACCGTGCCCGCCGGGCTCGGCAGTACCGGCGGTATTCACCTCAATGCCAAACAGATGGACGCGATGCTCAGCGGCGGTGCGCGCTGGGCGGTGGAGCAGGGCTATGGCCGCGATGAGGACCTGCGCCGTATCGAGGAGCGCGGCTGCATGGCGGGCGCCAAAACGGACGATGTCTCTGAACACGCCAAGCAGCGTCAGCGCGACGAGATGGGTACCCTCGGCTCCGGCAACCACTACCTGGAGGTGCAGCACATCGCCGAGGTCTACGATGAGGCGAGCGCCGCCGCCTACGGGCTCCGGGAGGGGGAGGTGGTGGTGAGCATCCACTGCGGCTCACGCGGCCTCGGCCACCAGATCGGCACCGAGTACCTGCGCGATATGGTGATCGCCGCCAAACAGTACGGTATCGAGCTGCCGGACCGTGAGCTGGCCTGCGCGCCCATCGACTCGCCGCTGGGACAGAGCTACCTCGGGGCGATGCGAGCCGGTATCAACTGCGCCCTGGCGAATCGGCAGATCATCACCCACCTCACGCGCAAGGTCTTTGCCGAACACCTCCCTGAGGCGTCGATGGAGCTGCTCTACGACGTCTCCCACAACACCTGCAAGCTGGAGCGCCATTCGGTCGACGGGGTAGAGCGCGAGCTCTACGTCCACCGCAAGGGGGCGACCCGCGCCTTCGGTCCCGGCCATAGCGAGCTGCCCGCCGAGTTCAACGAGGTGGGGCAGCCGGTGATCATCGGCGGCTCCATGGGTAGCTCCTCCTACATCCTCGCCGGTACCAGTGAGTCGGAGCAGCGCGCCTTCAGCTCCGCCTGCCACGGCGCTGGGCGTGCCATGAGCCGCCATGCGGCGAAGAAGCGCTGGCGTGGCAACAAGGTGGTGGATGAGCTGGGTTATCGCGGCATCTTGATCCGCAGCCCCTCGATGCGCGGCGTGGCGGAGGAGGCGCCGGGGGCCTACAAGGATGTCAGTGCCGTGGTGGAGGCGGCACACCGCGCCGGGCTGGCGCGTAAGGTGGTGCGGCTGGAGCCGATGGCCTGTATTAAGGGGTAGTCAGGGGTGTTCCCTCCCCATTGCAGGGGGAGGGCTAGGGTGGGGGTGTAATGTTTAATTGATGTACGTCCTACCCCCATCCCAACCTTCCCCCTGAGAGGGGGAAGGGGTCATAGCTAAAGCGCCCCCGTCTCCTTCAGCTTCTCGTAGACCGCCTCGGCGATGAGGCGGTATCCCTCGGCGTTGGGGTGAATGGTGTCGGATTTGTGCGCCCTTTCCGACAGCACCTCGGGGATGATCTCCGCCTCCAGCGGCAGCGATAGCCGTTCGGCGAGTGAGTAGTAGAACTCGGCGCTCTTCAGACCGAAGATGGCCGGGCTGGGTACGCCGAGCAGCAGCACCGGTATGTCCCGTTCCCGGCTCAGCCTGACCATCTCCTCCAGATTGGCCTCGATCTCCCCAGCGTTTTTCTTGCGCAGCATGTCGTTGCCGCCCAGGCAGAGGATCAGCAGCTGCGGTCGGTACTCGGCGAGTGTCTGCGGCAGGCGCTCCAGCCCTTCGGACGATAACTCGCCGGGCACACCGGCGTTGACCACCTCCCGGCCGCTGAGCCGCTCCAGTACCGCAGGATAGCTTTGCGCACCCCTGGCACCGCTACCGTAGGTGAGGCTGTCGCCGAAGGCGAGGATAACGGCACTGCCGCTGAGCGGAGCAAGCTGCGGTGCCTCGCTGCTGCAGGCGCTGAGGAGGAGGAAGAGAAGAGCAAATAGCCGTTTCATGAGGCTAATTTAGCGCAGTTGCGGCGATTCCTACAGCGTACGGTACCCCAGCAACAGGTCGCCGCTCTCGCCTTCGCTGCCGTCGACGCGGGTAAAGGTGGAGTGCTGGGCGATGGTGTCGTACTCGTTCAGGGCGGTGGTGCTGTTGCTATAGCCCAGCGAGATGGCGGCGATGCCCCCCTCATCGAGGCTGCGCAGGGTCTGGCTACCGTCCGCGCTCATGGTGAAGAGGCGCAACTGCTGGAACACCGTATCGCTGTGGTCGATCACCCCGTCACTGTTGTCGTCGTAGCGGGAGAGGGCCAGGTAGCCGTTGGCGTCGCCGCTCTGGTCGCCGAACAGTTCACGGCCATCGTCGATACGGCCGTTGCCGTTGCTGTCGATGGCGAGGAAGGCGTCGCCGCCGCTGACGAAGCTGGTCTGGTCGAGTCTGCCGTCGGCGTCGATATCGAAGCGCACGCCGTTTTCGATGCCGCTGGTCTGCAGGCCGTTGCCATCCAGATCCAGCGCCAGCGGGTCGGCGCGCCGGGGTTCCTGGGCACGCGGGTTTGCCGCCCGCTCAATATCCTCGCGCATCGCCTCGCGGCTGGCGCTTGCCGGACGTGATTCGGTAGGGGCTGGGGCGGTTAGCTCCGGCCTCTCACGGCGCTCGCCCTGGGACCGTAGGTCGAACTGTTTTTTCGCCTTGCGCAGCGGATTCTCCTTGATGTAGCCCGCATCCCTTAGCGCCTTAATCTCCTGTGAATTTTCCACCTCCTCCTGTATCGCCTCGGCGTCGTAGGGGGAGCTGTCTTTTGCCTCAGTGGCCTGGGGCACGGGGAGGGGCGTGGCGGCCACGGGGATCCGCCCCGGCGCGTTGGCCGGACGGTTGGCCTCGGCCTGGGGCCTGCCGGGCACCACCAGACGCTCGCGAATAGCCTCCGGGCGACCGGTGAGGCGCGATGCCGGGGCGTCGCCGAGGGTCGGCGGGGTGAAACGGAACGGGGGTATTGCTACATCTGCCATGGCGCTTTCTCCTTCTGCTCACTAGATATGAGCGGACGGGGAAAACAGATCTTTAACGGCAGGGAGAAAAAAACCTTTAGCGGCCTGGCCGCTAACGCGAATTACTTCTCGGCCAGCAGGCGTACGAGGATCGCCTCGTAGATCTCGGAGAGGGTGTCGAGGTCGGCCACGCTGACGCACTCGTTCACCTTGTGAATGGTGGCGTTGAGCGGCCCCAGCTCCAGCACCTGCGCCCCGGTGGGGGCGATGAAGCGGCCATCGGAAGTGCCACCGGCGGTGTTCACGTCCGGGCTGTAGCCGCACACCTGCTCGATGGCAGCGGTGGTGGCCTCCAGCAGGGCGCCCCCCTCGGTGAGGAAGGGGTTGCCGGAGAGGGCCCAGCGCAGCTCGTACTCCAGCCCGTGCCGGTCCAGCAGCGCCTCCACCTTCTGTTGCAGCCCTTCTGAGGTCTGTTCGGTGGAGAAGCGGAAGTTGAACATTACCTCCAGCTCGCCGGGGATGATGTTGCTGGCGCCGGTACCGGCGTTGATATTGGCGATCTGGAAACTGGTGGGGGGGAAGTGGTCGTTGCCCTGGTCCCACTCCATCGCCGCCAGCTCGGCCAGTGCCGGGGCAGCCTGGTGCACCGGATTGCGCGCCAGGTGGGGGTAGGCGACGTGGCCTTGCACCCCCTTCACCGTGAGGTAGCCGCTGAGCGAGCCGCGGCGGCCGTTCTTTACCACGTCCCCCACCTTTGCGGTGCTGGTGGGCTCGCCCACCAGGCACCACGCCATCTTCTCGCCGCGCGCCTCCAGTGTCTCCACCACCTTTACCGTGCCGTCCACCGCCGGTCCCTCTTCGTCGCTGGTGATGAGGAAGGCGATCGAGCCGCTGTGTTGCGGGTAGTTGGCGACAAAGCGCTCGCAGGCGGTGACGAAGGCGGCGATCGATCCCTTCATATCGGCGGCGCCGCGGCCGTGGAGCATGCCGTCGCTGATGGCGGCGGAGAAGGGCGGATGCCGCCACTTCTCCTCCGGTCCGGTGGGCACCACGTCGGTGTGCCCGGCAAAGCAGAACAGTGGCCCGTCGCTGCCGCGCCGTGCCCACAGGTTGTCGACTTCGCCAAAGCGCATCGGCTCGCAGTCAAAACCGATGGCGCTGAGGCGCTCACACAATAGCGGCTGGCAACCGGCGTCATCGGGGGTAACGGAGGGACGGCTGATCAGGGCCTGGGCGAGTTGCTGTGTCGGGGTCATGGGATTGGTCTTCTGCTTTCTTAGTGCGGATTGTATCGGCTGGGCACGCTTTTGAATACCGAGCCTTTCTCGCTTGAACGGTGGCGCCGTAGGGGAATCCTTACTAAATATAGTGGTAGCTTGATAATAATGAGGAGCACAGGTGTTGCTTGAGCCGATGAGAGGGGTAAACAGGGGAACCGCAGGGGTGTTGTGTGGCCTGTTATTGATGTTGGCGAACCTGCCTGCGGAGGCCTCGACCGCTTCGCAGATCCTCCGTACCAAGGCGCAGCTGGCCTATGCGGAAAAGGCGTTCCAGCAGGCGCTCGCCTGGTCCGAGCAGGCGGTGGCGGAGGATGAGTCGGACCTGATGGCCCGCTACTACCGCGGCATCTCCCATGCCCGACTGCGCCACTACTCTCAGGCGGAGGCCGAGCTGGAGGCGGTGATGGCGGCCGGGGGGCGTTTTCCCGGTCTCCCCTATGAACTGGGCATGGCCGCCTTCCACGCCGAAAACTACCCTCGCGCCGCCGCCGCCCTGCAGCTCGCTCTGGATGAGCGGCAGCAACACCACCGTGCCGCCTATTATCTGGGGATAAGCCACTACCGCATGGGGGAGTATGAGGAAGCCCTGGCACCGTTGCAGCTCGCCGCTGAAAAGGGCGGTGGTATGGCCGTTGCCGCCCTCTACCTCAAGGCCGAGGCGCTCTATCAGCTGGAGCGGCGCGAGGAGGGGCGTGAGGTGCTGATTGAGGTACGCAAGCTGGAGCAGGGTAACCGCCTGTTCGACTACTACCTCTATCCCTACTCCTCCATCTGGCACGGCGACGATGTGGAGGAGACGCGCTCCCGCGCTCTCTTCTCCGCCGCCGCGATGGAGCGGGGGACCGCAGAGCACCTGCTGGACGAATCGCTTGCCGCCGACCCCGGGGACGCCTACTCCCGCTACTACCGCGGCGTGCTAATGTCGCGGGGCGGGGACTATGCTGCGGCTGAGCGCGAACTGGCGGCCGCCGCCGAGGCGGGAGCCGCCCATAAGGAGCTGCACCACGAACTGGGCTATGCGGCCTACCGCCAGGGGAAGTATGAGGCGGCCGAGGTAGAGCTGCGCCAGGGGCTGGAGCAAAACCCCGACCATGACCGTTCGCACTACTACCTCGGCCGTTCGCTGCTGCACCAGGAGCGCTACGAGGAGGCACTGGCGCAGCTGCAGCAGGTGGATGATGCGGGGAGCCTTGGTGCTGCCGCGGGTTATGCCCGTGCCGATATCCTCGCCACGCTGCACCGCTTCAGTGAGGCCCGCGATGAGCTCAAACAGCTTCTCGAGCACCACACTGACAGCGCCTATGCCGACAGGGCGCGCCAGCTCGATGAGCGGCTGGCCGGTCGCAGCGGCATCCTGAAGGGGATGGAGGTGGAGCTAACCCTCGGCGCGGTGCACGACAGTAATGTCGCCCTCTACTCCGACGATCTGCCGCTGCCCTCCACCCTGAGCGACCGTGGCGACAACCGTTGGCAACTGGGGCTGGACCTCAAGTGGAGCCCATCGCCCGTCTCCGCCATTCCCGTCTCCATCGGCTACCAGCTGTTCCAGAGCTACCATCAGGAGCTCGAAGACTACGACCTGCGTAACCACGCCCTGAGTGTCGAGTGGCAGCGTGAGATCGAGCAGGGGGAGTGGGGCGTCGGCTACCAGTTTGTCAAGGCCTCGCTGTCCGATTACGACTATGTGGAGAGCCATGTCCTCAGCCCCTTTATGCTCTACCAGCACGGCGAGGAGCGCCTCTCCTTCATTAAGTTCCAGTGGCGCAGTGACACTTACGCCTATCCGGCCATGGACGGCTATGACGGCAGCCGTTACGAGCTGAACTACCGCCACCTGTGGTTGCGCGGTGACGAGCGCTACTTTGCGCTTGGCGGTGTACTCGGCAGCGACCAAAGTAAGGATGATACGCTCGCCTCGCTCAAGTACGGCATAAACGGCCTGGCGCAGTGGAAGTGGCAGAAACTGCAGGGCGACCTCAGCCTGGAATATATGCGGCGCGACTTCGCCGATTCGGCGGCCGACAGGCGTGATACCAGCATCAAGCTCGGGGCGCGGCTGCGTTATCCGTTACTACGGCGAACCGAGCTGGAGGCATCGCTAATGTATCTCGACAACGCCTCGAACCAGGCGGCATTCGACTACGCCCGCCAGGTCTACGGCCTTAATGTGAAGTGGAGGCCGTGGTGATGAGACGAGGATTGGTACAGGCACTTCTGTTTTTGCTGGCACTCATCGCTTGGCCGCTGCAGGCGGCCGAGCCGGTGGCGCAGGTGGTCTCCATTGATGGTGCCGCCGAGGTGGAGCGCGCCGATAGTGGCGAGAGCGTCGCCCTGGCGGTGAGGTCGGCGATCTACCTGAACGACTTGATCAAGACCAGCGAGAAGGGCCGGGTCAAATTGTTGCTGGGTGACGATTCTGTGCTCAAGGTCTCGCCGCGCAGCCAGCTGCGGGTGACCGAGCAGGTGGTGGGGCCGGGTGAAGAGAGCCGCACCACCCTAAACTTGCTGCAGGGCAAGCTGCGCTCCCTGGTGGGCAAGAAGCTGGGGGCCAACTCCCGCTTCGAGGTGCATACCTCCGTCGCCGTGGCCGGTGTCCGTGGCACCGACTTCGAGGTGCTGGCGTTGGAGCAGACCCTGGTGCGCTGCTTCGAGGGGCTGGTGGCGGTCGGCAATATCCGCGCGGCGATCGACAAGATAGTGATGTTGACGCCCAATACCTTCACCCGCGTCTTCCCCGGTATGGCCCCTACGCCGCCTGAGTTTATCGCCCCCGGTGAATCCATCGAGGGTAAGGCCGGTGTCACCGAGGAGGAGGGCGAGAGCGGGGCCGATGGCGGTGAAGAGGGCGATGAGGGTGCCGCCGCCGATGAGCTGGACGACCTGGAGACCTACGAGGTCGAAGAAGAGGCTGCCACCGAGCTTGAAGAGTTCACCCTGGGTCTGGACGAGGTATCGATTAGCGAAGAGCTGATCGAGGAACACCTCTTCGGCAAGGTGACCGAGGGCCAGATCGACACCGTGATCGAGCAGCCGGGCAACAGCGTCAGCCTGCCGCTTGACATCACCATACCGGCACCGTGATGGAGGCCACTATGAACCACTCCAACACAAAGCAGAACAGCGTACTACGCCTGTTGCTGCCGCTCATCCTGCTGCTGCTCTCGGCCTGTAGCGAACCGATGCAGAGCGATCAGGGTAATCTCACTGTCAGCATCGCCACGCCCTCAGTGGGTGAGGTCGCGACCCTGCCGGCTGGGGTCCTGATAAGCAGTGCCTATCCCTATCTGAGCAGCGTAACCATGCAGATCAGCGGTGAGGGCCACACTACCGCCTCCATTAACAGCGACTATAACGGCGACCGCTTCACCATGGTGGCGGGCAGTGACGCCTTCTCTATCGTTGACACCACCTTCAGCCTCAATGTGCCCAATGATGTGGAGCTCTTCTTCACCATCACCGCCTACAACCTCAACGGTTACAGGATCTACTCCGCCTCGGCGTCACTGCTACCCGCCGACCTGCAGTCGGGCAGCGCCTCGCTGCCGGTGAGTATGGCGGTGGATATCGATACCACGGTCCCGGTGCAGACGGGTGATGTGGGTTGCAGTGGTGATGATGACGGTGATGGTCTGTGTAATGACTACGAAGAGATGTTCGTGCGCCTCGACGGTGTTGCCGATGTCGACAGTGACGGCACGCCAAACTCGCTGGACACCGATTCCGATAACGACGGTGTTACCGACGACCTGGATTGGCTGGCCCCCTCTAACGACGGCTATCCCAGCTTTATCCATGCCAATACGGCACCGACCGCGGTCTCGCTCTCGCTGGTGACCGACAAGGGGGTAGGGGTCAGCGGCGATGCGGTGGTCGATGATGCCGATGTGGGGGACTGTCACAGTATTGGTATCGCGACACAACCGGCAAATGGTACGGCGGCCATCCTCGCCGGTGGTGTTATCGATCCGGCCAATCCCTACGCCTGCGTCTTCTACGGCGTCAGCTACACACCGAATGCCAGTTTTGTCGGTAGCGACAGCTTCACCATTACCGCGACAGACCGTGCCGGTGCGACGATAACGGGTAGCGTTAGCGTTACCGTCAACGGTGCCAATGACGTGCCGGTGGCCGATGCGCAGACGGTGACCACCGATGAGGATACCGCCCTGGCGATTACCCTGAGCGGTAGCGATACCGAAACAACCACACTTAGCTACGCCGTGGCTACCGGACCTTCCAATGGCGTGCTTACAGGGACTGCACCGAATCTGGACTATACACCCAACGCCAACTTCAATGGCGCCGATAGCTTTACCTTCACCGTTAGCGACGGCATTGCCGTGAGTACGGAGGCGACGGTGTCGATCAACGTGACGGCGATTAACGACGTGCCGGTGGCCGATGCACAGAGTGCAACGACCAATGAAGATACCGCCGTTGCGATCATCCTTAGCGGCAGCGACGTGGATCTGAACAACCTGAGCTACACGGTGGTAACGCCTCCCGCTAACGGTGTGCTCAGTGGCACCGCCCCCAATCTGAGCTATACCCCCAACGCCAACTACAATGGCGGCGACAGCTTCACCTTCACGGTGAACGACGGCACGGTGGACAGTGTTGCCGCCACGGTTACGCTGACGGTGAATGCGGTGAACGATGCGCCGGTGGCGGATGCCCAGTCGGTGATCACCGATGAGGATACCGCCGTGGCGGTCACGCTTACCGGTAGTGACGTGGAGGGGAGTGGTCTGAGTTATGCGGTAACAACCAATCCAGCCAACGGCGTGCTGAGCGGCACCGCGCCCAACCTGAGCTATACCCCCAACGCCAACTACAACGGCAGCGACAGTTTTACCTTTACGGTGAATGACGGCACGGTGGGCAGCGTTGCCGCCACGGTCACGCTGACGGTAAACGCGGTGAACGACGTTCCGGTGGCGGATGCCCAGTCGGTGACCACCGATGAGGATGTTGCCGTGGCGGTTACCCTCACCGGCAGCGATGTGGAGGGGAGCGGCCTGAGCTATACGGTGGCGACCAATCCAGCCAACGGCGTGCTGAGCGGCACCGCCCCCAACCTTACCTATACCCCCAGCGCCGACTATAACGGCAGCGACAGCTTTACCTTTACGGTGAACGACGGCACGGTGGACAGCGTTGCCGCCACGGTCGCGCTGACGATTACGGCAATAAATGATGCCCCGGTGGCGGTGGCCGATAGCGAAACGGTGAATGAGGATACCCTGCTAACGACCGCCAGCGTGCTGACCAATGATACCGACGTGGATCTTGATACCCTTTTCGTCACTACCGCCGATACCACCTCGGCCAATGGCGGGACGGTGGTGGACAACGGTGACGGTACCTTCGATTACACCCCGGCGACCAATTTCAACGGCAGTGACAGTTTCAGTTACACGGTGAGCGACGGCACCCTTACCGATATTGGCACGGTCACCATTACGGTCAATGCGGTGAACGATGCACCGGTGGCTGCGGCTGACACGGCCGTCACGGTGAATTACGTCGGCATGATTATTGACCTGTTGGCGAATGATACCGACGTGGACGGCGATACACTGAGTATCAATACCGTCGATAGTGTGGGAAGTAATGGCGGCTATGTTACCGATATCGGCAGTGGCCGGGTGTTTTACGAACCGCTAAACAATCTAAGCGGAAGCGATTCGTTTAACTACACCATCGTGGATGGCAATGGTGGTGGGGTGGCAGGCTCGGTCAGTATCACGCTCAACACCGACAGTGATTACGACGGTCTTTCCGATGCGGACGAGGCGGGGCTGGGTACGAATCCAGCTCTGGCCGATCACGACGGTGATGGCTTCGTCGATGGTCACGAGGTGGCGGCAGGCTCTGACCCGCTAAGCAATGCCTCGACCCCCGCGGGCACGGTGATCAGTTCGGCGGACGGCAGCAACGTCATCAGTGGTGATGTGGTTTGGGATCTGGCAGGCTCTCCCTACTGGGTGCGGGAGAATGTCTCGGTGGTCTCCGGTGGCAATCTGATTATCGAGCCCTTCGTCGCCGTCAAATACGCGGTCGGCACCACGACCCAATTTGTCTACCCCGGCGGAACGATGCGCGTCTTCGGCGCGCCGGGCAGTGCCAGCTACGTGACCTTTACCTCGGAGCGCGATGATACCGTTCAGGGGGATACCAATGGTGACGGTCCCTCCACGCTGCCCGCCAGTGGTGACTGGGCCCGTGTTGAGTTTGCTGGCGGGGATGGTGAGATCAACTACAGCAACATGCGCTATGGCAATACCACGCTCTGGATCCGGGATAGCTCCCCCGATGTGCTGGTGCTTAATGCCAATAACTGTGGTGCCTACTGCGTCTATATCTCTTCATCGGATGCCGGTATTACCACGGCCCCCACTCTATCCAGCCTGTTTTTAGAGACCCCCGCTACCGGGGCGCAGCATGCCATCTCTATTGTGAATAACACGGGTGTGAATACCTTGACCCCGCTGATTTCCGGCTTTAACACCATCGACCTGCTCGATACGCTCGATATTGGCATCTATGTGACTGGGGTGGGTGCTATCCCCATCGTCGATAGTACTGGCGGCTCCAATCCAATCGAGATCACCGGGGGCGGCTACGGCATCTCCGTAAACAACGGTGCGGCCGGTACCTTCCGTGGGGTGGAGATTACACAGGCGGCAACAAGTGGTGTGAGGTTTAACACGACCGGAGCACCAGCGTTAGAGAACAGTGTGCTCTATCTGAACGGCAACCTCACGAGTAATGGCGGCGGGGTTGAGGTCACGGATGCAGCCACGGGTACGGCTATCGACAATAATGTAATTCGTGCCAACCTTGCCCTGGCCGGAGGGGGGATCTACCAGGCAAGCGTCAACGAATTCCCCATTCGCAATAATTTGATCATCGATAATGTGGCGTATCTCGATGCGGCAAGTGCCGGTGGCGGAATTATGCTTGCCAGCGGCAGTGTCACGGCGCTGCAACACAATACGCTGAGCGGAAATTATACCGAGGCAAATATGGGGGGCGGCCTCTATGTTGGCGACAGTGCGACCGTGACAATGAGCGATAACATCCTCTGGGGCAATTTTGATATGTGCGATGGTGCCTGCACCGGTGATGTCGTGGTGGGCACTTTAGTCACCGTTAACTCAAGCTATAACCTGGTTGGTGATAGCGGTACCTATACCTTCACCGGAACGGGCGATATTTATTCCGACCCCCTGTTCGTACGCAACTGGTATCTGGACAATGTTTTTGCCACATCGCCGGCCATCGACCCTGTCGGTACCGCCACCACCTTGCCGAGTTACCTCTCGGCACTGACCACGCCAACCACGGTAGTGGACGGTACCGTCGACGCCTCTGGCGGCGACACGGTGGATATGGGTTTCCATCACACCGCTGCGGCGCCGCTGGTGGATGAGGCACAATCGAGCGTCACCTCCGGAACCATCACCGGGAGCCCTCAAACCGCCAATATTATGGTGATCCCCATGGACTCTGCTGGCCAGTGGTTGGGGGCAGGCCTGAATGTGTCGGTAGCCTTTACGGCAAACCAGGGGTCGTCTTTAACGGGAGGGGTGGTGTGCGACCTGTATACGGGTTTTGGACTGAATGGCAGTGCCTGTCCGCTGAGGGATAATGGCGATGGTACCTACGAAATCACCTACGACAACTCGACTACGTGGTGTACCTCTGCATGTACTGATACGTTACAAATTACGGTTAATGGAACGGCGTTTACCACCAAAACCATTACCTACAGTTGGTAGAGGCATGGGCGGTTGCAAGAGTGTCTGTGGTTGGCCGAAACTGGTGGTCCCGCTGCAGGGAGTTGACCGTTAACGCATGACCACCGCATCACAGAATATAAAAACACCGCCATCACCCAGGCGCATCACCTACACCAGTCTGCTGCTCAGCCTGTCGCTGTTCCTGCTGGTTTGCATGGTCTACCTGTTTCGCCCCCAGGTACTGGACGATATTGAGGGACGCCTGCTCGATGCCCGCTTCAAGCTGCGCGGCCCGGTGGCCACTTCCGGTATGGTCACCCTGGTCACCGTCGACGAGAAGAGCATCGAACAACTGGGGCGCTGGCCCTGGTCACGCGATACCCTGGCGGAGTTGATCACTCGCATTAGCGATATGGGTGCCGGGGCGATAGGGCTCGACATCGTCTTCTCCGAGCCGCAGCACTCTCCCCTGGAACAGGCACTGGAACGCAATCCCGAACTGACTCCCGCCGAGCGTGCCCGGCTGCGCCAACTGTTAGGTGGTGTGGCGCCTGACCAGGTGCTGGCGGAGGCGATCACAAATAGTGGCAGGGTGGTGGGCGGCCAGTTCTTCTACCGCTCCAAGGAGACGGCGAAAGATCTTGAAGCGCTCCCCCCTGAGATTGAGATGGAGTTGCTGGGCCGCTCCGGTGTCGATGCGTTGCGCAGTAAAGTGGATGAGTTTCCGGCGCACGATGCCTATGCGGTGCGGATGAATATCCCGCCCTTGGCTCGCGCCACCAATGGTGCCGGTTTCTTTAATTTTCTTCCCGGGCGTGACGGGGTAATCCGCAATGCCAACCTGTTGCTTCGCTACAAGGGCGAGTTCTACCCCTCGTTGGCGCTAAAGACCCTCGCCTTCTATCTGGAGCGGGCGGCCATCGTGGTACACGCCGAGGAGTATGGTATCGACCGTCTCACCCTGGGAGGGATGGCGATCCCCACCGACGAGGTGGGCGGCTTTATGCTCAACTATCGTGGTCCCGCCGGCACCATTCCGAGCTACTCCGCGGTGGACGTGTTGAACGGCAATCTGCCGCCGGACGCCCTGGCAGGGCAGATGGTATTGCTGGGGGTGACGGCGATTGGTGTCTACGATGCACACACTACCCCCTACGGTCCCTCTTTCCCGGGGCTGGAAATCCAGGCCAACGTGGCGGAGAACATCATTCACGGCGACTATATCCATCACACGGCGATGGAGGTGCTGACCGACCTGCTGGTGCTCCTCCTCATCCTGATGTCGCTGGCACTGCTGCTGCCCCGCATCGGTGGCATCCTGCCGCGTTTCATTGTCTCTGCCGTGCTGCTGGCCGCGTATGCCGGGCTCAACCTCTACTGGTTCGAGACACAGCAACTCTGGCTCAATCTCACCTACCCGCTGCTCGCCTGGCTGCTCGGTTACATCGCTCTTAACGTCTACCTCACCTTCGTCGTTGAGAGCCGCTACTCTACCGTGCATACCGCCTTCCAGTACTACCTGCAGCCGGACCTGGTGAACGAGTTAACCGAGAGGCCGGAGCTGCTGCAGTTCGGTGGCGAGCAGAAACGCCTTACCATCCTCTTCTCCGATATCCGCAACTTCACCAACCTCTCCGAGGGGCTCACCCCGGAGCAGCTGGCGAAGTTCATCCACTGCTACATGGACCCGATGACCGAGCAGGTGCTCAACCATCGCGGTACCCTGGATAAATATATCGGCGATGCGGTGATGGCGATCTTCGGCGCCCCCATCCCCGTCGAGGCCCACGCCGAGGACGCCTGTAACGCGGCCCTCGACAGCATCGCCGAGCTCGATCATATCGTCGAATGCTGCCCCGACCTGTCGCACATCTTTCCCATCCGCATCGGCGTCGGCATCCACACTGGCGAGGTGGTGGTGGGCAACCTCGGCTCCAGCTTCCACTTCACCTACACGGTACTGGGTGACAACGTGAACCTCGCCTCACGCCTGGAGGGGCTGACCAAGGTCTACGGCGTCGCTATCCTGGTGAGCGAGGAGACGCGCGGCGAGGTGGGCGAGAAGTTCCTGTTCCGCGAACTGGATCGGGTGCGGGTCAAAGGCAAGAAGGTGCCGATACGCATCTACGAACTGGTTGGACGCAGCGAAGAGATCGATGACGAGACGCACGCCAGCGTGAAGCTTTGGCAGGAGAGCCTGGAGCTGTTCCACAAACAGCAGTGGGTCGCCGCCCGGGAGGGGTTTGAGGCGATGCTGCATGAGAAGGGGGTGGATAAATCGTGCTCCCTCTATGTGGAACGCTGTGAGCACTATGAGAAGGAGCCGCCGCCGCAGGATTGGGACGGGGTCACCACCTTTACCACGAAATAGGATGTTCGGCCCGGGGGCGGGCCTCCTACGGGTAGGAGCGGCGCCCTCGCCGCGAACTTATCTCCCCGGCAACCAGAGGGAGAGGGACGGCCAGTAGGTGATAATCAGCACGCAGCCCAGCAGCAGGAAGAAGAAGGGCAGGGTTGAGCGGTAGAGCTGCGCCACCGGACGGTTGAAGCGGAAGCTGGCGATGAAGAGGTTCATTCCCACCGGCGGGGTAAAGTAGCCGATCTGCATATTGGCGAGGAAGATGATCCCCAGGTGCACCGGGTCGATGCCGTAGCCCACCGCCACCGGCAGCAGCAGCGGTACCATCAGCACCAGCGCCGAGAAGATATCGAGCATCGTCCCCAGAATCAGCAGGAAGATGTTGAGCAGGATGAGGAAGGTGTACCTGTCGGAGATATTGGCGCTGATGAAATCGAACAGTCGCGTCGGGATCTGGGCATCGATCATGTAGTTGGTGGAGGCGAGTGAGACGCCGAGGATCACCAGTATCGCCCCCACCATCACCATCGACTCGCGCACCACCTGCGGTAGTCTGCCCAGTGTGATCTCCCGGTAGATCAGCACCTCGACGATGAGCACATAGATCACCGTCACCGCCGCCGCCTCGGAGACGGCGAAGTAGCCGCTGTAGATGCCGCCGAGCACGATCAGCGGTAGCGGCAGCTCCCACTTGGCCTCCCACAGTGCCGCTTTTGTCTCGTTCCAGTCGAAGGGCTGGGTCTGCTGCACCCGGTTGGTCCAGATGCTCCAGCTGGAGAGGATCACCAGCATTAGCAGCCCCGGCAGGATACCGGCGAGAAATAGCTCGTCGATACTGAGCGGCCGGCCCACCCCCAGCTGCTGCACGATGATGCCGTAGAGGATTAGCGGCAGTGAGGGGGCGAACAGGAGGCCCAGGCTGCCCGAGGTGGTGATGAGGCCGAGGGAGAAGTTCTCCCGGTAGCCCGCCTTCATCAGGGCCGGGTAGAGCAGGGCACCGAGGGCGACGATGGTCACCCCGGAGGCGCCGGTAAAGGCGGTAAAGAGGGCGCAGGCGGCCAGTGAGACGATGGCCAGGCCGCCGTGCATCCACCCCAGCAGCGCCTGGGTGACGCGTACCAGCCGCGTTGGCGCCTTGCTCTCGCTCAGCAGGTAACCGGCGAAGGTGAAGAGGGGAATGGCGAGCAGGATCGGCATCTCTGCCAGGCGGTAGAACTCGATCGCCATGATCGAGAGGTCCAGCTCCTCCTGATAGAAACCGATCATCGCGCTGGCGGCGATCACCGCGAACAGCGGCGCGCCGAGCAGGGCGATGGCGATGAGCAGCAGCGAGATGGCGATGGTCATGCCGTCTCCTCGCGTCTGCCCGGAAGCATCAACAGGAGAAAGCGCAGTGTCATCACGGTGAAGCCGAAGGGGAGGATGGCCTCGGCCGCCCAGGCGGGAAAGTTACTGACCAGGGTGGTGCCGTCCTGCCACTCGAAGTAGACGAAGCGGCCGCTGTGCCAGGCAAGCAGGCCGCACACCACGGCGCTGAAGAGCTCATTAAGCCGAGCGGTGTAGTGGCGCCAGGCGGGGGGGAGGTAGCGCGAGAGCAGGTCGATGCGAATGTGTTTGTCCTGCTGGGTGGCGATCATCGCCCCCATCATGCCCACCCACAGCACCAGTACCCGCAGTACCGGGTCGCTCCAGCTGATACCGCTGTCGAACAGGTTGCGCAGCACGATCTGGCTGCCCGCCAGGACGATCATCGCCCCCAGCAGCAGCACCAGCAGGGCGTCCTCAATGCGCCGGACTGTGGCGAGCAGGCGCGGCATCTTGCTTAGTGACTGGCCTTGGCGTCGCGGTAGGCCTGCAGGTGGCCCCTGAGCTGTTCCAGCATGGCCGGGTCGAACAGGCCGCCGTCCAGCAGCTTTGCCATCGCCTTGTCGAGGGCGGTGCGCCAGCGCTGGGTCTCTGTCTCGCTGGGGGTGGTGAAGGCTATCCCCTGCTGCTGCAGCACGGCCAGGGCGCTACGGTTGTCGTCGCGGTTGAGGCGGTCGAGTTTCCTGAACACGCCGCTCATCACCTCGGTGACGATCTGCTGGTCCTCTTTGCTCAACTTGTTGAACTGTTTTTCTGTCACCACCATCCCGCCGTAGAGGTACATCAGTGGGGAGTGGGTGAGGTGCTTGACGCGGGTGTGCCATTGCAGGGCGATCGCCCCCATGGGGGAGGCGGCCACGGTGTCGATAAGGCCGGTCTGCAGGCCGGTGAGCACGTCGGTGAGCGGCAGGGAGACCGGCGAGATACCACTGGCCTCGAAGGCGGCGCGGCTGATCTCGTCCCCCTCCGGCACCCATACCTTCAGCCCCTTAAGGTCGTCGATGCCGCCTACCGGGGTGTTGGACATCAGGTAGGCGAAGCCGCCCTCGCTGATGCCGAAGCTGACATAGCCCTTCTCACGCAGCCCCTTAATCAGTACCGGATCCATCAGCTCGCGAACGTGGTCTACCTCCGCGTAGTCGTGGAAGATGAAGGGGATGGTGTAGACCTGTACCTCCGGATAGACCATTGCCAGGCCGCCGCCGCTCAGGGCGCCGCCGTGCAGCTGCCCCACCCGCATCTTGCGCAGCACACTCTTGTCGTTGCCCATGATGCCGCCGGGATAGAAGCGGAACGCCACCCGCCCGGCGGTGCGCTTTTTGATCTCTTCGGCCCCGGCACGCATCTCCTTCATCCAGCTGGTGCCATCCGGAGCCAGACTGGCGATCTTGAAGGTGGTTGCGGCGTGCAGTATCGGTGACAGGAGCAGCAGCAGGAAAAGGGTGAACAGGGGGCGAAACATCGTGTAGGGCTCCTTAAAAATAGTCTGCGCCGGAGAGCAGCAGCTCCCGTGCCTTGCGCTGCGCCAGTACATTACTCAGGGTGTAGCCGGGCACCACCGCGTCGGCCTCCAGCACCTCGTTCAACAGGCGGTCGTGCAGTTCCTGGTCAAACACCATGCGGGCGTATAGGCGGGCGAACTCCACCTTCACCATCAGGTCCTGGCCGTGGGTGTAATCCATCGCCCGCTCGAAGTGGCGCCGTGCCACCTCCGGCTTGCCGCCAAGCGCGGGGGGACGCTGCATGTGCAGGATCCCAAGGTAGAGGTGGGCCTGGCCGTGCTCGTAGTGGTCCTGAATGGCCACCACCCGGTTGAGGATCGCCTCGATCTTCGGCAGGTCCGCCACCGCCGCCCAGTCGTCGCTGTGGTTCTGGATCCACAGCGCCCAGGCCAGGGCATAGGTGTAGAGGGCCGGCAGGTCGTCAAAGGTGCTCTTCTCCAGCGCCGGCAGCATCTCTGCGTAGGGGCCCTGATCCACATCGCACAGGGTGGCGTGGCTCTGGCACACCGCCCGTCGCGCATAGCTCTTCGCCTTGCTGCTCATACGTTGCGCCCGCTCCTTGTCTTCCACGAACACCGCCGCATAAACGCTGTAGAGCCGTGCGCCAGAGATGAGAATCTCGCTATTCCTGGGATTGCCCTCGATCAGGCTGTCGATCAGCAGCAGATAGGCGGGGGCCCCCGCCTTTACCGTCTCCGGGTCATCCTGGTTGAGGATCGCGCTGGAGAGGTTGTCCCCCAGGCGTGAGGTGATCATTGAGGTACATCCCGCCAGCGAAAGGGCCAGCAGCAGCCAGAGGAGGGATCGGAAGGGGTGAGGCCGTCTCAAAATCGTACTTTTTATATATGGTTGTCAGTGAGGGTTAAGGCTAGCCGGTTTTGCCGCCACCAACAAGTTGTTGCCGATGGTCGTCGGGGAAGGGGGGCGGTGATAAAGCGGCAGTCGTGGTGGTATGGGGAGTTGGATTATCTCCAACTCCCATATTGGTGCGAGTTTTCGCGGCAATAATCGTTGAGTCACTCCTACTGAGTGAAGCTATCACCTTGGCTCAACTCATATTCTACCGCGACGTCCCAGGTCCAGGATTCCGGCATCAGGTGAAGCACCTTGAATTTAACGTAGCCTTCATTGGTGTTGGCAACGTAAACATGGTTAAGTTGCAACGCCTCAATGGGGCTGTCCCAGCTGGTAGGCACCGTTGTGACTGACGAGAGTGTCACTTCACCCATATCTTTAAGCACCGCGTTGGTGTTGGTAGATGATGGGCACCAGAAGATTCCACTGCTGGTGGGTGAATCACCGCAACCCCAGGTGTTGGTCCAGCCATCCTGATCAGAATATGGGCCGCCGGATGTAGTGGTCGAGAAGTCGTAGCCGTAATGGCCGATTACCGCGGTACCTTCCGGGCACTCTTTAGTGAATGAGACGGAGGCACCGGCAGTGGTGCCGCTGCTCACGGCTGCGTGGCCCGCTGTTACCGTATCGCCATCTTTCAACACGTCGATATATAGATAGACATCAGGCCGAATAGGGGCCTTGCTGATATGGCCGTTAGCATCGGTATAACGTACGGTCGACCAGCTGTTGGACGACCATTCGTGAACCTTTACTCGCGCATTTGGGACTACCTCACCAAGGCAGTTCGTTACGGAAATATCAAGGTAGGCAACATCGTATGCAATATCGAAGTTCCAGGTAGAGAAGTGTGACACCTCAGCGACATATTTGCCCGCTGTTAGCGTGGCTACCCCCTCTTCCTCCCAGATGCCGCTGGTTTCATTGAAGTACCACATGGGAATCGTGGCTGGGGCAGTGGCAAGTAGTGAGCTTGGGACGGTGTAACTGATAGTAGCCGTTGCACCGCCTCCCAGATTGAGGTCGTTACCCTCAGAATCCTCGATTACAACGTTGACATATCCATACGACATGACGGGGACTACCGACCCATCTTCACGCACCCCCTCGTAGTCTCCGGGAAAGCTCTCATCAACCACCGGATCGAAGTCGGTGTAGGTGATGGTTGCAGTGCCTGTAAAAGCGGAGCCATCCGCAGTAACCAGTGAGTTGGCAGGAATGGTCAGGGTGCTGATGTCATCACTAATATCATTCGACAGCGTCGCATCAATCGTCTGTTGCGTCCCCACGGGCGCAATAGAGAGGTCTAAGGTTGTTTGTACACCACGGTAGAGGTTGGCCAACGCATAGTTGGTGACGTAGCCATCTTTCGAAGCGCTGACGACGACATCTTCACCAGCAGAGAGTCCGGTAATGCTAAAAGTGCCATCGGTATCCGTGGTTACCGTCTTGCCCGCGGCAGTAACCGTCGCTGCAGCCAGGGCAGAGTCCAGGGCATCATCGGTAAGGGAGCCTGTAAGCGTAGCCGTGCCGGCACTGCCATCACCACTGCTGCTACTGCCGCCACAGGCGGTGATGAAAAGTACGCTGAATAAAACCGTAAAGCCCAAAATGTGCGCAAAAGACTTCTTAAGAATATTTTTCATTTCTTGGCTCCCTGGTAAACGATGCTCAAGACTTATTGATAGTTATGAGACCTTTCGCTGAAAAGGTACCCACTCCGATTGAGTGGTTTTTTATCATACTCGTGTCACCTGTGACGAGAAAGCCTGCGGTGGCATACCGGAAAATGAATTTGTCATCTTTTGTCAGGTCGTGGGGTTTGGGAGGGGGGCGACTCCGTCGGTTTGGGGAGTGTTTAACCCCCTTTCTGCTTGAGGGGGAAGGGCGGGGGATGGGGGGGGTAACTGGTGATTTTGCTTATGCTCACAATTAGAAAATAGATCTGTCACCTTTTTTTTTCCTTACTGTTTATTGCTGCGTACACAAGGTTAGTGAGCGATGTGGGGGAGATTGGTTTTGAGTATAAAAATAGTGTTTTGATTTACAGTCCGCTTATTAGTGTGATTGGTATTCGCGGTTGGGGTGAATACTTAAAGCAGGCAGATAGTCTTGCAGCCTGGCAATCGGATATTACGTCTGATTATACCGCTACATATAACTATTTATCTTCTATTGTAAGAACCGGACATGTTCCGAACGACTTCCAGAGTGGGATCTCAATGCACACTAGGAAGATGGCGTTAATACTACAGAGGCTTGCTCCACCTTCTTTTTATGGTCTCGAAGAACTTAAGCGACTTAATTATCCAAATAATAACGGACAGTCGTGAGTGGTCAATGTCTGGGCTCTTATGGTTCTAGCTGCATTAGTTGGTGGATGATGTCTTGAATGTGTTGATTGCCGGTCTCATATGTCGTCTGGAAAATATGAAGTGACTTGTCCATTTTTGAAAAATCCCTGACTGACTCGGGTGTGTTGGTTAATGACTTTCTTGCGGCGTTTAGTGATTGTAGTAGTTGGTCATACTTGCCTGTCTCTAATTTTCTGAGTAACACTCTTGCTGCTTTAAAGTCTATTGATAGCTGTTGTTGATCTGCAAATGTGGAAATGTGATTAGTATCAATCCAGAAAGAAAGGCTTACTTTTTGTATGTTCTCCAATTTTTTTATGATCTCAGAAATGTCACTTCGTTGTTTGTTACGGGAGTAAAAATGATTGTTGATCCCGTATATTACACACCATCCGATTAAGGCTGTAACAACTGTTACTACCGCAGCCATGATGCCGTTCCCTTCGCTTTCCATCAGTGATAGTTAACTATCTGCACTATCTATATAATCGCGGATATCGTCGATCAATTCTGGCTCTTCATCAGAAACAAAATCGAGTATATCAATTAACTTTTTTGCGTTATAACCTTCCTCACGCACAAGGCCTCCAAATGCTTCATCGAGAAAGGATGATCCATAACCCATCGTGCCATCTAAATTGATTAGTATTTTCTCTGGGTTTTCTGCCAGTGCTGGTTTGAGTATCTCTTCTCTAAATAGCTCACCAGAATTAGGGCCTAGGGTTATATACCTTGGCCCCGGGAACTTGCTGAAGTCCTCAGCTATACTAATTTTCTTTGTGCTCATGCTACATCTCCAATCGGTAGCTGCCACTCAACGATGGTGCCGCCTATTGATTGATTGAGCCGCCTCAAGTCGCCGGCTATTTTTCCTGACATCAAGTGGTGATACCTATAGTTCCCACGATTGCTATGGATTGACAAAAAGGATCCGGGTGTGCTGTCCACAGATTTTTTCGCGTCATTTAAGCCTTTACCCCGATTTTGCTTTTTTGTAGCAGTTTCACGAAGCATTGTAGCCGCCTGAATAAGTTCAGCATCATTGTGTGTTGTCACACCAATTAGCTTAAGAGTTTTATCTAGCCAGCTTGGCTCTATCACTTTTGGTAGCGTATTAGGTATCCCCGCTCCTAGATCGCACACTAACAATACAACTTTGTCATCTTTTATCCCGCCGAAAGCCCACCACCTAGAATGCCTTGTTAGCATTGATGACTTAAGGTGGGCATATGCGTGTTCGACAGAATTTGCCATAACCTCAAGAAATCCTTTGTATAAAAGCTTCTTATGGTCTGGTATGGCTTTATCAATCTCTTCAAATAACTCCACTGATTGTTCAGGCCTCGTATCACTCCCTGTTGATGCTCTCCAATAAGAAACATCTTCAAATGTGGCGGTAGCATTAGGTCTTCTACCCAGCACTTCAGTAAATCCAGTTTGGTTGAGAATGCTCTCTGACTTCTCGTCTGCTGGATATTTCGAAGAGAATTTCACGTCAGGCATTGTACGTTTGATATGGTCTACTGTCGCGAGAAGCAATAGCATGGCTGCTGCGCTTATTAGTTTTAATGAAGAGAGGTCTAGGTGAATGTTGTGTTGTGCCTTTGCCTCATCCCTTATTGTGTGGATGAATCGTATTGTGTTTTTGCTAGGGGCATCATTATATATACATAGGTACTCAGGTGACTTAATAGTGGTTTTCTTGCCCTTTGAGTCATAGCGAAAACCGTTTGTTTTTATGTAGTTGTGAACATAGCGTTTATGTTTTGAAAAAATATTTCTTATTTTCCGCTTTTTTCGGGCTCTAGCGGTATGTGCGCTATTCGTAGTTTCCCAGTGTTTCATGTTTTCCCCAATTTACGGTAGTTCCATTACATTCCCCGCACTCTGATTATCATGCAGGTGAGCGGTCTTATACGTTATCAGGTTATTTGGGGGACATCGATTTTCCAGATGATGACTTTGACATTTAAAAAAGCGTCTACATTACGTCTACATCATCAATCTAGTTAGTGAGTCCTAACTTGGAATATTTGGTACCGAGGGTCGGACTCGAACCGACAAGGTATTGCTACCGGGGGATTTTGAATCCCCTGTGTCTACCAATTCCACCACCCCGGCAAGGGAAGGCGCATTATAGTTAACTCTCCATCGCCGCGAAAGAGGCTTGATGCTATGATTCGCGCCCTATGCAACGTACCGACTTCCATTTCGACCTGCCCGATGAGCTGATTGCCCAGCGGCCCACCGCCGAGCGGGGCGGCAGCCGCCTGCTTGCCCTGGACGGGATGACGGGGGAGCTCTCTGACCTGCGCTTTCCCGACCTTGCCGAGCTGCTCCATCCCGGCGACCTGCTGGTGTTTAACGACACCCGGGTGATCCCGGCGCGGCTGTTTGGCCGCAAGGAGAGTGGGGGGCAGGTGGAGGTGCTGGTGGAGCGTATTACCGGTGAGCGCGAGGTATTGGCCCATGTGCGTGCCAGTAAGTCCCCCAAGCCTGGCTCTTTCCTTACCCTGGAGGAGGTGCTGGAGGTGGAGGTGCTGGGTCGAGAGGAGGCGCTGTTCCAGTTGCGTTTCGGCGGCCCGGTGCTGGCGCTGCTGAAGCAGTATGGTCGTATGCCGTTGCCGCCCTATATCGAACGCGAGGCGGGCGCAGATGACGACGAGCGCTACCAGACGGTCTACGGCAGGAAGGAGGGGGCGGTGGCCGCCCCCACCGCAGGGCTCCACTTCGATGAGGCGATGCTGGCGCGCATTAAGGCACTGGGGGTGGAGTTCGCCTATGTCACCCTGCACGTGGGGGCGGGCACCTTCCAGCCGGTGCGGGTGGACGATATCCGCGAGCACCCGATGCACTCGGAGTATATCGAGGTGCCCCGCGAGGTGGTCGATGCGGTGGCCGCTACCCGCCGTCGCGGCGGTCGGGTGATCGCGGTGGGAACCACCGTGGTGCGCTCGCTGGAGTCGGCGGCCCGCGGCGGCGAGCTGGCCGCCTACAGCGGCGAGACCGATATCTTTATCTACCCCGGTTACGACTTTAAGGTGATCGACGGCCTGGTGACCAACTTCCACCTGCCTGAATCGACGCTGCTGATGCTGGTGAGTGCCTTTGCCGGTTACGACAACGTGATGGCCGCCTACCGCCACGCGGTGGAGCAGAGCTACCGCTTCTTCAGCTACGGCGATGCGATGTTCTTGCTGCCGCAGTGGCCGCGTACCGATGTGATATCGCCGACCATTATTCCCAGCGAAGATTAATCCGGCGAAGAGTGACGATGAAATTTGACCTAATTACCACCGAAAACAACGCCCGCCGTGGCCGCCTCACATTTGAGCGCGGTACCGTGGAGACCCCCGCCTTTATGCCGGTGGGCACCTACGGCACGGTCAAGGCGATGACTCCGGAGGAGCTCGAGGGGATGGGGGCCGAGATCATCCTCGGCAATACCTTCCACCTGATGCTGCGCCCCGGCACCGATGTCATCGAGGCCCACGGCGACCTGCACGACTTTATGCACTGGAAGGGGCCGATCCTCACCGACTCGGGCGGTTTCCAGGTCTTCTCCCTCGGCGATATGCGCAAGATCACCGAGGAGGGGGTCACCTTCGCCTCACCGGTGAACGGCTCCAGGGTCTTCATGGGACCGGAGGAGTCGATGGCGGTACAGCGGGCGCTGGGCTCCGACATTGTGATGATCTTCGACGAGTGCACCCCGTACCCGGCCACCGAGACCGAGGCGCGCCTCTCCATGGAGCTCTCGCTGCGCTGGGCGAAACGCTCAAAAGAGGCCCACGGCGACAACCCTAATGCCCTGTTCGGCATCGTGCAGGGGGGAATGTACGAGAACCTGCGCCAGGTCTCCCTCGACGGCCTTACCGAGATCGGTTTCGACGGCTATGCCATCGGCGGCCTCTCGGTGGGCGAGCCCAAGGACGATATGATGCGCATCCTCGATTTCCTCGGCCCGCGTATGCCCAGCGACCGCCCCCGCTACCTGATGGGGGTGGGCAAGCCGGAGGATATCGTTGAGGCGGTGCGCCGCGGCGTCGATATGTTCGACTGCGTGATGCCGACCCGCAACGCTCGTAACGGCCACCTCTTCACCTCCGAGGGGGTGGTGAAGATCCGCAATGCCACCCACCAGTTCGACACCCGTCCATTGGATGAGCGCTGCGACTGTTACACCTGCCGCAACTACAGTCGCTCCTACCTGCGCCACCTGGATAAGACCGGCGAGATCCTCGGCTCGCGCCTGAATACCATCCACAACCTGCACTACTACCAGAGCCTGATGCGTGGCCTGCGCGAAGCGATCGACGAGGGCCGACTGGATGAGTATGTGAACGAGTTCTATTCCCTGCGGTCACAACCTGTACCGCCTGTGGCATAATGGGATGCAAATACTGGTCGTTGCCCTATGCTGCACCGTAACTAATTGAATTAATTGAAAAACAACCAAGGAAATAGCAATGAGCTTTTTTATCTCTGACGCCATGGCCGAAGCGGCCCCCGCCGCCGCACAGCAGCCTGACCCGATCGCGAGCCTGCTGCCGCTGGTCATTCTTTTTGTCGTCTTCTACTTCCTGCTGATCCGCCCGCAGTCCAAGCGCGCCAAGGAGCACAAGGCGATGGTGGCGGCTCTCTCCAAGGGCGATGAGATCGTCATCCAGGGCGGCATCTACGGCAAGGTGATCGAGGTAGGTGAGGAGCACCTGGTCGTTGAGATCGCCGACAACACCCAGGTGAAGCTGCAGCGTGCCGCCATCGGCAGCCTGCTGCCCAAGGGCACCATCAAGAGCCTGTAACAGTCCGGCCCCTGAGCTGAACAAGAGCTGGTAACGACATAATAAAAGGCCCGCCGCCGGACCTGGCGGGCACCACCCAGGTACCACCATGATTAACCAATATCCCGTCTGGAAGTACTTCGTCATCGTCGCGCTGCTGATCATCGGCGCTATCTATGCCGTGCCCAACCTCTACGGCGACGACCCGGCGCTGCAGATCTCCGCTAACCGCATGGCCGAGGTCGATACCAACACCCGCGACCGTGTGCTCAAGCTGCTCGAAGAGAAGCAGTTGCCGGTCAAGTCCTACGAGTTCCGCCCCGGCCTGATGCTGGTGCGCTTTAAGGATACCGACACCCAACTCAAGGCCTACGAGCCACTGCAGCGGGCACTGGGCGACAACTACACCGCGGCGATGAACCTGGCACCGGCCACGCCCGAGTGGTTGCGCCGCTTCAACGCGCTGCCGATGTATCTCGGCCTCGACCTGCGCGGTGGTGTCCACTTCCTGATGGAGGTCGACATGGACGCGGCGCTGGCCAAGGCGGCCGAGCGATATGTCGGCGACCTGCGTACCCTGCTGCGTGACAACAAGGTGCGTTACCTCACCATTACTGACAAGAACCAGCGCGTGGAGATGCGTTTCCGCACCGCCGAGGAGCTGAACAAGGCGCACAACGTTATCCATAACGAGTACCGTGAGCTGGAACTGCTGGACGAGCAGGGCGACAACGGTTTCTTCCTCTACGCCGCACTCAACGAGCAGGCCAGGCTGGAGACCACCAAGTTCGCGTTGCAGCAGAACATCACTACCCTGCGCAAGCGGGTTAACGAGCTGGGCGTGGCCGAGCCGGTGATCCAGCAGCAGGGTCAGGACCGTATCGTGGTGCAGCTGCCCGGCGTGCAGGACACCGCTCGCGCCAAGGAGACCATTGGCGCCACCGCTACCCTGGAGTACCACGCGGTGGATGAGGAGCACGATGTCGCCAATGCCCTGGCGGGCCGCGTGCCCTTTGGCTCGCGCCTCTATGAGGACCGTAATGGCCGTCCGGTGCTGCTGAAGAAGAGCATCATCGTCAGCGGTGACCAGATCGTCGATGCCGCCTCCGGCCTCGATTCGCAAAACGGCCTGCCCATGGTTAGCGTGACCCTCGATGCCAAGGGCGCCAAGCGCATGAGCAACTTCACCCGCGACAATGTCGGCAAGGGGATGGCGGTGGTCTACATCGAGTCGAAGAGCGAGAGCCGCATCGTCAACGGCGAGGTGGTGAAGAGCACCCGGCGCATCGAGGAGGTGATCAGCATCGCCAACATCCGCGAGCACTTCAGCAAGCGATTCCAGACCACCGGCCTGGACAGCGGTGCCGAGGCGCACAAGCTGGCGCTGTTGCTGCGCGCCGGTGCCCTTGCCGCGCCGATGCAGATCGTCGAAGAGCGTACCATCGGTCCCAGCCTCGGCCAGGACAACATCGACCAGGGCTTCCTCTCGGTCGTCATCGGCTTCCTCTTCGTGCTGGTCTTTATGGCGCTTTGGTACAAGGGCTTTGGCATGGTGGCCAACCTGGCGCTGGGGCTGAACCTGATCTTCATCGTCGCCGTGCTCTCCCTGCTGCAGGCGACCCTGACCCTGCCCGGCATCGCCGGTATCGTGCTCACCGTCGGTATGGCGGTAGACGCCAACGTGCTGATCTTTGAGCGTATCCGTGAGGAGCTGCGGGTCGGCAACACGCCGCACGCGGCGATCCACGCCGGTTACGAGAAGGCCTTCTCTACCATCGCCGACGCCAACGTCACCACCCTGATCGCGGCACTGGTGCTGTTCGGTTTCGGTACCGGCCCCATCAAGGGCTTCGCCATCACCCTTTCCATCGGCATCATCACCTCCATGTTCACCGCGATTATGGTGACCCGCGCCGTGGTCAACCTGGCGGTGGGGCGCAAGCGCCTTAAAGGGCTGTCGATTTAGGCTAGGGAGAGAACCATGCAGATTTTTAAACAAGAGACCACATTCAACTTCATGGGCGGCCGTAAGCTGGCCATGATCTTCTCCGCTCTACTGCTGCTGGTGGCCATCGGTTCCATCGTCAGCCGTGGCTTTAATTTCGGTATCGACTTTACCGGCGGCACTCTGGTGGAGGTCGGCTACCCGCAGGGAGTGGAGCTGAGCGGGATCCGCGACGCCCTGCACGGGGCGGGCTACGGTGATGCGGTGGTGCAGCACTTCGGTACCGCCAGCGATGTGCTGATTCGCCTTGCCCCCAAGGAGGGGCTGAGCAGCGCCGAGCTGAGCGACAACGTCTTTCGTACCCTGAAGATCGAGAACGATGGAGCCGAACTGCGCCGTGTCGAGTTCGTCGGCCCGCAGGTGGGGGATGAGCTGACCAATGACGGCGGTCTGGCGATGATCTATGCCCTGATCGGTATCCTCATCTACGTGGCGCTGCGTTTCGAGTACCGCTTCGCCGTTGGCTCGGTGGCGGCGCTGGTGCACGATGTCATCATTACACTCGGCGTCTTTTCGCTGCTGCAGCTGGACTTTGACCTCACCGTGCTGGCAGCGATTCTGGCGGTGATCGGTTACTCGCTCAACGATACCATCGTGGTGTTCGACCGCATTCGCGAGAACTTCCGCAAGCTGCGCAAGGGGACGCCCGAGGAGATCGTCAACGCCTCACTCAACCAGACCCTCTCGCGCACCATGATGACCTCGGTCACCACCTTGCTGGTGCTGATCGCGCTGTTCGTCTTCGGCGGTGAGCTGATCCACGGCTTTGCCACCGCGCTTATCGTCGGTGTGGTTATCGGTACCTACTCCTCCATCTACGTTGCCAGCGCCTCGGCCCTGGCCCTCGGTATCACCAAGGAAGACCTGATGCCGGTGGAGAAGGAGGGGGCCGAGCTTGACGACATGCCGTAACGGCAGGCCCCAGGTTCTGAGCGTCTAATGCTCCTCGACTGCGGCGGCAAGACCCTGGACCTCACCACCCCTCGGGTGATGGGGATCCTCAACGTTACCCCCGACTCCTTCTCCGATGGCGGCCGCTTCGTGCGCCGCGAGCAGGCCATCGAACAGGCCTTGCGTATGGTGGAGGAGGGGGCGGCGATTATCGATATCGGTGGTGAGTCGACCCGTCCCGGTGCCGCCGAGGTACCAACGCAGCAGGAGCTGGAGCGGGTGATCCCGCTGATCGAGGCGCTGGCGCCGGAACTGCCGGTACCGATCTCGGTCGACACCTCCAAGCCGGAGGTGATGCTGGCGGCCGCCGCTGCCGGGGCCGGTATGATCAATGACGTCTACGCCCTGCGCCGTGAGGGGGCGCTGCAGGCGGCGGCACAGGCGGCACTGCCGCTCTGCCTGATGCACATGCAGGGCGAGCCGCGCACCATGCAGGCCGAACCGCACTATGAGGATGTGGTGGCCGAGGTGGGGGCGTTTCTTCAGCAGCGCATGGTGGACTGCGAGGCGGCGGGGATTGAGCGGGGGCGTATCCTGCTCGACCCCGGCTTCGGTTTCGGCAAGACATTGCAACATAACCTCATCCTGCTCAAACACCTGGCCGAATTGCACGAACTGGGCGCACCGCTGCTGGTGGGAATGTCGCGCAAGTCCATGATCGGGCTGGTGCTCGATGCCCCGGTGGAGCAGCGTCTTCACGGTAGCGTGGCGGTAGCGACGATGGCGGCGATGGCGGGGGCACAGCTCATCCGTGTGCACGACGTTAAGGCGACGGTGGATGCGCTGAAGATGGTGGCCGCGGTGAAGGGCGCGGAATCGACAGTTAATTAGGGGACTAGGGTGAGCCGTAAATATTTCGGAACTGACGGTATTCGGGGCAAGGTGGGCAACTATCCGGTGACCCCCGACTTTATGCTCAAGCTCGGCTGGGCCGCGGGCCGTGTACTGGCCAACGGTGAGGGCGGCAAGGTGGTGATCGGTAAGGACACCCGCATCTCCGGCTATATGTTCGAATCGGCGCTGGAGGCAGGGCTGGCGGCGGCCGGGGTCGACATCCTGTTACTCGGCCCCATGCCCACCCCGGCGGTGGCCTACCTCACCCGTACCCTGCACGCCGATGCCGGTATCGTCATCAGTGCCTCTCACAACCCTTACGGCGACAACGGTATCAAGTTCTTTTTCAGCGACGGCAGCAAGCTGCCCGACGAGGTAGAGCAGGCGATCGAGGCGGAGCTGGACAAGGAGATGGAGCTGGTCCCCTCATCACAGCTGGGCAGGGCGAGCCGCGTGGTCGATGCCGGTGGCCGCTATATCGAGTTCTGCAAGAGCCGCTTCCCCAAACAGCTGGACCTGAAGGGGCTGAAGCTGGTCATCGACTGCTCCCACGGCGCCACCTACCACGTCGCCCCCAGCGTATTTAGCGAACTGGGGGCCAGGGTCCACGTCATCGGTGCCGAGCCGGACGGCCTCAACATCAACGTCAGCTGCGGCTCCACCCATCCCGAGGTGCTGCAGCACGAGGTGCTGGCACAGGGGGCCGACCTGGGCATCGCCTTCGACGGCGACGGCGACCGGGTGATTATGGTCGACCACGAGGGCGAGGTGGTCGATGGGGACGAGCTCATCTATATCATCGCCTCGCAGCCGCGTGAGCCCCGGCTGCCCGGTGTGGTCGGCACGCTGATGAGCAATCTGGGAATGGAGGTCGCACTGAAGCGTCAGGGCATCGACTTTGCCCGTGCCAGGGTGGGTGACCGCTACGTGATGGAGACCCTGCGCGAGAAGGGGTGGAGCCTGGGAGGCGAGTCCTCGGGCCATATTATCTGCACCAACTGCACTACCACCGGCGACGGCATCATCGCCGCCCTGCAGGTGCTGTGGGCAGTGGTGGAGCAGGGCAAGGGGCTGCATGAGCTCAAGTCAGGCATGACCAAGTACCCGCAGACACTGATCAATGTGCGCCTGGGCGGCGGTTTTGTGCTGGCCGAGTCCGAGGTGGTGAAGCAGGCGGTAGCCGCTGCCGAGCAGGAGCTGGGTGACAGCGGCCGTGTACTGCTGCGTCCCTCCGGCACCGAGCCGCTGGTGCGGGTGATGGTGGAGGGCGAGGACGCCGCGCAGGTGGAGCGGCTGGCGAAACAGCTCGCTGCGGTGGTGGAGCAGGCGGTTGCCGCCGCCAATTGAGCACATCTATATAAAGCCGATTGATTTATGGGCCGCATGCGGGTAAGCTTCGCGGCTTAATTTTTTACGTTGATTCAACTCACTAGAGCAGATAGTCAGGGGAAACAGGATGCGACAGAAACTCGTTGCCGGTAACTGGAAGATGAATGGCTCCAAGGCCTCCATCAAGGAGCTGCTCGACGGCATCAAACAAGGCATCGGCGATGTAGCCGATTCCGAAGTGGCTGTCTGCCCCCCCGCCATCTACCTCGGTGAGGTTGAGTCACAGCTGAGCGGCACCCCCATCGCCTGGGGTGCGCAGAACCTCAGCACCGAGGCCAGCGGCGCCTTCACCGGCGAGACCTCTGCCTCCATGATCAACGACTTCAATTGCAAGTACGTCCTGGTCGGTCACTCCGAGCGCCGCACCCTCTACGGTGAGGACGACGCCACTGTTGCCAAGAAGTTCGCCGTGGCCCGCGCCGCCGGCCTCAAGCCGGTGCTCTGCATCGGTGAGACCCTGGAGGAGCGTGAGTCCGGTGTTACCGAAGCGGTGTGTGCCCGCCAGATCCAGGCCGTCATCGACCTGGAGGGTATTGCCGCCCTGGCCGACGGCGTTATCGCCTACGAGCCGGTATGGGCCATCGGCACCGGCAAGACTGCCAGCCCCGAGCAGGCGCAGGAGGTTCACGCCTTCATCCGCAAGAGCCTGGCCGAGCAGGACGCCGCCGTCGCCGAGAAGGTACAGATCCTCTACGGTGGCAGCATGAACGCCGGCAACGCCGCCGAGCTGCTGGCCCAGGAAGATATCGACGGTGGTCTCATCGGCGGTGCCTCGCTCAAGGCCGAGGACTTCCTCACCATCTGCCGTGCCGCCGGTTAATTAACAGAGAACAGACACAAACATGGAAACGGTCATTCTTATCGTCCACGTCCTCGCCGCTGTCGGCGTCATCGCGCTGGTGCTGCTGCAGCAGGGTAAGGGCGCGGATATGGGTGCCGCCTTCGGCAGTGGGGCCTCCTCCACCGTCTTCGGCAGCCAGGGCTCATCGTCATTTATTACTCGTGCCACCGCGATTCTGGCGACGGTATTCTTCGTTACCAGCCTCTCCCTGGCCGTTTTTTCCAGCCGTGGTGTCGACAATGCCAGCGTTACCGAAACTGCGGTAACAGAAGGTGTTGACTCCGGGGCCGCTGTCGCGGAAGATATGCCGTCCGCGCCGCAGGCACCTGCCGCGGAAGCCGCTGGCGACATGCCTGTGGCACCAGCTGCGAACGCTACCGAGGGTAACGCTCCGCAGTCCAACTAGTAGTAAACAAGCCGAAGTGGTGAAATTGGTAGACACGCTATCTTGAGGGGGTAGTGGGGCGACCCGTGCCGGTTCGAGTCCGGCCTTCGGCACCATACAACAGACAAAGCCCGCACCTGGTATCAGGTGCGGGCTTTGTCGTTTCAGGCCCCGAAAACATAAGAACAACCCCCTTTGTGACAGTCATTGGCAGGTGTGGGGCCGCACTCAAAATGTCATATAACGACAATTAATAATCTCTTTGGGTCTATTCATATTTTTTCTGCAAATTCACCAAGTTACATGTGGAAAAGGGTAGCGATTTTGGCTTCTCTGTTGCAGAATGTGGGCTCTTGTTTGCGGCGCTGAGAATATTTTTTCATCGTTCTGTCATGACGGACGCAAGACTTTACGAATAGCAAGAATAGAACTAGTTCGGCTTCTTGACAGTGTGATTTTTCGCTGCATACACTCGAAGCCCTTTTTGAAAACCAACAAGTCAAGCAATCGATAGATTGCATAAATTATAGAGGGGGATGGCAGCTACATGCTCGAAAATTACCTACCCATCCTGATTTTCATCGGTGTCGGCCTGGTGGTCGGCGGCGGTATGATTGCGGCGGGTTTCCTGTTGGGGCCGAATAAGCCTGACAGCGAGAAACTGACACCCTACGAGTGCGGATTCGAGGCATTCGAGGATGCGCGCATGAAGTTCGATGTGCGCTTCTACCTGGTCGCAATTCTCTTCATTATCTTTGACCTTGAGATCGCCTTTCTCTTTCCGTGGGCAGTGGTACTGCGAGACATCGGCATGTTCGGTTTCCTCGCTATGGTGCTGTTCCTCGCGATTCTGGTGATCGGCTTTATCTATGAGTGGAAGAAAGGGGCGCTGCAGTGGGAATAATTGAAGGACGTTTGGAAGAGGGGTTCGTTACCACCACTCTCGATAGCGTTATCAACTGGGCACGTACCGGCTCCATGTGGCCGATGACCTTCGGTCTGGCCTGCTGTGCGGTAGAGATGATGCATGCCGGTGCCTCGCGCTATGACCTGGACCGCTTCGGCATCATCTTCCGCCCGTCACCGCGTCAGTCCGATGTGATGATCGTGGCCGGTACCCTGTGTAACAAGATGGCCCCCGCCCTGCGCCGCGTCTACGACCAGATGGCCGAGCCGCGCTGGGTGATCTCCATGGGGTCCTGTGCCAATGGTGGTGGTTACTACCACTACTCCTACTCCGTAGTGCGCGGCTGTGACCGCATTGTTCCCGTTGATGTCTACGTACCGGGCTGCCCGCCGACGGCTGAGGCACTGCTCTACGGCATCCTGCAGTTGCAGAACAAGATTCGCCGCACCAGCACTATTGCCCGTCAACCATCGTCTGAAAAACGAGCCTGATCACGATGTCTGATTACTATCAGCAATTGGCCGACAGGGTGCAGCAGCGTTTTGGCACCCAGATCTCGGCCACCCATGTGGAGTTCTCCGAACTGACGGTGGAGCTGCCGCGTGACCAACTGCTAGCCGTCTGCACCGCCCTGCGCGATGAAGAGGAGTTCGCCTTCGAACAGCTCATCGACCTCTGCGGCGTCGACTATCTGGAATACGGCAATGGCCGCTGGACCGGACCGCGCTTTGCCTCGGTCTACCACCTGATGTCGATTAAGCACAACCACCGCATTCGCCTGCGCACCTTTGCCGACGACGAGCTGCCGGTGGTCGACTCGGTGATCAGTATCTGGAATTCCGCCGACTGGTACGAGCGTGAGGCCTTTGACCTTTACGGTATCGTCTACGAGGGCCACCCGGACCTGCGCCGCATCCTTACCGACTACGGCTTTATCGGTCACCCCTTCCGCAAGGACTTCCCGATCAGCGGCAATGTGGAGATGACCTACGACGAAGAACAGAGGCGCGTGGTCTACCAGCCGGTGACCGTCGAGCCGCGCTCCATGGTGCCGCGCGTGATTCGCGACGACCACCGCTATGCACAACCGAACGCCGAGGGAGGGGAGTAAACGGTGTCTGAGATTCGTAACTACACCCTCAACTTCGGTCCGCAGCACCCGGCGGCGCACGGTGTGCTGCGTCTGGTGCTGGAGATGGACGGCGAGATCATTGAGCGCGCCGACCCGCACATCGGCCTGCTGCACCGCGGTACCGAGAAGTTGGCCGAGACCAAGCACTACGTTCAGAGCCTGCCCTACATGGACCGTCTCGACTACGTCTCCATGATGAGCAACGAGCACGCCTACTGCATGGCGATCGAGAAGATGCTCGGGCTGCAGGTGCCGGAGCGTGCCCAGTACATCCGCGTGATGTTCGACGAGATCACCCGCATCCTTAACCACCTGATGTGGCTAGGGGCGCACGCCCTCGACGTCGGCGCGATGACCGTCTTCCTCTACGCCTTCCGCGAGCGTGAGGACCTGATGGACTGCTACGAGGCGGTCTCTGGTGCGCGCCTGCACGCCGCCTACTACCGTCCCGGCGGCGTCTACCGCGACCTGCCCGATCGTATGCCGCAGTTCAGCGGCTCCAGCAAGTGGCACAGCGAGTCCGAGATTGCAGCACTGAACGACAATCGTCAGGGTTCGCTACTCGACTTCATCGAGGACTTTACCAACCGTTTCCCCGGTTACATCGATGAGTACGAGACCCTGCTCACCGACAACCGCATCTGGAAGCAGCGCCTGGTCAACATCGGCATCATGTCGCCCGAGCGTGCGATGCAGATGGGCCTCACCGGCCCGATGCTACGCGGCTCCGGTATCGCCTGGGACCTGCGCAAGAAGCAGCCCTATGAGGTCTACGACAAGCTCGACTTCGATATCCCGATCGGTACCAACGGCGACTGCTATGACCGCTACCTGGTGCGTATCGAGGAGCTGCGTCAGTCCAACCGCATCATCAAGCAGTGCATCCAGTGGCTGCGCAAGAACTCCGGTCTGGTGATGGCGGACGACCACAAGGTCACGCCGCCGCCGCGTACCGAGATGAAGCAGGGGATGGAGTCACTGATCCACCACTTCAAGCTCGCCAGTGAAGGTATCAGCCTGCCCGAGGGCGAGGCCTATGCCGCGGTAGAGCACCCCAAGGGCGAGTTCGGTATCTACATGGTTTCCGACGGTGCCAATAAGCCCTACCGCATGAAGATCCGTGCGCCGGGCTTTGCCCACCTCGCCTCGATGGATGAGATGGTTCGTGGCCACATGCTGGCCGACGTGGTCGCCGTGATCGGCACCCAGGATATTGTATTTGGGGAGATCGACCGCTGATGTCTGAGAATTTGATTGAACTGTTGAGCGCCGACTCGCGTGCCGACATTGACCGCTGGATCGCCAAATACCCGGCCGACCAGAAGCAGTCTGCCGTGATGGCCGGCCTGCGTATCGCCCAGGAGCAGAACGGCGGTTGGCTAACCGACGAGCTGATCCAGGCGGTCGCCGGCTACCTCGATATGGACGCCATCGCCGCCTATGAGGTCGCCACCTTCTACGGCATGTATGAGCGCAAGCCGGTGGGCAAGCACAAGATCTGTGTCTGCACCAACATCTCCTGCATGCTGTGCGGCTCCGACGATGTGGTGGCCCACCTGGAGCAGCGCCTCGGTATCAAGATGGGCGAGACCACCGAAGATGGCCGCTTTACCCTCAAAGAGGTGGAGTGTCTGGGTGCCTGCGTCAACGCGCCGATGTTTGAGCTGAACAAATCCTATTACGAGAACCTGACGCCGGAATCGATCGACGCCATTCTCGATGGCCTGGACTAACGGAGGGGATGGAAGAGTGAGCAATAAAGTCTGTTTCCGTACCCTGGGTGTCGACAACTCCTGGACCCTGGAGGCCTACCGCGCCAACGGCGGTTACGAGGTGCTGGAGAAGATCCTCAAGGAGAAGATTCCGCCCGAAGAGATCATCGAAGAGATGAAGACCTCGGCCCTGCGCGGTCGCGGTGGCGCCGGCTTCCCCACCGGTCTGAAGTGGAGCTTTATGCCCAAGACCGAGGGGCAGAAGTACATCGTTTGTAACTCGGACGAGGGTGAGCCCGGTACCTGTAAGGACCGCGACATCCTGCGCTACAACCCGCACCAGCTGATCGAGGGGATGGCCATTGCCGGCTACACCATCGGTGCCAGCGTCGGTTACAACTACATCCGCGGCGAGTTCTGGGAACCCTACGAGCGCTTCGATGCCGCACTGGAAGAGGCGCGTGCCGCCGGCCTGCTGGGCGACAACATCCTTGGCAGCGGCTTCAACTTCAACGCCCACGCCCACCTCGGCGCCGGCGCCTACGTCTGTGGTGAGGAGACCGCGCTGATCGAGTCGATTGAGGGCAAGAAGGGGCAGCCGCGCTTTAAGCCGCCGTTCCCCGCCAACTTCGGTCTCTACGGCAAGCCCACCACCATCAATAACACCGAATCGCTGGCCTCCGTGCCGGTGATCCTGAAGAACGGTGGTAAGTGGTTCCTCGAGCAGGGCAAGCCGAACGCGGGCGGTAACAAGATCTTCTGCGTCTCCGGCCACGTCAACAAGCCAAGCAACTACGAGGTGCCGATGGGCATCCCCTTCGCCGAGCTGCTGGAGATGGCCGGTGGCGTACGCGACGGCCACACCCTCAAGGCGGTGATCCCCGGTGGTAGCTCCACCCCGGTGCTGCCAGCCGAGGTCGCCATGGGTATGGACATGGATTATGACTCCATCGCCAAGGCGGGCTCCATGCTCGGTGCCGGTTCGGTCATCGTCATTGACGACTCCGCCTGTATGGTCAAGGTGCTGGCGCGCCTCTCCCACTTCTATTACGAGGAGTCGTGCGGCCAGTGTACCCCCTGTCGTGAGGGCACCGGCTGGTTGGCCCGCGTGCTGCACCGCATCGAACACGGCGAGGGCCGTCCCGAAGACCTGGACCAGCTGATGGGCGTCGCCGACCGCATTACCGGCAACACCATCTGTGCCCTGGGCGACGCTGCGGCGATGCCGGTACAGAGCTTCCTGACGCACTTCCGTGAAGAGTTCGAGTACCACATCGAACACAAGAAGTGCATGGTGGGTGGCTAAGCCACCGACATTAAAAGAATTAACCTAAGTCGAGACTTGCGATGGCAAACATCGAGATCAACGGAAAAACGATAGAGGCACGTGATGGGGCAATGCTGCTTGATGTGGCAGACGAGGCCGGCATCACGATCCCGCGTTTTTGCTACCACAGCAAACTCTCCCTGGCGGCCAGCTGCCGCATGTGTCTGGTCGAGGTAGAGAAGGCGCCCAAGCCGCTTCCTGCCTGTGCCACCCCCGTCACCGACGGCATGAAGGTGCAGACTCGTTCGCCCCGGGCGATCGCGGCGCAGCGTGCGGTGATGGAGTTCCTGTTGATCAACCACCCGCTGGACTGCCCCATCTGCGACCAGGGCGGTGAGTGCGAGCTGCAGGAGATGGCGCTGGGTTACGGCAACGACGTCTCCCGCTACGCCGAGTCCAAGCGCGTGACCCCCAGCCCCGACCTGGGCCCGCTCATCGCCACCGACATGACCCGCTGCATCCACTGTACCCGTTGCGTACGCTTCGGTAAGGAGATCGGCGGTGTGATGGAGCTGGGCGCACCGGGCCGTGGTGAGCACATGCACATCAGCACCTATATGGAGCACAGTGTCGACTCCGAGCTCTCCGGCAACGTCATCGACCTCTGCCCCGTGGGTTCGCTCACCTCCAAGCCCTACCGCTACCAGGCCCGTCCCTGGGAGCTGCAGACCCACAACAGCGTCTCGCCGCACGACTGCGTCGGCGCCAACCTGCGTATCGACAGCCGCTCCGGCAAGGCGATGCGTGTAGTGGCGCGCGAGAATGACGAGGTGAACGAGTGCTGGATCGCCGACCGCGACCGCTTCAGCTATACCGCACTGGGGCACGAAGAGCGCCTGAGCAAACCGCAGATCAAGAAGGGCGGCAGCTGGCTGGAGTGCGACTGGGATACCGCGCTGACCGCCGCGGTGGAAGGGCTGAAGAGTATCGACATCGACAAGCTTGGTGCCCTGGCATCGAGCACCGCGACCAGCGAAGAGCACTACCTGCTGCAGAAGCTGATGCGCGCCATCGGCTCGAACAACATCGATCACCGCCTGCGCCAGCAGGACCTGCGCGACCAGGCCGACGTGGCCGCCTTCCCCGGTATCGGTCAGTCCATCGCCTCCCTGCAGGAGAACGACGCGGTGCTGCTGGTCGGCTCCAATATCCGTAAAGATGTCCCGCTGCTGGCGCAGCGCCTGCGCAAGGCGGTTGCCAACGGCGCCCGCGTGATGGCGATTAACGCCGTCGATTACGACATGGCCTTCAGGCTGGCGCAGAAGTGCATCGCCATCGATATGGGTGCTGAGCTGCTGGCCGTGGCCCGCGCCCTGCTCGAGATCACCGACGAGAGTGCACCGCAGGCGCTGGCCAATGCCATTGCTAGCGCCGAGGTCTCCGACAGTCACCGCGCCATCGCCAAGGCGCTGCGCGATGCCGAGAAGGGCAGCGTGATCATGGGGCAGGCGGTGCAGTCCCACCCGGCGGGTGCCGAGCTGCGCGCCATCGCCAACCTTATCGCCTCACTCAGCGACTGCCACATCGGCACCCTGGCCGATGGCAACGGCGCCGGTGCCGCACTGGCCGGCTGCCTGCCGCACCGGGTTGCCGGCGGCAAGGCGGCTGACAGCGCCGGTCTCGGCTGGAACGAGATGTTCGCCAGCGGCATGCAGGGTTACCTGCTGCTCGGCACCGAGCCCGAGCTCGACTGCATCGATTCCGCCGCCGCGCTTAAGGCGATGCAGGGGGCCGGCTTTGTCGTCGCCATCAACAGCTACGCCTCCGAGGCGCTGCGTGACTATGCCGACGTGCTGCTGCCCGCCGCCACCTTCGCCGAGACCGCCGGTAGCTTCGTCAACGCCGAGGGGCGCTGGCAGTCGTTCAACGGCGCCGTTGCCGCCCCCGGCGAGGCCCGCCCCGCCTGGAAGATCCTGCGCGTGATGGGCAACCTGTTCGACATGGCTGGTTTCGAATTCAACTCCGCCGAAGAGGTGCGTGAGGAGCTCAACGTAGCCTGTGGCGAGCCCACTGCCGCCCCCGCCGCCTGGCATCCGGAGCAGATGAGCAAACCCGTCGACGGCCTGGTGCGTATCGCCGATGTGCCGATCTACGCGGTCGACGCCATGGTGCGCCGCGCCGCGCCGCTGCAGGGTACCGCCGATGCGGACCTGTGGCAGATCCGCATCAACAGCGCCACCGCCGAGAAGGCGGGCCTGAGTGATGCGGTGGAGGCAAAACTGATTCAGGGGGAGGGCGAGGTCGTGCTGCCGTTGCTGCTCGATGAGCGCCTGCCCGATAACGCGGTCTACCTGCCTGCCGGCCTTAGCGCCACGGTAGGACTGGGCGGTGGCTTTGCTGCCGTGGAACTGACCAACGCATAACAACGACTGGATAAGACCGGATGTTCGAGATACTGGAAAATAGCCTGTTGGGATTTGGCGTCTGGCCCTGGCTGGCGACGCTCATCACGATCCTGCTGCAGATCGTCGTCATTATGGTGCCGCTGCTGCTCGCCGTTGCCTACTTCACCTACGCCGAGCGCAAGGTGATCGGTTTCATGCAGATCCGTATCGGTCCGAACCGGGTCGGTTTCTTCGGCAAGCAGCTGTGGGGCCTCGGTCAGCCCATCGCCGATGCGGTGAAGCTGATGTTCAAGGAGATCGTCATCCCCAGCGGTGCCGACAAGTTCCTGTTCCTGATCGCGCCGGTACTCTCTATGGCCCCGGCCCTGGCGGCCTGGTCGGTGGTGCCCTTCGGCAGCGAGATGGTTCTGGCCGACATTGACGCCAGCCTGCTCTATGTCCTGGCCATCACCTCTATCGGTGTTTACGGCGTCATCATCGCCGGCTGGGCCTCCAACTCCAAATACGCCTTCCTCGGCGCGATGCGTTCGGCGGCGCAGATCGTCTCCTACGAGATCGCCATGGGCTTTGCCCTGGTCGGCGTGCTGATGGCGGCGGGTAGCATTAACCTGGGTGAGATCGTTATGGGGCAGAGCGGCGACTACGGCCTGTTTAACTGGTACTTCATTCCGCTGTTCCCGCTGTTCGTCGTCTACTTCATCTCCGGTGTGGCCGAGACCAACCGTGCCCCCTTCGACGTCGCCGAGGGTGAGTCGGAGATCGTTGCCGGTTTCCACGTCGAATATTCCGGCATGACCTTCGCGGTCTTCTTCCTCGCCGAGTACGCCAACATGATCCTGGTCTCGATGCTGGCGGCGTTGATGTTCCTCGGTGGCTGGCTCAGCCCGCTGCCGGCAGAGATGATCCCCGAGGTCACCGGTGTCTCCCTCCTGTTGGGTGACGGCATCCACTGGCTGCTGGCGAAGACGGCGATCTTCATGTTCTTTTACCTCTGGTTCCGTGCCACCTTCCCGCGCTACCGCTATGACCAGATCATGCGCCTGGGCTGGAAGGTCTTCATTCCGATTACCATCATCTGGCTGCTGGTGGTTGGGGTGTTCATCATGGGCGGCCTGGCCCCCTGGTTTGATGCGGCATAACGGCGAGATCGGATACTGATATGAATTTATTGCGCACCATCAAGAGCCTGACTCTTAAAGAACTGCGTGGCGGTCTCGGTCTGACCGGTCGCTACCTGTTCCGTAAAAAGTTTACCGTGCAGTACCCGGAGGAGCGGGCGCCGATGTCGCCGCGTTTCCGTGGCCTGCACGCCCAGCGCCGTTACCCCAACGGCGAGGAGCGTTGCATCGCCTGTAAGCTGTGCGAGGTGGTCTGCCCGGCGATGGCCATTACCATCGAGTCGGCGCAGCGTGACGACGGCACCCGCCGCACTACCCGCTACGACATCGACCTGACCAAGTGCATCTTCTGCGGTTTCTGCGAAGAGGCCTGTCCGGTGGATGCAATTGTCGAGACCCGCATCTACGAGTACCACGGTGAGTGCCGTGAGGACCTGTTGATGACCAAGGAGAAACTCCTGGCGGTGGGCGACAAGTACGAGGCGCAGATCGCCGCAGACCGTGCCGAAGATGCACCCTACCGATAGGCGGACGACAGCATGAGTTTTGAACAGATCCTTTTCTATCTCTTTTCCACCATCCTGGTGCTCGGTGCCGCCGCGGTGATCACCGTGCGCAACCCGGTGCACGCGGCAATGTTCCTGGTGCTCTGTTTCTTCACCAGCTCCGCGCTGTGGCTGCTACTGGAGGCGGAGTTCCTCGCCATCACCCTGGTGCTGGTCTACGTTGGCGCGGTCATGGTGCTGTTCCTGTTCGTGGTGATGATGCTCGACATCAATATTGCACGCATGCGCGAGGGCTTTGCCCGCTACTTCCCGATCGGGGCCATCGTCGCCGGTATCTCCATCGGCATCATGACGCTGGCGGTGGGCCGCAATAACTTCGGCCTCGACAAGGTCGCGGCACCGGCACCCAAGCCTGCCGACTACAGCAATACCCGTGAGCTGGGTGAGCAGCTCTACACCACTTACGTCTATCCCTTCGAGATCGCCTCGGTGGTGCTGTTGGTGGCCATCGTCGCCGCCATCGCCCTGACCCTGCGTTCGCGTACCGGTACCCGCTACCAGAAGATCGAGGACCAGGTGGTGGTGAAGAAGGCCGAGCGCCTGCGTGTGGTACAGGTCGAGTCGGAGGAGCGTAAGTAATGATTCGCATAAACAGAACAATTAGCGTAGGCGAGGCACGAGCATGATTGCGTTGTCCGATTACCTCACGGTGAGTGCGGTCCTCTTCGGCCTGAGCATGGCCGGGATCTTCATCAACCGTAAGAATGTCATCATCCTGCTGATGTGCATCGAGTTGATGCTACTGGCGGTGAATATCAACTTTATCGCCTTCTCCCATTATCTGGGCGATACCGCCGGTCAGGTCTTCGTCTTCTTTATTCTTACCGTCGCGGCGGCGGAGGCGGCCATTGGCCTCGCCATCCTGGTGGTGCTGTTCCGTAACAAGCGCAGCATCAACGTCGACGACCTCGATACGCTGAAGGGGTAGGGCAGATGGAGCAGATCTATAATTACGGCCTGATTATCGTCCTCGCCCCGCTGCTTGGCGCCATCATCGCCGGCCTGTTCGGCGGCAGCATCGGTCGCAAGGGTGCGCACACCGTTACCATCCTCGGTGTCGCCGTCGCCTTCGCCTTCTCCACCATGGTGTTCAAGCAGGTGGTCCTGGAGAAGGTCGGTACCCTGAACCAGACTGTTTACACCTGGCTGGTCTCCGAAGGGGTTAAATTCGAAGTCGGCTTCCTCATCGACGAGCTGACCGCGATGATGATGGTGGTGGTCACCTTCGTCTCGCTGATGGTGCACCTCTACACCATCGGTTATATGAGCCATGACGAGGAGAACTGGCCGAAGAACTCCAAGGCCGGTAGCAACAGCTACCAGCGTTTCTTCAGCTACATCTCGCTGTTCACCTTCTCCATGCTGATGCTGGTGATGGCCAATAACTTCATGCAACTGTTCTTCGGCTGGGAGGCGGTGGGCCTGGTCTCCTACCTGCTGATCGGTTTCTGGTCGGTGCGCGAGTCGGCGGTCTACGCCAACCTCAAGGCCTTCCTCGTCAACCGTGTCGGTGACTTCGGCTTCCTGCTCGGTATCGGCGCGGTGCTGATGACCTTCAACAGCCTCGACTACGCCGATGTCTTCGGTGCCGCCAACCTGCACAAGGATGCCACCTTCAGCATCTTCCCCGGCAGCGAGTGGAGCCTGATGACGGTGATCTGCATCCTGCTGTTCATCGGTGCCATGGGTAAGTCGGCCCAGGTACCGCTGCACGTGTGGCTGCCCGACTCGATGGAGGGCCCGACCCCCATCTCCGCACTGATCCACGCCGCGACCATGGTTACCGCCGGTATCTTCATGGTGGCGCGTATGTCGCCGCTCTACGAGCTCTCCGAGACCGCGCTCAGCTTCATCCTGGTTATCGGTGCCATCACCGCGCTGTTCATGGGCTTCCTCGGCCTGATCCAGCACGACATCAAACGCGTGGTCGCCTACTCCACCCTGTCGCAGCTCGGTTACATGACCGTGGCACTGGGTGCCTCGGCCTACGCCGCCGGCGTGTTCCACCTGATGACCCACGCCTTCTTCAAGGCGCTGCTGTTCCTCGGTGCCGGTTCGGTCATCATCGCCATGCACCACAAGCAGGACATGCGCGAGATGGGTGGCCTGCGCAAGTACATGCCGATCACCTGGATCACCTCCCTGATCGGTTCACTGGCCCTGATTGGTACGCCGTTCTTTGCCGGTTTCTACTCCAAGGACAGCATCATTATGGCGGTCGAGGAGTCGACCCTTCCCGGTGCCGGCTTTGCCGCCTTTGCCGTGCTTGCGGGTGTCTTTATTACCGCCCTCTACAGCTTCCGCATGTACTTCATGGTGTTCCACGGTGAAGAGCGCATGGACCGCCACACCCGCGACCACCTGCATGAGACCCCCTGGGTGGTGACCGTGCCGCTGGTGCTGCTGGCGATCCCCTCGGTGGTGGCCGGTGCGATGTTTGTGATGGAGATGCCCTTCGGTGACTTCTTCGGCTCGGCGATCTACGTCGCCTCCGAGCACGATGTGCTGGCCAAGGTGGGTGAGCATATCCACGGCTGGGTGGGCATGGCGCTACACGGCTTTACCTCGCTGCCGTTCTGGCTTGCCGCCGGCGGCGTCTTCAGCGCCTGGATGCTGCACAAGAACGGCCTGGACCTGGCCGTGGTGATGGAGAAGCGCTTCGGCTTCATCTACCGAATTCTCGACAACAAGTACTGGGCCGATGAGCTGTTCGCCAACGTCTTCGCCGCCGGCGGCCGTGGTATCGGCAGCGGCCTGTGGAAGGTGGGTGACGTCACCCTCATCGACGGTTTTATGGTCAATGGTTCGGCTCGCGTGGTGGGGATGCTTTCCGGCATCGTCCGTCGTGTGCAGACCGGTTATCTCTATACATACGCCTTCGCCATGATTGTGGGGATGTTGGCGCTGTTTAGCCTGTTTATTTTCCGCTAATCCGACTGTTGTCGACGATTAACGTTAAAGAAGAATTATTAACAAAGGGTAGGGTGCATGTTTGCTGATTTGCCACTGCTGAGTCTGGTGATATGGGTGCCGATTGTCGGCGGCCTGCTGGTGTTGCTGACGGGGAGCGGACGTTCCGGCCTTGAGGCCAAGGTGTTGTCACTATTGGTGGGACTGCTCACCTTTGCCCTCTCTATACCGCTGTATACCGGTTTCGATACGGCCAGCCACGCGATGCAGTTCAATGAGCTGACGCCGTGGATCGCCAGTTTCAATATCAACTACCACCTCGGTGTCGACGGCATCTCGATGCCGCTGATCCTGCTCACCACCTTTACCACGGTGCTGGTGATCATCGCCGGTTGGGAGGTGATTAAGTACAAGCCCGCCCAGTACATGGCCGCCTTCCTGATCATGGAAGGCCTGATGATCGGCGTCTTCGCCGCTCTCGATGCCATGCTGTTCTACGTCTTCTGGGAGGCGATGCTGATCCCGATGTTTATCGTCATCGGTATCTGGGGCGGCGACAACCGCGTCTACGCCACCATCAAGTTCTTCCTCTACACCTTCCTCGGCTCGGTGTTCATGCTGGTTGCCCTGATCTACCTCTACTTCCAGGCCGGTAGCTTCAGCATCCTCGACTTCCACATGCAGCCGCTGGGCCTGACCGCGCAGATCTGGATCTTCCTCGCCTTCCTCATCGCCTTCGCGGTGAAGGTGCCGATGTGGCCGGTGCACACCTGGCTGCCCGACGCCCACGTACAGGCCCCCACCGGTGGTTCGGTGATCCTGGCGGCGATCATGCTGAAACTGGGTGCCTACGGCTTCCTGCGCTTCTCCCTGCCAATCACCCCCGACGGTGCGCACAACCTCGACTGGCTGATGATCGGCCTGTCGCTGATCGCCGTCGCCTACATCGGCTTCGTCGCCCTGGTGCAGCAGGACATGAAGAAGCTCATCGCCTACTCCTCCATCTCGCACATGGGCTTCGTCACCCTGGGCTTCTTTATCGCCTGGACCATCGCCGAGAACAGCGGCAGCTTCACCGGTGCCGCCATGGGCATGTCGGGCGGCGTGGTACAGATGATCTCCCACGGTTTCGTCTCCGGTGCCATGTTCCTCTGCGTCGGTGTGATGTACGACCGCCTCCATTCGCGCCAAATCGCCGATTACGGCGGTGTGGTCCACTCCATGCCGAAGTTTGCCGGCTTCATGGTGCTGTTCGCCATGGCCAACTCCGGTCTGCCCGGTACCGCAGGCTTCGTCGGCGAGTTCATGGTCATCCTCAGCGCCTTTAAGGCCAACTTCTGGATCGCCTTCGTCGCCGCCACCACCCTGATCCTCGGTGCTGGTTACACCCTGTGGATGGTGAAGCGGGTGATCTACGGCGAAGCGGTCAGCCACAAGGTGTCGCAGATGCAGGATATTAACGGCCGTGAGTTCCTTATCCTCGCCACCCTGGCGGTGATGGTCATCTTCTTCGGTGTCTACCCGGCGCCGCTGCTGGAGGTGATGGATGCCACGGTGCAACATCTGGTTGAACATATTGCGGTCAGCAAGCTGCCTGCAGGCGCAATGTAACGGGGTCCCCTGATGAATTTCGAGATGCCAAACTTCATGCCCGCCATGCCCGAGATCTTCGTCCTCGGCATGGCCTGCCTTATCCTCATCCTCGACCTGTTCCTCACTGAGCGCAGCCGGGTGGTGACCTACCTGCTGACCCAGGCAACCCTGGTGGGCGCATTCATCCTCAGCCTGAGCCTGTTCAGCGGTACCAGCGAGCTGACCTTCAGCGACACCTTCGTGCTCGACCCGATGGCCTCGGTACTCAAGCTGGTGGTCTACTTCGCCGCCTTCATGGTGTTCCTCTACAGCCGCGGTTACCTGCGCGAGCGTGGCATGTTCCGCGGCGAGTTCTTCGTCCTCGGCCTGTTCGGCGTGTTGGGCATGATGGTGATGATCTCCGCCCACAGCATGCTTACCATTTATATGGGCCTGGAGCTGCTGTCGCTCTCCATGTACGCCATGGTGGCGTTGCAGCGCGACTCCAGCGTTGCCGCCGAGGCGGCGATGAAGTACTTCGTCCTTGGTGCCATGGCCTCGGCGATGCTGCTCTATGGTATGTCGATGATCTACGGTGTCACCGGTACCCTCGACCTGGCCGAGGTGAGCTCGGCAGTGGCGGGGCAGGGCAACCGCCTGATTCTGGTCTTCGGCCTGGTGTTCCTGATGATCGGCGTCGCCTTTAAGCTCGGCGCCGTGCCCTTCCACATGTGGGTGCCCGATGTCTATCACGGTGCACCCACCGCGGTGACCCTCTATATCAGCACCGCCCCAAGCTGGCCGCCTTCGCCATGATGATGCGCCTGCTGGTCGACGGTCTCGGTGAGCTGCAGGCACAGTGGCAGGATATCCTGATGCTGCTGGCAGTGCTGTCGCTGGCCATCGGTAACGTGGTCGCCATCGCCCAGGTCAACATCAAGCGCATGCTGGCCTACTCCGGTATCTCCCACATCGGCTTTCTCATGCTGGGTGTCCTTACCGGCTCGCAGGAGGGCTATGCCGCCGGTATGTTCTACGCCATCACCTACGTGCTGATGGGGCTGGGCGGTTTCGGTATGGTGATCCTGATGAGCCGCGCCGGTTTCGAGGCTGACAGCCTGGATGACTACAAGGGCCTCAACGAGCGCAGCCCCTGGTTCGCGCTGATGATGATGTTCCTGATGTTCTCCATGGCCGGCGTGCCGCCGTTCATCGGTTTCTGGGCCAAGCTTTCGGTACTGCAGGCGGTGGTCGATGCCAACATGGTGTGGCTGGCAGCCGCGGCGGTGATCTTCTCGGTGATCGGCGCCTTCTACTACCTGCGCATCGTCAAGCTGATGTACTTCGACAAGCCGGTGGACGACACCCCGTTCCAGCCTGCCCGCGACGTCGCGGCGATCCTCAGTGTCAACGCGGTCGCGGTGATTGCCATCGGCCTGTTCCCCTCGGCACTGATGAGCGTATGCAAGCAGGCGATGGGGCTATAAGGCGGCTGCAGGCTTTACTCGCACCACGCTTTGTGTTCTATTCAACGCCCCGGCAAGCCCGGGGCGTTTTCGTTTCACCCTCAGGAGAACCCCATGACCGCAGAGCAATCGAGCTGGCTGATCATCGCCATCGCCTTTATCGCCGCCAACCTGCCCTGGCTGAGCGATCGGGTGCTGTTGGTGCTGGAGCCGAAGGAGGGGGTAAAGCGTGCCGCCTGGCGCTGGATGGAGTGGTTGCTGCTGTTTCTCATCATGGGGGCCGTGACCGCCGGTATGGAGCAGAAGATCAATGGCGAGATCTACCAGCAGGAGTGGGAGTTTTATGCCGTCAATCTCTGCCTGTTCCTGGTCTTCGCCCTGCCGGGCTTCATCTATCGCCACGATCTGCGTCAATTGCTGAAGCGTGGCTGAATCGTTAAAAATTTTTCAAATACGGCTTGCCATGATCGGGGCGCATCTCTATAATGCGCAGCTTAACGATTGCGGGGTGGAGCAGCCCGGTAGCTCGTCGGGCTCATAACCCGAAGGTCGTAGGTTCGAATCCTGCCCCCGCTACCAAATCGAAAGACAATAAGCCCCACTTGTGGGGCTTTTTGTTAGGTGAAGTAAACAGCCTGTCGTGTGGCGAGTTATAGCTTTAGCAGCTATAATCCCGTGCCGGTTGTGGATGTATCTGGATGGGCCTTGGGCCCTTTTTTTATTTCCGGGGAAAAAATGGCGCAGGCCAGCGAAAAATTGGTGTCAATCATCGAGCCCGCCGTGACGGCGTTGGGCTTTGAGCTGTTGGGCGTGGAATACATGCCACAGGGGCGCCACTCGTTGCTGCGCGTCTATATCGACCATGAGGACGGTATTAGCGTCGACGACTGTGGCGACGTCAGTCACCAGGTCAGCGCGGTGCTCGATGTAGAGGATCCGATACGCGGTGAGTACACCCTGGAGGTCTCCTCCCCGGGGGTGGATCGTCCGCTCTTTACCCTGGAGCACTACGCGCGCTTTGCCAACAACCTGGCCGAGATTCGCCTGCATGCACCGCAGGGCGGCCGCCGCAAGTTCAAGGGGCGGATTCAGGGCGTCGAAGGCGACGAAGTAATTGTTGATGTAGAGGGTGAGGAGCATCGCCTGTCGATAGGCAATATCGAAAAGGCACACCTTATTCACGAATGGTAAGCGACTGATTTATAAGTCGATTTTATTGGTTGTTCCGATGTCGGGCAATAGCTGGAGGCCATAGAGGCTGTTTTATGAGCAAAGAGATCCTATTGGTTGTAGACGCGGTTTCTAACGAAAAGGGCGTAGACAAAGAGATTATCTTTGAGGCGATGGAGATCGCACTGGCGACCGCTACCAAGAAAAAGCACGGTGGCGATGTAGACATTCGCGTCAGTATCGATCGTGCTTCGGGTGATTACGACACCTTCCGCCGCTGGGAGGTAATGGACGACGCCGAGACCCCGGTGCTGGAGTTCCCCGAGCGCGAGATCACCCTGAGTGCCGCACAGTTCGACAACCCCGAGATCCAGCCCGGCGAATTCGTCGAGGAGCAGGTCGAGTCGGTAGAGTTTGGCCGCATCGCCGCCCAGACCGCCAAGCAGGTCATCGTACAGAAGGTACGCGAGGCCGAGCGCGCCCAGGTCGTCGAGGCCTACGAGGGCCGTACCGGCGAGCTTATCTACGGCGTGGTCAAGCGTATGGACCGCGGCAGCGTTATCCTCGATATGGGTAACAACGTCGAGGCGCTGATTGCCCGTGAACACCTTATCCCCCGCGAGCCGGTACGCCCCGGTGACCGCCTGCGCGGCTACCTCTATGACGTACGCTCCGAGCCGCGCGGCCCGCAGCTGTTCGTCAGCCGCACCATGCCTGAATTCCTCATTGAGCTGTTTAAGCTGGAGGTGCCCGAGGTGGGCGAGGGGCTTATCGACATTATGGGCGCGGCACGCGACCCGGGCCTGCGCGCCAAGATCGCCGTGCGTTCCAATGACCCGCGTATCGACCCGGTTGGTGCCTGCGTCGGTATGCGCGGTTCGCGCGTCCAGTCGGTGACCAACGAAATGGGCGGTGAGCGTGTCGACATCGTGCTGTGGAACGACAATCCGGCCCAGTACGTAATCAATGCCATGGCCCCCGCCGAGGTGCTCTCCATCGTGGTCGACGAAGAGTCCGACAGCATGGACATCGCGGTCGACGAGGAGCAGCTCTCCCAGGCCATCGGCCGCGGCGGCCAGAACGTGCGCCTCGCCAGCGAGCTGACAGGTTGGGAGCTCAACGTGATGACCGAGGCGCAGGCCGAGGAGAAGAACGAGGCCGAGGCAGGCGCCCTGGTCGAGATGTTCAAGGAGGCGCTCAACGTCGACGAAGAGGTCTCCATCATTCTGGTGCAGGAGGGCTTCTCCAGCCTGGAAGAGGTGGCCTACGTACCGGTCGCCGAGATGTTGGAGATCGAAGAGTTCGACGAGGACATCGTCGAGGAGCTGCGCGCCCGCGCTAAAGATGTACTGGTGACCCGCGAGATCAGCAGTGAGGAGCACGGCGGTGCCGAGCCCGAGCAGGATCTGCTGGAGATGGATGGCATGGACCCCGCCCTGGCGGACGCACTTGCCGCCAAGGGTGTCACCACCATGGACGACCTTGCCGAACTGGCGATTGATGATTTGATGGAGATCGATGGCATGGACGAAGAGCGTGCCGGTCAGCTGATTATGACCGCACGGGCTCCCTGGTTTGCAGACGAGCAGGAAGGTTAAGGGCAGGAGAATAGAGTAGATGTCAGAGGTTACCGTCAAACAGTTTGCCGAGACGATTGGGGTTCCAGTCGATCGCCTGGTGGGGCAGTTAAAAGATGCGGGCGTTTCCGCCACCGCAGCAGATTCGATCATCGGTGACGATGACAAGGTGAAGCTGCTCGATTACCTGCGCCATAAGCACGGTACCGAAAAGCCCGAGGTCGAAGAGGATAGCGGGCCGAAGAAGATCACCCTCAAGCGTCGCACCACCAGTGAGTTGAAGGTGGGCGGTAGCACCAACAGCAAGGGCAAGACGGTTAAGGTAGAGATGCGCAAAAAGCGCACCTACGTTAAGCGTAGCGTGGTCGCCGCCGAGGAAGACCAGCGCATTAATAGCGAAGTGGCCGAGCGCCTGGAGAAGCAGCTCGAAGAGGAGGCCAAGCAGCGCGCCGTCGATGAGGAGCGCCGCCAGAAGGAAGAGGAGGCCGCCCGCCTGAAGGCTGAGGAAGAGGCGCGCCAGAAGGCCGAGGAAGAGGCTCGCAAGGCCGCTGAAGAGGAGGCTGCAAAGCTGGCGGTTATCGAGGCGGCCAAGACCGCTCCGGCCGCACCCGCCGCCCCCGAAGCAGGCAAGCCCGACACCAAGCACGGCAAGAACGACAAGAAGAAGAAGGGCCGTAGTAAGGGCCGCGATAAGGGCGAGGGTGAACTCCATATCTCCGCCGACAAGTCCGGCCGTCGCAAGAAGAAGGGGGGCAAGGCCGCGCGCGTTGCCGTTACCACCTCTTCCAAGCACGCATTTGAAAAGCCGGTGGCCCCGGTCACCCGCGACGTCTCCATCCCCGAGACCATCACCGTCGGTGAGCTGGCACAGAAGATGTCAGTGAAGGCCGGCGAGGTGATTAAGGAGATGATGAAGATGGGCTCCATGGTCACCATCAACCAGGTGCTGGATCAGGAGACCGCCTCCATCGTCGTCGAAGAGATGGGCCACAAGCCGGTCCTGCTCAAGGAGAATGCCCTTGAGGAGGAGGTCATCTCCCACGCCGCCAGTGAGGGGGAAGAGGTACACCGTGCACCGGTGGTTACCATCATGGGCCACGTTGACCACGGTAAGACCTCCCTGCTCGACTACATTCGTGCCAGTCGCGTCGCCTCCGGCGAGGCGGGCGGCATTACCCAGCACATCGGTGCCTATCACGTAGAGACCGAGAAGGGGATGATCTCCTTCCTCGACACCCCCGGCCACGCCGCCTTTACCGCTATGCGTGCCCGTGGTGCGACCCTCACCGACATCGTCGTCCTGGTGGTTGCCGCCGACGATGGTGTGATGCCGCAGACCAAGGAGGCGATCCAGCATGCACGCGCTGCCGAGGTGCCGCTGATCATCGCCGTCAACAAGATCGATAAGGAAGAGGCCGATCCCGACCGCGTCAAGAATGAGCTGGCGCAGGAAGATGTCATTCCTGAGGACTGGGGCGGTGATACCCAGTTCGTACACGTCTCCGCCAAGACCGGCGCCGGCGTTGACGAGCTGCTCGATGCCATCCTGCTGCAGTCCGAGGTACTGGAGCTGACCGCGGTGGCCGACGGCCCCGCCAGCGGTATCGTGATCGAATCCCGCCTCGACAAGGGGCGCGGTGCTGTGGCCTCCATCCTGGTACAGCGCGGCACCCTGAAGAAGGGCGATATCGTCCTCGCCGGCCACGAATACGGCCGTGTGCGTGCCATGCTCGACGAGAACGGCAAGCCCATCGAGGCGGCCGGTCCCTCTATCCCGGTAGAAATTCTCGGCCTCTCCGGTGTGCCGACCGCCGGTGAGCCGGCCACGGTCGTCGCCGATGAGCGCAAGGCGCGCGAGGTGGCCACCTTCCGCCAGGGCAAGTACCGCGATGTGAAGTTCGCCAAGCAGCAGAAGGCCAAGCTGGACGACATGTTCAACCAGATGGAAGAGGGCGAGGTCAGCAACGTCAACATCCTGCTCAAGGCCGACGTACAGGGCTCCGTGGAGGCGATCTCCGACGCCCTGATCAAGCTCTCTACCGATGAGGTACGAGTGAAGATAGTCGCCAGCGGTGTAGGCGGTATCAGCGAGTCCGATGCCCAGCTGGCCGCGGCCTCCAACGCCATCGTCTTCGGCTTCAACGTGCGCGCCGATGCCGGTGCCAAGCGTATCATCGACGAGCACGAGCTCGACCTGCACTACTACAGCGTTATCTACGAGCTGATCGATGAGGTGAAGGGTGCCATGAGCGGCATGCTTGCCCCCGAGTTCAAGGAAGAGATCATCGGCCTGGCCGAGGTGCGCGACGTGTTCCGCTCACCCAAGCTCGGCGCCATCGCCGGCTGTATGGTGGTCGACGGTACCGTCAAGCGCAACAACCCGATCCGCGTACTGCGCGACAACGTCGTTATCTACGAGGGCGAGCTGGAGTCGCTGCGCCGCTTTAAGGATGATGTTGCCGAGGTCAAGTCGGGTACCGAGTGCGGTATCGGCGTGAAGAACTACAACGACGTGAAGACCGGCGACCAGATCGAGGTCTACGAGCGCGTCCAGGTTAAACGCACCATCTAAGGGCCGGTTCCGCGAGTGGCAAAAGAGTTTAGTCGCAGTCGCCGGGTCGGCGAACAGATCCAGCGCGAGCTGGCCGAGCTGGTGCAGCGCGAGCTGAAAGACCCGCGCCTCGGCATGATCACCATCTCCGCCGTTGAGGTGAGCCGCGACATGAGCGTCGCCAAGGTCTTCTTCACCGTGTTTGGTGATGAAAACCATGACGAGAAACAGTCCCTTGAGGGGCTGGAACGCGCCAGCGGTTTCCTGCGCCGTGAACTGGGCCACCGCATGCGCCTGCGCAGCGTCCCCGAACTACGTTTCCAATACGACCACTCCATTGAGAAGGGGAGCCGCCTGAGCGCCCTGATCAACGAAGCGGTTGCCAGTGACAAAGACAACAGCGAGAAGTAACCCCCCGTGGCACGACGTCGTAAACCCAAGGGCCGTAAGGTCAACGGTATCCTCCTGCTGGACAAGCCAGTGGGGATCTCCTCCAACGCCGCGCTGCAGGAGGCGAAGCACCTGTTCAAGGCCGCCAAGGCGGGCCATACCGGCAACCTCGACCCGCTGGCCAGCGGTCTGCTGCCGCTCTGCTTCGGCGAGGCGACCAAGATGTCGGCCTACCTGCTCGACGCCGACAAGGTCTACATCGGCACCTGCAAGCTCGGCGTGCGCACCAGCAGCGCCGATGCCGAGGGCGAGGTTATCGAGACCCGCGAGGTGCCGCCGCTTAGCGAGGAGCAGGTGGAGGCAGTGCTGGAGAAGTTCCGCGGCGAGATCGAGCAGATCCCGCCGATGCACTCGGCGCTCAAGCAGAACGGCCAGCCGCTCTACAAGCTGGCGCGCCAGGGCATTGAGGTGGAGCGCAAGCCGCGCCAGGTCACGATCTACAAACTGGAGCTGCAGGAGATGTCGGCAGACGAGCTGAAGCTCTACGTCCACTGCTCCAAGGGCACCTACATCCGCACCCTGGTCGAGGACATCGGCGAGGTGATCGGTTGCGGCGCCCACCTGAGCCAACTGCGTCGTACCAAGGTTGGCCCGTTCCAGGAAGAGGGTATGATCACCCTCGACGAACTGCACCAGCAGGCCGAGGAGGAGGGGGTCGAGAGCCTCGACCGCCACCTGCTGCCGCTGGATACCGCCCTGGGGGACTACCCGGAGGTGAAACTGACCGAGAACAGCCTGTTCTATGTAAAACAGGGACAGGCGGTTCAGGTACCACAGGCCCCCACCAGCGGGTGGGTGCGTCTGTGTGACAGCGCCGGTGAATTCATCGGCGTTGGGGCTGTACTTGATGACGGCCGTATCGGCCCCAAGCGCCTGATCAATACAGGTAGCTAGGGCTTTTCTGACTGCGTGTTTTACCTTGTTCCCTCAAGGGCACAGTGGTTAAAATGCGTGTTTATATATCGACTACACATGTAGGAGTAGTACCCAATGTCTCTGACTAACGAGCAAAAAGTCGAAATCATCAAGGAATATGGCAAGGGCGAGAACGATACCGGTTCCCCCGAAGTCCAGATTGCCTTGTTGTCTGCCAACATCTCCGGCCTGCAGGGCCACTTCAAGGAGCACATCCACGATCACCACTCACGTCGTGGTCTGCTGCGCATGGTTAGCCAGCGCCGCAAGCTGCTCGACTACCTGAAGAAGAAAGATGTTGAGCGCTACCGTTCCATCATCTCTCGCCTGGGTCTGCGTAAGTAACCCGCAAGGCACTTCCGTTAATAACGACAAAAGGAATCAGCTGTGACGCCAGTCAAGAAAGAGTTCCAGTTTGGGGAGCACACGGTTAAGTTGGAGACGGGCGAGATCGCCCGTCAGGCCTCTGGCGCAGTAATGGCCAGCATGGGCGACACCACGGTGCTGGTCACCGTGGTGGCCGACAAGAAGGCTGCCGAGGGGCGGGATTTCTTCCCCCTCACCGTCGACTATCAGGAGAAGACCTACGCCGCGGGCAAGATCCCCGGCGGTTTCTTCCGTCGCGAAGGTCGTCCCGGTGAGCACGAGACCCTCACCTCGCGCCTGATCGACCGTCCCATCCGACCGCTCTTTCCCGAGGGCTTCACCAATGAAGTCCAGGTGATTGCCACAGTCGTTTCCCTGGATCCCGAGGTCGCCGCCGACGTGGTGGCGATGATCGGCACCTCGGCCGCACTGGCCGTCTCCGGCGTACCGTTCAACGGTCCGCTGGGCGCGGCCCGTGTCGGCTTCATTGACGGCAACTACGTTCTCTGCCCCACCAAGGCGCAACTGGCCGAGTCTAAACTCGACCTGGTCGTCGCCGGTACCGAAAATGCGGTACTGATGGTGGAGTCTGAGGCCGACTGCCTCACCGAGGAGCAGATGCTCGGTTCCGTTATGTTCGGCCATGAGCAGATGCAGACCGTGATCAGCGCGATCAAGGAGTTTGCAGCCGAGGCCGGCACCGTAGCCTGGGACTGGACCGCACCGGAGAAGGACATGACTGCCGCCGAGGCAGTTGCGACCGAAGCCGCTGCGGCCTTTACCGAGGCCTACCAGATTACCGAAAAGATGGCCCGTTACGACCGCCTGAGCGAAATCCGTTCCGCCATCGTCGACAAGCTGTGCGGCGACGAGGACGGCATGGACGAGGGCAAGGTGCGCGAGGCCATCGAATCGCTGGAGAAGAAGACCGTACGTGGTCGCATCATCTCCGGTGAGCCGCGCATCGACGGTCGCGACACCCGCACCGTGCGCCCCATCACCATCCGCACCGGCGTCCTGCCGCGCACCCACGGTTCCGCCCTGTTCACCCGCGGCGAGACCCAGGCCCTGGTGGTCACCACCCTGGGCACCGCGCGCGACGCGCAGATCATCGACGCCCTGGACGGTGAGCGTAAGGAGCCCTTCATGCTCCACTACAACTTCCCGCCCTTCAGCGTCGGCGAGACCGGCCGCGTCGGCAGCCCCAAGCGCCGTGAGATCGGCCACGGCCGCCTCGCCAAGCGCGGTGTCGCCGCCGTGGTTCCCACCGGCGACGACTACCCCTACACCGTGCGTGTGGTCTCCGAGATCACCGAGTCCAACGGCTCCAGTTCCATGGCCTCGGTCTGCGGCAGCTCCCTCTCCATGATGGACGCCGGCGTGCCGCTCAAGGCCCCGGTGGCCGGTGTGGCGATGGGCCTGATCAAGGAGAGCGACAAGTTCGCCGTCCTCACCGATATCCTCGGTGACGAGGACCACCTCGGTGACATGGACTTCAAGGTGGCCGGTACCGATGACGGTATCACCGCGCTGCAGATGGACATCAAGATCGACGGTATCACCAAGGAGATCATGGAAGTCGCGCTGGCGCAGGCCAAAGAGGGTCGCCTGCACATCCTTGGTGAGATGAACAAGGCGCTCTCCAAGCCGCGTGAAGAGGTCTCCGAGTTCGCGCCGCACTTCATCACCTTCAAGATCAACCCCGACAAGATCCGCGACGTTATCGGCAAGGGCGGCGCTACCATCCGCGCACTCACCGAAGAGACCGGCGCCGGTATCGATATCAGCGACGACGGTACCGTTAAGGTCTCCTCGGTCGACAGCAAGGCCGGTAGTGAGGCCCGCCGCCGTATCGAGCAGCTGACCGCCGACGTCGAGGTGGGCAAGATCTACGAGGGCCGCGTCAACAAACTGATGGACTTCGGTGCCTTCGTCAACGTCCTGCCCGGCAAGGATGGCCTGGTCCACATCTCCCAGATCTCCGACGAGCGTGTCGAGAAGGTCAGCGACCACCTGGCCGAGGGTGACATGATCAAGGTCAAGGTACTGGAGATCGACAAGCAGGGGCGTATCCGCCTCAGCATGAAGGCGGTGGCCGCGGAAGCCGCAGAGTAGACAACTCTCCGCTGCTGCAATAAAAGGGGCCTTCGGGCCCCTTTTTGTTTGGCGCTGCTTTTCCCAGCCACTACACTTTCCCCCACAGCTTTGGGACAATGGCCGGCCTTTTGTAGCCGTAACGGGGTGAGAGACGAGTGCTTAGAGCAGCGAGAGAGGCGGGCAAGATCGCCGATATCCGCAACTGCAGCAAGGGCGGTTGCCGCTATATCGACCTGCCCGGACCACTAAAGATGCACCGTGGCGGTGAACTGCCGGAGGCGCGTGTCGCCTACGAGACCTGGGGTGAGCTGTCGCCGGAGCGCGACAACGCGGTGCTGATCTTCACCGGCCTCTCACCCTCGTCCCACGCCGCCTCTTCGCCGCAGGACCCCACCCCTGGCTGGTGGGAGTATATGATCGGCCCTGGCAAACCGCTCGACACCAACGACTATCACGTCATTTGCGTCAACTCCCTCGGTAGCTGCTTTGGCTCGACCGGGCCCTCATCGGTCGACCCACGCCGCGGAGAGCAGTACCGCCTCAGCTTCCCCGACCTCTCCATTGAGGACATCGCCGCTGCTGGTCATGCGGTAATCCAGGCGCTGGACATCCCCTGCGTGCGCGCCGTGGTCGGCTGCTCGCTGGGCGGCATGACCGCCCTGGCCTATGCAGTGCACTACCCGGAGGAGACCCATAACGTAGTGGTGATCTCCGGCGCGGCTAAGGCGACCCCTCATGCCATCGGCGTACGCTCTTTGCAGCGCGAGATCATCCGCAACGACCCCGCCTGGATGGATGGCAACTACCCCGAAGAGAAGGAGCCGGTGGAAGGGATGCGCCTGGCACGCAAGCTGGGGCTCATCTCCTACCGCTCGGCGCAGGAGTGGGACGAGCGTTTCGGCCGCGACATGGTCAACGTGCAGGAGCGCCAGGCCTTCGGCATGCAGTTCCAGATCGAGTCCTACCTGGAGGCCAATGCGCAGAAATTCGTCGGCACCTTCGATGCCAACTCCTACCTCTACCTGTCGCGCGCCATGGACTGGTTCGACCTGGGCGACCACAACGAGCGCCTTATCGCCCTCTCCCAGTTCAGCGCCGGCAAGAGGGCGCTGGTGATCGGGGTGGCCTCCGATACCCTGTTCCCACTGCACCAGCAGCAGTCGGTGGCGGCGATGCTCACCGAGAGCGGGCTCGATGTCAGCTTCCACGCCCTCGAGTCGCTGCAGGGCCACGACGCCTTCCTGGTCGACAAGGAGCGCTTTGCGCCGCTGATGGCCGAGTTTTTCGCTTCCCTATAAATGACGTAGGCTTTCAAACGGCCATCAAATGCTGGGCATGACTGCCCAGCCTACGGTTTTTCTACGACATCGATGCCTACGCTTGTCGCCTCAGGGTGGCGCGGATAAACTGCCGCAACTGAAAAGGGGAGTGGTTATGGCGGACAACGCGGAATTTGCCGATAAGGCACAGCAGATCATCGAGGCGGGGCGATTTCTCAACCAGCGCGGCTGGGTGCCCGCCACCAGCAGCAACTTCTCCATGCGCCTTGACGACGGCTCGGTGGCCGTGACCGTCTCCGGTTACCACAAGGGGGCCCTGAGCGAGGAGGCGGTGATGCGTGTCGATGCCGAGGGCAACTCCCTCGACGGCCGCCGCCCCTCCGCCGAGACCCTGCTGCACACCTCCCTCTACCAGCGCTTTGCCGAGGTCGGCGCCGTGCTGCACACCCACTCGGTGAATGCCACGGTGCTGTCGCGCCTGTTCGAGCGGGAACTGGTGTTCGAGGACTATGAACTGCAGAAGGCCTTTAGTGGTGTGGAGACCCACGAGGGGACCATTACCGTGCCGATCTTCGCCAACGACCAGGAGATCCCGCGCCTCGCCGCCGAGGTGGAGCGCTATATGGATAGCCAGCCGCCGGTGCACGGCTATCTCATCGCCGGCCACGGCCTCTACACCTGGGGGCGCGATATGGCCGAGGCACTGCGCCACATCGAGGCCTACGAATTTCTTTTTGAGTGTGAACTAACCATGCAGAGGTTGAAGCGACCATGAGCCGTCTTGCTGTCTACGATGAACAGGGGAACGCCCTTGAGGGTGTTATCAGCGATCACGCGGTGATTGCCGCCGCCCTCGGCGAGCTGGGGGTGCGCTTCGAGCGCTGGGAGGCGTCACAGCCACTTAGCGGCGATGCAGACCAGGATGAGGTGTTAGCAGCCTACAGCGGCGACGTCGAGCGCCTGACGGCCGAGTACGGCTTTCAGTCGGTGGATGTGGTGAGCCTGCGCCCCGACAACCCGCAGAAGGCGGAGTTTCGTGCCAAGTTCCTCGCCGAGCACACCCACAGCGATTTCGAGGTGCGCTTCTTCGTCGAGGGCAGCGGCCTGTTCTATCTGCACGTCGATGCCAGGGTCTACCTGGTGGAGTGCGAGCAGGGGGACCTCATCAGCGTTCCCGCCGGGGTCACCCACTGGTTCGACATGGGCGCGGAGCCCGACTTCAAATGCATCCGCCTCTTCGTCATCCCCGACGGCTGGGTGGGCGACTTCACCGGCAGCGACATCGCCGCGGCCTTCCCCGACTACGATGCATTCCGCGCCCAGGTGGCGTGATCGAGGCAGGCATGATCAAGGCGATCGTTACCGACATCGAGGGGACCACCTCTTCCATCAGCTTCGTCCACGAGGTGCTCTTCCCCTACGCCCGTGAACACATGGCGGAATTTGTGCGCAGCCATCAGGATGAGCCAGCGGTCGCCGAACAGCTGCGTGCGGTGGGCGAGGAGGTCGGGCGCCAGCTCGACAGCGATGCGGCGATCGCGCAACTGCTCGCCTGGATCGCCGAGGACAAAAAGGCCACCCCGCTCAAGGCGCTGCAGGGGATGATCTGGGCGGCGGGCTACCGCGACGGCAGCTTCACCGGTCACGTCTACGACGATGCGGTGGCGGGGCTGCGCCGCTGGCACGAAGCCGGGGTAAAACTCTACGTCTACTCCTCCGGCTCGGTCCCGGCGCAAAAGCTGCTTTTCGGCTACAGCGATGCGGGCGACCTGACGCCCCTGTTCAGCGGCTACTTCGACACCCGCATCGGCCACAAGCGCGAGGCGCAGGCCTACCGCACCATCGTTAACGAGCTTGCTGTGGCGGCGAACGAAATCCTCTTCCTCTCCGATATTGAAGAGGAGCTGGATGCCGCCCGTGAGGCCGGTATGCAGACTTGCTGGCTGGTGCGCGACGCCGAGGCCCTTGATCCGCAGGCCGCCCACCCTCAGGCTAAAGACTTTGACGCGATCTCACTCGACTAAGACGATTTAACGGGAGACTGAAAATGGCAAGAACCCCCTCGACCATGCTGGAACTGGGCACCGCCGCCCCCGACTTTTCCCTGCCGGAGCCGACCAGCGGCAACACCGTCTCGCTGAGTGACTTCGCCGGCAAACCGCTGGTGGTGATCTTCTGGTGCAACCACTGCCCCTTCGTCAAACACATCGCCAGCAGGGTAGGGGAGCTGGCCGACACCTACCTGCCCAAGGACGTCGCCTTCGTCTCCATCACCAGTAACGACGTCGAGTACAAGCCGGACGACGGTGTCGACAAGATGCCCGCCTTTATCGCAGAGTACGGCATCCACTTCCCCTACCTCTACGACGAGAGCCAGGAGGTCGCCAAGGCCTACCAGGCCGCCTGTACCCCCGACTTCTACCTCTTCGACGCCGATCACAAGCTCGCCTACCGCGGCCAGGTCGACGACGCCCGCCCCGGCAACGACGCCCCCGTCACCGGCGCCGACCTGGAAGACGCGATCAAGGCCCTGCTGGCCAACCTGCCGGTGCCGGATGAGCAGAAGGCGAGTTTGGGCTGCAATATCAAGTGGAAGGCGGGGAATGAGCCGGGGTATTTTGGCTGAGCTTGGGTGAAGTTATCTAAATTGATTTGATGTCTGTCGTTGCGGGTGGGGGGGATTCACTTCGGCTTGCGCTCAGGAGCGGACATCTAACATGCAGGAAGCCTGGCAGGCTATTACTTACATGGCTTGCTTCGGTACACTAACGTTCCAGGAGCCACAAACACATGGGCTATCTGCAAAGAATCACGTTGTTGTCAGTGTACATGGGTAATCGCATTTACCCATCCGCGGCACATCTATCTCAGCCGGGTATAACACATAGATGAAGAGTCAGATGAACAGAGTAGTAATAGGAAGAAACCGTGCCAAATTACCGTATTATAAAATGGTTCTCAGTGTTCCAATTATCTACATCCCGCTTTTTACGACCGTTCCTTTTATGATCCTTAATGTGTTACTCGTAAGGGCTCACCTGAAGTATTCCGGTGCAACGAATATGCGTAGCTACTGGGACTTTGTGCCAGAATGGATATCTCATCGATATCAATATAATAACCAAATTACCTATCGCATAGGGAATAAGCCGTTTCAGTTGCAATCATATCGGTGGTTTTGGATTTTCAACTGTAAGTTATATTGCCCAATGAGTGTTGCGCTGTTCCGATATAACACATATTTGGTACAACTCGTTGAAAACTGGTGGTGTCCGTTCTATCACGATAAAAAGCGTGATTACGCTGATGCAAAAATTGATCTTTCATATTGGCATTTTCTTGAAAAAAGAAAACGGCTGTTGCATCCAGAGGATCGTGAAAATGATATTTGGAACGATTCAGTGGAGAAATCCGAATAATATGGAAAAGGGTCAGAAACAAAAGGATCACTACCCTTAAATTTCATATGAATATTTGGGGACAGAGTAGACCCCCCCCCCATGGGGTGAATATGTGGGAATAGTCGTTACGCTCTCCCCAAATGCCCAAGGTATGATCTAATGGGAAAAGGGGGTAATATCTTTTTACTGGGAAAGGCTTCCTATGAGATGTTATTGAAAACAAACCTGTCATAACATCAGCAAATAGCTTATAATGTCCGGCGCTACAGATATTGTTATTGGTTTTTTTCAGCAGTCCCTTTCTAGATACTTCTCAAATCCCCTCTTTCTCTACCTGTAAGCACAACTCTCTATTCTTTTACATTAAAGGTAACTCGATATGGCTACAGGTACGGTAAAGTGGTTTAACGAAGGCAAAGGTTTTGGTTTTATCTCTCAGGATGATGGCGGTGCGGATGTGTTTGTGCACTTCAGCGCCATCCAGGGCGGCGGCTTCAAGACATTGGCGGAAGGTCAGGCAGTGAGCTTCGATATGGAGAATGGCCCCAAGGGCCCCCAGGCCACCAGCGTTACGCCACAGTAAGCGTTGTATCTCACCCTGCCTGACTTAGGGGCGTCCGCCCCTTGAGCGGTGAGGTGTACTCAGGCCGGCATTACGCTCACTGTTAATCCGTTGAGCAAGGTGCCGGCCTGTTTCATTTGCACTCCCTGATAAACACAAGGAAAAGCAGGCGGGAACGGTGTTAAAAACCTATTAATTACAGATGACAGGAGAACTCATGTCAGAAAGCGAAGCAGCGGTACAACTGAAGGTCTGGAAGGACCTCGCGATTAGCAAACAAGTTATGATGATGGCGGCGACAGACGCCCTCAAGCTGGATAAGGACTGTTCACCGGAAGAACTCAAGCAGGCCCTGGAGGCGACCATCAAGCGCTCTAGTGATGCGGAACTTGAAGTGTTCCAGGCAAAGGAGCAGGCCAGGAAAGAGGTCGAGGCGGCGCAGCAGCAGCTGTCGGAGAAACAACAATCACTGGAAGCCAAGGAAGCGGAGCTTGCTGCTGCCCAAGCCGCCATACAGGAGCTTCAGCGTCAGCTCGCTAATGAGCGCAGCAACAATGAGATGCAGGTGAAAAAACTCAAGGAGAGTCTTGCCGAAAAGGAGAGGGCCATCAAGGCCATTAAGACCATTCTCTCTGACACACCCGAAAACGTGGTAAAGAAGATGAAGGCATTGAAGAAGCAGAAGATGGATGAAGCCGATGCCCGTAAAAGGGCTGAAAAGGCCTATTCCTCTCTGCTCAAGGAGAAGCAGAATCTGGAGCGCAGCCTGAAGGAGTTGCAGGCCGCACAGGAAGTGACCGAGGAAGAGGTCGCGGCATAAGCCTGTGTGTTACATGGCGGCGCGGATCCGCGCCGCCTCCCGCTCCATCTTCTCCAGCTTCTCCTTATTCCCCAACTGCCTATAAACCCGCTGCAACAGCTCTATGGTCTCCAGCGCGCCCGAGCGGTCGAGGATCCAGAGCCGGATATAGAGGGCGCGCTGCAGCCGCTGCTCCGCCTGTTGCCACTGCCCCTGGCTCATAGCCAGTCGTGCGACCTCGGTGAGGGTGGCGGCGATGGCGGGGCGGGCGGCGGCGGCGCGGTAGAGCTCCAGCGCCTGCTCCAGCTTTTCCGTTGCCTGCTGCGGTGCTTTTTCGTGGATCGCCAGTTGCGCCTCGAAGCGCAGCATACGAGCCTGGTGTAGCGGGGTCTGCTCTTCGCTGGCGCGCAGCATTTCGCTGAGCCGTTTCAGCCATAGCCGTGCCTCGGCCATGTTGTCGTCCTGGCGGGCGAAGGCGATGTCGGTGCGCAGGGTGGCGGCGCCGATGTCTATCAGTTCGACCTGCTCGCGGCTGCGTTGCTTGTCGTCAAACTCGGGCAGCAGCCCCTGTAGCAGGGCCAGGGCCTGCTCCCGCTCCTGTTTGCGCCAGTGCACCTGTGCCCGCAGCAGGGTGAGGCGCGGCAGGTACTCCTGGTGGCGGGGCGCGGCGGCGATCCTCGATGCCGCCTCGATGCTCTCCAGCGCGGCATCGAAGTTGCCGACGGCCAGCGCCGTTTCCGCCAGGTTGATACGGCTCTGCAGGATGCCGGTGGGGTTGTCGAGGCTGCTGTAGTGGGCCAGTGCCTTGTGGAAAAAGTCGCTGGCGGCAACGAAGTCGCTCTCGCTAAAGGCGGTGACGCCGTGCTCCAGATAGTACTCGCTCTGGCGTATCGGTTCGGGGCGCGGGTCGCTGACCGAGCCGCAGGCGCTAAGTAGTAGAGAGAGGGGCAGCAGGGTGGTCGCCAGCAGATAGAGAGAGGGCCTATTCATGGTAGGGTTGCACCCCTATCAGCTTGCGCCGCAGTTGCTTCTCGTCACTGGAGAAGATCCAGGAGTTGTTGATGCCGTCGAGCAGGCGGTCGGTCTCCTCCATCAGCACGTTCATGCGGGTGATCAGTTCCGGCACCTGCTTCATCTCCACGTTGACGCTGGTGAGGATGGCGTTGGTATTGCTCAAGAGCTGGCGCAGTTCGGCGCTAATCGCCGGCAGCTCCTTCGAGCCCTCGCTGATATTGCCGCTGGCCGGCTCCAGCTCCTTGAGGCGCTGCTCCATCTGCACGAAGCTGCGCTCGATGGCGGCGAGGGTGGTGGTGAGGTCGTTTTTGAAGGTGGGGTCGTTAATCGCCATGCCGACGCTGCCCTCGCTGGCGCTAAGCTGGGCGGAGACCTGCTTGAAGTTCTGGGATGACTCCTCGAGATTGGCGACGATGTTGCCGACCTGCTGCGGGGCGATGCGCTCCATGATCTCGGCCACCCGCGTTACTGAGCTCTCCACGGCCTGGATCACCGGCGTCAGCTCCGCCATCAGCTCCTCTACCGACAGCGGCTCCTCCACCGCGATGGTGGCGCCGTCGAGCAGCATCGGCTGCTCGGTGGAGCCGGCGGTGATATCGATGATCGACTTGCCCAGCAGCGAGAGCTTGCTAACCGCCGCCGTGGAGTCGCTGCGCACCAGTGGCTGGTAGCGCTTGTAGATGATGAGTTTGACGTGGATACGGTGGTCGCGGGCGATATCGAGCGAGGAGACCCGGCCCACCTCGATGCCGGAGATCTTCACCACGGTCTCGGTGCTGATCCCCTCGGCCTTGCTGAGGTAGGTGTTGAGGGTGATGCGATCCTCGAACATGTGCGCGGTCTGGCTGTTGATGAACATGAGGAAGAAGATCATGCCCAGCGCGCTGAGCACGAAGATGCCGACGATGCGCTCCTGCACGGTGTAACTCATGCGGTGGATGTAGTGGATGGACTGCTTCTCTTGCTCGCTCATGTCGTCACGTTATCTGAAAGTGCTCGTGGTAGAGGTGAAGATACTCCTTTACCTCCTCTTCTTCGCTATCGACAAAGCCCTGCCAGTCGGCGAAGTGAAACACCTGCTGCCTGCCAATATAGAGCAGCTGGGTGGCCGAGTCCTTGACCAGGTGCAGGTTTTGCGTTGCCACAGCCAGGGTGTGGCTTTCCGCCCAGTGGAGCAGGTAGCGGTGTATCGGTAACTGCTCTGCCACCGACAGCCCGACGAAGGGCTCCTCCATAAATAGTAGCTGCGGATCGAGAATGGTGGCGCGGGCGATCGCCAGTTGCAGGCGCTGTTGGCGGTTGAGGTGGGCGGGCAGCCTGTCGACGTCACCCTCGCAGCCGATCTCGGCGATCAGCGCAAGTGCCCGTTCGCGGGCCTCACTGCGTGACATGCGCTTGTGGTAAAGGGCGGGCAGCATCACGTTGTCGACGCCGCGCAGTATCGAGAGGATGGGGGCGTTGCGGGCCACATAGCCGATGATTTGCCGCTGCTCGCGCCACTGCCGCTTATCAAGGCTCTCCAGCGTGCGGCCGAACAGCAGCAGTTCGCCCTGCTGGGGCGTCTCCACCCCTGCCAGGGTACGGATATAGCGGCCCAGGCGGGCCGAGTCCGGCCCCACCAGATAGAGGTGGTCGTTGCGCCTGAATTGCACGCTCATCGCCGCTGCTTCGCCCTGAGGCACCACCTGCTGTGCCTCGATCAGGATATCGTTCTCCATACTCACACCAGCAGGGCAATAAGGCCGTCGAGCAGGAAGATCATGCTCAGGCTGTTGATCACGGCGCGCTGTGTCTGCTGTGGGATCTCGGTGACCGAGTTCTCCACCTGCAGCGCGTGGTAACAGGCGGTCACCCCGATGACCAGGCCGAACAGCAGGTTCTTCAGCACAAACAGCAGTAGCGCGGTGGGGTCGAAGGCCAGTGGGATCTCTCCCAGGTATTTCCAGTAGCTGGCGGAATAGAAGGTGGCGTTAAAGACGATGGCGCTCACCACCGAGAGCGAGGAGAAGAAGACCGCCAGCATCAGGTGCGACAGGGTGGTGCCCAGCAGCCGTGGGGTAATAAAGAGGTGGTTAATATTGATCCCCAGCAGCTCCAGCCCCTCGATCTCGCGGTTCAGCTTCATATTGCCCAGGTCCACCGCGATGGCCGAGCCCGAGCGCCCCACCAGGATGACGGCGGTGAGCAGGCTGCCCAGCTCCAGCGCCACCACCTCGGTGAGGATGTTGACGATATCGGCGGTGGAACCGAACACCTGCACATTCTTCAGCAGCATGCTGGTGATGCTGATCCCCGAGGCCAGTGACAGCAGGATGATGGGGGGCAGGGCGTCGATGCCGGTGAAGATCATCTGGCTGACGAAGCTGTGCAGGGTGGCGCGGTTGCGCAGGTCGCTATGTTCGCGCCACTCGCGCAGTGCCTGCAGGGTAAACAGGGTCAGCTCCAGCAGATAGCGCGGCAGGCGCAATGCCTGGCGGCCTACCATACCGGCCAGTAGGTCTAGCTTGCTGCTCTCCTGTTCTGCCATTCGCAGATCGTTCCTCGCTGTGAAAAAGCTATGGCCTAAGTATGGCAGAGGGGAGGGAAGATAGAATGAAAAAGGGGGATGCGACTGCATCCCCCTTTCCTATTAGTCTCGATTGGCTCGATTCTCGATGAGGTCATCCACTACCGCCGGGTCGGCCAGGGTGGAGGTGTCGCCCAGGGCGTCGATCTCGTTGGCGGCGATCTTGCGCAGGATACGGCGCATGATCTTGCCCGAGCGGGTCTTCGGCAGCCCCGGTGCCCACTGGATCGCATCGGGCGAGGCGATGGGGCCGATCTCCTTGCGTACCTGCTGTATCAACTCCTTGCGTAGCTCCTCGGTGGGCTCGATCCCCTTCACCAGGGTGACGTAGGCGTAGATGCCTTCACCCTTGATCTCGTGGGGGAAGCCGACCACCGCGGCCTCGGCCACTGCGTCGTGCAGTACCAGGGCGGACTCCACCTCGGCGGTGCCCATGCGGTGGCCGGAGACGTTGAGTACGTCGTCCATGCGGCCGGTGATCCAGTAGTAGCCGTCCTCATCGCGGCGCGCACCGTCGCCGGAGAAGTACATCCCCTTGTAGTCGCTGAAGTAGGTCTTGATGAAGCGCTCGTGGTCGCCGAACACGGTGCGCATCATCCCCGGCCAGGGGGCGGTCATCACCAGCGCGCCGGAGGCCTCACCTTCGAGGATCTTGCCGCTCTGGGCATCAACCAGGGCCGGCTGCACGCCGAAGAAGGGGTGGGTGGCGGAGCCGGGCTTGAGCGGTGTGGCGCCGGGCAGCGGGGTGAGCAGGTGGCCGCCGGTCTCGGTCTGCCACCAGGTGTCGACGATGGGACAGCGCGAGTCGCCCACCACCTTGTGGTACCACTCCCACGCCTCGGGGTTGATAGGCTCGCCCACGGTGCCGAGCAGGCGCAGGCTCTTGCGCGAGGTCTGCTCCACCGGCCCGTTGCCCTCGCGCATCAGGGCGCGAATCGCGGTCGGCGCGGTGTAGAAGACGCTGACCTGGTGCTTGTCCACCACTTGCCAGAAGCGCGAGGCGTCGGGGTAGGTGGGGATGCCCTCGAAGCTGAGGGTGGTAGCGCCGATGGCCAGCGGGCCGTAAACGAGATAGGAGTGGCCGGTGACCCAGCCCACGTCGGCGGTACACCAGTAGATGTCGCCCTCATGGATATCGAAGGTGTACTTGGTGGTGATCGCCGCGTAGAGCAGGTAGCCGCCGGTGGTGTGCAGCACCCCCTTGGGCTTGCCGGTGGAGCCGGAGGTGTAGAGGATGAAGAGCGGATCTTCGGCGTCCATCTGTTCAGGTGGGCAGTCGGTGGACTGTTCGGCAACGATTTCGTGATACCAGATATCGCGCCCCTCGTGCCACGCGATATCGCCGCCGGTGTGCTTGACGGTGATCACGCTGTGCACGTTGGGGCATTCCTGCAGCGCCTTGTCGGTATTGGCCTTAAGCGCTACCGGGCGGCCGCCGCGCAGCCCCTCGTCGGCGGTGATCACCACCTGGCAGTCGGAGTCGAGGATGCGGTCCTTGAGTGCCTCGGGGGAGAAGCCGCCGAAGACCACCGAATGGATGGCGCCGATACGGGCGCAGGCGAGCATGGCGTAGGCCGCCTCGGGGATCATCGGCATGTAGATGCAGACTCGGTCGCCCCGTTTCACGCCGCGGGACTTGAGGGCGTTGGCCAGTTTGGTGACGTGCTCGTAGAGTTCGTTGTAGCTGATCTTCTTGTCGACGTTGGGGTCGTCCCCCTCCCAGATGATGGCGACCTGGTCGCCACGGCTCTCCAGGTGGCGGTCGATGCAGTTGTAGGCGACGTTGAGCTTGCCGCCCTCGAACCACTTGATGTGCACGTCACCCTCAAAGCTCCAGTCGAGTACCTTGTCCCAGGGTTTGGACCAGTCGAGGAACTCCCCCGCCTGTTCGCCCCAGAATCCCTCGGGGTCGTCGATCGAGCGCTGGTACATCTGCTGGTATCCCGCCTCATCGATATTGGCCTGCTCGGCGAATGCTGTGGGGACCGGATAGACTTTTGAATGGTTTGACATGCAGCTACTCCTTAGACGGTTCATTCTTATTGCGCTGAACATATCATACCCCCTGCCTATTTCCACCACTGTGGACATTACTGTGGGGTGACAGAATATGAACCTGGCCCTTGAAATATTAGATAGAGCTAATATACTGTTACCTAATTGTATATTTGACTAAAAGGCTCGGTAATTATGTTTTTCTCTAACGTGAAAGAGATCGACTCCCAGGAGTTGTCCCAGTGGATTGGTGATGAAGGCAAGCAGTTCCGTATTATCGATGTGCGTGAACCGATGGAGATCGCCCAGGGGTCCATTCCCGGTGCCGAGGCGATTCCCATGTCGGTGCTGGGCAATCGCCTGAACGAGATCAGCCCCGAAGAAGAGGTGGTCTTCATCTGTCGCAGTGGTGCCCGTTCAGGGCAAGTTTGCGCCTATCTTGCGCAGAACGGCTTCGATAAGGTGGTTAACCTGCGTGGTGGTGTAATTGGCTGGGCGCAGAACGGTTTCGAGTTCGTCAAGGTCGCCTAAGCTAACTCTCCGCTGCTGCGGCGCCTCTGACCCTAGTCGCGGCGCTGCAGGTTCCTCTGCTGTAGCTGCAGGCGGTTGATATAGCGCTGGATAAAGTTCAATTTGTCATTGGGCAAATCGACGAAGGCGCAGCCCAGCCGCTGTATCTCGCCTTTGCCTCCTGCCTGCATAAACACGCCCCTGACCTCCAGATCCACCTCTATCCCGCCGGGATGGTCGGGGAAGGAGAGGGTGCAGTCGAGCAGTTCGTTAAACGGCTCCACACTCAGTGCGTGGTCGGCATCGACCAGGGAGAGGCCACCGATACTGAGGTCTGCCAACGGCAGCTTCAGCGGCGGGCCGTCCACATCGCGAATGGTGCAGGTCAGTGGGTTCATCATCGGGGTGTTTACCCTGAAATACTCTCGCCGCTGCAGTCGCAGGATGTTATCGGGCAGCGGGGCGGCGATCACGGTCTGGCCCTGGTAGCGGGCGGTGCGCAGCTTCTCGAGGCGAAAGCGCACATCGACACCGAGGTGCTTGGAGAAGCAGTTGGTGTATTTGGAGCTCAGTAGTTTCTGGTTTTTCTTCTGGTCAGGGCCGAGCTCCAGCAGCACCAGTCCGTGATCTGACAGCACGGTGATCACCGTGGTGATGATCTGCTCTCGGCCCTGATTGAAGTAGGCACTGACAAGTTCCGGCTTCCTGCTCAGATCGAGCAGGGTCTGGACGATCTCAGTCCGCCGCTTGAGGCGGTACTTATCGTCCGGATCGGCTCCCCCTCTCCCTTCTTCTTCTTCTGTTTCGACTGTAGGCATTGATAAAGGCAATAGTTTACTCGTCCGTTATTAATTATTGTATTTATTGTGTGGTTATAGCTTTTTGCCCTAGTCTGCCCTAATCAGGGTTAGTTGAAAAGCCTTTGCCACCAGCGGCGGCGGTTGTTGGCCTGTGGTGTGGCCGCCTCTAGCTCTACCGGGGGCATGGTGGAGAGCACCCAGCCCGGCAGTACCTCGCCGAAGCCGGGACCGCAGGAGCTGCCGAGGTGGTTGGGATCGTAGATCTTGACCAGGGAGGGGGTCTCACGGTCATCCACATAGACGATGCCGCAGTAGTCCTCCTCGTGCTCGCTATGCAGCAGCTTGTCGGCCTCCTGGATGAAGGTGGCCAACTGCTCGGCGCTTACCGGCTGGCTGGGAAGGGGCTCACCTACCGCATAGACATACCAGCCCTTACCGGCCTGGCCCAGCACCGTTTCCCACAGGGTGTCGAGCTGTTCCCACTTGAGGATGTTGCTCAGATAGCCGCGGTAGGCGGCGAGAAATTCGTTGCTCTGTTCACTCACAAGTTATTACCTTTGATTACGCTACAGGTAGTCGACGAGTTGGCCGCTGGTCTGGCGCAGGCGGTGGCTGAGCTGTTGTGCTAGCCGCCAGGTCAGGTTCATCCCCTGGCGCGGGTGTGCCTTGGCCATGCGGAAGAAGTTATCACGGGTCAGCAGCAGCAGGGTGGAGTCGCGCGAGGTGACGACGCTGGCCGAGTGGGGCTGCTCGTCGATAAGCGACATCTCGCCGATGCTCTTACCGGGGCGGATTTTCGCCAGCTTTTTCTGCTCCGTGGCGCTCTTCTCCTTGATCACCTCCAGTTCACCCTCGACCAGAAACCAGATCATGCGGTCCTGGCCACCCTCGGTGATGATGGTGGTGTTTCGAGGTGCCTGATAGGCATGGGTGTAGTGGGCGAGTATTTCGATGTCGTGGCGGCTGCTGTTGGCCAGTAGCTGCACCTTCTCCAGCATCTCACAGAGGGTATCGTGGAAGCTCTGGCCGTAGCCCAGCAGCTCCAGTTTCTCCGGCATCTCGAATGGGGCGCCCCCTCCCTGTTTCGCCTCTATCTCATCAGTCACGTCGGTCATAGTTGCTCCAACCAGGTTGAATCGCGAGTTTACGGGGGATTATGTCGCTGTTCCAGTGCTCCAGCGCCCAGCGCCAGAGGTCACCGATATCGCCCTCCAGTAACTCTTTTAGCGGCCGCTGACCGAGAAACGCCAGCCCCTGCCACAGGGCGGGGAGGGGATTTTCGTCATCCAGTGCCTGGGCGAAGGTCTGTTTGCTCAACTTCTGCCCCTGGGCATTGACCACCACCGGCAGGTGGAGATAGCTGGGGGTAGGCAGTCCCAGGGCCTGTTGCAGGGCGATCTGGCGCGGGGTGTTGTCGAGCAGGTCGCTGCCGCGCACCACCTCGCTAATTCCCTGGTAGGCGTCGTCCACCACCACCGCCAGCTGATAGGCGAAGAGGCCGTCGGCGCGGCGCAGCACGAAATCGCCCACCTCACGTTCCAGCTGCTGCGAGAAATGCCCCTGACAGCGGTCGTCAAAGCCCAGCTCCTGCCCCTGTAGATGCTGGGGCAACAGCAAGCGGATGGCGTGGTGGCGGTGCTCGCCGATACCGGCGCTACGGCAGTAGCCGGGGTAGACCCAGGCGGGCAGGCCACGCTGCTGGTTTCGCTCCGCGACCTCTCTGCGGCTGCAGCCGCAACGGTAGCTGCGACCATCGCGGCGCAGCTGTTCCAGGGTGTCAAGATAGGCCTCGTGGCGGTTGCTCTGGTAGAGCACCGGGCCGTCCCACTCGAAGCCGTAGCGCTCCAGGGTACGCAGGATAGTATCGGCGGCACCGGCTAGCTCGCGCGGCGGGTCGAGGTCCTCCATGCGTACCAGCCACTCGCCGTTACGCTGTCGTGCCTCCAGGTAGCTGCCGATGGCGGCGATCAGTGAGCCGAAGTGGAGGGGGCCGGTAGGCGAGGGGGCGAAGCGGCCACGGTAGCCGGGTTGAGACGCAAAAGAGGGGGCCGTGGCCCCCTCTTTATCAGGTGTTGCTTGAGCTGGGGCCACCGGCCTTACACCCGCTGCTTCTCCCGGATCTCGTCCAGGGTCTTGCAGTCGATGCAGAGGTTGGCGGTGGGGCGTGCCTCCAGGCGACGTACGCCGATCTCCACGCCGCAGCTTTCGCAGTAGCCGTACTCGCCCTCGTCGATAAGGTCGAGGGACTCGGCGATCTTCTTCAGCAGCTTGCGCTCGCGGTCGCGGGTGCGCAGCTCCATCGCGAACTCCGACTCCTGGCTGGCGCGGTCATTCGGGTCGGGGAAGTTGGCCGCTTCATCCTGCATGTGGTGCATGGTGCGGTCCACCTCTTCCATCAGCTCCCTCTTCCACGCATTGAGGATGTCGCGGAAGTGGTCGGCCATGCGGGGATTCATGTACTCCTCGCCCTTCTTCTCCACATAGGGTGTGATGTGGCCGGCGCCCTCGAGAACAGCCTGGCTGCTGCGCGGCTTGGCGGCGCTCTTTTTCACAGCCTTTTTAGCCGGTGCCTTCTTGGCCGCGGCCTTCTTCGGGGCCGCCTTCTTTACGGCTTTCTTGGTCGCGGCCTTTTTCGGGGCCGCTGCTTTTTTAGCTGGCATACGCTTGGGTCTCCTGCGAAGCGTAAAAAATCAAGCGCGCATCTATATCAGATGTGGGGGAACGGTGCAACTAATGGGTCGGATCGCGAGGTGCATTTTAAATAATAGTCGGGTAGTCTACTGCGTCTTTGCAGCCAGACTAAGATTTAGACCATGAGCACACTTAAAGCCCTTTTATTCGACGTTGACGGTACCCTCGCCGATACCGAGCGGGACGGTCACCGTGTCGCCTTTAACCGCGCCTTTGCCGAGGCCGGTCTGGACTGGGAGTGGTCCGAAGAGCTTTACGGCAAGCTGCTGGCGGTGACCGGTGGTAAGGAGCGCATCCGCTACTACCTCGATAACTTCAATACCGAATTCGAGCGCCCAGCTGAGCTGGCCGACTTTATCGCCGGGCTGCACGCCTCCAAGACCAAACACTATGTGCAGATGCTCTCCGAGGGGATGATCCCGCTGCGCCCCGGCGTAAAACGCCTGATCGAGGAGGCCCGCGCCGCCGGAATGCGTCTGGCCGTGGCCACCACCACCACCCCGGAGAATGTCTCCGCACTGGTGGAAAACGCCATGGACCCGGACGCCATGTCCTGGTTCGAGGTGATCGCCGCCGGCGACATCGTCCCGGCCAAGAAGCCCGCCCCCGACATCTACACCTGGGCGATGGAGCAGATGAACCTCAAGCCCGAGGAGTGCATCGCCTTCGAGGACTCCCACAACGGCATCCTCGCCTCGCGCGGCGCCGAGCTGACCACCATCGTGGCGGTCAACGGCTATACCGCCGACGAGGAGTTTGACGGTGCCGCCATCGTGCTGGACCACTGGGGCGAGCCGGACCAGCCCTTTACCGTGCTTGCGGGCGATGCGGGTGATGCCACCTACCTCGACCTGGCGTTGGTGAAGCGCCTGCATGCAAACGGCTAAGGGATCCCCGGATCATCTCGCCCAGCGCATGGGCGAGATCGAGCCCTTCTATGTGATGGAGCTGCTGGGGCGTGCCCGCGAGCTGGAGGCGGCGGGGCGTTCCATCGTCCACATGGAGATCGGCGAGCCCGATTTCACCACCCCGCAACCTATCCTCGATGCGGCGCAGCAGGCGCTGGCGGCGGGTAAGACCCACTATACCCCGGCCCTGGGACTGCCCGAGTTGCGCCAGGCGCTCTCCGACTTCTATCGCCAGCGTCATGGCGTTGAGGTGGCGGCGCGGCGCATCATTATTACCCCCGGTGCCTCCGGCGCCCTGCTGCTGGCCCTCGGTGTACTGCTCAATCCCGGCGAGGAGGTGCTGCTGGCCGACCCCGGCTATCCCTGCAACCGCCACTTCGTGCGCTTTATCGAGGGCAAGGCGCGGGCCGTGGCGGTGGGGGCCGAGAGCCACTACCAGCTGACGGCACAGCAGCTGGAGGCCGAGTGGCGGGAGAACACCGTGGCGGCGATGCTTGCCACCCCCTCCAACCCCACCGGCACCCTGATCCCTGGAGATGAGCTCAGGGCGATGGAGGCGGTGGCGCGTGGCCACGGCGGGCGGCTGCTGGTCGATGAGATCTACCACGGCCTGCTCTACGGCGAGACCACCCCCACCGCGCTGGCGCTGAGCGACGAGCTGTTCCTCATCAACAGCTTCTCCAAGTACTTCTGCATGACCGGGTGGCGCCTCGGCTGGCTGGTGGTGCCCGAGGCCTATGTGGAGGCGGTGGAGAAGCTGGCGCAGAACCTCTTCATCGCCGCGCCGACCCTGGCGCAGCACGCCGCGCTGGCGGCGTTCAGTGAGGAGACCACGGCGATCCTGGAGGAGCGGCGGCTGGAGTTCCAGCGCCGTCGCGACTACCTGCTGCCGGCACTACGGGAGTTGGGTTTCGACATCCCCGTCACCCCCGAGGGGGCCTTCTATCTCTATGCCGACTGCAGCCGCTTTAGCGACGACAGCTACGCCTTCGCCCAGCGCCTGCTGGAACAGGCGGGGGTGGCGGTGACGCCCGGAAGGGATTTCGGCAGCAACCTTGCCGGGCAGCACCTGCGTTTTGCCTACACCACCTCGATGGAGCAGTTGCGCGAAGGGGTGGAGAGGCTGAAGCGTTTCCTTTCGTAGGAGCGGTGCCCTCGCCGCGAATCATTCGCGAGCAGCGCTCGCTCCTACAACCTTATTCCCCTTTAAACTCCTCCACCCACAACTTCGTCGCCCCGGCCACCGCCGCCGGCATCACCAGGAAATTGACCAGGGGGATCAGGGTGGCGGCCAGGGTGGCGCCTCCGAATCCCAGTGACAGCAGCTTGTTGCGGCGCAGCAGCGCCCGCTGCTCACCAAAGCGCATATCGTGGTTACCCATCGGGTAGTCGCCGTACTCCAGCGCCAGCATCCAGGCACCGAACAGTGCCCATAGGAACGGGGCGAGGGGGGCGATGAACCAGGAGAGGAGGAAAACCGGGATCGCCAGTACCGCCATATAGCCGAGCTTGCGCAGCTCATCGACGATCGCCCTGGGGGCCTCTTTCAGCGCCTGCGCAAGGCTACCACCGTCGGGCAGTGGCTGACCGGTAAGGTGCTTCTCCACCGCCTCGGCCAGCAGGCTGTTAAAGGGCGAGGCGACGATATTGGCAAGGATGGAGAAGGAGTAGAAGACCAGCAGCAGCGCGGTGAGGGCGAACAGCAGCCAGAACAACCACTCCAGCCACAGCAGCCAGTCGGGCAGTCCGGCCAGCCAGCCGTCCACCAGTGGGCTGAACTGGGCCGCCAGTACCCAGATCGAGGCGGTGAAGAGCAGGATATTGATCAGCAGCGGCATGGCGACGAAACGGCGCAGCCCCGGCGTATTGAGCAGGCCCAGCCCCTGAATCAGGGCGCCTGCGCCGATGAAGGGTTTATCCAGCATGTAACTTTCCTTTTAAATTCGTAGTGTTGCGAGTGCGGGCATTGTCGCACAGATGGGGCATTAGGTGGCCGCGCCGCCGCGTGCCAATAGCGCGGCACCGTAGGCCGCCTCACTGTGCGCGGCCTCCACCATTTCCACCCCCAGCAGCCGGGCGCGGATTTGTGTCCAGGCCGCATTGGCGGCACCGCCGCCGTTACTGCGTAGTGAGACCGGGTAGGGGGCGCCGAGTTCGGCAAGCTTGTCATATCCCGCCTTTTCGATTCGCGCGATCCCCTCCAGCAGCCCCTGGAAGAACAATCGATCGTCAGCGGGGCGAGGGGTGAGGCGAGGCATCAACTGCGGGTCGTTGACGGGGAAGCGCTCGCCCGGCGCGGGCAACGGCAGGTAGTCGAGGCCGGTGGGCTCCCCCGGCCTCAGTTGCCGACTCAGCTCGGCCATGCGCTGGTCGTCGAAGAGGTGGCGCAGCACCGCACCGCCGGAGTTGGAGGCGCCGCCCACCAGCCACAGCCCTCCCATCGACGGGGGGAGGGGGTGGCTGTAGACGCCGTACTCTGGGGCAAAGACCGGTTTTTCCGCGATCACCTTCAACACCAGGGTGGAGCCGAGGGCGGTGACCGCCTCGCCCGGCTGCGAGGCACCGGAGGCGATAAAGGCGGCGGTGGAGTCGGTGGTGCCGCTGATGATGATGAGTCCCGGTGGCAGCCCCAGCTCTACTGCCACAGCGGGGAGAATCGGCCCAATTGGTGTACCGGCATCGACCACCTCTGGCAAGGGGGCGTCCATAAGCCCATCGGTCCAATGTCCCCGCACGGGATCCCAGCCCAGCTTCAGGGCGTTATTGGCGTCGCATACATGGCGGTGGGTGAGGCGAAAACTCAGCCAGTCCGCCTGAGAGTGCAGTCGCGCCGCCTCTGGGTGGCGCCGCAACAACCATTGCCCACGGGGCTCGCCCTGTGCGCTGGCATCGTTGTACATCAACGCAGGGGTGATGGCTGTCCCATTCTCGTCAGCCAGCAGCACCGTGCCCGAGGTACCGTCGATGGCCAGGGAGTTGAGTTGGGCGCGGATGGGTGCGGGGAGGGCGGCGAGCAGTCTCTTGAGGGCGGTCCACCACAGCTCTGGGTCCTGCTCGACGGCGTTACCGTTGCGCAACGGTTCAGGCAGCGGCTCGGTCGCCTCAGCCAGTATGGCACCTCTCTCGTCGATAACGCAGGCACGGCAGCCGGAGGTGCCGAAGTCGATGCCGACGAATATCGAACTTTTCTCGCCCATTACCTACTATCTACCTATTAATCGTGGAGAAGAGATCATGATGCCGAAACTGCTTATCAATGTCGCCCTTGTTGCGCTGCTGACGGCCTGTGCGGTGCCGGTGGTAAAGGACGAGGGCTCATCGGCCTCCCGGGTGGGAGTGGGGAGCCGGTTTGTGCTGCATCAGTCGCTGACGGTGCCGGATGGCCAGGCCCGGGTATTCATTCAGGGGGGGAGGGTGATGGGCAAGATCGAACTGAACCAGTACCTGCCGCACTGTAATTTTGAAGTCGAACAGCTAAGCGACGGCAACACCACCATCGAGCCCGACACTTTTAACGTGACCGGTGTCGCCACCGGGTGGGACCGTGTGGTCGCGGCAGAGTTTCCGCTTCGCCTCGCCGCCGATACGGAGCGGTATGAGTACCGCTCACACTCACCGCTTAGCCGCACCGTGCGCCACCGCCTGCACTCGCCGCGACAGCCCGGCGTGATGAGCCTCACCTGCCACGGCGGGTTTGACGAGCCGGCGCTGGCGGAGTATCCGAGCGTGCGGGCTATACGTCAGGCGTTGGGGGAGTTGGTTAGCCTTGAGCTGAAATGGTAGGAGGTCCGCTACGGACCTCCATGCTGTTAAGGCAGGGTCACCGGCTGTGGCGGGTTCCAGTCGGCGGCGCGGTGCTCGGCCACCACGGTGGTGTAGATGCCGCCGCGGACGTTGAATTTGCCGGTGACGCGCATGAAGCGGGGGTTACACGCCTTGACGAAGTCGTCCAGCATGGTGTTGGTCACCTTCTCGTGGAAGGCGCCCTCTTCGCGGTAGGACCACATGTACATCTTCAGCGCCTTGAGCTCGATGCACTGCTGGCTCGGCACGTACTCGATGTGGATGGTGGCAAAGTCCGGCTGGCCGGTCTTGGGGCAGAGGCAGGTGAACTCCGGTACGTCGATGCGGATGGTGTAGTCGCGCTCCGGCATCGGGTTGTCGAAGGTCTCAAGTTCCTTGGAGGGTTGGCTAGGCATGGCAGTGTCTTTCATGGTAATTTTGTCGGCCCGGAATTGTAGCTGAAAAGCCGCTGGAGTCGAAGCCGAACTGGGCAAAAGACCGCCGGGCGCGCATGAGGCGCGGGTTAGGGGATAACATCTTGTTTTCTTTAGTATAAATCCCAACCGATCACTGATTTTACGAATACCTGACGGCGCCAAGCACGGCGGCCGCGATAAGAAATTGGACTCCAGATACCCCATATGCGACTGAGCAAGATCAAACTCGCCGGCTTTAAATCCTTTGTCGACCCCACCACCATCGGCCTGCCGACCAACCTGACCGGCATCGTCGGCCCCAACGGCTGCGGCAAGTCCAACACCATCGACGCGGTGCGCTGGGTAATGGGCGAAAGCTCCGCCAAGCACCTGCGCGGCGACTCCATGGCCGACGTCATCTTCAACGGCTCCAACTCGCGCAAGCCGGTGGGACAGGCCTCCATCGAGCTGGTGTTCGACAACACCGACGGCACCGTGGGCGGCCAGTACGCCCAGTATAACGAGATCTCCATCAAGCGTACCGTCACCCGCGACGGTCAGTCGCTCTACCATTTGAACGGTGCCCGCTGCCGCCGCCGCGATATCACCGATATCTTCCTCGGCACCGGCCTGGGGCCGCGCTCCTACGCCATCATCGAGCAGGGCACCATCTCGCGCCTGATCGAGGCCAAGCCCGAGGAGCTGCGAACCTTCCTCGAGGAGGCCGCCGGCATCTCCAAGTACAAGGAGCGCCGCCGCGAGACCGAAAACCGCATGCGCCACACCCGCGACAACCTGGATCGCCTTAACGACCTGCGCGAGGAGCTGGACAAGCAGCTCTCCCACCTGCAGCGCCAGGCGGCCACCGCTGAGCGCTACAAGAGTCTGAAGGCGGAGGAGCGCGGCTACAAAGGGCAGCTGCAGGCGCTACGCTGGCGCTCCCTAGACGGCGACATGAAGGGGCAGGAGGGCAAGCTGCGCGAGGAGGAGACCGCGCTCGAGGCCCAGGTTGCCCACCAGCGCGCCGCCGAGGCGGAGATCGAGGTCAAGCGCGAGGCCCATGTGGAGGCCACCGAAAGCTTCAACCAGATCCAGAGCGAGTTCTACGGCATCGGTGCCGATATCGCCCGCATGGAGCAGACCATCCAGCACGCCAAAGAGCGCTACCAGCAGCAGCGCCAGGACCTGGAGCAGCTGGAGCGTTCCTGGAACGAGGCGCAGGTACACATCGACAAGGACAGCTCACGTATCCAGGAGCTGGAGGCAATGCTCTCCGAGCTGGAGCCGCAGCACCAGCTGGCGAAGGAGGCCGAGGAGCTCTCCGCCGCCACCCTGGCCGAGGCCGAGCAGCAGATGCATGATTGGCAGTCGCAGTGGGATACCTTCAACCGCGAGGCCAACGAGCCGGCGCAGACCTCCCAGGTGGAGCGTACCCGCATCCAGCAGCTGGAACAGCAGGACGGCCAGCTGCAGCAGCGCCTCAAGCGCATCGAGGACGAGCAACAGATCCTCACCGGCGGCAACCTCGACGAGGAGATCGAGCTGCTGGCCGAGCGCAAGGCGGAGGGCGAGCTGAAGGCCGAGATGCTGCAGGAGAAGCTCTCCGATGCCATCGGCCGCATCAACGAGCAGCGCGAGCAGAACCATCAGGACAGCCGCTCCCTCGACGAGATTCGTGGTGAGCTGCAGAGCAAGAAGGGGCGCCACGCCTCGCTGGAGGCGCTGCAGCAGGCCGCCCTAGGAAAAGGTAAAGGCGCGGTGAGTGACTGGCTCGCCTCGCAGAACCTGAAAGATGCCCAGCGCCTGGCCCAGGGGCTGAAGGTGGCCGAGGGTTGGGAGCGCGCCGTGGAGTGCGTGCTCGGTGACCACCTGGAGGCGGTCTGCATCGACGGTATGGACCCGCTGCTCGGCACCCTCGGCAGCCTGGAACACGGCTCTCTCACCCTGTTCGATACCTCCGCCGCCAGCACGGCCAATAGCAATACTGGCGGCGGCGACAAGGGCACCCCCCTCGCCACCAAGGTCGAGTCCAGCCTGCCGGTCGGCGGTATGCTCAGCGGCATTTACGCTGCCGAGACCCTGGAAGAGGCCCTCAGCCTGCGCGCCTCCCTCAGTGGCAATGAATCGGTCATCACTCGCGACGGCCTGTGGCTGGGCGCCAGCTGGCTGCGTGTGGTGCGCGACGCCGACGAGCGTTCCGGCGTGCTCCACCGCGAGCAGGAGTTGAAGGAGCTGACCGAGACCATCGAGGCCCTCAGCGAGCGCAGCGAGCAGCTGCAGCAGAGCGTGGAAGAGGGCCGGGCACTGGTCAAGCAGCTGGAGGCGGACCGCGAGGGCGCGCAGCGCGAACTGAACGAGGCCAACCGCGCCCAGTCCGAGATCAATTCCGACCTCAGTGCCAAGCAGGCGCGTGCCGAACAGATCGCCAGCCGTCGCGAACGGCTGCACAGCGAGGCGAGCGAGCTGCAGGAGCAGATCGCCGCCAACGAAGAGCAGATCAAGACCTCCCGCTCCACCCTGCACAAGGCGCTGGAGTTGATGGAGGAGCTGGCCCACCAGCGCGAGGAGCTCTCCCAGCGCCGCGACGAGCTGCGCGAGCGGCTCGATACCTCCCGCGACCAGGCGCGCAGCGACCGCGAGGCGGCGCAGGAGCTGACCGTGCGCATCCAGACCATGCGTACCGAGCTCGACTCCACCAAATCGGGCCTGGAGCGTACCGACCAGCAGCTCTCCCAGTTTGCCGAGCGTCGCGAGGAGCTGAAGCTGGCCCTGGCCGAGGGTGATGCCCCCATCGAGGAGAAGGGGCTGGAGCTGGAGGGGCTGCTGGAGAAGCGCATGCAGGTGGAGGAGCGCCTCAACGAGGCCCGCCGCCAGGTAGGCGACATCGACCACGGCCTGCGCGAGCTGGAGAACAACCGCCACAAGGCGGAGCAGGCGGCACAGAATATTCGTAACGGCCTGGAGCGGTTGCGTATGACCTGGCAGGAGAGCAAGGTGCGCCGCCAGACCCTGCAGGAGCAGCTCAAGGAGGGGGGCTTCGAGGTGGATCAGGTGCTCGAGGAGCTGCCCGCCGAGGCCAATATCCAGGAGTGGGAGCGTCAGCTGGAGGCCATCGGCAACCGTATCCAGCGCCTCGGCCCGATCAACCTCGCGGCCATCGAGGAGTACGAGCAGCAGTCAGAGCGCAAGAACTACCTCGATGCGCAGAACGCCGACCTGCTGGAGGCGATCGAGACCCTGGAGAACGCGATCCGCAAGATCGACCGCGAGACCCGTACCCGCTTCAAGGAGACCTTCGACAAGGTCAACGCCGGGCTGCAGGCCAAGTTCCCGCGCCTGTTCGGTGGCGGCCACGCCTACCTGGAGCTGACCGGCGACGACCTGCTCGATACCGGCGTGACCGTTATGGCGCGCCCGCCGGGCAAGCGCAACTCCACCATCCACCTCCTCTCCGGTGGCGAGAAGGCGCTCACCGCGGTGGCGCTGGTGTTCTCCATCTTCGACCTCAACCCCTCGCCCTTCTGTATGCTCGACGAGGTGGACGCGCCGCTGGACGAGGCCAACGTCGGCCGCTTCTGCAAGCTGGTGAAGGAGATGTCGGAGTCCGTGCAGTTCATCTTCATCACCCACAACAAGGCGACCATGGAGCTGGCCACTACGCTGGCCGGTGTCACCATGCACGAGCCTGGCGTCTCCCGCCTCGTTGCGGTGGACGTGGCCGAGGCGATGGACCTGGCCGGGGTCTAAAATTCCACCATGGACACACTACGCATCATCCTTATCGCCGGCGGCGTCGCCCTGCTTGTCGGCATCTACCTGTGGGACCGCATCCAGTCACGCCGCAAGAAAGAGGCGGAGCAGTGGCCGGAGAGTGAGATGGAAACGCTCGATGAGGGCACCATCGACCCGCTGAGCCAGCAACAGAACCCCTTCGACGACGACTGGGAGGTGGTGCCGATCCCCGCCAAGCGCGACGACGAGCCCGCCGACGAGGCGCTGGACGGTCTCGAGGGGATCACCACCGAGAGCAAAGATGCCGAACCTGTTGCCGAAGAGGTGGAGCCGCTTGCCGAGGAGCCCGTTAAGGAGGCACCGGAAGAGCCAGCGGAAGAAGAGGTGATCATCCTCAGCCTGATGGCCGCAGAGGGGGGCAGCTACAACGGCATGCAGCTGCTCGACGCGATGGAGCTATGCGGCCTGCAGCACGGCGAGATGGGGATCTTCCACTACACCGACCTCGACAGCGACAAGCCGCTGTTCAGCGTCGCCAATGTGCTGGAGCCGGGCAGCTTCGATATCGACAAGATGGGCGAACTGGAGACTCCCGGCCTTGCCATGTTCATGCGCCTGCCCGCGCCGCTGGACGGCGAAAAGGCGCTGCTGACCTTCGTGCAGCAGGCGCGCCTGCTGCAGGGCCACCGCTCCGGCGTACTCACCCAC
>JBNKUL010000063.1:0-24969 GCA_050298555.1 Thiohalomonadaceae bacterium
TGCCGAGGAGGGGGTGGTCGACCACAAGGGCGAGGTGTTCGGTTACCCCGGGCTCTACGTGCTCGACGGCGCCGCCATCCCCCGCCCGCTGGGGCTCAACCCCTCACGCACCATTGCCGCGCTGGCGGAGCGGGCGTGTGAGCTAATCGACTGAGTCGGTAGCGAGGGCGTCCGCGAGGATTTCAAACACCCGCCGTACCCGCGGGCTGGTGCGTAGCTCGCGATGGCAGACCAGCCACAGGGGGACGGTGACCGGCGGTCCCAGCTCCGGCCTGACGATCTCGATATCGCTCTCCTCTCTGCCGATCTGCTCGGGGAAGAGCGAAACGCCGGCACCGGCCTTGACCAGCTGCCAGTGGACCATATGGGAGTGGCTGACGAGGCCGATGTTGCGCTTGTCGACGGGCCAGCCCGCCTGCTGAACGACGCTGAGCAGCTGTTCGGTCTGATCAAAGCCGATGATCTTGAGCGCGGTGAAAAACTGCTCCGGCTCATGAGCTGACAGCTGCGCCAGATACTCCCTGCTGCCGTAAAACCAGACCCGCTCCTCACACACCTTTTTGGCGATAAGGTCGCCCTGCGTCGGCCGGTAGCTGCGTAGGGCGATATCGGCCTCGCGCCGTTTCAGGTCGCTGCTCTCATTGGTGGCGATGATCTCGATCTGAATGCCGGGCTCCAGCAGCTGGAGCTGTGTGACGATGGCGGGGAGCCTGAGCAGGGCGTCGATCTCGCTGGCGGAGACGGTCACCCTCCCCTCCAGGCACTGGGACTGTCCGCTGGCGGCGAGGCTTAGTGCGGTGGCGGCCTCCCCCATCTCCCTGGCGTGTTCGAGCAGCTGCTCCCCACCGGCGGTCAGCGCCATCCCCTTGCCAACACGCTCGAACAGGGTCACCCCCATCTCCTGCTCCAGCGCAGAGACCTGGCGGCTCAGTGTCGGCTGGGTGATCGCGAGGGCGCGGGCGGCCGCAGAGAGGGAGCCCTCCTCGGCGGTCACCAGAAAGGCGCGAACGTGGTTCCAGTCGAAATTAACAGGGTTCCATTCCATGCATAACTGTATAGCACGTATGCATTAAACGGTGAAGACAGAAAAATATGCATAGCTAGACTGGGGGCAGAGTGATGACAGAGGGAGAGAGCCATGAAACAGGGCAAGGTGTGTATCGTTGGGGCCTCGGGCAAGTTGGGGCAGTACATGGTCGAACAGGCCCTGCAGCAGGGCTACCAGGTGGTCGGCGTCTGCCGCCCTGAGAGTCGGGAGAAGCTGGCCCGCTTTGCCGGGCAGATAGAGATCATCCCCGGCAGGACCAATGAGCGGGAGGTGATTAAGCGCGCCGTGGCCGGCTGCGACGCGGTGCTGACGGTACTGGTGCCGTGGGGTGTTGAGGGCTACTCGACCGGTACCGCACAGGCGGTGCTGGACTATGCGCCCGAGCAGGCACGACTGATCTTCTCCTGCGGCTGGCACATCTCACGAGACGGCAGGGACCGCTACAGCTGGAGGCTGAAGTCCTTTGTCGCGCTGTTTGGCTGGCTTGTCCGCCTACTGCGCCTTGCCGACATCGACGACCAGGTGGAGGCGTGCCGCCGCATCTCCGCCAGCGCGCGGCGTTGGACGGTGGTGCGCTGCAGCGATATGGAGGAGGGCGAATCGGAGGGGCTGCCGATCTGGCGAGAGCATGTGGGCGACCCGGCGCTGGCTCACAACCGCACCCGCCGGGTCGATTTTGCCCGCTTCATGGTTGCCGCGATCAGCGACGACGGGCTGATACAGCGGGCCCCGGCGATTGCGAGTTGCCGGAGGGAGTAGAAGTGGAATTAAGAGATGCCTACCGTTTTTATGATGCCGTTGGGACTACTTCTCAGCGAGGGTGCGCGTATAGGCAAGTATCGCAACCTGTTCCTCAATACTTAGCGAACGAAATGGCGGCATGGCCTCGTTGTGCCGCCACCGTCCCATCATTCCGTGTCGCATCGGCATGGCGGAGCCCGGGTGGCCATTTCTGATCTTGTGCAGGGCCTCCCAGGGATTGCTTCGTGCCAGTGTGCCGATATATTCGGGCCTGGCCGGATCGCCACTAAAATTGATATCGCGGCCGTCAGGGCCATGGCAGCGCGCGCAATTCGTATCGAAGAGCTCCCGACCCTGACGTGCATTCGCGCTGGCGACGTCGCCTGTTTTGCTATCGATATATTTGTTCATATCGATTTGCCCCTGGGTGACGAAGCCAGCGAGTAGGCCCAGTGCCTGTAGTGGCAGAACACTCTGGTAGTTGTGCGTGGGGTTGGTCAGGATTTGAGTCACCGCGGATGCGTCGCCACCGGCGTAGGCATTGATGCCGGGAATGCCGGTGTAATGGCTGCCCGTGGCGTAGTGGCCCGAGTTGCCGCGATAATCCCAGCCGTGACACTCCTTGCAGCGCCAGGTAACACTCCCCTGTTTACGACCGTTTTGCGGATAGGAGGGGTGAGTCGATGACGGCTCTGGCAGTCGCAACTCAGCCCACCACTTGTCATAAAGGCGACCGCCATGCGACAGGGGGTCGTCTGGCGGTGGCTCGCCCCAATTGCCGAACGGCCTCATCGACCCGGCATGGCCGTACAGGGAAAAGAGCAGCAGGCCGAATGCCGCGTATTTGATGGGTTTTTTCATCGTGTAGCACCTCCCCTGCAACTGGTGTGCAGCTAAGCATAGCCAAGTTTGGCGAGCTTGATAGCCGTCGATAGTGCGGCCAGCCACACTGCCGTATCACCGGATGCGGTAGCCCGCATGGCAGCTGACGCAGGCGGCGGTTACATCGGAGAGGGCCCGGTAGGCGGGCAGCGCCTCGCCCTCCTGCGCCTTGAGGGCAAAGCGGCTCGCCGCCCGGTGCATGGCGGTACCCGCCTGGCGCATCTCCTGCGGCATGAACCCTGCCATATGGGAGGCGCCGTGCAACTCCAGCGAGCTCATACCGAGGCGCGACTCCGCGACCTGCGCCGCCTGTTCCAGCCGGTCGGCCGCCATGTGATGAAGGATCTCGTTAATCGCCGTCAGGTGGTCGCGCATATTCCCCATCATGTGCTGCTGCATCATGCTAGGCAGTTCGACCAGTTGGCGTGAATCTTCTGCAGCGCTTGAGGTGGCAGAGGCAAAGAGGCAGAGCAGGGCGGCGAGGGTGCTTGTCAGTTTGTTCATTGTTTTTTCCTGGTTGGCTGTCCATGTTGATTGTAGTGGTTAGAGGGTGCGTGGGGGGAGAGGTTCAATAGCGACAGGTGAGCGTAGTGTATTAATGTCTATTGCCCCCTTTTATTTCATGAGGGGAGTAGTGCATGATGCCCTCAACTGGCCTCGCCGCGTGGCAGCCAGATTAAGTCAGACACTTAGCGGATAGCAGGTGACAACGTGGATCAACAACAACCCCTGATGGAGAGTCTGGTGACGATGCTTGCACCGCTGTTCGACTATCTGCAGCAGCATCAGCTGCTGCGTGCCGTTGCGCTGGTGATGCTGGCCCTGCTACTTGCGGTGGTCGTCGACCGCATTGTGATGCGCATGTTGAGGGCCGTTGCCGCACGCAGCCGAAGTGAGCTCGACAATCAGCTGCTGGAGTTTGTTGCCCGGCCGCTGTTTCAAAGCATAGTTATGTTGGGCCTGAGCGCTGCGATGACGGCGCTCGAGCCTGTGGCGCGCCTGGAGTCACTGGTCCTCTCCCTGATGAGCAGCTATGCGGTGCTGCTGTGGTCACAGTTCTTGCTGCGTAGCGCGCGCCTGCTGCTGCGAAAGATGGCCAGTCACAGTGACCGCTTTGCCACCGTCAGTAGCCAGACCCTGCCATTGTTCGAAAATATTGCGCTGCTGCTGATCGTCGGTCTGGCTATCTACCTCATCTTTACCGCCTGGCACATCGACATGACCGCCTGGCTCGCCTCGGCGGGGATTGTGGGTATCGCCGTCGGTTTTGCCGCCAAGGACACCCTGGCCAACCTCTTCTCCGGTGTCTTCATCCTTGCCGATGCCCCCTACAAGATCGGTGACTACGTGGTACTCGATAGCGGTGAGCGTGGTGAGATCACCCATATCGGCATACGCAGTACCCGCCTGCTCACCCGCGATGATGTGGAGGTGACGATTCCCAACAGCATCATGGGCAATACCAAGATCATCAACGAGTCGGGCGGTCCGCATACCAAGTATCGCATCCGCATCAAGGTGGGGGTCGCCTACGGCAGCGACGTGGATGCGGTGCGTGCGGTGCTGATGGCGGTGGCCGAGGCGGAGGAGGCGATCTGTGCCGAACCGGAGCCGCGAGTACGTCTTCGCAACTTCGGTAACTCCAGCCTCGATTTCGAACTGCTCGGCTGGATCGAGGAACCGTCACTGCGCGGACGCGTAATCGACTCCATGCTGACCACCATCTACAAGCAGTTTATGACGCAGGGGATAGAGATCCCCTACCCCAAGCAGGACCTCTATGTGAAGGAGTTGCCGCGGGGATGAGTGGAGACGGAGTGATCCCGGAAGTCGTTTTACTGCATCCGGGCGACTTACTCTTTCTTTGACCGCACAACCATCCATATAGCCTGCGGAAGCAGAACAAAGGTCATCCCCGATAGCGGCACCATATAGGCGCCAATCAACGAGACTACCAGGAAGCCCTTTGCAATGGCCGAGGGTACGCCGCCTTCCGACCGTTCAATTCGATCGACGACCTGGCCGTAAATGAACATTATCGGGCCGGCATAGAAAAACCAGAACGCCGCAAACTCCTCATAGTTTAACGAGCCGCCAAAAAACGAGAAGTCTGCCGCCCCGCTGCTGATGTTAAAGAACCCGCTGTGTGAAAACTGCAGGAACTGGTCGCCGAAGACGCCGGGCAGGATTGCCAGGAGTATGTGGCCGACGCCTGTGGCCATGAGGAGTTTTCCGTGAATTTGTCGATTGTTTATTTCCATTTTGGTACTTTGTTAGCGGGTGCTAACCCTGTTGTGTTGAATTTGACGTGGATGTTATAGCTATCAACGGACCATCCCTAATAGAACAACCAGCCCAATATTGGATGAAAAAGCATAGCTCAGCAGGTTCCCGATATTTGTCCTGTGCACACCGAAATAATCTATCGATGCGCTCCTCAAAAGGTAAACAAGAATAAGTATCGACACCGCCAGAGGAATCAGCTGCTTGACCTGAACGATAGCCGGCATGGAACTGCCAATGATAACCATCGAGTAAACGGCAAATATGATGGCGTTACATTGCAGAATAACGGATGCCAACCACGACCATGATTTTGCTGTTAGCAAACCGATTCCTGAGGCTATCAGAGCGATAGAAACTAAACCGGTTTGAAACAGGTATAGAGAAACTGATGAACCTATGGTCAGTAAAGGTTCACGTAGCTGCCCTGGGTTCAGCAGAAACTCCCACTGTGTAAGCAGGGCAATAACTCCTGTAACAATGTTAAGCCATGCAATTACCGTAATAGCGCGTGGTCTGTCCATGTTCATCCTTATTCCCTTGGGTCGTTTTAAACTACTATGATCCCTTGAATCCCCTGAGCCCCGTTGTTAGCCATGAAATCGTGGTCTGTCCCCTATTATTCTGTCTGTCCCCTATTATTCTTTTTGGCGTTGGCTTGATTTAGTTGTTGGCAGTTATTAAAAGTTTAGCCATCGTCTCAATGTCGTTAGCTACATCATTAAAACCAAAATAGTTAGTCGGGTGCTCATATGCACTGTCACGGAAATTGTCATCTGGCTCATAATCTTTCAATCTACTACGCAATTCATCACGAAGGAGAATGGCGTCGACTTTAAAACGCCTTTCATACTCGGAGTTCCTTTCATTAGACAACCTGGAACTAGCACTCGTAAACTTATGCCAAAGCTTATTTTTGTCTTCCTCTGATTTCGCTTGTGTCATTTCAATCCATTCATTATCTTGAACAGCTTGGTCCTCACGTTTATATCGCTCTATAAACTCTCTAAGATTTTTCACGAAATCTAATGATTTTTCTTTTAATGTAATTTCGCTTGAGTCAACAACTTCGAGAACTTTTTCATCATACTTTAAGGCTCTTTCTTTATATGTCTCAGCCTGATCAGATTTAAGATGTAGTCTTTCTTTTAATGTTTCATTTGAAGCCCGAACCTGATCAATCACAGCAGTGTATCGCCATTTTGCAGCCAGATATGCCAAGCCAAACATAATTGCAGCCAATATCAGGAAAGCAAACGGTGCCTGAGAAAGTATTTCCCATTCTTTAGCTATATATGTAAAAAAATCTTTCAATGCATGTCCCTTATTACTGCTAACGCCTTGTTAAGCCGACCGACGTAGCGGGGCTTGGATTTGTGCTAAATAGCACAAAACAAGCGCCGCGGAGTTGGGTCGGCTTGAACTGTTTGTTAGGCCTTTTTTAGTCATTACAGGCATACCTTGATTTAACGCCAGCCAACAGTGTTACTGACGCGGCCTCAGACGTTATTTGTTTACCCTTGTATTTTTCATTAAGGATTTCAAGTAATTCTCGCGAGCCGATATAGCCCTGTTGCGGCAAGCAGACGCTGGCTTTGTTATTTGATTTGGCATTTTCTTTACCAATTTCGGTTATTGCATATGACCAGCCAGAAACCCAGTGTAATGTTTCTATGTAACTACCACCCTCTAAGCTGAAATCTACTATAGGTGTCCATTGTTGTTGATTGTCACCTGCCTCGGCGGCATTGAGAGCCAACATGAGTGTGATTGTAATTATGTTTTTCATAGGCCTAACTATAATTCCACATCAGAATCGACATGTTACAAAGCGTCAGAAATGACATGTAACGCTCCATATTCACCATAACCGCTTGATTTGAATGTATGGCACTGGTGTAAACACGTCGCTAACGAAAGTGGGAAATACGTCGCCCAAGCCCGACACTGTTCCATCGTATTTCCTCCCTATAACTACATCCTACCCAACCAACGCCCCCAACCCCTTACGCTCAACAATCTCCAGAAGCCTCAGAGTCGCCCCCTTCGGGTGCTTTTCCCCCCGCTCCCAGGCCTTGATGGTCGAGGGGCTGGCATTCAGGAACGCCGCAAAAACCGGCTGACTGACCTTGTTCTGCATGCGTATACGCTTAATCTGCGCCGGGGTATAGCTCTTCACAGGGGGCAGGGCCATGGCGTCAAATTCGCGCATCGTCACCTCGTCCATCACCCCTGCTTCATGCAGGTCGTGGGCCGTTTCGATCATCGCCTCAATTATCTTGCTCATTTTTCACCTTAACCTCTATCAGTGCACCGCTCTTCATCGCCTTTTCTAGCGCGTGCTGGGTGTAGCCCATAAACTGTTTTGCCATTGTGGCCAGTGCCTTTTTCTCCTTGCTGGAGATATTGTCTTTGGCACCCTTCTCGAAACCGAAGAGGAAAAAGGCCCTCTCTGCGTGGCGAAAGGCGATAACGGTACGATAGCTTCCCCGCTTGCCCTGGCCCTGTCGGGCGATGCGTTTCTTATAGAGATAGTTTCCCAGTGAAGCCTCTACGCTCCCTGCCTCTAGCTCGGTAATAGCGGAGATTAAATCATCGTCGGGCAGGCCCTCCTTGTCTGCCCAGCGGGCAAAGACCTTGGTCTTGTATATCCTCATCACTACTCCCTTAGTGATTTCACTATAACACTGGGTGCCATGGTATGCCACCCAGTGTTATAGATTAGATTCTGCGCACTATAGGCAGAATCCGGCGGCTTTGGTTATTCCTGAATAATCCGATATATCGCAATCTCGCCTAACAAGTTAGGCAACAACTTCCCCCCCAGCCGATACCGATGCGCATGGTCAACGACGCTGCGCTCCAGTACACGAATCCCCAGCCTCTCACACAAACGCTCGAAGTCCTTCAAGGTGCAGAGGTGGATATTGGGGGTGTTGTACCACTCGTTGGGCAGGGCGGTGGAGACGGGCATCTTGCCGCCGAGGGCCAGCTGAACGCGGGTGGTCCAGTGGCCGAAGTTGGGGAAGGTGACGATGCCCTCGCGGCCGACGCGCATCATCTCCTTGAGCAGCTGGTCGGGGTAGTTCATCGCCTGCAGCGCCTGGGTCATCACCACATAGTCGAAGCTCTCTTCGTCGAAGAAGTCGCTAATGCCGGCGTCGAGGTCGGTCTGGATGACGTTGACGCCCTTGTCGATGCAGGCGGCGATGTTGTCGGGGGCGATCTCCAGGCCGTAGCCGTCGACGTTACGCTCTTGCTTGAGGTGGTGTAGCAGGGTGCCGTCACCGCAGCCGAGGTCCAGCACGCGGGAGCCGGGCTTGATCCACTCGCTGATGATGGTCAGGTCGGGGCGCAGTTCGCTCATGCCTTTACCTCGCCGTTAATCTCGGCGGCGACCCGGCGCATGTAGCTGCCGAACACCTCCATGTAGTGGGGGATGGGGATGAGGAAGGCGTCGTGGCCGTGGTGGGCCTCGATCTCGGCGTAGCTGACGGTCTTGTCGCCATCGAGCAGCGCCTTGACGATCTCGCGCGAACGCTGCGGCGAGAAGCGCCAGTCGCTGGTGAAGGAGGCGACGAAGAAGCTGGCCTTGACGTTGGCGAGCGCGGCGGAGAGGTCGCCGCCGTGGTTGGCGGCCGGGTCGTAGTAGTCGAGGGCCTTGGTCATCAGCAGGTAGGTGTTGGCGTCGAAGCGCTCGACGAAGCTCTCGCCCTGGTAGCGCAGGTAGCTCTCGACCTGGAACTCGACGTCGAAGCCGAAATTGATCTTGCCCTCGCGCAGTTCGCGGCCGAACTTGGCGCGCATCGCGTCGTCGGAGAGGTAGGTGATGTGGCCGAGCATGCGGGCGATCTTGAGGCCGCGGCTCGGCACCACGCCGTGTTCGTAGTAGTGGCCGTCGTGAAAATCGGGGTCGGAGCGCAGCGCCTGGCGCACCACCTCGTTGAAGGCGATGTTCTGCGCCGTGAGGTTGGGGGCGGCGGCGATCACCACCGCGTGGCGCAGCCTGTCCGGGTAGTCGATGGCCCACTGCAGCACCTGCATGCCGCCGAGGGAGCCGCCGATCACCGCGGCCCACTGTTCGATCTCCAGCTGGTCGGCGAGGCGCGCCTGGCTCTCTACCCAGTCGCGCACGGTGACGATAGGGAAGTCGGGGCCCCACGGCTTGCCGGTCTCGCTATTCAGGGTGTTGGGGCCGCTCGAGCCCTTGCAGCCGCCGAGGTTGTTGAGGCAGACGACGAAGAACCTGTCGGTGTCGATGGGCTTGCCGGGGCCGATGGCCGACTCCCACCAGCCGGGCTTCCTGTCCTCCATGCTGTGATAGCCGGCGGCGTGGGCGTCGCCGGAGAGGGCATGGCAGATGAGGATGGCGTTGCTGCGATCGCCGTTGGGCGTGCCGTAGGTCTCGTACACCAGTTCGTAGGCCGCCAGCTCACGGCCGCAGTCGAGCTTGAGCGGGGTATCGAAGTGGGCGGTTTGCGGGGTGACCAGGCCGACGGAATCGACCGGTATGGACTCTGGCATCGGCAGTCGTCGCTACGGCGTTATAAGGAAGCGGAAAGTCTAAACAGGGCGCCAGGGCAGTGCAAGCTTGGTGCAGGCCCCACCGCCCTTATGAGGGCACTCAGGCGGCGGGTTTCTGCTTGACCGGCTGTTTGTCGAGCGGGCGGTTGAGCACCTTGAGGATTTCGTTGACCTCCTCGTACTGCTTCTTCAGTACCAGGGCCTGCTTCTTCAGCTCGCCCATGCGCTCATCCAGGGTGTCGCGCGACTCGTTGACCTTGCGCAGGTTCTCCAGCCGCTTGTCCATCTGCTCCTTGTGGTCCTTGATCTGTTTGACCAGCGGCGACATCACCGCCTTGCTCCAGGTCTCGGCATCACGGTGCGCCTTGAAGAAGATGTTGCGGGCGTGGCTCACCAGCGAGATGAAGAACTTCTTCACCACGAAGTGCTGCTCGGTCATCGCCGTTACCGGGCTGTTGCGGAAGGCCTCGCCCTCCTCCTCCAGCTTCTTGAACTCGAGCACGTACTTGTCGACGTTATAGAGCACCGGCTCGACGCCCTCGATGCCGTGCTCGGACTGGAACTTGTGGTAGACGGTGGTCACCAGGCGGTTGAGGCCGTCGGAGTACTCGTGGACCTGGCCCAGCATATCGCCAACACCCTTGAAGAAGTGGGTCATCCCCTTCTTCAGGCCGGCGGTGGTCCAGCTGCCGCTCATCTCCTCGCGGCTGGAGGAGACCAGCTTGTCCAGTTCGGTGAGGCTGAGTAGCCCCAGCAGCTGCTTACTCTGCTCGGAGAGGAGTTTCTTGTTGGCGTTAAAGCTCTCCACGTTCTTGTGGTAGGCGACCTGCTCCTCACGGGTCTTCTGCATCAGGTGCTCGATCACCTCGTTGTTCTTGCCGCTGAGGCCGGCCAGCTCCTCCAGCTGTTTCTTCGCCGCGTTAAAGCGCGAGGCGAGCAGGTCTCGTGACTCCTTGATCATGGCGCCGACGTCGGCCTGCACGTGTTCGCGCACCATCTGCTGCTGGAACGGCAGGATATCGCCGGCGAGGATGTTCTCCAGCGCGGCGATGTTGCTGCGCTTCAGGGTGTCCTTGTCGTGGCGGATCTTCGCCAGCAGCCCCTTCTGCGCCGAGACCGGGATTACGCTGTCGGCGGGGATGCCCAGGTCCTTGCCTGCCTGGGCGCACTGCTGCTTGATGGTCTTGTTCACCTCGTCGTGGGTCTTGAGGTCGTCCCACAGGGTGTCGATCTTGTTGAGTACCACGATCAGCCCCTTCTCGCGCCCCTCGCGCAGTGACTTGACGTTGCTGCTCCACATCTCGCGGTCGGACTTGGTGACGCCGGTGTCGGCGGCCATGATGAACAGCACCCCCTGGGCCTTGGGGATCATGTTGAGGGTCAGCTCCGGCTCGCTGCCCAGGGCGTTGAGGCCGGGGGTGTCGAGGATCACCAACCCCTGCTTCAGCAGCGGGTGGGGGAAGCTGATGAGGGCGTGGCGCCACATCGGGATCTCCACCTGCTCGGGCGGGGTGCCGTCGGGGTTGTTGAGGTGGGTGTCGGAGTCGTCGTAGAGGCCCAGCTTTTTCGCCTCGTCGCGCGCTACCTTCTTGACCTTGACCACCTCCTGGAAGGCATCGGCCATGTTGTCCGGGTTCTCCAGGTCGAGGTCGATGTTGGTCCAGTGGATCGGGTCGGCCTTGTACTCGTTGATACTGGTCTCGTTCAGGCGGGTCTCGATCGGCAGCAGGCGGATATAGGCGTGCTGGTGCTCGTTGTCGTAGAACAGCTCGGTGGGGCACATGGTGGTGCGGCCCGCCTCGGAGGGGAGCAGGCGGCGGTCGTACTCGGAGAAGAAGATGGCGTTAATCAGCTCGGTCTTGCCGCGGGCGAACTCGGCGACGAAGGCGATGGTGAGCTTGTCAGAGCGCAGCGAGGCGAGGCTCTCGTAGATGCGCAGCTCGTCCTCCGGCTCGCCCATCTCGTTGGCCTCCAGCCACTTCTGGTAGTCGCCGATGCTGGCAATGAGGTCCTGCTTCCACTGCCCATAGGCGTGCATCTGCTCTGTAAAGTGCTTATCCGACATATTGCTGTTCTCAGTTTCGGTATTGCTGGCAACAGGGTCTTATTGCACAGGCGCCCCGTCAAAACCACATTTTTATCGGTGTTCTGTGAAAGGGCGCAACATTATTACCGTATCGCCGTTGCGGCCACGGCGCGCCCATTTATCAATAGCTTAACCATATATTGCCTATCGGCCACACCACAAGCGCTAATTTTCCCGGCTGGCGGGGTGATTAACGCACCCCGGCCAGCATCAGCAGTGGCGGAATGGTGAGCATCTTCAGCAGCTGCAGGCCGATCAGCACCAGCATGGGAGAGAGGTCGATGCCGGAGATCGGCGGCATCAGCCGCTGCGCCGGTGCCATCAGCGGACGGGTGAGGCTGTAGATCAGGGCCACCACCGGGTTATAGCCGCCGGGACTGACCCAGCTGAGGATCACCTGAATAAGGATGGCGCCGATGTAGACGTTAATCGCCAGCGAGACCAGCTCGGCCAGCGACCAGAACAGCAGGGTGACGGGGGGAATCCCCTGGCCGCGCAGTAGCAGGATCAGCAGCAAGGAAAGCATCTGCAGCGCCAGCATCAGCACCACGGCGGCGAAGTCGACGCCGCCCCAGCCGGGGATCACGCGGCGCAGCGGGCGCAGGGCCGGGTTGGTCAGCTTGACCACGAACTGCGATACCGGGTTGTAGAAGTCGGCGCGCACCCACTGCAGCAGGAAGCGCACCATCACCACCATGATGTAGAGCCCGAACAGGGTGTTGATCAGGAACTCCAGCGGGTTGAGCAGGTAGCTGTCGGACATTATTTGTTCCCCAGCTCCTCGGCCAGCTCCTGGGCGCGGTCGCGGGCGCCAGTCAGCGCCTTTTCGAACAGGCCGCGGAGATCGCCCTCCTCGAGGATGCCGATGGCACGCTCGGTGGTGCCGCCGGGGGAGGTGACGCGACGGCGCAGCTCCTCGGCCGGATCGTTGCTCTCCAGCGCCATCTTCGCCGCGCCGAAGGCGGTCTGCAGCGCCAGCAGGCGGCTGCTCTCCTCGCTCAGTCCCAGCTTACAGCCGGCCTGCTGCAGCGCCTCGATCACCAGGAAGAAGTAGGCCGGGCCGCTGCCGGAGAGGGCGGTGACCGCGTCCATCATCGTCTCGTTCTCCAGCCACTGGGTGAGGCCGACGGCACGCATGATGCGCTCGGCGATCTCATGCTGCGCCTCGCTCACCAGGGCGTTGGCGTAGAGGCCGGTGGCGCCGCTCTGCACCAGGGCGGGGGTGTTGGGCATGGTACGCACGATGGCGTTGCCCTCGCCCAGCCAGCGATCGATATCGCCGATGCGGATGCCGGCCGCCACCGAGAGGATGAGGGGGCGCCGCTGCTGCACCGCCGCGGCGATCTGCGCGCACACCTCGCGCAGCACCTGCGGCTTGACCGCCAGCACCACCACGTCCGACTCGGCCACCAGGGCCGCGTTGTCCGTCACCAGCTGGATGCCGCACTGCTGCTGCAGCGCCTCGCTGCGCTCGGCGTCGGGCTCGGCGACGCGAATCTGCGAGGGGGTGGTACCGTCGGCGATCAGGCCGCCGATGAGACTGGCGGTCATATTGCCGCCGCCGATGAAACCGATCTTGGTATGTTGCATGGTTGTTCCCGTCACTCTGTGAGGCTTGTCACGTACAGTTCAATTCAATTCTGACAGCTTATCCGAATTAGGCCGGCGGCGCCGCCTTCGCTGCCCGCGGCCCGAACAGGGCGGTGCCGATACGCAGCAGGGTTGCCCCCTCGGCGATAGCCGCCTCGAGGTCGCCCGACATCCCCATGGAGAGGGTGTCGAGCTCCAGGCCCTCTGCCTGTAGTTCCTTGAGCGCCTGGCGCAGGATGCGGAACGGCTCGCGCTGCTGCTCGAAGTCGCTGCTGGGGGCGGGGATCGCCATCAGGCCGCGCAGCCGGATGTTGGGCAGCCCGGCCACCTCGGCGGCCAGCTGCGGCAGCTCCTCCAGGCTGCAGCCCGACTTGCTCGCCTCGCCGCTGACGTTTACCTGCAGGCAGATGTTGAGCGGCGGCAGCCCTGCGGGGCGCTGCTCACTGAGGCGGCGGGCGATCTTCAGGCGCTCCACGCTGTGTACCCAGCTGAAGTTGGCGGCGATGTCGCGTGTTTTATTGGATTGGATAGGGCCGATGAAGTGCCACTCGATGTCGTAGGCGGCCAGCTCGTCGATCTTCTGCAGCGCCTCCTGCAGGTAGTTCTCGCCAAAGCGGCGCTGGCCCAGCTGGTAGAGGGCGAGGAGGTCGGCGGCGGGGCGGGTCTTGCTTACCGCCAGCAGCGCGGCACTGTCGGCGGGGCGGCCGTACTGTTGCAGCGCCTGGCTGATCTGTTGCTGCACCTGCGCCAGTCGCGCGCCTGGGGAGTCCGTGGAGCCTGAGTTGTCTGTCATGGCTGTAAGGTATACCTTTAACCCAATAATTAATGTTTACGAATAGTGTAACGAAGAAACTGAGGACATAGTCAATGGATATCACGGAACTGCTTGCCTTCGGCGTGAAAAACGGGGCCTCCGACCTCCACCTCTCCGCCGGGATGCCGCCGATGATCCGCGTCGATGGCGACGTGCGCCGCATCAATGTCCCGGCGATGGACCATGCCACGGTGCACGGCCTCATCTACGACATCATGAACGACAAGCAGCGTAAGGACTACGAGGAGTACCTGGAGACCGACTTCTCCTTCGAGATCAAGGGCCTCGCCCGCTTCCGTGTCAACGCCTTCAACCACAACCGCGGTGCCGGTGCGGTGTTGCGTACCATCCCCTCCAAGATCCTCACCCTGGAGGAGCTCAACTGCCCGCCGATCTTCAAGGAGATCTCCGATACCCCGCGCGGCCTGGCGCTGGTCACCGGTCCTACCGGTTCCGGTAAGTCGACCACCCTGGCGGCGATGATCAACTACATCAACGAGAACCACCACGGCCACATCCTCACCCTGGAGGACCCGATCGAATTCGTGCACGAGCCGAAGAAGAGCCTGATCAACCAGCGTGAGATCCACCGCGACACCCTCGGCTTTAACGAGGCGTTACGCTCGGCCCTGCGTGAGGACCCGGATGTCATCCTGGTTGGTGAGATGCGTGACCTGGAGACCATCCGCCTGGCACTGGAGGCGGCGGAGACCGGCCACATGGTCTTCGGTACTCTGCACACCAGTTCGGCGGCCAAGACCATCGACCGTATCGTCGACGTCTTCCCGGCGGCGGAGAAGGACATGGTGCGCTCCATGCTCTCCGAGTCGCTGCGCGCGGTTATCTCCCAGACCCTGCTGAAGAAGGTGGGCGGCGGCCGGGTGGCGGCGCACGAAATCATGATCGGCATGCCCGCCATTCGAAACCTCATCCGCGAGAACAAGATCGCGCAGATGTACTCGGCGATCCAGACCGGCCAGCAGTACGGCATGCAGACCCTGGACCAGAACCTGCAGCAGCTGCTCGACAAGGGGCTGGTGACCAAGCAGGATGCGCGCTCCAAGGCCGCCAACAAAGACACCTTCATGTAACCGCCCTGCGGCCCCTCTGACGGAGAAAGAAAAGGATGGATTTTGATTCCTTACTCAAGTTGATGGTGCATAAGAATGCATCCGACCTCTTCATCACCGCCGGTATTCCGCCGAGCATGAAGATTAACGGCAAGATCATGCCCGTGGCCAAGGGCAGCCTGACCCCGGACCAGGCCAAGCAGGTGGTGTTTGGCATCATGACCGATGCCCAGCGCAAGGAGTTCGATGAGACCCACGAGTGCAACTTCGCGCTGAGCCGCTCCGGTATCGGCCGTTTCCGCGTCAACGTCTTCATGCAGCGCAGCCAGGTCGGGATGGTGCTGCGTAAGATCGAGACCGTGATCCCCAGCTTCGCCGACCTCAATCTGCCGGACCTGCTCAAGGAGCTGGCGATGACCAAGCGCGGCATCATCCTCTTCGTCGGCGGTACCGGCACCGGTAAGTCGACCTCGCTCGCCTCCATGGTGGACTACCGCAACACCAACAGTCACGGTCACATCATCACCATCGAGGACCCGATCGAGTATGTGCACCAGCACAAGGGGTGCATCGTCACCCAGCGCGAGGTGGGGATGGACACCCGCACCTTCGACGACGCCCTGGTCAACACCCTGCGTCAGGCTCCGGACGTTATCCTCATCGGCGAGATCCGCCACCCGCAGACCATGGACCACGCCATCGCCTTCGCCGAGACCGGCCACCTCTGTCTTGCCACCCTGCACGCCAACAACGCCAACCAGGCGCTGGACCGTATTATCAACTTCTTCCCCGAGGAGCGCCGTTCACAGCTGCTGATGGACCTCTCGCTCAACTTGAAGGCGGTGATCTCCCAACGCCTCATCCCCACCGTCGACGGCCAGGGGCGCCGCGCCGCCATCGAGGTGCTGATCAACACCCCGCTGATGGCGGACCTCATCCTCAAGGGCGAGATCCACGAGATAAAGGAGCTGATGAAGAAGTCGGGCGAGCACGGTATGAAGACCTTCGACCGGGCCCTCTACGAGCTGTTCAAGGAGGGGGCGATTTCGGAGGAGGAGGCGCTGCGCAACGCCGACTCGCCCAACGAGGTGCGTCTGTTGATTAAGCTGGGCGACAAGGGGGAGGCCGCCCCCGAAGACCTCGGTTCAAGCCTGGACGGCCTGACCCTGGACGAGGTCTCCGACGATAAGGGGATGATGCGCTAGGGGCTTATTTTTTCCCTCCCCCTTGCAGGGGGAGGGTTAGGGTGGGGGTGAAGGCTTCACGCTGTTAATAGCGATAACCAATATACCCCCATCCCAACCTTCCCCCTATTAGGGGGAAGGGGTGTCAGGCGAACACCTCACGGGCATCGAACACCGGCCCGTCGACACAGACCCGCTTCATCGCAGGCCCCTTGTCGGTCTGCACCTCCACCACGCAACCGGCACACCCGCCGACACCACAGGCCATGAACTCCTCCATCGAGACCTGGCAGGGGAGGTTGTACTCCTTCGCCAGATTGGCCACCGCCTCCAGCATCGGGTGGGGGCCGCAGCTGAACACCTCCACTTCGCCGCGCTGCTCCTCGCTGAGGGCGTCGAGCCACTTGCGCGCCAGCTCGGTGACGTAACCCTCGAAGCAACCGGCATAGCCCTGCAGGCTGGCGAGGCGTGAGGCGAAGCCCCAGTCCTCCAGCAGCGGCATCGAGGCGATCACCTCGTCGGGCATGCCCGGCACCATGATCTTCGACGGCGCCGCCTTGAACGGGAAGGGCACCTCGGAGCCGAGGATGATGAAGGGCTCGTAGGCGCCCTTTACCTCGCGCAGCGAGTCGGCGACGAAGATCATCGGTGGCATCCCCACACCGCCGCCGATCAGCAGCGGGCGGCGACGCTCCATGTGGGTGACAAAAGGTTTCCCAATCGGCCCCATAATGCTCAGCTTCTCGCCTACCTCGCGCTGTGACAGCAGCTCGGTCCCCTCGCCCAGCACCTTATAGAGCATATCAACCCACCCCTCTTTGGCACTGACCCGCATGATGGAGATGGGACGGCGCAGCGGACGGTTCTCGTCGACACGGATGTGAACGAAGCTGCCGGGCTTGGCGCGGCTGGCGATCTCGGGGGCGGAGACGCGCAGCAGGTACTGGTCGCCGTCGTAGGCCTGATGCGAGAGGATCTCAGTGGTTTCGGCGAAGATAGTGTCGCGATGCGGTTTGTTCATAACAGTTCAGTCCGGGTTGGGCGGCCTATTCGGCTGCCTGGTAGACGATGCGCCCCTCCAGCAGGGTGGTAACGGCCTTGCCGCTGAGCTCCCAGCCGAGGAAGGGGGTGTTCTTGCCGTGGGAGAGGAGTTGCTGCTCCTCCACGCGCCAGTGGTGTTTCGGGTCGAAGATGCAGATATCGGCCACCGCACCGACGCCCAGCTGGCCGCTCTCCAGTCCCAGGACCCTGGCCGGGCCGCTGGTGAGGCGGGCGATGGCGTCGCTCAGCCCCAGCACCTTCTCCTCCACCAGTCTCAGGGTGAGCGGCAGCAGGGTCTCCAGGCCGCTGATACCGGGCTCGGTGGCGGCGAAGGGAGCGAGCTTGGCGTCACGGTCGTGGGGCTGGTGGTCGGAGCAGACGGCGCTGATGGCGCCGTCGGCCACCGCCGCGCGCAGGCCGTCACGGTCGCGCTGGCTGCGTAGCGGCGGGCGCACGTGGCAGGCGCTGTCGAACTCGGCGATATCCATCTCGGTGAGGAACAGTTGGTGGGCGCTTACATCGGCGCTAACCGACAATCCTCTGGCGCGCGCCGCGGCGATCATGTCGATGGCGCGGGAGCTGGAGAGCTGGCCGAAGTGGGCCCTTACCCCGGTCTGCTCCACCAGCATCAGGTCGCGGCCCACGGCGATCACCTCGGCGCATTCGGGGATGCCGGCGAGGCCGAGGCGGTTGCTCAGGGCCCCCTCGTGGACGCAGCCGTCGGCGCTCAGCCAGGGGTCCTCGGAGTTGAAGAAGACGGTCAGCCCCAGGGTGGCGGCGTACTCCAGGGCACGGCGTTGCACCAGGGTGCTGGGGATGGCGCGGCGGGCGTTGCCCATGACAATACAGCCGGCCTTGTGCAGTGCCTGCATCGAGCTGAGCTGTTCGCCGTTCAGCCCCTGGGTGAGGGCGCCGATGGGCAGTACCCGCGCCTGGCCACTCTCGGTGGCACGCTGGCGGATCTGCTCGGCTACCGCCGGGGTGTCGATCACCGGTTGGGTGTCGGGCGGGCAGCAGAGGGTGGTGATGCCGGCACCCGCCGCGGCACGGCTCTCGCTGGCGATGGTCCCCTTGTGCTTCTGCCCCGGCTCGCGCAGCCGTGCCTGCAGGTCGATGAGGCCGGGGCAGACGATGTGGCCGTCGGCGTCGAGGGTCTGTTCGGCGACGAAGCCCTCGGGGGCGGCGCCAATGGCGGCGATGCGCCCCTCGCTGATGTGCAGGTCGAGCTTATCGTCGATGTTATTGGCCGGGTCGATGAGGCGACCGCCGCGAATGGTGATGTTCATCTCAGCCCTCCTCCCCGTCTCGGCTCTCGGCCTGTCTGCCCAGTACCATACTCATTACCGCCATGCGTACCGCCAGGCCGTTGCTCACCTGCTCCAGAATGACCGACTGCGGCCCGTCGGCGACGCTGGAGGCGATCTCCACGCCGCGGTTGATGGGGCCGGGGTGCATCACGATGGCGTCGGGGCTGGCCAGCGCCAGCTTCTCTTCGGTGAGGCCGTAGCGGGCGAAGTACTCGCTCTCGCTCGGCAGCAGTGCCCCCTTCATGCGCTCCTTCTGCAGGCGCAGCATGATGACGACATCGACCCCCTCCAGCCCCTTCTCCATATCGTGGTAGATCTGCGCCCCCAGCTTGCTGAAGCTGGAGGGGATCAGGGTCTTGGGGCCGATGATGCGCAGCTCCCCCACGCCGAGGGTGTTGAGGGCGTGGATCTGCGAGCGTGCCACCCGCGAGTGGAGGATGTCGCCGACGATCGCCACCTTGATGGAGGGAAAGTCCTGCTTGTGGCGGCGGATGGTGAACATGTCGAGCATCGCCTGGGTGGGGTGGGCGTGGCGGCCGTCACCGGCGTTAATCACGCTCACGTGCGGCGCCACGTGCTGGGCGATGAAGTGGGCGGCGCCGCTGTCGGCGTGGCGTACCACGAACATATCGCAGTGCATCGCCTCCAGGTTGTGCAGCATGTCTAGCAGGCTCTCCCCCTTGGAGGTGGCCGAGGTGGCGATGTTGATGCTCTGCACGTCGGCGGAGAGGCGGCTCGCCGCCAGCTCGAAGGTGGTGCGGGTGCGGGTGGAGGTCTCGAAGAAGAGGTTGACGATGGTCTTGCCGCGCAGCAGCGGTACCTTCTTCACGCTCTGGCCGCTGACGCTGGTAAAGGACTCGGCGACGTCGAGGATCTCGGTCAGGTGCTGCTTGCTCAGCCCCTCGGTGGTGAGGAAGTGGCGCAGTCTGCCGTTGCTGTCGAGCTGGATGTTGGGCTTACTCATGGCTGCTCTGGATGCTCAGGCTCATGTTGTCGGGACCGGTGAGTTTGATCTGCTCATCGGCGGCCAGGTCAATCTGGGTGGCGGCGATATCGGCACGTATCGGCAGTTCGTGCCCCTTGCGCTCGACCAGCACCGCCAGCAGCACGCGGGCCGGGCGACCGTAGTCGAAGATCTCGTTCAGCGCGGCGCGAATGGTGCGGCCGCTCTGCAGCACATCGTCGACCAGGATGATGGTGCGTTCCTCCACGTCGAAGGGGAGGTTGGAGGGTTTCACCTCCGGGTGCATGCCGATGCGTGAGAAGTCGTCGCGGTAGAAGCTGATATCGAGGGTGCCCAGCGGCTCCTCAATCCCCAGCTGCTGGTGCAGCTGCTCGGCGACCCAGACGCCGCCGGTGTGGATGCCGATCATCAAAGGGTTCTCAAGGTCTTGCGCCCTGAGCTGTTCCGCCATCCCCGCAATCAGGGCCGCGACATCAAAGCTGGGGTGTTGACTCATCTTATTCATTGTCCGTGGTTTGCGCTTCCAGCCAGCTCTGCAGGATCAGCTGGGCGGCGAGCTTGTCGATGTCCGCCTTCTCGTACTGGCCCTGGTGGGCCAGTATCGCCTCGGCCTCGCTGGAGCTGAGCCGCTCATCGGCGGTGAACACCGGCAGATTGTACCTGCCCGCGAGGCGGTTTCCAAAGCGCCGTGCCAGTCGTGCCGTCTCCGACTCGTTACCGTCGAGGTAGAGCGGCAGTCCCACCACCAGGGCGTCGGGCTGCCACTGCTCGATCAGGCGACTGATCCCGGCCCAGTCGGGGCCGCCGTCAGGGCTCTCCAGGGTGACCAGGGCGGTGGCGGTGCGGGTCAGCTCCTGGCCCACGGCGATGCCGATGCGTTTGGTGCCGAAGTCGAAGCCGAGCAGGGTGCGGGGCCCCTCTTTGGTACTCATTCAGGCGTGGCCGATATCGCTGGAGAGCAGGGTGAGGTCTACCCCCAGCAGGGCGGCGGCGGCCTCCCAGCGCTCCTCGACGGGCAGCTCGAACAGAATGCGCGGGTCGGCGGGGCAGCTGAGCCAGGCGTTGTCGGCCAGCTCCTGCTCCAGCTGCCCCGCCCCCCAGCCGGCGTAGCCGAGGGCGATGAGGTAGCGTTGCGGCCCCTCGTCGTGGGCGATGGCGGTGATGATGTCGCGCGAGGTGGTGAGCGCAATATCGTCGCTCACCGCCAGGCTCGCCTCCCAGGCCCCCACCGGGCTGTGCAGCACGAAGCCGTGCTCCGGTTGCACCGGGCCGCCACCGTGCACCTTGAGGGTGGTGTCGAAGTGGTTGCTCGCCCTGATCTTCATCTGCGACAGCACCTCGTCCATGCTCAGCTCCATCTGACGGTTGATGACGATCCCCATCGCCCCCTCCTCGGTGTGCTCGCACAGATAGGTGACGCTGCGATCGAAGTTGGGGTCGCTCAGCGAAGGCATGGCGATGAGGAAGTGGTCGCGCAGGGAGGTGGTCTCGGTCATAGGGCAGAGTATAAGGCCTAACGGGTCTGCAGTGAGTAGTCGTCCTGGAACTTCCAGGTGCGCACGATGTGCAGGATATCGACCTCCTTGCGGATCTCCGGCGGCAGCGGTGCGAACGGGGAGGCCATGCGCACGATGCGGATGGCGCCGTTGTCCAGCGCCCGGTGGCCGGAGGAGCGGTCGATGCGCACGCTGTGCAGGGTGCCGTCGGGGTTGATGCCGACGTCGAGGATCAGGCTGCCGCTGAGGTTCTCGCTGCGCGCCTCGGCGGGGTAGTTGAGGTTGCCGATGCGCTCCACCTTCTGCCGCCAGCTGTCGATGTAGCTGGCGTAGCGGAACTCGCGGGTATTGGCGCTGACGTGCTTCTCCCGCGGCATCCTGGCGTAGGCCTGCTGCTTCTGGCGAATCTCGGCGCTGAGGCGGGCGATCTCGCGGCTGCGCAGCAGCAGCTCACTGGCGTTGGGGGTCTGCGGCAGCTCCTCGGTGGGGGCCTCCTCGACCTGTTGCCACTGCAGGGAGCTCTGCTCCTCGGCTAGCATCACCTGCTGCTGCTCCTGGGCCTGGCTCGGCTGCGGCATCTGCATCGGCAGCTCCTGCGGGGCATCGCCGTCCTTCTGCAGGGTGGGGCGCGGATTGGGGAAGGGGCTGGAGGGGCGCATCTTCTCCTCCATGGTGCCGCCGCCGCGCTGGTTGGCCTGGGCCAGGTAGTCGGCCTTATCGGGTGGCTGCTCGCTCTCGCTGTGGACCAGGGTCACCTCCAGCGTCAGTGGCGGCTCCTCGGGATTGAGCAGGTCGGCATCGAAGGCGACCCCGAGGATGACGATGGCGTGAATGGCCGCGGCAAGAAACAGGGTCAGCCCCAGGCGGTCCGAGGCGGAGATGGTGAAGAGGTTTTGCGCGTGGGCCACTAGCTGTCGGTCTCTCGCTACGTTAGGTGCTGGCGCGATTATACCCGATGGGGATTAACGCTGTGCCAGGCGCTGGTCGATGGCATCCATCAGATCGCCGGCGATATCGAGACCATACTGCTTGTCGAGCTCACGGATGCAGGTGGGGCTGGTGACGTTGATCTCGGTGAGGTAGTCGCCGATGACGTCGATACCGACGAAGATAAGCCCCATTTCGCGCAGTTTCGGCGCCACTTGTTCGCAGATCCAGTAGTCGCGCTCGCTCAGCGCCACCCCTACCCCGGTGCCGCCGGCGGCCAGGTTGCCGCGCAGCTCCCCCTTGGCGGGGACGCGGGCCAGGGCGTAGGGCACCGGTTTGCCGTCGATCAGCAGGATGCGCTTGTCCCCCGCACTGATCTCGGGGATGAAGCGCTGCGCCATGGCGTAGCGGCTGCCGTGTTCGGTAAGGGTCTCCAGGATCACGCTGGTGTTGGGGTCGCTCGCCGTCACCTTGAAGATGGAGGCGCCGCCCATCCCCTCCAGCGGCTTGAGGATCACCTCGTCATGCTCGGCGACAAAGTCGCGTAGCTGCCCCTGGTTACGGCTGATCAGGGTGGGGGTGGTGCAGTGAGGGAAGCGGGTGGTGAAGACCTTCTCATTGGCGTCGCGCAGGCTGCTGGGTTTATTGACGACCAGGCTGCCCTGCTCCTCGGCCTGCTCCAGCAGGTAGGTGGCATAGATGTACTCCATGTCGAAGGGGGGATCCTTGCGCATCAGGATCACATCGAGGCTGTGCAGCGGCTGCTCCTCGGCCGCATCCAGGCGGTACCAGCACTGCTCATCGTCGAACACCTGCAGCGGTGCCATGCGTGCCATCGCCACGCCGTCGCGGCTGTAGAGGTCGTCCATCTCCATGTAACGCAATGCCCAGCCGCGGCGTTGCGCCGCCTGCAGCATGGCGAGGGTGCTGTCCTTATGGAACTTGATCTCGCTGATGGGATCCATCACGACCCCGACTGTAATCGTCATTGCCTTGTCACCGTGTCACGCCGTTAGTGGCTGTTAGTCTACCGTAGCGAACCCTTTCAGCCTAACCCGTGGCGAAGCGCGCTAACGGGCAGGGTGCTACCATGGCCGCACCAGCGCAGAAAATGTGATAGAAACGAGAACAATGGCATTACCGATGGACAGTACCGCGTTATCAGTCAGGGGGGCGGGGTGGCAGCTGACGCTGCTGCTGGTGGGCGCGATCGTCATGCAGACGGTGGTGTCGCTGCAGGGGCGTCACGACCAGCGTTACCTTGAGCGACTGTCGGCGCAGCAGCTGTTATCGGAGCAGCTGGCGCGCCACGTGGGTGAGACGCTAAACGGTTCTGACAAGGCCTTTCACACCCTGCGTACGCTACGGACGCGCCTTGCCGACAACATGGAACAGATGCGTAGTGACGAGGCCTTGCCGATGACTGGGCTGGAGTCGGCCTGGAAGCGTCTCGATGGCCAGCTCGCCACCGTGGTGGCGGCGCGTGATCGGCTGCTGGGCAGTTACGAAAGCGTCGGCCTGATCCGCAACTACGCCACCGCCCTGCAGGTGCTGTTCGATGAGGTGGCGCAGCTGATGGCAAAGAAGGGGGCCTCCCCCGAGCAGCTGAGTATGGCGACACGCCAGGGGATGCTGGCGATGCGTATCCTCGGCAATATCGATCAGGTAATGCTGGGCGGTGAGGCCGCGGTGAGCGCCGCCGATTACGCCGGTCGCGACGCTACCCACTTTGCCCGGGTGGTGAGGGTGCTGCTTGAGGGGGATGAGGGGCGTGGCGTTAGCGACCTTGAGGTGCTGTCGATGGTCGAGGAGCTGAGCGTATTGTTCGATATGCTCAGCCGCCAGCTGAGCGCGATTCTGGAGCAGCTCCCGGAGCTGCTCAGCGCGATCGATGCGGTCAACTCGGCGGCGTTGGAGGCCGGGCGTATGAGTAACGCCATCAGCGCACAGCGACAGGCCTATCACCAGGCGATGGAGAATCGACTGCTCTCCCCGAACAGGGTGATCGCCATTACCCTGGCGCTGCTGCTGGTGATGACGGCGCTGCACCTGCGTCGTCTACGGCAGGAGCGAAAAGAGGCCATCGAAGCTGCGGTACCGCTGAGCAGTCAGCAACTGGCGAAACGCCTCTCGCCCTATCTGATGGCCGCCCTGTCTCGCCTGCTGAAGGGGGAGGAGGCCGAGCCGCAGCTCACGGCCATGACCACGGTGTTGCAGCGACTGCTGCTGGTGGCCGAGTCGGCCCACTGCCGTCGCTTCATCGGTGTCGCCGTCGCCTTTATCGACGGCCTGGGCGGTGGCGCCGAGCCACTGCCGGAGCAGAGCAAGATGCTGTTGGGGAAGATCGAGCAGCAGGTAAGGAGGCTGGCGCTGCAGGGAGAGGAGGGGCTTACGGAAGAGGGGCTGGAAGAGCAGGTTGCGGCGATGCTGGCCACCCTGGCGGGTGAGGCCGGCGAGTTAACCCAGGTCGCCCCAGCGTGACTGGATTGCTGCCAGGGCTGTGAGGGCTGCGGTCTCGGTCCGCAGTACCCGCGGACCGAGGCGCATGCCGAGGTAGCCACTGCGTTGTGCCGCCTCGCGCTCGGGCTCGGCGAGTCCGCCCTCCGGGCCGATCAGCAGGGTGCAGGGGCCGTCCAGCTCAAGACTGTTTACCCCCATCTCAGCGCGGTGGTCCAGCAGCAGCCCCTTTCCACCCAATGGCTGCATTAGCCACTCGTCCAGCCGCATCATCGGCAACAACTCCGGGATGGTGTTGCGGCCGCACTGCTCGCAGGCGCTGATGATGACGCCCTGCCAGTGGGCCATCCGTTTCTCCAGCCGATCACCTTTTAGATTGACCACGCTACGCTCGGTGGTGATCGGGGCGATACGGCTAATACCCAGCTCCACCGCCTTCTGGATGGTGTAGTCCATACGCTCGCCCTTGGAGACCCCCTGCGCCAGGGTGATCGAAAGCGGCGACTCGCAGGAACGCTCCTGCCGCTCGCCGCACTCCACCCACACCTCGCGCTT
>JBNKUL010000064.1:0-6658 GCA_050298555.1 Thiohalomonadaceae bacterium
GGCTGGGCAGTCAGGCCCAGCATTTCCCCACCCCCTTGCGAGTGCTGGGCAGGACTGCCCAGCCTACGCTACTCCTACAGGGAGGCGACGGGACACCCCTCCCGTCCCGGCTGCAACAGGTAGTGTTTCGGCTCCCCGTCCAGCGGCGAGATGAACTCCAGCTCCACCGCGCTGAGCTGCAGGTCCTCTTCGTCACCCTTCGCACCATAGAGCCGGTCGCCCACCACCGGGAAACCTGCCGCGGCGAGGTGGCGACGGATTTGGTGCTTGCGCCCGGTCTCGATATCGACCTCCAGCAGGGAGCGGTCACTCTCGTCATCATAGATAATGCGGCGGGCGTAACTGAGCGAGGGCTTGCCGTCGAGTTCGCCATCGAAGCAGGCGGGGCTGTCGCCCGCCGGAAACTCGCCGTGCACCACCACCCGATACCTTTTGGAGATGGCGTGCTCGCGGAACATCCTGGAGAAGGCCTGCGCCATCTTCTTCGTATGGGCGATGATGATGAGGCCGGTGGCGGCGCGGTCCAGGCGGTGGACGATAAAGGCGGGGCGCTGCGGCTGCCGGTTCAGCTCCAGCCAGCGGTTGATGGCGCAGTGGTCGGCCCATTTGGTGCCCTGGGAGCGCAGGCCGTAGGGCTTGTACCAGATGGAGTAGTCGCCCTCGTCGGCAAACAGCTGCGGCGCGGGCGGCTCTTCCGCCAGCACCGCGGCGTTGTAGTAGAGGTGCAAGGTCTCGCCCGGCTGCAGCGGCTTCTTGGCGCGGCGCAGGTGGTGGGTCTGACTGCCGCGAGTCAGCCACACCGCCCCCCTCTGCATCACCTGTTTGATCCGCTGTTTGGAGAGGCCGCTTTCGCCCGCCAGCAGATCGACCGCATTCTGCCCCGCCTCCTCAATGGCAAGGTGAAGTTCGATGATGTCGGGGACCTGGCTCATGGAATGGGGTCTTGGTGTATAGTGCGGAGCCGTTATGCTACACGATTTCACCACCACCCAGCTCATCCTCACCGGCCTGATCTTCGTCTGGACCGGCTTCGTGCGCAGCGGCCTCGGCTTCGGCGGTGCGGCACTGGGGCTGCCGTTGATGCTCTTCATCGACCCCGACCCGCTGTTCTGGCTGCCGGTGATCGGCACCCACCTGCTGTTCTTCTCCGGGCTGACCCTGCGCACCCGCCTCAACAATGTGGACTGGGGTTACCTCAAACACTCGGCCAGCTTCATCGTGCCCGCCGCACTGATCGGCGTATTCGGCCTGCTGCAGCTGCCGACCCACTGGGTGATGATCTTCATCTACGCGGTAACCCTGTTCTACGCCTTTATCTGGATGATGAACTGGGCGATAGAGAGCCGCCACGGCGCAGTCGACAAGGCGCTGCTGTTGCTGGGCGGTTATGTGGCCGGCACCTCGCTCACCGGTGCGCCGCTGATGGTGGCGGTCTATATGCGCAACGTCTCGAAAGGGCAGCTGCGCAACACCCTGTTCGTGCTCTGGTTCACCCTGGTAACGATCAAGATGGCGGCCTTCGCCGCACTGGGTATCGAGCTGCAGACGATGAGCGCGCTGCTGCTGTTGCCGGTGGCCACCATCGGCCATGTGGTCGGCCTCAGGGCGCACGATGCCATCCTTAGAAATGATCAGCAGTTCAAGCGCTGGATTGGGGCGGGGTTGATGGTGGTGAGCCTGATCGGTTTGTGGCGCCTGTTGCTGCCCCACTAATCAACGATTTCGTTATTGCCCCAGTTCCAGATCTTCTCTATCCCCTTACCGGACAACCCGAACCACTCCAGCTCCATCGAAGGCAAGGTGAGCACGGCACAGCTGTGGTTAAAGCAGCAGCTGCCGGGATTGATCACCAGGGTATCGCCAATGCGAATATCGAAGGCCTGGTGGGTGTGGCCGAGAATCAACACCTCGTGGTCGAAGCCCTGCAGCCGCTGCTGCCACTCGGCCACCGCCTCGGGGATGACGTCGCCCTGCTGATCGAACAGGCGCAGCCCTTTTGTCATCCTGTTCGGTGGCTCGGCGTGCACCATATAGAGGGTGACCCCCTCGATGGTCAGGGAGAGCGATTCGGGCAGCGCGGCGAAGTAGTCGCGGCTCGCCGCGCTGCCGGGGAAGGGGTCGCGTTGCAGCGCCCACGCCTCGTGGTTGCCGCGCACCGCCGCCACGTCGTGCTCCATCAGCAACGCCACCGTCTGCTCCAGCTCGTTGCCGTAACCGCCGATATCACCGGCGCAGAGGACCTGCGACACCCCCTCGCGTTTGAACAGCGCCAGCGCCTCGGCCAGCGGGGCCGCGGCGGCGTGGGGGTCGCTAATGAGGCCGATCTTTGTCGTCATACGTCCGGCCTGTATACCGCCGTAGGCTGGGCAGCCATGCCCAGCGCAAGTTCAGGGCAAAAGATGCTGGGCATGGCTGCCCAGCCTACGAATAGCTTGTTATGAAACGGCATTGATACGGTAACAGGGCACATAGACCTTGCCCGGCAGTTTCATGCGGTGCTGTTCGACGAAGGCGGCGAACAGTTCGTCGAGCTTTGCCATCAGCTGCGCATCGCCGTAGAGCTCGAAGTGGCCGTGCTGCTCGATGGCGCGTATCCCCTCATCCTTGACGTTGCCGGCCACCACGCCGGAGAAGGCGCGGCGCAGGTTGGCGGCGAGCAGGTGGCTCTCCTGCTCCTTGTGCAGCTGCAGCGCCGCCATGTTTTCGTGGGTCGGGGCGAAGGGCTGCTGGAACTCTCCGTCGATCTTCAGCTTCCAGTTGAAGTAGTAGGCGTCGCCGTGCTCCTTACGGTATTCGCGCACCTGGGCGATCCCCTGCTTCATCGTCACCGCCACCTGTTGCGGGTCATCGATGATGATGGTGTAACGGCGTTGCGCCTCCTCGCCCAGGGTGTCGGCGATGAAGGCGTCTATCTGATTAAAGTAGTCCGCCGCAGCGGCCGGGCCGGTGAAGACCAGCGGGAAGGGCATCTCCCGGTTGTCGGGGTGGAGCAGGATCCCCAGCAGGTAGAGGATCTCCTCGGCGGTACCGGCGCCGCCGGGAAAGACGACGAAGCCGTGGCCGCTGCGCACGAAGGCCTCCAACCGCTTTTCGATATCGGGCAGGATCACCAGCTCGTTGACGATGGGGTTGGGCGACTCGGCGGCGATGATCCCCGGCTCGGTCACACCGAGGTATTTGCCGTCATAAATACGCTGCTTGGCGTGGCCGATGGTCGCCCCCTTCATCGGTCCCTTCATCGCGCCGGGACCGCAACCGGTGCAGATGTCGAGACCGCGCAGCCCCATCTGGTAGCCCACCTCCTTGGTGTATTCATACTCCGGCCGCGAGATGGAGTGGCCGCCCCAGCAGACCACCATGTTGGGCTCACTGCGCGCCTGCATGATCCCGGCGTTGCGCAGGATGTGGAACACCGCGCTGGTGATCCCCTCGGAGTTGCTCAGGTCGAACAGGGCGTTGCTGTTGATCTCCTCCGCCACGTAGATCACATCGCGCAGTACCGCGAACAGCTGCTCGTTAATGCCGCGGATCATCCTGCCGTCGACGAAGGCGTGCGCCGGTGCCCCCTTCAGATCCAGTTTAATGCCGCGCTCCTGCTGCACCACCTGGATGTCGAACCCCTGGTAGCGCTCCAGCAGCTCCTTGCCGTCATCCAGTGTGCTGCCGCTGTTGAGCACCGCCAGGGCGCAGTTGCGGAACAGGGTATGCACACCGCCTTTGGTGGTATCGAGCAGCTTGCTCACCTCCAGCTGGGAGAGCACCTCCATGTGGCCGATGGGGCTGATGCGGGCGTCGATGGTTTCGTACTCGGTCATATTCACTCCCTATCTTCCTGTTACCGTAGGCTGGGCAGCCATGCCCAGCAGAAAGCCTTCATACTGACGCTGGGCATGGCTGCCCAGCCTACACTTGTGTAGTTGGGTGTACTCCACTCACCATCAACCCTTACGCCCGCCATTTGGCATAGCTATCGCGGTCCATATCGACCACCTCGACGGTGATCGTCTTCGCCGGCCACTGCTGCGCCTGCAGTGCCGCCAGCACCGCGCCGCTCAGCTGGCGCTTCTGCTCCTCGGTGCGGCCGCGGTGGATGCGCAGTTGCGCGTGGATGAAGTGGCTGAAGCGGCCGCCGCTGCGATAGTAGTCGAGCGGATAGGCTCGCACACGAATGTGCTCCTCCTCGAACAGTTCGGTTGCGGCAGCGGCCTGGTGCACCGCATCGAGCATGGTTTCGATCTGCTCTGCCTCGGCCTGCTTATTTGAGAACTCAATGATTAGGTGTGGCATGGTCTATTCCACCTCGTCGTTACTGCTATTGCTGGGCATGGCTGCCCAGCCTACCAAATCATTCGTGCCTACCAGTAGGCTGGGCAGTGATGCCCAGCGACTACCAAACCATTCACCCCGCCCCGTAGGCTGGGCAGTAATGCCCAGCGCCAAACAACTACCGCTGCCACACCAGCTCGCCGTCACGAAACACCTGGCGGATGCGGTGCAGCGGGATGGTGTGGGTGACCCCCTCCTCGTCCAGCAGCTGAAAGTCGAAGTGGTCCTGCGGGTCGAAATAGAGCTCCTTCATCGGCACGGTGATGATCCTGTTTTCGATGCGATCGAAATAGCCGATAACAAAGTCGGCGCGCGGCCGTACTCCTCGTCCCAGCGGATACGATTGAGCAGTTCGTGGATCGGCTGCATTAACGCTCAATCTCGTAGTGGCGCATGGAGGTGAAGAGTTCACGCCGGTAGGCGATCTGCGCGATCACCGAATCGAGCAGCAGCTTGACCCGTCGCGACAGCGCCGAACGCTGGCGATAGTCGGCGGCGGCGATGAAGTCGACCCGGCCATCCTCGAGCAAGGTGCGGCAGATCGCCTCGGAACCTTCGCGCCGCTCATTGTGCACGGCGATGGTGTGGCCGCCGTTGCTGCGCGCCACCGCCATGCTCGGCACGTCGGCCATCGCATCGCCGATGTAGATGATGTTCTCGAACGGCACCGGGCGCTGCGCCTCCTCCATGTGGTCGTTAATGGTATCGCGCGTATCCTCACGCCCCTTGTTGATACGAAACAGGTACTGGGTCTTGGTGGTATCGGTAACCACGCGGCCGGGGAAGGTGGCGTGGCCGCGCCCGTCGTAGTGGTATTGCGAGGCGTAGATCTGCGCGAACTGTTTGCGCAGTGCGGTCCCCTCCAGTATCTCTTTTAAGCCCGCCGAGACGATGTAGTGGCGCAGCTTTACCCGGCCGCCGCCCTGCTGTCGCACATAGTCGTTGATGCGCTCGAACCAGTTGCTGACGCCGGGGTAGTAGCGAATCTGCGAGGCCATGCGGGCGAAGTCGCGCCGCGTGATCCTGACCCCGGCCTGCTCTGCCCGCTCCAGCAGCAGGCGCATGTAGACCAGCATGCGCTCCTCGCCGCTCGCCCTGGTCTGCTCGGCGACCTGCTGCCAGAACTCCGCGGGGTCGATGCCGAGGCTGGGCAGCACGGTGTAGTCCTGCATCGGCAGCGGGCATAGGGTGCCGTCGAAGTCGTAGACCATGGCGATGGTGTTCTGTTGAAAGCGTGCCCTATCGTCACTCATCCTGTTGCTCCGGCCTGTGTCTCTCGCAATACTCCTTGAGCACAATCATAGCCCTGCAGTCGTCCTCGTTGTACTCGAGGATTCGCTGCATGATCTCCTCGCGCTGCTGGTCCTCGATAAAGTCGTGGTACCAGGCGATGGAGTTGGCGCCGCCGGGGTCCTCGTCGCGCCAGCTGAAGCCGAGCAGCTGGGCGATCTGTTTTATGCCGTAGGAGTAGGCGGGCCACTCGGTGTACTTGAGCACCAGTTCGGTATAGAGGTCGTACTCGCGCTCGACGTAGTGCTCGAACGCTGCCTGCTCCAGCTCGTAGCACGCCATCAGGTGGCGCAGGGTGGAGCGCTCCTTGGCCGAGTAGACGTAGAACACCGCATCCGGGTTCTGCTCGATATAGCGCCAGAAGCCGCGCACCGCCTGCTCCTCCTCCTCGGGTGAGCGGGCGACGAAGCAGCGGTAACCGAGGTCCCTCCCCTGCTCCAGCTCCACCATGCCGAAGAGGTAGGTGAAGCCCTGGGTGGGGTCGTCCTCGATATCGAAGTAGATCTCCCGCTGCGCCACGGGAAAGGCGTAACCGGGCCTGAGCAGCGGCTGTTTGGCGAGCCGCACCTGGGCACGCTCCTTCATATGGTGCAGGCTCTTGATGCCGACGCGGGGGATGGTCTCGGCCAGCTCCGCCATCTGTTTCTCGCTCATCTTCGCCGCATCGAAGATGGTGTGCACACCGTGCCTCTTCAGCTCGAACTTCACCCGCCCGACCTGGAACAGGCCGCTGAGGTCACGGGTCCCCTCCACCCAGCGGCGGCAGTGGATGTACCACTGGCACAGGTGGCAGGCGCTGCCGAGCACCGGCTCCGAGCGCTCCTGCCCACCCACCAGCCGTGCCACCTCGGCCAGCGCCTGCTCGAAGCCGTCGGCGAATTGTGCGGGGTCGAACTCCTCCACCTCCTTCTCCACATTGATGATGTGGGCCAGGGGCGGTGCGTACTCCTGTATGCCGCGCAGGATCTCGCGGTAGAACATCACCTGATAGGCGTAGTGCTTCTTGAAGTGGGGGCGCTGCCCCTGATGCAACTCCCACCCC
>JBNKUL010000065.1:0-2537 GCA_050298555.1 Thiohalomonadaceae bacterium
ACCCCCGAACAGCTGCAGGCCTTCGTCGACCAGCTCGACATCCCCCAGAACGCCAAGGATGCCCTCAAGCGCCTCACCCCCATGACCTACATCGGCAACGCCATGGAGCAGGCGGCGCACATCTGATCCGCTACGCGGTATCAGAAAATCGGTGGGGCAGCGCCCCACCCGACCTGCTGCTCAACGTGTAGGGTGGGGCCCTGCCCCACCAAAAGCGCAAAGCTTCATCGCAGAGTTGTAAATTAGCGTTAGCCATCACTCTTCCCTACAATCACCCCATGCAAGAACTCCACTTCCCCAAGGGACTGACGGCGGAGAAGTTCCTCGTCCGCCACTGGCAGAAGAAGCCGTTGCTGTTCAAGCAGGCCCTGCCCGCTTTCCAGTGCGCCCTCGAGCCCGAGGAGCTTGCCGGTATGGCCTGCGAGGCCGACGTGGAGTCCCGGCTGGTGTTGGAGAAACACGGCGCCACCCCCTGGGAGGCGCGCTACGGGCCCTTCGCGGAGGACGACTTCACGCAGCTGCCCGCAAGCCACTGGACCCTGCTGGTGCAGGATGTGGACAAACACCTGCCCGAGGTGGCCCGTCTGCTCGACCACTTCCGTTTCATCCCCGATTGGCGCCTCGACGACGTCATGGTCAGCTATGCCGTCGACCAGGGTTCGGTGGGCCCCCACATCGACGACTACGACGTCTTTCTCTACCAGGCCAGGGGCCGCCGCCGCTGGAAGATCCACTACCAGACGGTCTCCGAGTCCGATTTCATCCCCGATCTCGACCTGCGCATCCTGCCCGAATTCGAGGCCGAGGAAGAGTGGCTGCTGGAGCCCGGCGACATGCTCTACCTGCCCCCTAATGTGGCGCATTGGGGCATTGCCGAGGGCGAGTGTATGACCTGCTCGGTCGGCTTTCGCGCCCCCACCCTGCGCGAGATGGCCGCCGCCTGGTTCGAACAGAGCATCGAACAACACTTGCCGACCACCCGCTATCGCGATCCACCCCTGAAACCACAATCGGCACCCGCCGAGATCAACGCTGAATCCCTGGCGGAGTTCAAAGGCCTGCTGGAGTCGTGCCTGCACAATCTGCAGCGTGACAACCGCTGGTTCGGCCGCTTCATCACCGAGCCGAAGGAACACCTGCAGGTAGAACCCCGTGAGCGCGCCGTCACCGAGGAGGCCTTTCTCAACCGTTTCCGCCAGGCGGCCGTGCTCCAGCGTCACGGCTTCACCCGCCTCGCCTTCACCCGCAACGACGGCGACGGCAGCGACACCCTCTATGCCAACGGCCAGGCCTATACCCTGCCCAGCGAATCGGGCGATTTCCTACCGGTGGTGACGCGCCAGCGCGATCTCCATTTCGGCTATCTGCAGGAGTGGCTGACCCAGCCGGTTTATCTGAGCCTGCTCTGCCGCCTCTACAACGACGGCCATCTCGAGTTTGCCGATGAGTGAGTCCGACTTCAGCGTCCGCCAGGCGCGCTGGCCCGAGGACCGACCACTGCTGGGCCTGGTGCGCGAAACGGTCTTCGTGCAGGAACAGGGAGTGCCGTTGGAGATGGAGTGGGACGACGACGACATCATGGCCTACCACCTCATCGCCCTGGATCGGCAGCAAAGGCCCATCGGCACCGCCCGCCTGCTCGGTACGGGCCAGATCGGCCGCATGGCGGTGCTCCCCGAATGGCGGGGACGCGGAGTCGGCGCCGCCCTACTCGCGCATCTGCTGGAGCGGGCCGAGGCGACGGGCCAGAACAAGCTCTTTCTGCATGCGCAGACCGAGGCCGAAGGGTTCTATGCCAAAGCCGGATTCACGCCGGTGGGCAAAGTCTTCCAGGAGGCCGACATCGCCCATCGCAAAATGGTGTTGCTGCGTGAAGGCGACATGGTCGAGGATGAGCCGGACATCGACCTGGATCTGCCGCTATTGGGTGAGAGCAACGACCTTTTCCATCTGCACGATGAGGACGACCACCTGATCCACGCCGCCGGCATGCTGCGTCAGGCCAAGCGCGATCTGGCCATCTTCAGCTATGACCTGGATCCTGCGGTGTTCGACCAGATCCCGTTCGTGGAGGCCTTCAAGGCCCTCGCCTTGCGCTCCCGCTTCAGCCGCATCCGTCTGCTGATTCAGGACAACACCCTGGTACTGCAAAGGGGGCACCGCCTGGTGGAGCTGGCCCAGCGGCTGCCCTCGGTGATCGAGATCCGGAAACCCTCGGATGATTTCATCGACCATCCCGAGAACTTCCTGTTGATCGACGACTGTGGTTACCTGCACCGTAAGAGCCCGGAGAGCCACATCGGTATCGCCTGTTACCACAATCGCCACCGGGTCAACCGGCTGCTGGCGCTGTTCGACGACGCCTGGGAGCACGGCACCCCCGACCGGGATCTGGCACGGTTGCATCTGTGAGTCCGCGGATTTCGTGAAGGATTCGCTTGCGTCCATATCGGTGCGGCAAGCCGCACCCGACCCATAAACCCGCCCCCTCGATCCCGGAGGGTGCGGCGTGCCCCACCCCAAGCCATCGACCATAT
>JBNKUL010000066.1:0-7489 GCA_050298555.1 Thiohalomonadaceae bacterium
AAAGCAGGCGCGCTACCAGACTGCGCTATACCCCGATAACCAACCCGGAAACGAAGTCACGTCACCCGGTTGCGCGAAGGGCGGAATCATACTGTCCATACCCCCCAAGGTCAATGGTAGCAGGCTCTGCGGACTGACACAGGGGGAGCGTTTCGGTATCATGCGCCCTTCTCAATTCGCAGACCCCGGACCAGCCAATGAGTGCAAAGATTCTAGACGGCAAGGCCATCGCGGCCGATCTCAGGCAGCAGATCAAATCCCGTGTCGACGAACGGGTCGCGGCGGGATTGCGTCGGCCGGGACTGGCGGTAATTCTGGTGGGCGAGAATCCGGCCTCCCAGGTCTATGTGCGCAACAAGCGCAAATCGTGCGAGGAGGTGGGATTTCTCTCCACCTCCCACGACCTGCCCGCCACCACCACCCAGGAGGCGCTGCTGGCCCTGATCGACCAGTTGAACGCTGACGAAACCATCGACGGTATCCTGGTGCAGCTGCCTCTGCCGGATCATATCGACGAGGAGTCGGTCATCGAGCGTATTCTACCGACCAAGGACGTGGACGGCTTCCACCCCTACAACGTGGGAAGACTGGTGCTACGCATGCCGGTATTGCGCTCCTGCACGCCGAAAGGGGTGATGACCCTGCTGGAGCGCACCGGCCAGAAGCTGGAGGGGCTCGATGCGGTCATCATCGGCCAGTCCAATATCGTTGGCCGTCCCATGGCGCTGGAGTTACTGGCGGCCCGCTGCACCATCACCGTCTGCCACAGCCGCACCAAGGATCTGGCGGAGAAGGCGCGCAATGCCGACATCCTGGTCGTTGCCATCGGCCGGGGAGAATACGTTCCCGGGGACTGGGTCAAGCAGGGCGCCATCGTCATCGATGTGGGCATGAACCGCAACGACGAGGGCAAGCTGGTGGGCGACGTACACTACGAGAGCGCCAAGGAGCGGGCCAGCTGGATCACGCCGGTGCCGGGAGGCGTCGGGCCCATGACCATCGTCACTCTGTTGGAGAACACCCTGCAGGCGGCTGAGCTGCACAGCGCCAGCCGATAGCCGGGGTTGCTCGATCCGGCATTTCGGTAGGGCAAGGCCCCACCAACGCGCTTGATCAGGCGGCCTTCCCAACAGGGACCGTTTCAGCAAGTTACATCCACGGGAAACATATACATGGGGAAACAACAGGCGAGACAACTGCTGGAATGGGTCGAGGACATCGGACTGGTGGTCATCGCCATCGCCACCCTGGTCGCCACCGGGGCCGAGATCATGGTCATGGTGAAGGCCCAAACGGTCACCCTGGCCGACCTGCTGCTGCTGTTCATCTATCTGGAGGTCTTCACCATGGTGAAGGTCTACCTGGACTCCGGCAAACTGCCGGTGCGCATACCCCTCTACATCGCCATCGTGGCCCTGGCCCGATACCTCATCCTCGACATGAAGGCGATGGACAACTGGCGCATGCTGGCCGCCGCCGGCGCGGCGCTGGTGCTGGCGCTGACCATCCTCGCGATCCGCTACGGCCACACCCGCTTTCCCTATGGCAGGGACGATTGACGTTTTGCAGGCCTTTTCGGTGCGGCAAGCCGCACCCTACGTGATTGGCCGGCGCGTAGGGTGCGGCTTGCCGCACCGAATCACTCTCCGACAGTTTTGAGATTCATTCTGGTTGGAGGCGAACCACCCCAATCTGCCGGATAAACACCCTCCCGCACATAGCTATGAAAGCTCGACCAGGGCCAGTCGATCACGGAATCAACGAGGCCGTGCTTGACGGGATTGAAGTGGATGTAATCGAGGTGTCGCCTTAAATCTTTCTCATCACGGATGAGATGCTCCCAGAAACGGCGTTGCCAGATCGCGGCTTCTCCCCGAATATGCCTGGAAGCGACCGGTGTGATGCCAGGATCTGCCCCTTCTAGTCGACAAACGCATCTGGAAAACTCGCCTTTAATCGCTCGCCAACGGAGAGAATAGTCGTTGTCGTTTTCCGGTAGTCTCCAGATCGTGTGCAGATGATCCGGCAGCAAACAGAGCGCATCGATATCGAATGGATACGCCGCTCTCACCTTGGAAATGGCTGCTCGCTGGCAGCCTCTTGCGATGTCATCGATCAACAGGTGTCGGCGTTTGTGGGTTACCAGGGTAAAGAAATAGGTCGCCCCCTGTAGACGGACTCGTCGGTAGTTCGGCATATCGCCCTCCGTGGCATGCCTGTGATCGGTGCGGCAAGCCGCACCCTACGTGTTCGGCGTGTAGGGTGCGGTTTGCCGCACCGGATTCCCTCACCCCCGGCGCCAGGTGGTACCCTGGGGACCGTCTTCAAGAATAATACCGGCGGCCTGCAGCTCATCGCGGATGCGGTCGGCTTCTGACCAGATTTTAGCCTTTCTGGCTTCTAACCTGGCTTCGATCATCGCATCAATTTCTACGTCAGTTTTTATACCTAATTGCCCTACTTGAGCGCTTGCCTCTACTCCAACCAACGGCACAACAGCCGATTTGAAGAAGGCCTCCGGGTCGTCCTGCAGAATCCCCAGGATGCCGCCCAGCTCCCGCAGCACCCCCCCCATTGCGGCTGCCGCTTCGCCATCGGTCTCCTTCACCTTGTTGATCTCCCGCGCCAGATCGAACAGCACCGCCAGCGCCTCGGGGGTGTTGAAGTCGTCGTCCATCGCCTCGCGGAAGCGCTGCTCGAAGGCCTCACCACCAGCGGGTTCAGCCTCCGGCAGGCCGCGCAGGGCGGTATAGAAGCGGGTCAGGGCGGAGCGTGCATTGTCCAGATGCTCGGTGTCGTAGTTGAGCGGCGAGCGGTATTGGCTGGTGAGGATGAAGTAGCGCACCTCTTCGGCCCGGTAACGCTCCAGGATCTCGCGCACGGTGAAGAAGTTGCCCAGCGACTTCGACATCTTCTCGTCGTTGATGCGCACGAAGCCGTTGTGCATCCAGTACTTGACGAAGGGATGACCGGTGGCTCCCTCCGACTGGGCGATCTCGTTCTCGTGGTGGGGGAAGGTCAGGTCGGCGCCGCCGCCGTGGATATCGAAGGTATCGCCCAGCGCCTTGGTCGACATGGCGGAGCACTCGATGTGCCAGCCGGGACGGCCGCGGCCCCAGGGGGAGTCCCAGGCCGGCTCGTCGGGCTTGGCGGTTTTCCAGAGAGCGAAGTCGAGGGGGTCGCGCTTGATCTCGCCCACTTCGACGCGGGCGCCCGACTGCAGATCCTCGATCGACTTGCCGGAGAGCTTGCCGTACTCGGGAAAGCTGCGCACGTCGTAATAGACGTCGCCGTTGTCCGCCGCGTAGGCGTGCCCCCGTTCTATCAACTTGGCGATCATGGCCAGGATCTCCTCCATGTGCTCGGTCGCCTTGGGCTCGCTGTCGGGCCGCAGCACGCCCAGGGCGTCGGCATCCTCATGCATCGCATCGATGAACTGCCGGGTCAGCTCGTTGAAGGGGATGCCCCGCTCGTTGGCCCGGTTGATGATCTTGTCGTCGATATCCGTGATGTTGCGGATGTAGGTGACGTCGTAGCCGCAGGCCTTGAGATAGCGGTAGACCACGTCGAACACCACCATTACCCGGGCATGCCCCAGATGGCAGAGGTCATAGACCGTCATGCCGCAGACATACATACGCACTCGCCCTGCTTGCAGGGGCTGAAAGGTCTCTTTATGGCGGGTCAGGTCGTTGTAAAGCTTGAGCATGGCCGGGGGTCATCCCTCGTTAGAATAGTGCCGCGCATCTTATCTAAATCATTCACGCGCCACAAAGCCGCTGAGATGCGGAAGCGACGTAAATGAAGCGGCTTTTCCACTTTCAAATCCAATACGAAAATTCTTTGGCGGCTATCGGTAGGGCAGGGCCCCACCCTACCCGATGACTGCCGGGTGGAGCCCCGCCCCACTGGGCAAGATGAAAACCTTGTTTTCATTAGGTGATTAACATCGGAAATATACCTTGCATATTATAATGTTATTCCAACTGATATTTTTTCGATAACCATCTGTTTCAACTAAATAAAAAAATACCGGCATAAAAATTGCGGATTTTCATGGATTTTGTCCACGTTTGTTTGGACCCGGCACCGCCCTTTGATACCCGGAGATTGACAGATGGCAGAGAAAGCATTCGATTTTACAGCAGTGGAGAAACGCCTTGGGGTCTCTCGCAGAACCTTCCTCAAGTTCTGCAGCGGCGTAGCGGCCTCCCTGGGGCTGCCCTCGGGCGCCGCCATGGCGATGGCCGAGGCGGTGGCCGATCCGAAACGTCGTCCGCCGGTGATCTGGCTCCACGGCCAGGAGTGCACCGGCCCCAGCGAATCCCTGCTGCGTTCGGAGCAGCCCTCCCTCGAGCACCTGATCCTCGACCTCATCTCCCTCGACTACCACCAGACCCTCGACACCGGCGCCGGCCATCAGGTCGAGGACATCAAGAAGAAGGTGATGGCCGAGAACCAAGGCAAATACCTGCTGGTGGTGGAAGGCGCCATCCCCCTGGCCAACGACGGCATCTTCTGCAAGATCGGCGGCGAGACCATGGTCGACATCACCAAAGAGGCGGCCGAGCACGCCGCCGCCATCGTCGCTTTCGGCTCCTGCGCCAGCTGGGGCGGCGTGCAGTCCGCCTCCCCCAACCCCACCGGCGCGGTCGGCGCGCCCCAGCTGCTGGCCGGCAAGACGGTGGTGACCATCCCCGGCTGTCCGCCCAACCCGGCCAACTTCATCGGCACCGTGCTCTACTTCGTCACCTACGGCAAACTGCCGCCGATCGACGAGAAGGGCCGCCCGAAATGGGCCTATGGCCGTCTCATCCACGAGAACTGCTACCGCCGGCCCCACTTCGACGCCGGCCGCTTCGCCAAGGAGTTCGGTGACGAGGGCCACCGCAAGGGCTGGTGCCTCTATAAGCTCGGCTGCAAGGGTCCCGAGACCTACAACAACTGCCCCAGCCTGGAGTTCAACAACGTGGGCGGTGGCGTCTGGCCCATCGGCGTCGGCCACCCCTGCTTCGGTTGTTCAGAGGGTGGCGTCGGTTTCAGCAAACCGCTGTTCAGCCTGGCCGACGTGAAGACCCACACCCCGCCCAACATGTTCCCCGGCATCGAGGATCGCGAGGGCATGGCCGGCGTTTCCACCGGCGCGGCAGCCATTGCCGGCGCCGCGGTCGGCCTGGCGGTCGGCGCCACCGCCATGGCGGCGAAAAAGCTCGACGCCAAAGAGAAAGACGGGGAGTGAGGGGGACAAGATGAAACGCAGAGATTTTCTCAAGGCCTCCCTCGGCGGTGGCGCGGCCCTATTGGGCGCCGGCGTGGCCGAGGCGCGGGGCAACCTGGAGCCGGCGGAGGAAGCCGTCGGCATGCTCTACGACTCGACCCTCTGCATCGGCTGCAAGGCCTGTGTCAGCAAGTGCAAGGAGGTCAACGACATGCCGCCGGTACCGCTGGGTGATGAGACCCAGTGGGATTCGGCTCACGACCTCTCACCCCAGACACTCAACGTGATCAAGGTCTACAGCGAGGGCAAGGGCCACCTGAAGGATCAGGTAACCGACGGCTACGCCTTCGAGAAGCGTAGCTGCATGCACTGCGTCGATCCGGGCTGCGTCTCGGTCTGCCCGGTGACCGCCATGCGGCGCAACCCGGTGACCGGTATCGTCACCCACCATCCCGACGCCTGCATCGGCTGCCGCACCTGCATGGTGGGCTGCCCCTACAACGTGCCTCAATTCGATTACGACAACCCCTTCGGCCAGATCCACAAATGCCAGATGTGCAATCAGGCCGGGGTGGAGCGTATCGACAAGGGACAGATGACCGGCTGCGCCGAGGTCTGTCCCACCGGCGCCACCCTGTTCGGCTCGCGCAAGGCGCTGCTGGAAGAGGCCAAGCGCCGCATGACCCTGAAACCGGGCGTTACCTACAACTATCCGCGCGGCGACGTGCGCAATCCCGACAGCCATCACGAGAAGGCGGTACCCGCGTACCAGCAACACATCTGGGGCGAGAAAGAGGCGGGCGGCACCAATGTCATGCATATCTCGTCGATCCCCTTCGACAAGCTGGGCATGCCGCCGTTGGGCGAACGCTCCTACGCCTCGATCTCGGAGACGGTGCAACACACCCTCTATAGCTACATGGCCCTGCCGGCGGTGGCGCTGGCCGGTCTCACCTATGTGGTGCGCCGTAACAAAGATGACGACGAAGGAGACGACTCATGAGTGCCCATCAACCTCTGCAGCGGCCGATCGTCACACTGCCTTTCCTCGCTCTCGGCGTGGTGGCCCTGATCGGCACCTACTACCTGATCCAGCGTTTTCTCAACGGTATGGGCCCGGTGACCAACATCAACGGCGGCTACGCCTGGGGCGTGTGGGTGGTCTACGACGTGGTGGTCGGCACCGCCCTGGCCTGCGGCGGCTACGCCCTGGCCATCACCGTCTACATCATGAACAAGGGCAAGTACCATCCGTTGATGCGCCCCGCCCTGCTGGCCAGCCTGCTCGGCTACGGCCTGGGCGGCATCGGCGCTATGATCGACATGGGTCGCTGGTGGCAGTTTTACAACATCTTCACCCCCTGGCACATGAACTTCAATTCAGTGATGCTGGAGGTCGGCCTCTGTGTCGCCACCTACATCCTGGTGCTGTTCATCGAATTCGCCCCCACCCTGCTGGAGAAGGTCGGCGCCAAGGGGCTGGTGAAGACGCTGAACAAGGCGCTCTTCTTCTTCATCGCCCTCGGCGTGCTGCTGCCGACCATGCATCAGTCCTCCCTCGGCTCCATGCTGATCGCGATGGGCTGGAAGGTGCATCCCCTCTGGCAGTCGCTCCACCTGCAGCCGCTGCTGGCGATTCTCACCGCCCTGACCATGGGCTTCGCGGTGGTGGTGTTCGAGGCCTCCTTCAGCAGCGTCGGCTTCCGGCGTCCCGCCGAGACACCGCTGTTGGCGGGACTGGGCAAGGGCATCGTCGGTCTGATCGCCGCCTACCTGCTGTTCCGCTTCGGCGAGATCCTGCTGAACGGCAAACTGGGACTGATCTTCGCCGGCGACCTGGGCAGCCTGATGTTCCTGTTGGAGACGGCCCTGTTCGTGTTTCCGCTGGTGGTCTTGAGCTCGGCCAGACACCGGGGGCACGGTCCGATGCTGCTCTGGGCCTCGGTCTCCATGCTGTTCGCCGGCTCCCTCTACCGCTTCAACGCCTTTCTGATCACCTTCGACCCGGGCCCCGGCTACAGCTACTTCCCCTCTGTGCCGGAGATCATGGTCACCGCCGGCATGGTGGCCCTGGAAATCATGGCTTTCCTGTTCGTGGTGAAGAAATTCCCCGTGCTACACGACGCAAAACATGCGTGACCTTTGAGGAGATTTTCAAGTGACGACAAGAATTACTGTTGACCCGATTACCCGCATCGAAGGCCACCTGCGTATCGATGTGGAGGTGGATGACGGCAAGGTGAGCAAGGCCTGGTCATCCGGTCAGATGTG
>JBNKUL010000067.1:0-6863 GCA_050298555.1 Thiohalomonadaceae bacterium
TGAGCGTCTCGGGATAGTTGCGGGCGCGGTAGCGGAACAGCATCTCCGGCAGGCGCTTGTCGTCGAAGCTGAAGCCCTGGCCACCCAGCTCCTCGGGGGCGGTGTTGTGGATGCGGTTCATCACCCCCTTGTCGCCATCGCCAAAGAAGCCGCCGCCGTAGAGCATCAGGTCCGGGTCGGTGCGCGGCTCGAACTCCCGCGGCTCGAAGATCTTGGCGATCTTCTGCTGGATCGCCTTTCTTGAGGCCAGCAGGGCCATGCGGTTTTTCTGGCAGGTCATGATATCGATGTTGAGTCGCTTGGCCGCCTCGCCGGTGAGGGTGGAGGTAGGGGCGATCACCGGGCACTTGTTGATGTGGATCTGCTTCAGCGCCGGGCGCTCCACCCCCTCGGGCAGCTCTGCCGTCGGCGTATAGAGGCGCTCGCGCAGCTTGTTCGCCCCCAGCTCCAGCAACATCTTCGGGTCCTGCGACAGGTCGTAGACGATAATGCCGTTCTTGTTGGTAGGGTGGCTGGCGATGGGCACCACCATGCGGGTATTACCGTGGTCGCTGCCGTACATGCCGGAGGTGTGAAGGATGGGGGTCATCTCCTTGAGGTCGATGAGCTTCTGCACCTCGTTCTTGCGCCGCAGCCGGTAACAGAAGTCGAACAGCTTGGGCTGCTTCTCCTTAATTAATTTGGCCATGGCGATGGTGGCATAGACATCGGAGAGGGCATCGTGGGCCTGCTCGTGGCCGATACCGTTGGCGGCAGTCAGCTCCTCCAGCTTGAAGCTGGGGCGTGGCGCGTCCTCACGTTGCGGCCAGGTGATCCCCTCCGGCCGCAGATCGTGGCAGGCACGCACCATATCGATGATGTCCCAGCGCGAGTTGCCGTTCTGCCACTCGCGGGCGTAGGGGTCGTAGAGGTTGCGGTAGAGGGTGTTGCGGGTCACCTCGTCATCGAAGCGTAGCGAGTTGTAGCCGACGCCGCAGGTACCGGGGGCGGAGAGCTCCTCCAGGATGCGGGCGATGAACTCGGCCTCCGGCAGCCCCTGCTCCAGCGCCTGCTGCGGGGTGATGCCGGTGATCAGCGAGGAGATGGGGTGCGGCAGGGTATCGGGTGCCGGGCGGGCGAAGATGTTGAGCGGCTCGCCGATAATGTTGAGCTCCTCGTCGGTACGCACCCCGGCGAACTGCACCGGGCGGTCGCGCACCGGGTCCACGCCAAAGGTCTCGTAGTCGTGCCAATAGAGGGTGTTGTCCGCCATGTCTTCGTCCTGTATTGAGTGGCCGGATACTCTATCACAGGGCTCCAGAGCGTTATCCCTTTGTTGCTCCCCCACCCATCTGTTATAACCTTCGGCCTACTTAGTCGAGGAGCGTCGCATGGAACAAGATATCCCCCTCTCCAAACTGGTCAGCCTGGGGCTAAAGGCGGTCACCGCCGCCGCCAGTGAGGTGTCGCGTGCGCAGTTCGCCCTCGACTACAGGACCCTATTCAAGGCCGACGGCAGCCCCGCCACCGATGCCGACCGTGCCTCTGAGCAGATCATCATCGACACCATCCTTGCCGCCTACCCGGAGCACCGCCTTCACGGCGAGGAGTTCGGGCCACAGAACAGCGACTCGGGCAGCCCCTACCTGTGGGTGTTCGACCCCATCGACGGCACCTGGTCGTTCCTCAACCAGGAGAACACCGCCTGCATCAACCTGGCGCTCTATCACGACAATAAGCTACTGCTGGGGATCGTCTTCAATCCCGTTAACCATGAGGTGTTCCTGGCAGCGTATGGACAGGGCGCCAGCCTCAACGGCCGTGAGCTGCCGCTTACCAACTGGGAAACCCTGCAACAGGGGGTGATGAACTACCACCTGCCACGCAGCCACACGGCAGGGATCCGCTCCCTGCTCAATATCTGGTCGGAAGGGCACATCGGCAAGCTGATCAGCCAGGGCGGCTCCCCCGCCTACGGCCTGGCGATGGTCGCCAAGGGTGCGCACAGCAGCTTCCTGATGGCGGGCAAACCGAACGGCGCCGATCCCTGGGACCTCAGCGCAGGTACCCTGCTGGTGCGCCGTGCGGGCGGGGTGGTGACCGACCTTCGTGGCAACGACATCGACCCGCTGGGCCACAGCGACTACCTGCTGGCGAGCACCAACCCGAGGGTGCATGAGCAGCTACTGGGCTTGCTGCGCGACTACCACTTTCTCGCCCATTAAGCAGGCCATGCTTCGCTGAAGCATGGTCTACACTGTGATCACTCTGATTCTGGCGAGAGGGAACTGAGATGGATCACGCCAAGCGCCCATGGATATTGATCGGGGCACTCCTGCTATTAGCGGGATGCGACAACGATCTCCACGACCACCCACAGTTAACCACCAGCAAGCAGCTGTTCGAGCACCACTGTGCCGGTTGCCACAACAGCTCAGGCTCCGGCAACTTCCTCGCCGGTGTTCCGGCCAACCGGGGCACCGCCCTGACGCAGGGGCAGATATCCCACCTCATCCGGGGGCAGGGCACGCCGAACGGTGTGCAAATGCCCACCTTCCCCGATATGCCGGCAAGGGAGGCGAAGCTAATCGCCGCCTACGTCAAACAGCTTGAAGCTACTCAGCCGGAGGAGGCCGCTGCGCCACACTACGCCTGGACAGAGGGCGCACAATCAGCAGCGTCGCAGCGCTAGCCACAACCATCGACAGCAGCAGCAAGGGCCACAACAGGGGCAGCATCTCCCAGCCGATGGCCGCTACCATCCACTCCCCTTCTGTAGTACCCACAGAGAGGGCAAACTGCTCGACCACCACATTGCTGTAATACAGCAGCAACGCCAACAGGGCCGCATAAATCGCCATGCACATAGGGACGCCTCTTCCTATTGGTTTGACACGTTAATGATCATTTTCGGAATTAGTAGCTGCACCAGTATCGCACCTTCCGTTTCCCATAGGGAGTGAACGGTTACTGCACTCCATCGATAGCGGCTACACCATCTTTGCGGAGAAGGTGGTACTCTACGAGTAGCGTTCACACCCGGTTAATTGATGAATATTCTTCTGACTAAACGCAGTGGCCCACTGACGCTCACCTTCGCCCTGGTGCTGCTAGGCCTCTTCTCCAGCGTGATGCTCTACTTCCTCGATCGTATCGAGGAGGGGCTGCGTACACAGTGGGGGCAATCCCTCTCCGCCGTACTGGAAACGACCAACCATGCCCTGCACCACTGGGAAGGTATTCAGAAAGAGATGGTCACGAATACCGCGAGCAACCCACAGTTGGTCGCTCTGGTTGAGGCACTGCTGGCGCTGCCAAGGGATAAAGCTGAGCTGGAGGCCAGCTTCGAGCTGGACGACCTGCGTAAGCTGATGCTGCCCGCCATCAAGGCCTACCGCTATACCGGATTTCGTGTCATCACCAGCGACCATTTCGTGATCGCCGCCCGTCATCCACGAGGTGTCGCCACTGCCCAGCCTCTTGGCCAGTATGGCGACTACCTTGATCGCGCACTGGCCGGGGAGGTCGTGATGACCCCGCCCTTCGCCTTCAAGCACCCGTTGTACCAGGGGGCATTGCGACCCGCCCTGTTTGCCGTGGCACCGATACGCAACCAGAAGCAGGAGATCATCGCCGCCCTGGCACTGCACATCGAGCCCACCGAGAAATTCGCCACCACCGGAACGATGGCACGGATGGGGGAGAGTGGCGACAGCTACTTTTTTGACCGTCGTGGTCGGGTCCTCTCCCCGCTACGCTTCGAAAACGAGTTACAGGCAGCCGGTATCCTGCAACCTGGCCAGCCCAGCCTGCTGACCATGTCCCTGCACAATCCGGGCATCGATATTCGTAGGCAACCACTCTCCCCGGCCGACTATTCGCGGCGCCCCCTCACCCGCATGGCCAATGCGGCAATCCAGGGAAGCAACGGCCTCGATATTGAGGGCTACCAGGATTACCGCGGCGTCAATGTCATCGGTGCCTGGCACTGGGATGCGGATATGGGATTCGGCATAGCAGTCGAACTGGATGAGGCCGAGGCCTTAGGTCCCTACCGGATCATGCGCTCGGCCGTGCTCTCTGCACTGGGGTTTGGACTTGCACTAATGCTGGTACTGCTTGCCCTGCTATTTTTGCAGCGGCGCGCGGCCTACCTGAATGCCGAAACGGAGGCCAGGGCACGCCGTGAGGTCGAACAGGCCTATGCCGAGCTCTCCGACAGCCAGGAGCTGAACCAGCTGCTGCTGGAGTCTTCTGCACAGGGCATCTACGGTATTGACCGCCAGGGCAGGTGCATTTTTGTCAACCCCTCCTGCCTGAAGCTGCTCGGCTACAGCGAGGCAGAGGAACTGCTTGGTAAGAACATCCACCGGCTGGTTCACCACAGCCACCCTGACGGCAGCCATTACCCTGAGGAGAACTGTCCGATCAGGTTGGCGTTTAACGAAGGGGACGGCGTGCGTATCGAGGACGATGTTTTTTGGCGCAAGGACGGTTCAGCCTTCCCGGTGGAGTATCACGCCCTAGCGATGAAGAAGGCGGGGGAGATCGTCGGTGTGGTAACCACCTTCTCCGACATCACTGAACGCAAGAACGCCGAACAATATTTGCTGGAGAGCAAAAAGCAGCTTGAGGAGATCGCCTACTTCGATCCCCTGACGGGCCTCCCCAACCGACGCCTGATGGTTGACCGCTTAAAACACGCACTGGCGGCCGCGGAGCGGAGCAAGACACAGGTCGCCGTCTGCTACCTCGACCTGGACGGCTTCAAACCGGTCAACGACAAACTGGGCCACGATGCCGGCGACAGGCTGCTGCGCGAGGTCGCAAACCGCCTGTCGCAAACCCTGCGACAGGAAGATACCGTTTCCCGCATCGGTGGCGATGAGTTCGTCCTCATCATCGGCAGCCTGAAAGGGATCGATGAATGTACCAGGCTGCTGCAACGCGTTCTGGAGATCATCTCCTCGCCCTACCCGGGAATCGATGGCAACCTCCCCATCTCCGTTAGCATTGGCGTGACCCTCTACCCCGATGAGCGTTCAGATGCCGATACGCTATTGCGACATGCGGACCAGACTATGTACCTGGCAAAGCAGAGTGGCAAGAACCGCTACCAGTATTTCGACCCCAGGCAGGATCAACGGGTTCGCGCCCAACTGGCGCACCTGGAACGAATTGAACAGGCCATTGACGCTGAAGAGATGGTCCTTCACTACCAGCCCAAACTCGATATGCGGCACGGCACCGTAGAAGGCGTTGAGGTATTGGTACGTTGGCAACACCCTGAAATGGGCCTGCTGCCGCCCTCCGAGTTTCTACCGCTGATCGAGAACAGCGAACTGTCGGTCAAACTGGACCAGTGGGTCGTCAGCACCGCCCTGCAGCAGCTCAGCCGCTGGAATGAGCAGGGGCTGAAGCTTGAGCTCAACCTCAATATCTCACCACGGTCACTGCAGCGAGACACCTTTATCAGCGACATCATTGCGCTGCTTGAGAAACAGCCCACGATTAAACCCGAACAGATCATCCTGGAGATCCTCGAGAGCAGCGCACTCGACGACCTGGTGAAAGTCACCACCATTATGCAAAGTGCAAAAGAAAAAGGCATCCGCTTCGCGCTCGACGACTTCGGCACCGGATACTCATCATTAACCTATTTCCGTCGCCTGCCGGTAACGATCCTGAAGGTCGATCAATCCTTTATTCGTGACATGCTGGAAGACAGCGACGACTTCGCCGTGGTGCAGGGCATCATCAACCTGGCCAAGGCCTTCGGCATGGAGGTCATCGCCGAAGGTGTTGAGACGGAACAGCATGGCGTGTCGCTGTTACAACTCGGCTGTGACATCGCACAGGGCTACGGCATCGCCCGCCCGATGCCGGCGGAGGAGTTGGTGGGATGGATTGAGGGGTATCGGGCGCCAGCTTCGTGGCAACAGATTGATGCGCAACATTAATGGCAAAATCGGTGGATGCGCTTCGCTTATCCACCCTACTTTTTAGCCACCAGCCTCGCCTCCCCACCCTCTTCATAAACCACTACCTCCAACCCGGCAAACAAGTGCAGTAACTCCCTCTCTCCCAGCAGGAAGTGCGGATTGCTCGGCCCCTCGCCGTTTGGCTTATGGTGAGAAAAGGTTTGGTAGAAGAGTAATCCGCCCGGTTTAAGTGCTTTCGTTATCGCCCCGCACAGCTCGCGCTCAAGAAAGCGGCTAATGACAATGAGATCGAAACGCTCATCTTCAGGTGGATTGGCAACACAGTCGCGTACCTGGGTATGAATGTTGAGGCCCTGTTGCCGTGCTGTCTGGTTCAGTTTATCGATCGCCACCGGCGAGATATCCCAGGCGTGAACCTCAAGGCCTCTCTGTGCAAGGAACAAGGCATTACCACCAAGGCCGCAGGCGAGATCCAGCGCCTTACCGCTTTTGGGTATCAGTCTTTCGTTTTGGCTAAGAACTGCGGCAACCGTGTCGACATTGCCGTGGCTGTCGCGATAGCGCGCATCCCACTTGCGCCTTACGGCATCACCCTCCATTACTTGCGCCAGAAGGTAGGGGTCAGCAGTACCAGCAGGGTGAAGATCTCCAGGCGTCCCAGAAGCATGGCAAAACAGAGTCCCCATTTTGTGAAGTCGGGGAGGTCGGAATAGTGCAGTGCAACATCACCGAGACCCGGGCCGAGATTGTTCATGCAGGCGGCCACGGCAGAGAAGGCCGTGACTTGATCCAGGCCGGCGAGCATCAGCAACAGCAGGACAATGCTGAATATGGCCACGTAGGTGGCGAAAAATCCCCACACAGAATCGACAACACGTTCTGGGAGCGGTTTACCACCGACCTTGATGGGGATCACCGCGTTGGGATGAACCAGACGGTTAA
>JBNKUL010000068.1:0-23434 GCA_050298555.1 Thiohalomonadaceae bacterium
GTCATGCCCAGCACTCGAATGGTGGTGGGAAAATGCTGGGCATGACTGCCCAGCCTACGGGGTGCCCTTGGCTTATTTGCCAAACGCCCCAAATTCAGTAACCTCACACTATCGTTACCAACCCCGTGACCGCCATGCTGCTAGTTATCTCCCCCGCCAAGACTCTCGACTACGACACCACGCCGAAGACCAAAACCTTCACCATCCCCGACTACCTGGATGAGTCGCAGCTGCTGATCGAGCGCGCGCGCCAGTGGTCGGCGCTCGATATCGCCGAGTTGATGCAGGTGAGCATGAAGCTGGCGGAGCTTAACTTCGAGCGCTTCGAGGCGTGGCACACCCCCTTCACCCCGGAGAACGCCAAGCAGGCGGTGCTCGCCTTCAAGGGCGACGTCTACACCGGGCTGGAGGCGGAGAGCTTCAGGGCGGCCGACTTCAAGTTCGCGCAGGGCCACCTGCGCATCCTCTCCGGCCTCTACGGCCTGCTGCGACCGCTCGACCTGATGCAGCCCTACCGCATGGAGATGGGGCGCAAGGTCGACACCGAGCGCGGCAAGAACCTTTACGAGTTCTGGGGTGCCACCATCACCGAGGGGCTGAACAGGCAGCTCAGGGCGCTGAAGTCCCCCTACCTCATCAACCTCGCCTCCAACGAGTACTTCAAGGCGGTGAAGCCGAAGTTGCTCGACGGCGAGATCATCACCCCCGAGTTCAAGGACTGGAAGAACGGTCAGTACAAAATGATGGGGGTCTACGCCAAGAAGGCGCGCGGCCAGCTCAGCCGTTTCGTCATCCAGAACCAGCTCACCGATCCCGAGGCGATGAAGGAGTTCAACGTCGACGGCTACGGCTATAACGAGGAGCTGAGTAGCGGCAATAAGTGGGTCTTCACCCGCAGGCAATAGTGGCGGGATATCTCTACACGCCGCTCTTTTGCGAGGAGAACATCTGGCAGCTGGCGCGGCAGTTTGTGGACGAAGGGGTCGATGTCGCCACGCTGCAGGTGATCTTCATCTCCAACCCGCTACGCCAGGTGGTGCTGTTCAACCAGCGCAACGGCGCCGATCTGGGTCACGTGGTGTGGGATTACCATGTGGTCCTGCGCCGGCGGGATGCAGAGGGGGACCGCATCTACGATCTCGATACCCAGCTCCCCTTCCCCTGCGATACGCGTGACTACCTGGAGGCCACCTTCGGCCTGCAGGCGGAGTTGCAACCGGACTATCGTGCCCTGCTGCGACTGGTTCCGGCAGCGGACTACCTGCAGAACGTCTACTCCGATAGAGGGCACATGCGCGGCGTGGTCGCGCAGGAGCAGTTTCCCCCGTGGCCGCCGATCACCCCGCTGCACGATGGGGCGGTGAGGCTGGAGAGTTACTGGGAGATGCAGGGTGATACCCTTCGCGGTAGCCGTGTGATGAGCGTCGATGAATTCCTCGGCGCTGAACTTTAACTTAAGAGGCGTGACCAAATAGAAAACGGGCCGAACAGAAAACGGGGTAGAGTAGATGGAAGCAGCTAAGCGCCTGGCAACGATAGGGCAAAGCGGTTGGTACTGGCTGGCACTGCTGGTCATCGGGTTATCCATGGAGGGGATGGCGCTCTTTTACCAGTACCGGCTCGACTACGGCCCCTGCGTACTCTGCATTCACGTGCGCATCTGGCTGCTGGGGATGATGGTGGTGGCGCTCTCTGCCCTGTGGTTGCGGCGCCTGCGTTTTGCCCCTGCCGTGCTGCACCTCCTGACGGTGCTTGTCATGGGGGGACTGCTGGAGCGTTCCTACCAACTGCTGGCCACCGAGCGCGGCTGGATCTTCGGCAGCTGCAACATGGATGCCGGACTGCCCGCCTGGTTTGCACTGGACCGCTGGTTCCCCGCGGTGTTCGAGGTGAAGGAGGCGTGTGGCTATACCCCCGAGCTGCTGTTCGGCATCACCATGGCCGAGGCCCTGCTGCTGTTCTCGGCGGCGATGCTGCTGCTGTCGGCGCTGCTGACGCTCTCCTTGCTGTTGCGGCGAGATGGAACCTAGTCGAGATCCCGCAACGCCCCATATCCCCCCATACCGCGCAGCTCGGAGAGGCTGGTCACCCCCTCGGCCACCTTGGCCAGGCCGTCGTCGATCAGGAACGGGTGGCCGCGTGCGGCGAGGTGCTGGTAGAGGGTGCGGCGGTCCGCCTCATCCAGGACCAGCTGGTACTCCTCGGCGTTGATGCGCCACACCTCGAATACCCCGATGCGCCCCCTGTAGCCGACGCCATTGCACTCGTCGCAGCCGCGGGCGTGCCATACCTTTTCCGGCATAGCGCGTCCCAGCTCGTGCAGCCAGTGCTTCTCGGCGTTGTTGGGGCCGGCCTGCACGCGGCAGTGGGGGCAGAGGCGGCGCACCAGGCGCTGTGAGATCACCAGCATCAGGTTGGCGGAGATCTCGTGGCCGTTGAGGCCGTAGTTGCGTAGCGCCTCCACCGCCGCCACCGCGTCGCGGCTGTGCAGGGTGCTCATCAGGGCGCGGCCGCTGGAGGCGGCGGTGAGCGCCGCATGGGCCGAATCGGAGTCGCGGATCTCGCCCAGCATCACGTAGTCGGGGTCGAGGCGCAGCATCGCCTTCACCCCCTCGACGAAGTTCATGCCGTGGAACTTGTCGATCTGGATGTGGTTGATGCCGTCGACCTGATACTCCACCGGGTCCTCCACGGTGATGATGTTGCGCTCGTGCAGCTTGAGCCGGTGCAGCAGGGCGTAGAGAGTGGTGGTCTTGCCGCTGCCGGCGGGACCGGCCACCAGCAGCATGCCGCTGATGTTGCCGAGCCACTCCTGAATCTGCTCCAGCCCCTCGGCGTGCAATCCCAGCTCGTCCAGCTGGTAGGGGGTGGAGGGGATCTCGAAGAGGCGGATACTGAGCTTGTCGCCGTGCAGGCAGGGGGCGCGGGTCAGGCGGACATCCACCTCGTTACCGTCAATTTCGTAGCTAATGCGTGCATCTTCCGCCACGAAGCGGGTCACCGGGTCGAGGCGGGCGAGGTTCTTCAGCTGGTTGGAGAGCTGCTGACCGATCGCCTTATCCAGCCGTAGCGCATCGTGTACCACGCCGTCGATGCGCATGCGCACCAGCAGGTCCTGGGTCTGCGAGTCGATATGGACGTCGGTGGCCCGTTCGCGCAGGGCGTCGCGCAACAGCGCGTCGGCCAGTGGTGCGGTGGCCCTGCCGTGGCCGCTCTCCTCTATCGCCTGCATCAGGTTGGATGCCAGGTAGTTGCGAAGCGGGCGCCCCTCCAACTCCTCGGCGGTATCGATCTCGTTCACGCTATTCCCCCTGTTCTCTCTGTACACCAGAGAGTCTAGTGCAGGAAACGGGAAGGACTAGATATAGCCCATCTCCTGGGCGATGGCGGAGAGCAGTGCGCGCCCGCCATCGAGGTTGTTGGCCATGCCGTGGCGGTGGTCGATCCACCACTTGGCGTCGGTCTGCTCCTCCAGGTAGTTGATGGAGCGCTTGATCCCCTGCTGCACCGTGTGCCAGTAGTCGGGGTCCTCCCGCTCCGCCTCTTCGTTCACCTCTTCCATCCACTTCAGCACCTTGTCGATGGCGCCGAAGGCGCCCAGGCGCACCGTCTCGGCCCAGGCCACCTGCCTGTCGGAGCCCTCCAGCGGTGGCAGGCCGCGCTCGCGGGCGTGGTATTTGGCCTGCACCGCCTTCTTGCGCCGCTCCTCCTGCTGTTCGGCGGCGGCACATAGACGGCAGATCCCCTGCGACAGCTGGCCGGCACGGTCGTCCCAGGCGAAGTCGTCGTCGCCGTAGAAGGGGTAGAGCACGGTGTGGCCGCAGGCATGTTTTAGCACCTTGAGCTCGAACTGCTCGCGGCTCTCGCCGTTGCCCTGGTTGTGGCCGATGAGGGTGCAGGGGATGTTGTGCTCGGTGGCCCAGGCGGCGACATCGAGGTGGCTGTCCGACTCGTAGATGCGCCGTATCGCGCTACCGGGGAAGTTATCGGCGATCACCGCCGCCTTGTACTCGGCGGAGGGTTTGAAGTTGCCGGGCGGGCGCAGGTAGAGGCCGTCGTAGCCGATCTGCCACTGTTTGAGCCAGGCGCGGGTCTTGTCGCCCACCGTGCTGCTGCGGCCGCTGAGCAGGATCACCGGCACCCCCTCGGCGCGGGCCTGGTTGAGGCGATCGATGAGCGGCAGGTTGGGCATGTCGCCGTCGCAGTCGGCGTGGAATTTGTCCCAGTCGCGCACCCCCTCGTCGTTGTAGAGGTGGTGCAGGCGGTGCTCGATGAGGGCGAGGACGCCGTCGAGGCCGCAGATCACGATTTCGTGTGTCTGGCTCATAGGGGGAGAGAAGTAATGCTGTAAAATGGCTCCCAGTATACATACAGCCACCGGCCACCGCGGCCCTGCAAGAGAGTGTTGCCATGAAAAACAGTGTTGTCGCCAGCGTGATCTTCTACTTCAGGGGCGAGCGTTTTTCCCCCTCGATGACGCTCGACCTTGATGCGCTGATGGCCAGGGAGGAGGGGCTGGATAACCTGCACCGCGCCATCGCCATCGCCAACGGTATCAGCATCTACTCCTATGAGTATGAGGTGATGCTGGCCGAGGAGCCCCACTTCGACCAGCCCGAGGGGATGGCACAGGAGTTCGTCGCCGACGGCCGTTTCGATATCGAGGGCTACCGCCGCCGCTGGAGCGAGTTGCAGGCGGTGGAGAAGGTGCGCCCCATCGCCGAGCGTTGCGTCGGCGTTACCGATCTGGAGGCCAAGCCGAAGCTGAAGGCCGCCCTGATCGAGGCCTACCTGGCGGGCCAGGCGGCCCGCTAAATTGAACGCATAGAGGGAGAGAGAAGATGGAGCAGGACGAACTCAAGGCAAAGATACGTCAGACCTTCGATACGGTTTGCGAGGGCTATGACTGCCGCTCGCTGCGCTTTTTCAACAGGGCGGCGGCACACCTGCCCGAGGTGTTCGCCTTTAACGGCGATGAGCAGCTGCTCGATGTCGCCGCCGGTACCGGTATCCCGGCGCTGGTCTGTGCCGCCGAGCTGCCGCAGGGGTCGGTCACCGCGGTCGACTTCTCCAGCGGCATGCTTGCCCAGGCCGAGGCCAAGGCGGCCGCGGCGGGGGTAGGCAATATCGCCTTCCGGCAGATGGATATGACCGCGATGCCCCTGCCGGAGGGGAGCTTCGATGCCGCCAACTGCTCCTTCGGTATCTTCTTCGTCGAGGAGATGGTGGGCACGCTGCGCCACATCGCCTCCCGGGTGAAGCCGGGCGGTGCGGTGGTCACCACCCATTTTATCGAGGGCTCCTTCGAGCCGCTCTCCGAACTGTTTCGCGAGCAGGTGGTCCGTTACGGCATTGAGCCGCCGCCGCTCGGCTGGATGCGCCTCGGCAGCGAGGAGCTGAACCGCCGCCTCTATGAGGAGGCGGGCCTGAAGAATATTGAGACCTTCCGCTTCGATGTCGGCTACCGCTTCGACCGTGCCGAGCAGTGGTGGGAGGTGATCTGGAATGCCGGTTATCGCAGCCTTATTAGCGGCCTCGACGAGGAGACCCTGGCGCGCTTCAAGGCCGAGCACCTGGAGCAGGTGGCACGGCTCGACGAGGGTGACGGTATCCCCTTCCACATCGAGGTGGTGATCACCCGAGGCCACCGTTGAGTAGCAGATGAAGACCAATACCCGAATCGACGCCCTGGTGCCGTGGCACCCCGAGTTCGACCGCGGCATGCCGATGTTCGAGCCGCTGCGCCCGCTGCTGGCGCCGCTGCGCGGCTTTGACGAGTGGCCGGGACTCGATACCTACCAGGGGCTGCTCGACGCTTTGGATGAGCCGCTGCGCACCCTGCACGGCGCGGCGCTGAAGATCGTCCCCCAGGAGGGGAGGCCGGACCACTTCGAGCAGCACTACGCCCCGCGCATCTACCTTAGCGGCGAGATCCAGACCCGGACCAAAAACTGGCACGACCTGTTCCAGCTCCTCACCTGGTTTATCTTCCCCCGCACCAAGGCGGTGATAAACGCCATCCACATCCCAAAAGCGCGGGCGCGCATCGAGGGGGGAGGGGAGCCGGGGCGGCGCAGCCCGATGGAGAATATGCTGTCGCTGTTCGACGAGGGGGGCGCGGTGCTGCTCTCATCGGACGAAAGCCTGCTGCAGCTGGTGCGCGACTTTAACTGGAAGGAGCTGTTCTGGCGGCGGCGCGAGGAGCTGGCGCAGAAGTTCGACTGCGTCACCTTCGGCCACGCCATGTACGAAAAGGGGCTCAAGCCCTACCTGGGGATGACCGCCAACACCATCCTGCTCAAGGTCGACGACGACTATTTCGCCCAATCACAGCCGCAACGCCTCGCCTACATCGACCGGCAGCTGGCGGCGATCTTCGAGTCGGGAGAGCAGTACACCCAGCCGCGCGACCTCAATCCCTTCCCCATCCTCGGCATGCCGGGGTGGGATGCGGACAACGCCGCCGAGGCCTACTACGACAATAGCGACTACTTCCGCCCCGGGCGGCGGCGTAGGTAATGTAATTCCCTCCCCCTGACAGGGGGAGGGCTAGGGAGGGGGTGCTGTGGCTCAGCATAATACCCCCATCCCAACCTTCCCCCTGAGAGGGGGAAGGGGCAGGACAGTTACAAATTATCCCACCCCACATCGGCGAAGTGGGCAAAGGTGCCGTCGCCGTTCTCATCCAGCCAGATCCCCAGGGTGGCCTCATCGCCGGTATCGGCATCGAGCCTGAGCGCGGAGTTGTTGGCGCCGGTGATGGTCATTATCCCCTGCGTGGGGTTGGAGCCCTCAATGCCGGCAAAGACGGGGTCGGTGACCACGGTGATGGAGCCGTCCAGCCGGGTGCTGGCCAGGGTGTAGTCGGCGTTCCAGGTATAGGTGCTGCTGGAGAGGTCGCGGCTGACATCGAACAGGAAGTTGCTGAGGCGCGCGGCGTAGCGCTGGTTGGAGACGGTAATGGTGCGGGTCATGGAGCTGCCGCTGAGCGAGGCGCTCTGGGTGGTGGTTGTCGTTGCATAGCCCACAGCCAGGGCGACATCGCCGTCGAAGCTGACGGCGCCGATGGTACCGATGGTGAGGCTGAGTTCCTCATACGTTACCGCGATGGTGAAGCTCCAGTCGGCACCGCTGCTGCCGCTGGAGGGGTCGCCGGTGAGCTCTGACAGGGTGATCGCGACACTGCCGTTGAGGGTGACGTTGATGCCGCCCACGGGTACCACGCAGCTGCTGTAGCTGACGCGGGCCCCCTCCCCCTGATCCCACTGGTTGTTGAAGTTGATGTCGCTGAAGGTGACGCTGGCGCTGCCCGAGCTGCAGCTGACGTTGTTCACGGGTGAGGCGACCACCCCGGCTGCGCTTGAGGCGCTGGTGAGCGGGGCGGTGTAGGCGTGCAGGAAGGCCGCGTGGGTCACCGTGATCAGGTCGGCCTGTTGTTGCGGTGACAGCGCCACCCCGGTGACGACGCTGCCGGTGGAGTCGCCCAGGTTGCTGACCGCCTCCTGGGTCTGCACGCTCTCGCTGGCGATCTTCTGCGCATTCGATGAGGTGATGGCAACCGGCGCGGTGGGGATGGTGACGCCGGTAAAGGTGTCGTCGTCACTGGAGCAGGCCGCCAGGGTTAGCAGGCCAAGCAGAAGGGGGAGGGTTCTCGGTTTCATGGCGGGTACCTCGTCGGCGTGTGGAGCTACCCGCTAACTATAGACCGTGGCTACTTCTTGATCTCATCCTCATAGCGCCTGATCACCTCCTCGATATCGGCGATGGCGCTCTGCAGCGGGTCGACCGGCTTTTGCGGGGCTGCTTCCACACTCTCATGGTTGTGGTGCCGGCCGTCGTCGGAGACGTCGACCATGCGCAGCCCGAGGGCGCTGATGTTGTCGCTGCGCGGGTAGCTCAGCTGCTCCGCCTGCTCGGCGATGGTGTTGACGGTGGCGTCGAGGTTGCTGGCGTGGCACAGCATGCGGCCCATCACCGCCTCGTCGATGGCGCTCCACAGGCCGTCGCTGCAGAGCAGCAGCACGTCCTGCCGGTGCAGCGGCACGCTTTTGCTGAGCTCGGGTTCCAGCGGTTCGAGCAGGCCGCCCCCCAGGCACTGGGTGATCTGGTTGCGCCGCGGGTGGTTCTCCTGTTCGCGGCGGCTGATCTCCCCCTTGCGATAGAGCATCTCCACATAGGAGTGATCGGTGGTGCGGTAGAGGGGCAGGCAGTCGTGGAACAGGTAGAAGCGGCTGTCGCCGACGTGGGCCCAGGTCGCCTCGTTCTCCTGCACCAGGCAGAGCACGCCGGTGGTGCCGGGGGTGGTGGGTGGCTGCTGCCGCTCGCCGAAGGCGACGATGGCGTTATGGGCCTCGCGCAGGATCCGGTCGAGGAAGGCGGCGGGCTCGGCGATGGGGCGCGGCGCCTCCAGGTAGAGCTGTTGCGCGGTATCGACCAGCATCTGCGCCGCCACATCGCCGCTGGCCTGGCCGCCCATACCGTCGGCCAGCGCCCGCAGCACCCCCTCCTCGGTCTCGATAGCGGCGAAGCGGTCCTGGTTGCTCGAACGGTTACCCAGGCGGTTGGCCTGGCCCAGTTCGTAGATCATGAACCCTTCCCCTTGAGCCAGGAGAGGCTGCTGGCCAGGCGCCCGAGCATGGAGTCGCCCTCGTCGGCACCCTCCTGGTAGCCCGGGCCCTCGTACTGGCCCATCGCCTCCAGCAGCTGATCGATCGACTGGGGGCGGTACATCGGGTCGACCTCCATCGCCCAGTCGATCGCCTTGAGGATGCGCTCGGAGTAGCCCTTCCTGAACGCCTCCACCGCCGGCTTCATGGTGTCCTCCATGCGCCGCTCCTCGGCCGGCGGCGGGGCCGTCCCCTCGATGCAGGCGCGCATGGTGGCGCCGATGGCGTAGATGTCGGTCCAGGGGCCGACGTAGCCGCCCACCATCGACTGCTCGATGGGGCAGAAGCCGAGGGTCAGCACCTGCCCCGGCTGGTACTGGCGGGTCTGCTGCATCTCGTGCACCGCGCCGAAGTCGAGCAGCAGCGGGTCGCCGCCGGGGCGCAGGTGGATGTTGCCGGGTTTGAGGTCGAGGTGTAGCAGCCCCTTGGCGTGGATCATCTTGAGGCCGTCGAGCAGGGGCAGGAAGACGTGGTAGAGGAAGGCCTCGCTCAGCCCCCCTTTGTGGCGCTTGATGTAGCCCTGCAGGTTCACCCCCTTCTGGTACTCCATCACCATGTAGACGGTGCCGTTGGCGCGGAAGAAGTTGGTGACGTTGACGATGTTCTCGTGCTTCAGCCCGGCCAAGGTGTTGGCCTCCTGGAAGAAGAGGCGGCGGCCGTGGGCGAACTGCTCGGCGGATTTTTCGTCCTTAGTGTGGATGGTGTGGCCGTCCTCGCCGCGGTAGGCCAGTTTGCGCGGCATGTACTCCTTCAGCACCACCTGCTCGCCCGCGCCGTCACTGGCCAGGTAGACGATGCTGAAGCCGCCGCCGCCAAGGACCTCCTTGATGACGTACTCCTCCAGCCGTGTGCCGGCGGGCAAACTGATGTTCTGATCGTTCATGCGGACCTTGTCTCGGGCTAGCACCACCGAGGCGCGCGCCTTTTGGGCGGGCGGCGCTTCGGTTACCATGGGCGCACACTATATCAAATGTGGCCGCTCAACAGGCACATGGAGGCTATCAATGATCCGCAGCATGACATCCTTTGCCCGCCGCGAGGCGCAGGGGGAGTGGGGCGGTGTGCAGCTGGAGCTGCGCTCGGTCAACCACCGCTACCTGGAGCTCAATCTGCGGCTGCCCGAGGAGCTGCGGCTGCTGGAGCCGAAGATCCGCGAGCGCCTCAATCAGCGGCTGGGGCGCGGCAAGGTCGACTGCAGCGTGCGCTTCCAGGCCGCCACCGCCCAGAGCGCTGAGCTGGCGATCAATGAGGAGCTGGTGAAGCAGCTGGCCCACGCCAGCCGCGAGGTGGACGCCATCCTTTATAATGCCGCCCCGGTCAACTCGCTCGAGGTGCTGCAGTGGCCCGGTGTGTTGCAGGCCCCGGCACTGGACGAGGAGCGGCTGCGCAGCGAGACCCTGGCGCTGCTGGATCAGGCCATCGACGAGATGACCGAGGACCGCGGCCGCGAGGGCGAGAAGCTCAAGGCGATCATCCTGCAGCGCTGCGACGCCGCCGAGGTAGTGGTACAGGGGGTGCGCGAGCGCCTGCCCGAGGTGCTCTCCGCGGTGCGGGCGAGGTTGAGCGAGCGCCTCGCCGAACTGCGGGCCGAGGTGAATGAAGAGCGGCTGGAGCAGGAGCTGGTGATCACCGCGCAGAAGCTCGACGTGGACGAGGAGATGGACCGCCTGCAGACCCACCTCGACGAGGTGCGCAACGTGCTGCAGTCCGACAAGCCGGTGGGCCGCCGCCTCGACTTCCTGATGCAGGAGCTGAACCGCGAGGCCAACACCCTCGGCTCCAAGTCGGCCGATACCGAGACCACCAGGGCCTCGGTCGAATTAAAGGTCCTGATCGAGCAGATGCGCGAGCAGGTGCAGAACATTGAATAAAGGTAGCAAGTGAACATGAGCGAGCATCAGCACAACAACGGTACCCTCTACATCATCTCCGCCCCCTCCGGTGCGGGTAAGACCAGCCTGGTGAAGGCGTTGCTGGAGAAGACCGACAGGATCCGCGTCTCGGTCTCCCACACCACCCGCGGGCCGCGCCCCGGCGAGGAGGACGGCAAGGACTACCACTTCACCGATGTGGAGACCTTCCGCTCGATGATCGGCGCCCACTCCTTCCTCGAGCACGCCCAGGTGTTTGACAACTACTACGGCACCTCGCGCTCCAGCACCCTCGACCTGCTGGGCCGCGGCATTGACGTGATCCTGGAGATCGACTGGCAGGGGGCACAGCAGGTGCGCGAGAAGATGCCCGAGGCGGTGAGCATCTTCATCCTCCCCCCCTCACGCGAGGAGCTGGAGAAGCGCCTGCGCGGCCGCAACACCGACAGCGACGAGGTGATCGAGCGACGCATGCGCGACGCCATCAACGAGATGAGCCACTACCGCGAGTTCAACTACCTGGTGTTTAACGACGATTTCGACACCGCGCTGGACGAGCTGCGCTCGGTGATCCTGGCGCGCCGCCAGCGTGCCGAGGTGCAGATCGCCCGCCAACGGGCCGAACTGGACGCCCTGCTGGCATAACGGCGGCGCTTTGGCTAAGATCGCCTGTTCCTTAAACGAGTAAGATTCACCCTGGAGTAAGCAACAATGGCACGAGTAACCGTCGAAGACTGCCTGGACAACGTCGACAACCGCTTCCAGCTGGTACTGGTCGCCACCAAGCGCGCCCGTCAACTGGCCAACGGCGGCGATGCGATGCTGGAGTGGGAGAACGACAAGCCCACCGTAATGGCGCTGCGCGAGATCGCCGATGGCCTGGTGGACCGCGATATCCTCACCGCCAAGGCGGCCGAGCCGATGAGCGTGGGCGAGATCGTCGCCGAAGAGGGTGACGAGGGCGAAGTGAAGGAAGAGGCGGCCGAGTAAGCCCCACCTTCCCACCACCCCGCATCGGGCCAGCGTCGAGATGCCACAGAGCCGCAGCCACCTGCTGGTCAGCGACCTCTGTAACCTGCTCGACGACTACCTGGAGCCCGAGCAGGTACAGGAGGTCTACAAGGCCTACCTCTACGGCGCCGAGGCCCACGAGGGCCAGCGCCGCCTTAGCGGCGAACCCTACATCTACCACCCCCTGGCGGTCGCCCAGATCCTGGCCGATCTGCGCCTCGATCATAAGACCATCGCCGCCGCCATCCTGCACGACGTTATCGAAGACACCGCGATCGACTCCGAACAGATGGAGGCCGAGTTCGGCGAGGAGATCACCTCCCTGGTCGACGGCGTCAGCAAGCTGACCCACATCGAGTTCGAGTCCAAGGCCCAGGCCCAGGCCGAGAACTTCCGCAAGATGATGCTGGCGATGGTGCAGGACATTCGCGTCATCCTGATCAAGCTGGCCGACCGCCTGCACAACATGCGCACCCTCGGCGTGATGCGCCCGGAGAAGAAGCGGCGCATCGCCCGCGAGACGCTGGAGATCTACGTCCCCATCGCCACTCGCCTCGGCCTCAACCGCATGCGTATGGAGCTGGAGGACCTCGGTTTTGCCGCCTACTACCCGATGCGCAGCCGGGTGATCGAGGAGTCGCGCCAGAGGGCGCGCGGCAACCGCAGCGAGATCGTCGAGAAGATCCAGTCGAGCATCGAGGAGCGGCTGCGCCAGGAGGGGCTGGCGGGCGAGCTCTCCGGGCGCGAAAAACACCTCTACAGCATCTACCGCAAGATGCACCAGAAGCACCTCAGCTTCACCGACGTCACCGACGTCTTCGCCTTTCGCATCGTGGTCGACAAGGTCGATACCTGCTACCGCGTCCTCGGCGCCATTCACAACCTCTACAAGCCGGTCCCCGGCAAGTTTAAGGACTACATCGCCATCCCCAAGGCGAACGGTTACCAGTCGCTACACACCGCCCTGCTCAGCCCCTACGGTTTTCCCATCGAGGTGCAGATCCGCACCCAGGATATGGACAAGGTGGCCGAGTCGGGCATCGCCTCGCACTGGCTCTACAAGAGCGGCGACACCCCGGGCGGCCTGGCCCATGAACGGGCCCGCGAGTGGCTGAAGAACCTGCTGGAGCTGCAGCAGAACGCCGGCGACTCGCAGGAGTTCCTGGAGAACGTCAAGGTCGACCTCTTCCCCGACGAGGTCTACGTCTTCACCCCGCGCGGCGAGATCATGGAGTTGCCGCGCGGCGCCACCGCCGTCGACTTCGCCTACGCGGTGCACAGCGGCGTCGGCAACAGCTGCGTCGCCGCCAAGATCAACCGCCGCCTCGCCCCGCTGCACACCGTGTTGCGCAACGGCCAGTCGGTGGAGATCCTCACCTCGCCCGGTGCCAGCCCCAACCCCACCTGGCTCAACTTTGTCTTCACTGGCAAGGCGCGCGCCAGCATTCGCGGCTACCTCAAGAACCTGCAGTACGGTGAATCGATCAAGCTGGGCCGCCGCCTGCTGGAGCGGGCGCTGGGCGAGCTGGGACTGAAGTGCGAAAACGTGCAGGAGAGTCACTGGGAGGCGATGCTCGAAGAGTTCGGTTACGAGGACCGCGATACCCTGCTCGAGCAGATTGGCCTCGGCAACCGCATGGCGCCGCTGGTGGCGCGCGCGCTGATCCCGAAAGAGGGCGAGCAACCCGCCGCCGTCGGCAACGGCAGCAGCAGCACCCCCCTCTCCATCAAGGGCACCGAAGGCACCGTGGTGCAGTACGCCAAGTGCTGCCGCCCCATCCCCGGCGACCCCATCCTCGGCTACCTCTCCTCGGGCCGCGGCATCGTCATCCACACCCAGGACTGCAAGAACGTCGCCGAATTCCGCAAATACCCCGAAAAGTGGATCGACGTGCAGTGGGAGGACGATGTCGAGGGCGAATACCAGGTCGACCTGCGCGTCGACGTCACCAACCAGCGCGGCGTACTCGCCACCGTCGCCGCCGCCATCGCCGAGACCCGCGCCAATATCGACAACATCACCATGGACGAGCGCGACGGCCTCAACACCACCATCAACATCACCGTCGCCGTCACCGGCCGCCACCACCTGGCGCAGATCATGCGCAGGCTGAGAACGATTGATCAGGTTATGAGGATTAATCGGAGGTAGGGTTGGTTTACTTCGGTTTTGCTGAGGGGTAACCTCGGGTTTGCTGGATTCTTTAGGCTAGGGAGTGGCTGTCTGTTGTTCTCCAGTTGTAACAAAATCCAAAAGCTTGAAGGTTAGTCGCGAGCATAGCGGTGTTCAATTAGTCGTAATATGTGGACTCCTGTGTGTAGCCTAATGCCCTGCTTGTCTCGCAGGAGAGAGAATAATGAAAAAAAGTATGCAGTTCCTACTGGCCATAATTACTCTTTTGCCTGCACTTGCTATAGCTGCAGGGCCAGTAGAACTTAATGAAGACTCTTATAAGAAAGAGCATGGCGTCATTATTGTTCAAATCAACTGGGGGCGTACATGGGAGTGTGGTCAATTTGAAAATGCACAGCTTCAAGCTCTCACATTCACAAAAAATAATTCGGAGGCCGTTTCGCTTGTTCTAGAAACACCCTCAAGGTTATTTGCTGATAATGAGTATTTGCCTTATGCCTATGTGGTTCAGCCAGGCGAATACGTATTGACGGAATTTGATGTAAAGGTTGCGCATTCAAAAACAGATATCAAACACATTAAAGGAACTAAAGATAATTTAATTAAAGAAGGCAAGCCTGTTGGAGGTACAGTCACCGTGAATCCGGGTGAAATAGTCTATATTGGCCATTTTGGCCTTGACTGCGGAGCTGAGCCGTTCCTGTGGCGTTATTATATAGATGGTCGTTCGGAATTCGTGAAGTATATAAGCGGATTTAGAAAGAAATTTCCGTTCGTGAAAGATGTGCCTGTCCAATATCGGCTTTTTTCGACAAATAGCTTGGGTACCCCCTATGCTCTTGATGAGCCTACTGTGGAATGAGCAAGTACGTAGGTTGGGTTGAGGAACGAAACCCAACAAGAGGTTACAGCTCGCGAATTTGAAAGCGTTGGGTTTCGTCCCTCAACCCAACCTACCAACGGGCCATATCCTCTAGCCCGTAGGATGCGGTGAGTAACACGAACCGCATCGATCGAGAACAACACGACAGATACGATTCGCACCGCTCATCACATCCTACATGCTTAGTGATAATCCTCCTCACGCTGATGCCTCACCGCAAGAACAGTAACTGTCTTCTCATCTTCAATTTCAAACAAGGCCACATACCCGGCACCACCAAAGGGAATGATCATCTCGCGCAGAAAAGGGTTCTCCGGTGAGGCCTTGCGACAGGAGAAGGGGAAGGTTTGTAGAAATTCGAATGCCGAGGCCAAGGCATCCATCGCACGCCTTGCGGTTTCGATATCGTGGTCGATGAGAAATGAGTTGAGACGTTTGAGGTCTTCCCTGGCAGCTTTTGTGAATCTCAGCTGGTAGCTCATTTTGTCTCGTCAGGCATCATGGCGTTGAGTTCGTCGAGTACCTCATCTGCCGAGTAATATTCGTTGTCCCTCTTTGCCTGGTCACGTGATGCCAGGCCCCTGGCGATAAACTCCGCATGAATTTGGCGGTGCGTGATGTTTTCCCGAATTGACTGTTCTACGAAGCCGGAAAGGGTCTCGCCATCCCGCAAAACGCTTTCAGCGGCCTTGCGCAGTTCGGGCTCTACCCGGAGTGAGGGAATGGTTGCTGATTTCATCGTACATACCGTTGCGTTGCAATTGCGATGCGTTAAATATAGTTGCCTAGATTGGTGATGGCAACAATCGGGTTCTTGCCCTCTTTATGTAGCAAGGCTGCTGGGGATGACTTTCTTCGTTACACTTCCCCCCAACCAACACAAACCAAACACCCAAGGGGTAACCACATGCCACGCGAAATCATCCACACCGACAAGGCGCCGCAGGCCATCGGCACCTACTCCCAGGCCGTTAAGGTCGGCACCACCGTCTATCTCTCCGGGCAGATCCCGCTGGTGCCGGAGACGATGGAGATGGTGGAGGGGGATATGGAGGCGAATATTCGCCGCGTCTTCGACAACCTCAGTGCGGTGGCCGAGGCGGCGGGCGGTTCGCTGGCCGATATGGCGAAGCTGAATATCTTCCTTACCGACCTGGGCCACTTCCCGCTGGTCAACGAGGTGATGGCCTCCTACTTCGAGCAGCCCTATCCGGCGCGTGCGGCCATCGGTGTCGCCTCCCTGCCCAAGGGTGCGGCGGTGGAGATGGACGGCGTACTGGAGCTGGGGCAGTAACATGGCCGCGGGGGAGGGGGGACGGTTAGGCCGCGACCCCTTCACGCGGCTGGCCGTTGCGGTGGCGGCGCTGGCGCTGCTGGAGCTGTTCGCCGCCGGCCTGCTGAGCCGCCCCGAATACGCCTTTAACGACCTGTTGCTGCGCCACGCGGCGGCACAGCGCCAGCCCGACGGGCAGACGGTGATCGTCGATATCGACGAGCGCAGCCTGGAGGCGATGGCCCCCGACCACGGCCGCTATCCCTGGGCGCGATCCATTCATGCAGAGCTGGTGGAGTGGATCGCCGCGCAGCAGCCGCGGGCGATCCTCTTCGACATCCTCTTTACCGACCCCGACCCGCTGCGTCCCGACGACGACGCCTACCTTTATGAAGTGGCGGCCAGCGAGCCGCGCCTCTTTTTCCCCTTTATCCGCCTCGACATTAGCGACCCCTCGATGGGGATGCCGCTGGCCGGGGTGGGGGAGGCGCTGGGTTTCACTCGTACCGATGAGGCCTCGCAGCAGGCGCGGGCGGCGCTGCTGCTCCCCTATACCGCGGCGGTGCTCGACGGGCGCATGGGCAGCATCAACTTCAGCGAGCAGAGTGACGGCATCGGCCGCCACTACCCGCTCTACCAGGAAGTCGACGGCTGGCATCTCCCCTCGCTGCCGGCGAAGGTGGCAATGGCGTTGGGTTATGACCTACCCGACAGTGACCGCATCCGCCTCAACTGGCAGGGGCCGGTGCTCGCCTATCCCCGCGTCTCCTACAGCGAGCTCTACGCCGACCTGTCGCGCCGCGAACCGCAGCGGCCGCAGGACGAATTTAAGGACAAGGTGGTGATCATCGGCGCCACCGCCACCGGCCTGCACGACCTGCGCGCCACGCCGCTCTCCGGCCTCCACCCGGCGGTGGAGCTGGTCGCCACTGCCATCGACAACCTGCGCCGCGGCGACTACCTGCGCGATGCCCCGGCGTGGCAGCCGGCGGGCGTGGCGCTGTTGTTAATCGTTGCGCTGGCCCTCGCCTTCCGCCGCGGCGCCTCGCCGATCCGCATCGGCCAGTGGCTGCTGCTGGCGACGCCGCTGCTGGTGGGGCTGGCCTATCTGATGCTGCTGTCGCGCCTCTGGCTGCCGCTGCTTACCCCGCTTATCTTCGCCTGGCTCTATTACGGCCTCGCCGCCCTCTACGCCTACCGCAAGGAGCGGGCCGAGCGGCAGCGCTCGGTCGATATCTTCAGCCGCTTCCTCGACCCGAGGGTGGTCAACGAGCTGGTGGCCAGCGGCGAGGCGGCCCTCGACATCAAGGGGCAGAGCCGACAGATCACAGTGCTCTTCTCCGATATCCGCAACTTCACCACCCTCTCCGAGCGCCACACGGCGGAGGAGATCGTCGACCTGCTCAACGACTACTTCAGCCGCCAGGTGAACGTGGTGTTCGCCCACGGCGGCACCGTCGACAAGTTCATCGGCGACGCCATCATGGCCTTCTGGGGGGCGCCGGTGGAGGACGGCGAGCAGGCGCGCCACGCGGTGGAGGCGGCGCTCGATATGGCCGACACCCTGATGCAGTTCAAGCGTGACCTGGGCGAGCAGGACGAGAACTTCGATGTCGGCATCGGCATCCACACCGGGCCGGGGGTGGTCGGCTTCATCGGCTCCCACAACCGCCTCGACTACACTGCTATAGGTGATACGGTCAATCTCGCCAGCCGCATCGAGGGCAAGACCAAGGGGGTCGCCCGCATCCTCGTCTCCGACGATACCCGCGCCCTCTGCGCCGATGCGTTTGACTTTACCGACCACGGTTTTTATAAGGTTAAGGGACGCACCCAGGAGGTGCAGTTATTCGAACCGAGAAGGAAAAGCCCATAATGCGCCCGCTGTTCGCACTCTTATTAAGCCTCACCCTCTCCCCCGCGCTGTTCGCCGCCGAGCAGATCGCCACGGTGCTGCAACCGAGTGCCCTCTACGCCGAGCCCTACAGCGACGCCAGGAAGCTCACCACGCTGAAGGCGAAACAGCAGGTGACGGTGCTCAAGCGCAAGGGGGGGTGGTACCAGGTGCAGGGCGGCGGCAATACCGGCTGGCTGCGCATGAGCCGGGTACGCTTCGGCGCTGGTGTGGTAGAGCGTAGCGGCGAGGGGCTGGAGCAGACCCTGCGCTTTCTCTCCACCGGCCGCTCCGGTGCCGACGGGGTGACCGTCGCCACCGGCATCCGCGGCCTGGAGGCGGCCGATGTGGCCAACGCCACCCCCGACCACCAGGCGGTGGCGCGGCTCGAGCGCTTCAGGAGCTCTGCCGAGAGCGCCCGCCGCTACGCCGCCGGCGCAAAACTGAAGACCCAGCCGCTGGGCTACCTCAAGCAGAAGTGACGGGGAGAGAGCGATGAAGAGACTATGTAAAGCCGCTGTGCTCGCCCTGCCGCTGTTGCTGCTCGGCTGCGCCGGTATGGACGATGAAGACAGCCCGCTGGCCAAGCTGGCGCGCAATATCGATGTGGAGCAGACCCTGCGCCAGGCGCAGAAGGCCTTTGGCGAGGTCGACGTTAAGGAGGAGAAGGCGATCGGCGACGAGGCGGTGGCGGTGCTGCTGGGCGCGGTGCCGCTGCTCGATAACGACGGCGTGCAGCGCTACGTCAACCGCGTCGGCACCTGGGTGGCGCTGCACACCGAGCGCAAGAACCTGGGGTGGCGCTTCGGCGTGCTCGATACCGACGACATCAACGCCTTCGCCGCCCCCGGCGGCACCATCTTCATCACCAGGGGGCTGCTGCGAAGGATGAACAGCGAGGCGGAGCTGGCCGGGGCACTGGCCCACGAGACGGTGCACGTGCTGGAGCGCCACCACCTGGCTGCGGTGCAGAAGTCGGCGCGGGTCGACCTGGCGGTCTCTCTCGCCCGCACCCAGGTGGGGGATGAAGAGGAGCAGGAGAAGCTGGACAAGATCTCCGCCGGCTTCAAGGAGCTCTACGCCCGCGGCCTCGACAAGGAGGATGAGTTCGAGGCGGACCGCAAGGGGGTGGTGATCGCCACCCGCGCCGGTTACGACCCCTACGGCCTGCCCGCGGTGCTGCAGACCCTCACCGGCATGAACCCGAATGACCGTTCGCTCAGTTTCCTCTTTGCCACCCACCCGCCGCCCACCCGCCGCCTCAGCCTGCTGGAGCGGCTGTTCGATCGCCTCGACCCCTATGCCGGGCAACCGGCGCTGGCGCAACGCTTCCAGCAGCAGCTGGCACAACTGAAGTAGTAGTGGGCGGCAAGCAGGCAGCGGCGGGTGCGGCGACGCCCGCGCACCAGCTCGACATCACCACCCTCAAGGGGGTGGGGCCAGCCGTGGCGGAGAAGCTGGCACGGCTCCACATCCGTACGGTGCAGGACCTGCTGTTCCACCTCCCGCTGCGCTACCAGGACCGCACCCGTATCCATCCCATCGGTTCGCTACGCCCCGGCAACGAGGTGGTGATCGAGGGGGAGGTGCAGCTCAGCGAGATCAAGTTCGGCCGTCGCCGCATGTTGTTGACCCGCATCAGCGACGGCACCGGCAGCCTCACCCTGCGCTTCTTCCACTTCAGCAACGCACAGAAGCAGAGCCTCTCCCCCGGCACTCGCCTGCGCTGTTTCGGCGAGGTGCGCACCGGCAGTGCCACCCTGGAGATGGTGCACCCGGAGTTTCGCCGCGTGCAGGAAGGGCTGGGGGTGGAGGAGCACCTCACCCCGGTCTACCCGACCACCGAGGGGCTGCAGATGCTGGGGCTGCGCAAGCTGATGGACCAGGCCATCGCGCTGCTGCTGGAGGGGAAGGTGGCGCTGCCCGACCTGTTGCCGCCGGAGCTGTTGCCGCCCGGCATGGGCAAGCTGCGCGAGGCGATTCTGCTGCTGCACCGGCCTCCGCCCGAGATCTCCTATACCCAGTTGAGCGACGGCGAGCACCCGGCGCAGCAGCGCCTCGCCTTCGAGGAGCTGCTGGCCCACCAGCTCGGGCTGCGGCAGCTGCGCCAGCGTATGCGCCACCATCCAGCCCCGGCGCTGGGCCAGCCGGGGCTGCTCTGCGAGCAATTATTAAAGGCTCTTCCCTTCAGCCTCACCGCTGCGCAGCAGCGGGTACTGGACGAGATCCGCGGCGACCTTGAGCAGCCGACCCCGATGCAGCGCCTGGTGCAGGGCGATGTGGGTTGCGGCAAGACCATCGTCGCCGCGCTGGCGGCGCTGCAGTCGGTGGAGAGCGGCCTGCAGGCGGCGGTGATGGCCCCCACCGAGCTGCTGGCCGAGCAGCACTACCAGAGCTTTCGCGCCTGGCTGGAGCCGCTGGGTATCGAGGTCGCCTGGCTCACCGGCAGGCTCAAGGCGAAGGAGCGGCGCGAGATGCTGGCCGCCATCGAGAGTGGCGCGGCGGCGGTGGCCGTCGGCACCCACGCCCTGTTTCAGGGGGAGGTGGAATTCAAGCGGCTGGGGCTGGTGATCGTCGACGAGCAGCACCGCTTCGGCGTGCACCAGCGCCTGGCGTTGCGCGAGAAGGGGGTGCAGCAGGACGGCTCCCATCCGCACCAGCTGATCATGACCGCCACCCCCATCCCCCGCACCCTGGCGATGACCGCCTACGCCGACCTGGACCTCTCGATCATCGACGAGCTGCCGCCGGGGCGTACCCCGGTGGAGACGGTGGCGATCACCGATGAGCGGCGCGACGAGGTGATCGCGCGGGTCGCCGCGGCCTGTGCCGAGGGGCGCCAGGCCTATTGGGTCTGTACCCTGATCGAGGAGTCGGATGCGTTGCAGTGCCAGGCCGCCGAGGAGACCCTGGAGCAGCTGCGCCTGCTGTTGCCGCAGCTGCGTATCGGTCTGGTGCACGGGCGCATGAAGGCGCAGGAGAAGGAGCAGCAGATGGGCGCCTTCAAGCAGTGCGAACTGGACCTGTTAGTCGCCACCACGGTGATCGAGGTGGGGGTGGACGTGCCCAACGCCAGCCTGATGATTATCGAGAACGCGGAGCGGCTGGGGCTGGCGCAACTGCACCAGCTACGCGGCCGGGTAGGGCGGGGCAGCACGAAAAGCAGCTGCGTCTTGATGTATCATCCCCCCCTTTCACAGCAGGCGCGCGAGCGGCTCGGGGTGATGCGAGAGAGCAACGACGGCTTCGTCATCGCCCGCAAGGACCTGGAGCTGCGCGGCCCCGGCGAGGTGCTGGGCACCCGCCAGACCGGCATGCTGCAGCTGCGCATCGCCGACCTGGAGCGCGACCAGGCGCTGATGCCGGAGGTGATTGCAGCCGCGCAGCAGCTGTTGCAGCGCTACCCGCGCCAGGTGGAGCCGCTGCTGGCGCGCTGGCTGGGAGAGAAGCAGCGCTACAGCGATGTATAGGATTGGTAAGTAGTTACATTCAATGAAAGACGATTTCGGAAAACATGCAGGCGAACCGGTGTGGCGCAACAGCTTTCGCCTCAACCGGGCGCAGCTGCCGGAGCGCTGGCGCGACTGGCTGCTGGACCGCTCCTCGCTCACCCTGCGGCTGCAGCAGGCCTGCGACGGCTGCTTTGGTGTCGAGGTGGTCTCGCAACGGATGGAGCCGCCGATGCTGAGCGAGGCGCGCGCCCTCCGTCGGCCGCCGCAGGAGCTTGCCCTGGTGCGCCAGGTGCGCCTGCTCTGTGATGGTGAGGCGTGGGTCTTCGCCCGTACCGTGGTCCCGCTCCCCTCCCTGCGCGGTGGTTTGCGCCAGCTCGCGCTGCTGGGCAACCGTCCGCTGGGGGCGGTGCTGTTCGCCGACCCGACGATGCAGCGCTCCGCCGTCGAGGTGACGCGCCTGGGGCAGTCGAAGCGCCTCTTCGCCATGGCCGTGGCCGAGACGAAGACGATGCCCGATGAGGTGTGGGGCCGCCGCTCGCTCTTCACCCTGCGCGGCCAGCCGCTGCTGGTGAGCGAATTCTTCCTTCCCACCCTGGGGCAGGGGCGCCCGTGAGCGACTACCTGAGGCTGTGCCGCCTGCACCGTCCCATCGACCTGTTTCTTTTGTTGTTGCCCGCCCTCTGGCTCGCCGCGCTGGCCCCCGCCGAGGTCGCCTACGGCCCGCTTCTTCTCCTGCTGCTGGCCGCCTCGGCGATGCGCTGTGCCGCCTGGCTCTATAACGACCTCTGCGAGGCCGACTCCCTGGGCGCGCGGCGGCTGCTCGCCGGGCTGCTTACCTTCGCCGGGGTGGTGCTGCTGTTAGTCGATGTGGGGCTGCTGCCCTGGGGCCTGGTCGCGCTGGGGCTGCTGCTCGGCTATCCCCACATCAAGCGCCGCACCCTGCTGACCCAGCTCTACCTCGGCCTCTGTTTTGCCTGGATGGTGGCGATGACCCAGGCGCTGCTCCCTGCGCTGGCCGCCAAGACGGTGTGGCTGCTCTTTACCGCCACCCTGCTGTGGGCCACCGCCTTTAGTCTGCTCTATGCCATGCCGCGTCGCGCCGAGGATGAGCGGGCGGGGATCGGCTCGCTGCTCTACCTGTTCGGCGACAATAGCGCTATCGCGGTGCTGATCCTGCAGCTGACGGTGGTGATCGCACTGTGGTTCGTCGGCAGGCAGGTGGGGCTGGGGGCACACTTCGGCCTGGCCCTGCTCGCCGCGCTGGCACAGCTGGGTTACCAGCAGTGGCTGCTGGCAAGGCGGCCAGAGGAGGGGGCCGCGCGGGCCTATCGTTCCAACCTGCTGTTTGGCCTGATCATTCTCGGTGGCATGGTCGCTTAGGGGTGGTGAAAATTGGAAAATCGGGCCCATATTAGGTATAAATCCGACTCTTCTTCTTGGTGACAGGAAGCAACGAATTAGCAATCAGGAGTGTTCAATGAGCCGTATGGTGCAGTGTGTAAAGCTGGGTAAAGAGGCCGAGGGCCTGGAGCGTCAGCCCTATCCGGGCGATCTGGGCAAGAAGATCTTCGACAACGTCTCCGCCGAGGCGTGGCAGATGTGGCTGCGCCAGCAGACCATGCTGATCAACGAGTACCGCCTCACTCCCATCGACCCCAACCACCGCAAGATGCTGGAGGGTGAGATGGAGAAGTTCCTCTTCGGCGAGGGTGCCGACTTTACCCCGCCTGCCAACGGATAATTTTCCTGGCTGGAATAAAAAAAGGGCCGCAATCGCGGCCCTTTTTTGTCCCGAAATGTTATGGCGTTATGTTTATCGTCAGGTCGATATCGAAACCATTGGGTGCCAGGACGGTGCTTGCTGATGTTGAACCCGTAAACTGGTAAACATAATACGTACCCAGGTTGGTGAAGGTCATCGTCCCCGACGCACTGAAGGCCTGTGAATTGAGACCATCGGCACCCGTTACCACACCATCGCCATTCGTATCGTAGAATTCGTTCAGGAAAATTGTGGTGGCTGCAGTAATGGAGTCATTCACGGCCAGGCCGGTTTCGTCATAGCTGATGCCAATCGAATAAAAGGTGTCATCGGTATAGGCGGTTGCGCCGCCACCCGAGTAGTAGGGGTAGACGCCGGAGATGTAGCCGCTGTTACCGTTACTGAATGAGTATGAACCGTTTTGACTGACGCTGGTGTCGGTGGTGGTATCGGGCGCATCCAGTTTGTCGCTAGAGACGCTGACAACG
>JBNKUL010000069.1:0-53874 GCA_050298555.1 Thiohalomonadaceae bacterium
AACGGCGTCAACTTCCAGGTGGTGCCGGCGATCACCGCGGCACTGGGCGCCTCCGCCTACGCCGGTATCCCGCTCACCCACCGCGACTACTCGCAGGCGGCCGTGTTCGTCACCGGCCACCTCAAAGACGGCACCATGAACCTCAACTGGCCCGCCCTGGCGCAGCCCAACCAGACCGTGGTCTTCTACATGGGTCTTAAGGGGCTGCCGGTGATCTGCTCCACCCTGATGGAGCACGGCCTGCCCGGCGAGACCCCCATCGCCCTGGTACAGCAGGCCACCACCCCGCGCCAGCGTGTCTTCACCGGCACCCTGGCCGATATGCCCGAGCGCATCGCCAACGAGGAGGTCAAGGCGCCCACCCTGATCATCGTCGGCAACGTGGTGAAGCTGCACGACAAGCTCAACTGGTTCCGTTCCGAGACGATGATTGAGAAGGGGGAGTACTAAGCTACTCCGCCCTGGAATGAAAAAAGCCCCGCAACGCGGGGCTTTTTTTTGTGCCTTGATTTTTTTAGGGTAGGTCCTATTGTGGAGTTTGTTGTGGGAGGCACGAACCCCAACATTAAAGCCACCCCCACCAAACGTTGGGTTTCGTTCCTCAACCCAACCTACGAAATCGTAGCCGATGATTAATTAATTCGCGGCGAGGGCGCCGCTCCTACAGGTAGGAGGCCCGCCCTCGGGCCGAATTAATCAGCCAAACAAAAAAGGCCCCTCAATGAGGGGCCTTTTTAGTCAGAAGCTACCAGAACCTACGCCTCCGGCCTCTTCTGATCCTCCCGCAGCTTGGTGGCGAGGATCTCATCCGCATCGTCGATATCAACCTCAGCACCATCCTTATCGATCAGCAGCTGCTCGAAGTCGTTCCAGCCGCGGATGCCGGTCTTCAGCGAGCTGACGTGCTTGAAGCCCATGCGCATCATGGTGTGGGCGGCGAGCACACTACGGTTGCCGGAGCGGCAGATCACCACGATCTCGCGCTCGCGTCCGCCGGCCAGCTCCGGTACGGTATCGTCGTAGTCCCAGTCGCAGGCCGCCTCGAGCAGGCCGCGCGGTACGTGGATGGAGTTGGGGATGGCGAGGGCGTCGTACTCGTTGGCCTCGCGCACGTCGAGCAGCAGCGGCGGCTCATCCTGTTGCAGCTTCTCCTCCAGGTCCCAGGGGAAGATCTCCTCCACCTCGGGCAGGCATTCGGCGATAAGGTCGTTAAAGTGCTTCATGGTCGTTATTCCGCTGTCGCTATCTACTAAAGGCGGCTGATTTTACTGGCTTTGCCGCCAGAGGACAAAACCGCCCGCTCATCTCTGGTATTATATGGGCAATATCGCAGGTTCAAACTAGGGTAATGACGTGGAAACCAAGATCTCCATCGAACAATTGAAATCGGCCAGTCCTGAGGATGCACTGGCTGCCAGCGGTCCCGGCTGTGAGGAGAAGGAGCCCTATGCGCTAATGGTGCTGGGCGACAGCATGGAGCCGGAGTTCAAGGAGGGCGAGGTGATCGTCATCGAGCCGGGCGCCAACTACCGTGACGGCTCCTATGTCATCGCCTACCACAACGACGAGTACACCTTCCGTCAGCTGCGGGTGATTAAGGGGCAGTGGTTCCTTACGCCGCTCAACCCCAACTACGTCTCGGAGCAGATCGACGGCCCCGAGGCGATTAAGGGCGTGATCACGCAGAAGAAGATGCCGGGCGGACGGCATAACCGCAAGAACTACGAGTGATAAATTGTTCCCTCCCCCTTGCAGGGGGAGGGTTAGGGTGGGGGTAGAGAATTGATGTTGCTCCTGAGCTAACATTCGCACCCCCATCCCAACCTTCCCCCTAAAAGGGGGAAGGGGTGTTTTGCTGGGCACTACGGCATGCACTGGCGTATATGAACTACTCCACTTGTTAACACCATGAAACCCAACCCCGGCACCTACGCCCTGATCTTCCATCTCGACCATCCAGTCAGCTGCGAGGTCGGAAGCCTGGGAACGATTAGCCTGAATGAAGGCTTCTATATCTACGTCGGCAGCGCCTTCGGCCCCGGTGGGGTGAAGGCGCGTACCGACCACCACCGCCATATCTCGCAGCGCCCCCACTGGCACCTCGACTATCTGCGCCCCCAGATGGAGCTGCTGGAGATCTGGTACAGCTTCGATATGGAACGCCGCGAACACCTGTGGGCGCAGTGCCTGGCGGCAATGCGCGGCGCGACTGCCCCGGTGGCGGGCTTTGGTTCCAGTGACTGCGGCTGTTTCTCCCACTTCTTTCGGCTCGGCTATAAACCGGCGCTGGCGGGGTTTCGCAGGCGGGTGAGGGGCCGTGAGCCGGGGCATGCCCCGCTTCACGGCGAGCGGCTCTACTAGGAGAGTTTCTCCAGCAGCTGTTCGGCAAACTTCATGCGCGCCGCAAAGTCCTTTAACGGCTTCTCGATCTTCAGTCGCTCCTGACCGTCCAGCTTGTACTCCTGCGGGCGGGTCTGGATCAGGGTGATCAGCCTCATTGGGTCGATGTTCGGCTCGGGGATGAAGGTGAAGCGGCCGCCAACCGGGCCGAGTTCGATCTTTCGGATCCCCAGCGGGCTGGCTTGAAGTTTGAGTTCGGTGATGGCGAAGAGGTTCTTGATCGGGTCCGGCAGCAGGCCGAAGCGGTCGATCATCTCCACCTGCAGCTCGCGCAGCGCCTCTTTGTCTTGGGCGTTGGCGATGCGCTTGTAGATCAGCAGGCGGCTGTGGACGTCGGGCAGGTAGTCGTCGGGGATCAGGGCCGGGGCGTTGAGGTCGACCTCGGCGCCGTGGAACATCGGCTTGTCGAGCGCCGGTTGGTCGCCCGACTTGAGCGCCTTCACCGCACGGTCGAGCAACTCGGAGTAGAGGCTAAAGCCGATCTCGTGCATCTGTCCGCTCTGCTCGTCACCCAGCAGTTCGCCGGCGCCGCGGATCTCCAGGTCGTGGGTGGCGAGGGTGAAGCCGGTGCCCAGCTCCTCGATCGCCTCGATCGCCTCCAGCCGCTTTACCGCGTCCTTGGTCATCGCCCGCTTGGAGGGGACCATCAGGTAGGCGTAGGCGCGGTGATGGGAGCGGCCGACGCGGCCGCGCAGCTGGTAGAGCTGCGCCAGGCCGAAGTGGTCGGCGCGGTTCATGATAATGGTGTTGGCGCTGGGCACGTCGATGCCGGTCTCGATGATGGTGGTGCAGACCAGCACGTTAAAACGCTGGTGGTAGAAGTCGGACATGACCCGCTCCAGCTCACGCTCGCGCATCTGGCCATGGGCGATCTGTATCGTCGCCTCAGGCACCAGCTCCTCCAGCTTGCGCGCCTGCACCTCGATGTCTTCGACCTTGTTGTGGAGGAAGTAGACCTGGCCGCCGCGCTTGATCTCGCGCAGGCACGCCTCCTTCACCAGCTCCGGGTTCCACTCGTGGACGAATGTCTTCACCGCGTGGCGCTTGGCGGGCGGCGAGGCGATGATGCTGAGGTCGCGAATGCCGCCCATCGCCATGTTGAGGGTGCGCGGGATCGGGGTGGCGGTAAGGGTGAGCACGTCGACCTCGGCGCGCAGCGCCTTGAACTTGTCCTTCTGGCGCACGCCAAAGCGGTGCTCCTCGTCGATAATCACCAGGCCCAGCTGCTTGTACTTAATCCCCTCCTGCAGCAGCTTGTGGGTGCCGATGACGATATCGACGCCGCCCGCCTCCAGCGCATCGACCACCCTGTTGGAGTCCTTGGTGGAGCGGAAGCGCGACAGTGACTCGATGCGCACCGGCCAGTCGGCAAAGCGGTCCCTAAAGTTCTGCGCATGCTGCTCGGCCAACAGGGTGGTGGGCACCAGTACCGCCACCTGCTTGCCCCCCATCACCGCGAGGAAGGCGGCGCGCATCGCCACCTCGGTCTTGCCGAAGCCGACGTCGCCGCAGACCAGACGGTCCATCGGCTTGGAGGAGCGCATGTCTTCGACTACGGCCTCGATCGCCTCGGCCTGGTCCGGGGTCTCCTCGAAGGGGAAGGAGGCGGAGAAGGCGGCGTACTGCCCCTCGTCGATGGGGTAGACGAAGCCGCTGCGTGCCTCGCGGCGGGCGTAGATCTCCAGCAGCTCGGCGGCGACGTCGCGGATCTTCTCGCTCGCCTTGCGCTTGGCCTTCTCCCACTGACCGCTGCCGAGCTTGTGCAGCGGGGTGTTTTCGGGGGCGGCGCCGGTGTAGCGGCTGATTAGATGTAATGAGGCGACCGGGACGTAGAGCTTGTCGCCGCCCGAGTACTCCAGGGTCAGGAACTCCGCCTCGCCGTCACCCAGGCTGAGCTTCTGCAGCCCCAGGTAGCGGCCGACGCCGTGGTCCTCGTGTACCACCGGGGCGCCGATCTGCAGCTCGGCCAGGTTGCGGACTACCGCGTCCGGGTCGCGCTGGCGGCTGCGGCGACGGCGGCGCTGCATCACCTGCTCGCCGTAGAGCTGCGGCTCGGCGATCACGGCAATAGACGGCTCGCGCAGCAGCAGGCCCGCCTCCAGCGGCGCTACGGTGATGGCGATCCTGCTCTCGCCCTCGGCGAAGTCGCACCAGCTCTCTACCGCGGCGGGGTGGATGTCACAGCCGCGCAGGGTCTCCAATAGTTGCTCGCGCCGCCCCGCCGACTCGGCGGCGAAGAGGATGCGCCCGTCAAATTCAGAAACAAACCTGCGCAGTGCCGCGCTGGGGTCGCTGGCACGCCCGTCCAGTGCCAGGGCGGGCGGCTTGGCGGTGGCGAAGTTGACGCCGTGTTTGGTCTCTTCGTGCAGCTCGAAGTGCTGCAGCTCGGCACGGGGATAGGCCTTCAGCCCGGCGAACAGCTCCGGCACCTCAAGGAACAGCCGCCCGGTCGGCAGCGGCGGGTGTTCGATGTGGTACTTGGCGATCTCGAAGCGCTCCAGGTACTCGTCGCGGAAGGCCTCGACCGCCTCGTCCACCCCCTCCAGGGTGAAGAGTTGGGTGTTCTGCGGCAGGTAGTCGAACAGGGTGGCGGTCTCATCGAAAAACAGCGGCAGGTAGTACTCGATGCCGGGCGGTGCCAGCCCCTCGCTGACGTCGCGGTAGATCACGCTCTTCTGTGGGTCGCCTTCGAACTGGTCGCGGTAGGCCTGGCGGAACTGCTTGATCGCCTGTTCGGTGAGGGGAAACTCGCGCGCCGGCAGCAGGCGGATCTGCTCGACCTTCTCCTCCGAGCGCTGGCTGTCCACGTCGAAGGTGCGGATGCTCTCCACCTCATCGTCGAACAGCTCGATGCGGAAGGGCTGGCTGCTGCCCATGGGGTAGAGGTCGAGCAGGGAGCCGCGTACCGCAAAGTCGCCGTGCTCCATCACCTGGGAGACGCAGGAGTAGCCGCTACGCTCCAGCCGCTGGCGCATGGCGTCGAGGTCCATGGTGTCGCCGACATCGAGCATCAGGCTGCCACCCTCAATGTAGCCGCGCGGGGCGAGGCGGTGCATCAGGGTGGAGACCGGCATGATAAGGATGCCGCGCTCCAGCCCCGGCAGGCGGTGCAGGGTGGCGAGGCGTTCGGAAATGGTGTCCTGGTAAGGGGAGAAGGTGTCGTAGGGGAGGGTCTCCCAGTCGGGGAAGCTGAGAACCGGGAGCGCCTCGTCGCCACCGTTGTAGAACTGCAGCTCCTCCTCCAGGCGGGTTGCGCTGGGGGTGTCGGGGGTGAGCACCAGCACCATTCCCCTGTGCTCCCGGGCTGCGGCGGCGATCACCAGGCCGAAGCTGCTGCCGTAGAGGCGGCCAAAATGATAGCGATCACCGGCCTTAATGGTGAGCGGCGGTTTAAAGGCGGAGTGCAGGGCGATATCCATGGAGAATAGGGGGGAACTGGTCAGCGGCGTAAAAGCTGGCTATTGTAGGCGTCTGATCCCGATCAAGCAAAGACGAGACCCTGTATGAATTGGCTGGACAAGATCCCCCTGGGTAGCCTGCTGCTGCCCGCCGTGCTGCTGGGGCTGGCACCCTTCGTGCCGGAGCCGCACCTGGTGGAGAAGCTGCGTATGCTCTCGCAGGGGAGCCTGGAGCGGCCCATCGATATCTTCGATCTCTTTATGCACGGCACACCGGCACTGCTGGTGGCGGTGAAGCTGGTACGGACAGGAATGCACCAAAGTGGGGAAAAAAGTGCCGGGTAAGCACTGCTTTGGCACGCTATTTGCCTTAACAAATCTGTAATATAAACAGGTCCAACGACAAAACAACGAGAGGAGTACCTATATGGCACACGTAGTGATCATTGGCGCGAGCACAGGAGGCCTGCCCGCCGCCTACGATACCCGTGAGGTTCTTAACAAGCAGCACAAGATTACCGTTATCTCCGATAAAGACCACTTCACCTTTGTACCCTCTAACCCGTGGGTCGCAGTGGGCTGGCGTAAGCGTAGCGATATCTCCTTCCCGCTGGCGCCCTACCTCAAGCGTCGCGGTATCGATTTCATCCACTCCGCCGCCACCGAGATCAAGCCTGACGAGAACACCGTGGTGCTGGCCAACGGTGAGTCCGTCAACTACGACTACCTGATCCTCGCTACCGGCCCCAAGCTCGCCTTTGACGAGGTCGAGGGACTGGGTCCCGATGCCGGTAACACCGTCTCCGTCTGCACCACCGACCACGCCGAGGAGGCCTGGGACAAGTGGCAGAAGTTCGTCGAGGATCCGGGCCACATCATCTGTGGTGCGGCGCCCATGGCCTCCTGCTTCGGCCCCGCCTACGAGTTCGCCTTCATCATGGATACCGACCTGCGCAAGCGTAAGATGCGTGACAAGGTGCCGATGACCTTCGTTACCTCCGAGCCCTACATTGGCCACCTCGGCCTGGGCGGCGTGGGCGACTCCAAGGGTATGCTGGAGTCCGAGATGCGCAACCGCCACATCAACTGGATCTGCAATGCCCGTACTACCAAGATCGAGCCGGGCAAGATGACCGTCGAGGAGCTGGACGACAGTGGTGAGGTGAAGAAGACCCACGAGCTGGAGTTCAAATACTCCATGATGCTGCCCGCCTTTAAGGGCGTGGATGCGGTCAACGCAGTGGGCGACGACCTGGTTAACCCGCGTGGCTTCGTCAAGGTTAACGACTACCAGCAGAACCCCAAGTGGAACAACATCTACGGTATCGGCGTTGGTATCGCTATCCCGCCGGTAGAGGCCACCCCGGTACCCACCGGTACCCCCAAGACCGGTTACATGATCGAGTCGATGGTGCTGGCCACCGCCCACAACATCAAGAACGACATCGAGGGCAAATCCGCCGACATGATGGCTACCTGGAACGCCATCTGCCTGGCCGACATGGGTGACACCGGTGCTGCCTTCGTAGCGATGCCGCAGATCCCGCCGCGCAACGTCTCCTGGATGAAGAAGGGCAAGTGGGTACACATGGCCAAGGTGGCCTTCGAGAAGTACTTCATCTCCAAGATGAAGAAGGGCTCCAACGAGCCGGTATTCGAGCGCTACATCCTCAAGGCGCTGGGTATTACCAAGCTTAAGTAAGCCTCTCGCGCAGCAACGAGAAAAGGGCCGGCGGAGTGAATCCGCCGGCCCTTTTTTTGTGCAATGTCAGTTTGACATATCCCTCTTTCCTGTCACAATACTTCATGTTGTCATGCCTGATGTGGCATGAACTGTCAGGAATATGAGAAAAAGTAGAGACGATATGCCCAATCAGAAGCAGCCATCCTGCGAGCAAATTATTAACATCCTGCCCGATCCCTTTGTGGTGATCGATCGCCATTACCGCATCATTGCGGCCAACGGTAACTACCTGAAACACTACGGCTATCGTTCCGTCGATCAGGTGGTGGGCCGTTACTGCTATGAGGTCTCCCACCATGTGGACTCCCCCTGCAGCCAGCACGGTGAGCACTGCCCGCTGGAGATGGTGTTCGAGAGCGGTCAGCCCACCCAGGTGATGCACGTCCACTACCACGGCGGTGAGGAGGAGCATGTGCAGCTGCATGCCAATCCGCTGTTCGATGGTGACGGCAATGTGATGTACGTGGGCGAGTATGTCTTCCCGGTACACAAGCCCGGCCAGGGCAACAACCTGTTGATTGGCCGCTCGCACCCCATGCTGCGCCTCAGCAGCCTGCTGCAGCGCGTGGCACCGACCCAGACCGGCGTACTGCTGCTGGGCGAGAGTGGCGTTGGCAAGGAGCGCGCCGCCGAGTACATCCACCACTACTCGCCCCGTTCCGGCATGCCCTTCGTCATCGTCGATTGCGGCACCCTGGGCGAGAACCTGATCGAGAGCGAGCTGTTCGGTCATGAAAAGGGGGCCTTTACCGGCGCCAACAGCCTGAAGAAGGGGCTGTTCGAGACCGCCGATGGCGGCACCCTGTTTATCGACGAAATCGGCGAACTGCCACTGTCGCTGCAGACCAAGCTGCTGCGGGTGCTGGAGAGCGGCACCATCCGCCGTCTCGGCGGTACCGACTACATCCGCGTTAATGTGCGGGTGATCGCCGCCACCAACAAGAACCTCAAGGTGATGGCGGACCGCGGCGAGTTCCGCCAGGACCTCTACTACCGCCTCTCCGCCTTCCCGGTGAATATTCCCGCACTGCGCGAGCGCCCCGACGATATCGCCGCGTTGGCCGAGCACTTCCTCTCGAACATTGAGGAGGGGGACCGCTATGTGCCGCTCTCTCCTGAGCTTATCGAGACCCTGATGTCCTACGACTATCCCGGCAACGTGCGCGAGCTACGCAACATCGTCGAGCGTGCCGCCATCCTCGCCTTCGGCGAGGAGATGCTACGCCCCGAGCATGTGGTGTTCGAGAACGAGGCGGCCAATGTGGAGGTGAGGAGTGTCCGCAGCGAGGTGACCGCCGGCAACAACAAGCTGCTGCGCCGCCGTCACGGCCGTTTGAGCGAAGAGGCGGTGATGCGCGCCCTGGAGCAGACCGATGGCCACCGCGCCAGCGCCGCGCAACTGCTGGGGGTGAGCGAGCGTACCCTCTACCGCTACGTGCAGCGGATGCGGCAGAAGTAGGGGGCGGAAACAAAAAAAGGCAGCCGCATGGCTGCCTTGTTTTGCCTGGGTGAGGTTTAGTTACTCACACTCGGCGTCATCCGGAATCGGCTCGCGTTCCGGCCCCGCTTCGACGCTCTGCTTTCCCTCTGGCGCGGCTTTCTCCTCCGCCAGCAACTGGCTGGAGAAGGCTGTGCTCGCGACTAGCAGCAGCAGAAGGATTAGGTGTTTCATTATGGCTTGCCTCCATCTATCCGGTGCAGGCCGGATCTCTATGCTTTACGGCTGAAAGCTAGCACATCGGTGGGAGGAGTTCTATCGGATGCGCGAATGGTAATGCCGCAGGCAAAAAAAAACGCGCCCATAACTGGACGCGTAGAAAACACCACAGTGTGGAATTCGAAAAAAATCGCACACAGACACACTTAGAGCAGAAAGTATGCCACTATTAGCACTTAATAAAATCAACTGGTTAGCGAAAATTTGACATGTCACACGATGACACTGACATGTCATATGCCATGACACTTGTATGGTCTTTTGTGTCAGTAAAGCGGTAGATTGTCGCCAATAGGCGATTCGCCGATAATGCCGCGATACCCACAACCAGCCAGATTTCCATGTCCTTACCCAACACCCCCGCCTGGTACCAGTTCGACCGTGCCCACCTCTGGCACCCGTACACCTCTATGCTCGACCCGCTGCCCACCTTCCCGGTGGTGGGGGCGAGCGGGGTGGAGCTGGAGCTGGCGGATGGACGCAGGCTGATCGATGGCATGGCCTCCTGGTGGGCGGCGATCCACGGCTATAACGTGCCTGAGCTGAATGCCGCCATCGCCGAGCAGACGGCGAAGATGTCCCACGTTATGTTCGGTGGTCTCAGTCATGAGCCGGCGGCAGAGCTGGGGCGGCGCCTGGTGGAGATGAGCGCCGAGCCGCTACAGCACGTCTTCCTCGCCGACTCCGGCTCCATTGCGGTGGAGGTGGCGTTGAAGATGGCGCTGCAGTACTGGTTCGCCCAGGGCCAGGGCGAAAAGCAGCGTCTGCTCACCGTGCGTGGCGGCTACCATGGCGACACCCTTGGTACCATGGCCCTGTGCGACCCGCAAAACGGCATGCACACCCTGTTTAACGGCGTACTGCCGCACCACCTCTTTGCCCCCGTCCCCGAGTGCCATAGCGACGACGAGTGGGACGAGTCGCAGATCGAGACGTTCGCCGAGCTGCTGCGAGAAAACCATCGGCAGGTCGCGGCGGTGATCCTGGAGCCCCTGGTGCAGGGGGCTGGTGGCATGCGTTTCTACTGCCCCGAATACCTGCGGCAGGTGAGGGCGCTATGCGATGAGTACGAGGTGCTGCTGATCCTCGATGAGATTGCCACCGGCTTTGGCCGTAGCGGTACGCTGTTCGCCTATGAACAGGCCGGTATCGTCCCCGACATCATCACCCTCGGCAAGGCGCTCACTGGCGGCACCATGACCCTTGCCGCTACCCTCGCCACCGAACGTGTCGCCAAAGGCATTAGCGCCGATGGCAGCGGTGTGCTGATGCACGGCCCCACCTTCATGGGCAACCCGCTCGCCTGTGCCGTCGCCAACGCCTCCCTCGACCTGCTGCTCGCCTCCCCGTGGCAACGGCATGTCGCTGCCATTGAGGAGCAACTGAAGCGCGAACTGGAACCGTGCCGAGCATTAGATAGCGTCGCCGACGTGCGGGTAAAGGGCGCCATCGGCGTGGTGGAGATGAAGCAGCCCGTCGATATGCGTTGGATCCAGCCCCGCCTGGTCGAGCTGGGGGTGTGGATTCGACCGTTCGGTAAGCTGCTTTATGTGATGCCGCCGTTCGTGATCGAACCCGGACAGTTGAGCAGGCTGACCTCGGCTATGGTACAGGTGGCAAGGGAGATTGCCAGTGCAGGCTAAGTATGTCTTTGAAAGGCCGCATCGACTGTTTTACCTCTGGTTACTTTGTTTGGTAACGCTGGCATCTCTCTCGTTGTTCCCGCTTCTGCTGTATGCGAATGACACGGCGTCAGTTGAGTCGCTTGAGGGGGGGGAGAAAGATAAGCCTAAATTTACCGATAAAGAACTCGAATGGTTAGAGACGAAACCTGCGCTGACGTATGTCTACGATCCGGATTGGGCGCCATTTGAGTGGAAGAGTGACATCGGCAACCACACGGGAATTATTGCCGATATTTTGAGCCTCATCGGGCGGAAATCGGGTATAGAGTTCGCACACATTGATACTGATACATGGGAAGAGTCTGTAGGGCTGGTTAAGGGCGGAAAAGCGGATATGTTTAGCGCCATAACTCAGAACGATGAAAGGGAAGAGTATCTTGATTTTACCGCCAGGGATATTTACTCCTATCCGGCCGCATTTATCACAAAGTTCGATGATAAGAAAGTTTACCTTGATGTCGGGCAGGACCTTAAAGGGAAGAGGATTGGCGTTGTAAAAGGTAGTGGCCTGGGTCAATACATCAGGAGGCTCTATCCCACGCTCGAATACGTAGAGGTGACGGCGACACATGATGGCTTTTCTTCCGTGCGTGAGAACACCGTGGATGTCTTTGCCATTAACACCGTGACGGCAAGATATTATATAGAGAAAATGGGGTTTTCTGATCTGAAAATCGCCCTAAAGCTCGACTACACCTACCACCTGAAGATTGCGCTGCGTAAGGGGGCTCCGGGTGAGGCGTTGTCCATAATCGATAAAACGCTTGGAAGCATTCGTGAGGATGAGCTAAATACGATCTTCAATAAATGGACTGCAGTGCCAGTTAGCAAATCGACGGAGTGGAAACTGTTGCTGCAAATATCTGGCGCCTTGTCGGTTGTGATTCTTTTCTTGATATTGAGCAATCGAAGACTAAATGAAAGAGTTGCTGCTAGAACGGCTGCCCTGGCAAGTGCAAATAATGAACTCCAAAACGCACTAGAGCAGGCACGACAGGCAAATAATGCAAAAAGTCTGTTTCTGGCAAGTGTGAGCCATGATATTCGTACGCCAATGAATGGTGTGATGGGGATGGTCGATGTTTTACGAGGAACCCCGCTCGATGACGAGCAGGTACTCTATGTCGATACGCTCGAGCGCTCCAGTAACCTCATGTTGATGCTTGTCGACGATTTGCTCGATCTATCGAAAATTGAATCAGGGAAAATGGTTCTGGATATAGAGCCTTTTGAAACGTTTGACTGGGTAACCAACGTATTAAATCTGTGTGAGCCCCTTTTTGCGGATAAGGATGCAGTTTTCATTACGGAGGTAAGCGAGGAGCTGCCCCACTACCTGGAGGCTGACTCGGCAAGGCTTCTTCAGATTGTCAGTAACCTGGTAGGGAATGCGGCGAAGTGGACCGATAGCGGTGAGGTCAAGCTGTCGATTGCTGGCCAACGAATTGGCGAAAATAAATTTGCGTTGCGTTTCGCCGTTCAGGATACGGGTGCAGGCATTGCCGACGATAAGTTAAGTCATATCTTCGATGCTTTTTATCAGTCGGGTACTGAGCGTGTTGGAAATAATGGGGTGGGGTTGGGGCTAGCCATTTGTAAGCGCTTAACGGACCTTATGGGGGGTGACCTGTATGTCAGCTCCAAGCTGGGTGAGGGGAGTTGTTTTACTTTTTCTGCAGTGCTGTCAGTACCGGAACCAGGTGCCGTCCCAATAAATACCGATGAAGAATTAACGATCACTCGCGAGCTTTCTATCTTGCTGGTGGATGACAACCAGATTAACCGTTTTGCGGCCCGCACACTGCTAGAGCAGGCGGGGCATAAGGTTGTCGAGGCAGAGAATGGCGAAGAGGCAATCGAGAAGAACAATGCGCAGCGATTCGATGTGGTGCTGATGGATATCCACATGCCGGTAATGGATGGTGTTTTAGCCACTCAGGCGATACGGGGTAGCGACTCGGCGGCAAGGGAGGTACCCATCATAGGGGTGACTGCCAGTGTCATGAGTGATGAAAAAGAGCGCTATCTTGCCGCGGGAATGAACGCTGTGGTGGCGAAACCGATAGTGATGAATAAGCTGATGAAAGTTATTCAGGACTTTGTCTAGGTGAGTCGCTCACCTATCCTGGTAGTGGCTGCATAGGCTATATTGTCTGAGGTTGGTAGGCATAATCGGCATGTGGTTAGTGACGTTGCTTAGGGGATGTTATGGCGAACATACTTGAGTGGTCGGAAGAATATAGTGTTGGCAATAGGTTAATGGATCAGCAACATCAGCAGATCCTTTCACTTATAAATGACTTGCACAACCATCCAGCAGCATCGATTCACTCGGCCATGTTTTCTGATGTCTTACGGCGACTGGGTAGCTATGCATCAACGCATTTGGCAGCAGAAGAGGCGTTGTTGCTACAAATAGAGTATCCGCAGCTGAGCGAACACAAAAAATTACACGCCGAGTATCTTGAAAGGTATGAGGATTTATTGTCGGCGCTTATGCGTCAGGAGGAGGATGGCGCGGAGAGGCTGATTAGCTTCCTCATTGAGTGGTGGGTGGATCATATCCTGGCGGAAGATATGAAGTATCGCCCCTATGTGCTTAGCGAGCATCTGTAAAGCTATAGCGAGGAACCAGGGTAACACGAGCCGCATAATGAAAAATGCGGCTCGTGAACCTGGTTATCAGATGGAGTGAAGCGCTAGCTCCTCGCCACCAGTTCGCCGATTAACTACCACAACCTTCGCCCGCTCAAACAGATTAAAATCCGTCGCACTGGCTGATGTATAGGCCCCCATTTGGTGGCCCACGACCAGGTCACCGATATTGAGCGGCGGCAGCTGCACATCCTCTGCAATCACGTCGATGCTGTCGCAGGTGGGGCCTGCGATCACCGCCTCTTCACGCTCCTGATGGTCGCTGAAGACGGTGAGGGGGTAGAGGGCGTGGTCGTAGATCTGGCCGCTGTAGGAGCCGTAGACGCCGTCGTCCAGGTAGTACCAGCTTTTGTCGCTGCGGCGTGCCTTGCCCATAACGCGGCTTACCGCCTCCATCGCCGGTGCGGAGAGGTAGCGGCCCGGTTCAGCGATGACGTGGATGTTCTCCGGAAGTTTCGCCAGGGCGTCGCGAATCGGCGCGCAGAAGCTGTCGATATCCGCATTGGCCCTGTCGCCCACATACTCCACCGGGAAGCCGCCGCCGATATCGAGGATCGAGAGGTGCTTGCCGCCGCCCTCGGCGTGGCGCTCGATGATATCGGTGCACGCCTCGATGGCGCGCACGTGGTTGCTCGCATCGGGACACTGGGAACCTGCATGAAAACTGAGTCCCTTGACGTGAATGCCGAGGGCCCTGGCCTTCTGCAGCAGCAGCTCCACCTCGTCCGGGCGGCAGCCGAACTTCTTCGACAGGTCCACCGGTGAGTCGGGGTTGGGGAAGCTGACTCGTACCAGCAGGCCGACGCGGTGGCGGAAGTCGACGAATTTCTCCAGCTCCCACACATTGTCGACGACGAAGGTGGTGCAACCGAAACGCAGGGCGTCGCGGATGTCGCCATCGCGCTTAATCGGGTGGGTGTGGATGGTGTGGCGCGGTGCCGCCTTCTGGGCACGCAGCAGTTCGGCCTCGCCGCTGGTGGCGATGTCGAAGCCGGCGCCCAGCTGGGCCAGGGTCTCGATCATCGCCGGATGGGGCAGCGACTTGATGGCGTAGAACAGCTCCACCCCCGGCAGGGCGTGGCTGAGCTTTTCATACTGTGCCGCCACGCGGTCGCAGTCGAGTACCAGCAGCGGCGCACCGTGCTCCGCTACCAGTTGCTGGTAGGGGAGGGCGTCGACGCTGGGCCTGACGCTCAAGCGCTCCACGCGACTACTCCTCAATCGCCTCGACGATGTACTGCGGCAGCGCGAAGCTGGCCACGTGAATCGCCGGGTTGTAGTAGCGGGTCTTGATGCCTGCCGCCCTGTAGCGCTCTTCGATAACGCTTTGCGACTGGCCGCGCAGTTGCGTATCGTCGGTGCCCCAGGCGAAGGTCATGATGCCGCCGATGTAGGTGGGCACCGCCGCGGCGTAGAAGCTGCGGTCGGCAAAGTGGGGCTGCAGCCGCCTGGCGGTGTTGACCACCTCGTCCAGCTGCATATAGGCGACGCCGTTCTGGGTCACCAGGATGCCGCCCGGCTTGAGGCAGCTCTTGCAGTTGCCGTAGAAGTCCTCGGTGAAGAGCACTTCGCCGGGGCCGATGGGATCGGTGCTGTCGGAGATGATCACATCGAAGCGGCGCTCGCAGTTCTTCACGAAGGCCGCACCGTCATCGATGACGATCTCCACGCGCGGGTCTTCGTAGGCACCGGCGCTGTGGTTGGGGAGGTACTCCTTGCACATCTCCACCACCTTGTCGTCGATCTCTACCTGGGTGACGTGCTCGACGCCGGCGTGCTTGCACACCTCGCGCAGCATGCCACCGTCACCGCCGCCGATGATCAGCACATCCTTCACGTTGCCGTGTGCCAGCAGCGGCACGTGGGTCAGCATTTCGTGGTAGATGAACTCATCGGCCTCGGTGGTCTGGATCACGCCGTCCAGCGCCATCACGCGGCCGAACATGGCGTTCTCGAAGATCACCAGGTGCTGGTGGTCGGTCTTGTTCTCGAAGTAGAGCTTGTCTACGCGGAACTCCTGACCGTAGCTGTCGTAGAGGGTCTCGGCGTACTTCTTCACTGGCGCGCTACCTACTTGGTATTGCGGCCGCGCAGCTCTTCGCTGACGACGAGGCTGCTCGGGTGGAAGGCGCGCTTGAGCACGGCCACGGAGTTCTCGGGCTGGGCATCGCCGCACATGAAGACGTCGAAGGCGGCGTAGTCGCGCTCGGGCCAGGTGTGGACGCTGATGTGGGACTCGGAGAGCACCGCTACGCCAGAGACGCCGCCGCTGGGCGAGAAGTGGTGCAGGTGGATATGCAGCAGGGTCGCGCCACACTCTTCGACACAGTCGCGCATCGCTTGTTCGATACGGTCGATGTCGTCCAGGTGCTTGGCGCCGTAGAGATCGAGCAGCAGGTGGCTGCCGGCGAATTCGACGCCGTCTCTTACGATGAAGTGGTCTTTGGGGAGGGCCGCTGACTCATCATTTGCCTGATTCTGCCAACGGCCCAAGTTCTCGGTAGGGACTTCCTGATCCACCTCAATAGGTGTTGCTTGCTGCATGCTCAACCCTCCTTACGGGTAGCGTGATGTAATTCAGATACTGCTGCCAGGAGGGAGGTCGGGCTCACTTACTGGGCAGTACCCTGGGTAGGGAACTCATAAAAACTCATGTGTCGGTTTAAGTTGCGGCGAATTGTAAGTCTGATTTTTCAAAATGCAACAAATATTTACACGAAAAAGGGGGCCTAAAAGGCCCCCTCTTTCCGGCCGGGATCCGCGCCTAGCGAACCGGCACGCTCTGAATGACGTAGGAGTACTCGAAATAGACGGAAAAATCGGGGTAGTGCCAGCGGGTGATGGGCGGGTCGCCCACCGGCGGCTCGATGGACTGCGGCTTGCCGAACATCTCCTCCACCTGCTTCATGTGCATGCCGCGTTCGGCGATCTTCATGCCAGCGGGAACCGGGGTGGTGGGCCCCACCTGCTGCATCTCGAGCACATCGGCCGAGGCGGGCACGGCGCCGCCGAGGGCGAGCAGCAGTGCGGCGCTGGTAAGGGTGAGTGATCGCATGGTCCGGCTCCTTGTGTTCTTCTGGGGTTCTTCTGGGAATATATGAAGTATAATAGGCATCTATTTGAAATATACGCCATTTTCGCTCACCGAGTAAAACGCCCGGTGTGCGTCAGTTCACAGGCCGTAAGTCCCCCCCAAATCTAAATAGTTACGATGCAGCCAGCAAAAGACATTTTTTCCTACCGCCCCTACTGGGCGAAGCGTTTCCTCCCCAGCCCGGTGCTGCCTACCAGCCGTGCCGAGATGGAGGAGCTGGGCTGGGACAGTTGTGACGTGGTGCTGGTGACCGGCGACGCCTACGTCGACCACCCCAGCTTCGGCATGGCGCTGATTGGAAGACTGCTGGAGTCACAGGGCTTTCGCGTCGGCATCATCGCCCAGCCCGACTGGACCTCGGCGGAGGACTTCAAGCGTCTCGGCAGGCCCAACCTGTTCTGGGGGGTGACCGCGGGCAATATGGACTCGATGGTCAACCGCTATACCGCCGACAGGCGCATTCGCTCCGATGACGCCTATTCGCCCGACGGCAAGGGGGGCACCCGTCCCGACCGCTCTGTCGTCGTCTACTCCCAGCGCTGCCGGGAGGCCTACAAGGAGGTGCCGCTGATCATCGGCGGCATCGAGGCGAGCCTGCGCCGCATCGCCCACTACGACTACTGGTCCGACAAGGTGCGCCGCTCGGCGCTGATGGACGCCAAGGCCGACCTGTTGCTCTACGGCAACGCCGAGCGGGCCATCGTCGAGGTGGCCCACCGCCTCGCCGCGGGCAAGCCGATTAGCGAGATGCGCGATATCCGCGGCGCCGCCTTCCTGCTCAAGCAGACCCCCAGCGACTGGATCGAGCTCGACTCCACCGAGCTGGATGAGCCGGGGGAGGTGGGACACCACCCGGACCCGTATCAGGCCGAACCCGGCTGCGACAAGGGCCGGGTGGTGCACTCCATCCGCGAGGTGCCGCGCGAGCTGCGCGAGAAGGTCGTGGTGCGGATGCCGAGCTACGAGCAGGTGAAGGGTGACCCGGTGCTCTACGCCCACGCCTCGCGCGTCTTCCACATGGAGACCAACCCCGGCAACGCCCGCCCGCTGGTGCAGGCCCACGGCAACCGGGAGGTGTGGCTCAATCCGCCGCCCATCCCGCTCACCACCAAAGAGCTGGACCGCGTCTTCGAGCTGCCCTATACGAGAAGGCCGCACCCCGGCTACGGCAAGGCGCGAATCCCCGCCTACGAGATGATCCGCTTCTCCATCAATATAATGAGGGGCTGTTTCGGCGGCTGTACCTTCTGCTCCATCACCGAGCATGAGGGGCGCATCATCCAGAACCGCTCCGAGGACTCCATCATCCGCGAGGTGGAGGCGATCCGCGACCTCACTCCCGGCTTTACCGGCAACATCTCCGACCTCGGCGGCCCCACCGCCAATATGTGGCAGCTGCACTGTAAAGATGAAAAGGTCGAGTCGGCCTGCCGCCGCCTCTCCTGCGTCTATCCCGATATCTGCAGGAACCTGCACACCGACCAGAAGCCGCTGATCCAGCTCTACCGCCGCGCGCGGGCCGTAGCCGGGGTGAAGCGGGTCTTCATCGCCTCCGGCCTGCGCTACGACCTGGCGGTACGCACCCCCGAGTATGTAAAGGAGCTGGTGACCCACCACGTGGGCGGCTACCTCAAGATCGCCCCGGAGCACACCGAGTCCGGCCCGCTGAGCCACATGATGAAGCCGGGCATCGGCACCTATGACCGCTTCAAGCAGATGTTCGAGAAGTACTCCAAGGAGGCGGGCAAGGAGCAGTACCTGATCCCCTATTTCATCGCCTCGCACCCGGGCACCTCGGACGAGGATATGGTCAATCTGGCCCTCTGGCTCAAGCGCAACAACTTTCGCCTCGACCAGGTGCAGAACTTCCTGCCATCGCCCATGGCCATCGCCGAGGCGATGTACCACAGCGGCAAAAACCCGCTGAAAAAGGTGCACCGCGTGGGGGGCGACGTGGTCACCCCCAGGGGTGACCGCGCCCGCCGCCTGCACAAGGCCTTCCTGCGCTACCACGACGCCGCCAACTGGCCGATGCTGCGCGAGGCGCTCAAGCGCATGGGGCGTGAGGACCTTATCGGCAACGGCAAGCGCCACCTGGTGCCCGCCTGGCAGCCGAAGGAGTCCGGCGTCACCAGGGAGGGCGGGCGCATCCAGCGCAAGGGCGAGCAGGGCAGGCCCTATAAGGCTCCTGGCAAGAAAAAGGGAGCCGTGAAGAAGCACGCAAAAGGGAAACGGCGGCATGGCCGCTAGTCGGCGATGCCGCTAGAATGAGAACCAATTAAAACGGAATAAGAAACAACACCATGGTCTACGTCGAATCCCACCTCCCATCCCCCGGCCACGAGAGCGAGGACATCAAGGATGTCTGGCTCGCCTCGGTCGCCGAGGGGCGCAAGCCCGAGGAGATGGCGCTGATTCGCACCGCGCTGGAGATCGCCGACAGGGCGCACACCCACCAGGTGCGGGCCTCCGGCGAGCCCTACCTTAACCACGTGATGGCGGTGGCCGACATCGTCACCGGCCTGCGGCTCGACCACGAAAGCATCGCCGCGGCGATCCTGCACGATGTGGTGGAGGACACCGAGGTCACCCTGGAGCAGGTAGCCGAGCAGTGCGGCGACGCAGTGGCGCGCCTGGTCGACGGCGTGACCAAGATGAACTCCATCGGCGAATACCGCCAGGCCAGCGGCCGCAAGGAGGACATTAAGGCGGAGAGCCTGCGCAAGCTGCTGCTGGCGATGGCCGAGGATGTGCGGGTGGTGCTGATCAAGCTCTCCGACCGCCTGCACAATATGCGCACCCTCAAGCACCTGAGCGAGGAGAAGCAGCGCCGCATCGCCCGCGAGACCATGGATATCTACGCGCCGTTGGCGAATCGCCTCGGCATCTGGCAGGTGAAGTGGGAGCTGGAGGACCTCTCGTTTCGATACCTCGACCCGACCACCTACAAGCAGGTGGCCAAGTTCCTCGATGAGCGCCGCGTCGACCGTCAGCGCTACATCGACGAGGTGATCGATATCCTGCAGAAGCAGCTCGGCATCGCCGGGGTGAAGGCCGATATCACCGGCCGCGCCAAGCACATCTACTCCATCTGGAAGAAGATGAAGCGCAAGGGGCTGAGCTTTCACGACCTCTACGACGTGCGCGCGGTGCGGGTGCTGGTCGACTCGGTGGCCGACTGTTACCACGTGCTCGGCACCGTGCACAGCCTGTGGCCCCACATCCCCAAGGAGTTCGACGACTACATCGCTACCCCCAAGGAGAACAACTACCAGTCGATCCATACCGCGGTGATCGGCCCCGGCGGCAAGACCCTGGAGGTGCAGATCCGCACCGCCGAGATGGACAAGCACGCCGAGCTCGGCGTTGCCGCCCACTGGCGCTACAAGGAGGGGGGCAAGTCCGACAAGGGCTTCGAGCAGAAGATCGCCTGGCTGCGCCAGCTGCTCGACTGGAAGGAGGAGGAGAGCGGCGCCGACGACTTCATCGACCGCTTCAAGTCCGAGGTGTTCCAGGACCGCGTCTACGTGCTCACCCCCAACGGCGAGGTGTTCGACCTGCCGCAGGGGGCGACGCCGCTCGACTTCGCCTACTACGTTCACACCGAGGTGGGCAACCGCTGCCGCGGCGCCAAGGTGAACGGCCGCATCGTCCCCATCACCTACGAGCTGCAGTCGGGCGAGCAGGTGGAGATCCTCACCACCAAGCACGGCGGCCCCAGCCGCGACTGGCTCAATCCGAACCTGGGCTACCTCAAGACCAACCGCGCCCGCGCCAAGGCGCGCAGCTGGTTCAAACAGCAGGACCACGAGCAGAACATCGCCGACGGCAAGTCACTGCTGGAGCGCGAATTGAACCGCCTGGGGGTGCGCGACCTGGCGTTCGATAAATTGAGCGACTACTTCCGCTACGGCAGCAGCGACGAGATGCTGATCGCCATCGGCCGCGGCGACATCAACCCGGCGCAGATCGCCGGGGCGGTGAACAAGCTGGTGGAGAAGCCAAAGAAGGAGACCGAACAGGTAAAGCCGAGAGAGCGCAAGCGAAGCGGCACCGACGGCGGCGATGTGCAGATCCGCGGCGTCGGCAACCTGCTTACCAATATGGCGCGCTGCTGCAAACCGGCGCTGGGCGACCCCATTATCGGCTTCATCACCCAGGGCCGCGGCGTCACCATCCACCGCAGCGACTGCAAGAACATCCTCAACCTGCCCGAGGCCAAGCGCGCCCGCCTCATCGAGGTGGAGTGGGGTGGCTTCGGTAGCGAGACCACCTACCCGGTCGATATTGAGATCGAGGCGATCGACCGCCAGGGGCTGTTGATCGATGTCTATACCGTGCTCTCGAACGAGAAGATCAACGTCCTCGCCAGTAACACCTTAAGCGACCCCAAGATGCACACCGCGCGCATCGACGTCACCCTGGAGATCGCCGATATCGACCAGCTGAGTCGGGTACTGGGCAGGATTAATCAGTTGCCGAATGTGATGGAGGTTCGGAGGAAGATTTAGGGAACGCTATTTTCCTCGTTCCCACGCTCTGCGTGGGAATGCATAACATTGATACGGAATAAAGATAATGGAAGAAATCCAGGCAGCATGGAAAGGCAATATTCCCCTGGTCCGTGCGTTTTGGGCGTACTACTTTATCGGGCAAATTTTTATAGCCGTTATGTTAGGTGCTATTGGCGCGCTGCTTGATAGCATTGGTCTATGGTATGTGACGGTTGGCTTGGTTGTACTGGTTGTACTTCCATATGTGATCTGGTCTTCATGGTCTGTATGGACATGCGCTTTTAACGTTAAGAGACGTCCGTGGGGTTATGTCGCAAGATTGGTTATCGTTATTAATGTTATAGGCATTATTCAAAACTTTGCAGAATAAAATCATACACAACAAGAGCACCTGTATGTAGGATGCGATGAGTAAAACGAATCGCATCTGTCGCGATAGATAACTCAACCGGTGCGGTTCACTACCGTTCACCACACCCTACAAAGAAAACAATAAATGAAGTTCGATCACCCCCTCCAACCCGCCACCCTAATCCGCCGCTACAAGCGCTTCCTCGCCGATGTGGTGCTGCCCAACGGCGAGGAGATCACCGTCCACACCCCCAACACCGGGGCGATGACCGGCTGTGCGGAGCCGGGTTCCACCGTCTTCCTGCGTGATGTGGACAACCCCAAGCGTAAGTACCGTTACAGCTGGGAGATGACGGAGAACAGCCAGGGGGTGATGGTGGGGGTGCATACCGGTCTCACCAACGCCCTGGTGCGTGAGGCGATCGAGTCTGGGGTAGTGGCGGAGCTGCAGGGCTACGAGACCATCCGCCAGGAGGTGAAGTACGGCGAGGAGGGGAGCCGTATCGACCTGCTGCTGGAGGGCCACGCCGACGGTCGCGACTGCTATGTGGAGATTAAGAACGTCACCACCTGCGACGAGCAGGGGTTCGGCTACTTCCCCGATGCGGTCAGCAGCCGTGCCACCAAGCACCTGCGCGAGCTGATGGGGGTGGTAGAGCGGGGTGGCCGCGGGGTGATCTTCTTCTGCGTGCAGCGAGGCGATGTGGAGCGGGTGCGCCCGGCCGATGAGATTGATCCGAAGTATGGCGAGACCCTGCGCCAGGCACTGGCCGCCGGGGTGGAGGCGCTGGCCTGTCGGGCACTTGTGCGCCCCGATGTGGTCATACTGGATACGCCGCTACCGGTTATCTGCCCCTGACGAATCTATTTATGGTTTAATGCCTCCCCATGTTTCGACCACTACAACTCTTTGTCGGCCTGCGTTACACCCGCGCCAAGCGGCGTAACCATTTTATCTCCTTTATCTCCCTTACCTCGATGCTGGGGATCGCGCTGGGGGTGACGGCGCTGATCACCGTGCTCTCGGTGATGAACGGCTTCGAGACCGAGCTGCGCCAGCGCATCCTCGGCATGACCTCCCACGCCACCATCAGCGGCTACGATAAGCCGTTGGCCAACTGGCGTGACCTTGCGGAGGTGGCGGATCGCCATCCGCGGGTCATCGGCAGCGCCCCCTATATCCAGAAGGAGGGGATGTTGATCGCCGGCCAGCAGGTCAACGGTTCGCTGATCCGCGGCGTGCTGCCGGGCGAGGAGCCCAAGGTCTCCGAGGTGACGAAGAAGATCATCAAGGGCGAGCTGGAGGAGCTGGTGGCCGGTGAGTTCAACATCATCCTCGGTGCCGACCTGGCGCGTATCCTCGGGGTGATGGTGGGCGACAAGGTGACCCTGGTCACCCCTACCGCCAATGTCACCCCGGCCGGCGTGATGCCGCGCCTCAAGCGCTTTACCGTGAGCGGTATCTTCGAGGTGGGGATGTATGAGTACGACAGTGCGCTGGCACTCATTCACCTTGACGATGCGCGTAAGCTGTTCCGCCTGGGGGACCGGGTGACCGGGGTTCGCCTCAAGCTCGACAACCTGTTTCAGGCGCCGGCGGTGAGCAAGGAGCTGGCCCAGTCGCTGCCCGGGATCTTCCTGGTGCGTGACTGGACCAAGCACCACGCCAACTTCTTCCGCGCCATCAAGACCGAGAAGACGGTGATGTTCGTGATCCTGCTGCTGATCGTGGCGGTGGCGGCCTTTAACATCGTCTCCACCCTGGTGATGGTGGTCACCGACAAGACCACCGATATCGCCATCCTGCGCACCCTGGGGGCGACACCGCGGACCATTATGGGGATCTTCATGGTGCAGGGGACGGTGATCGGCTTTATCGGCACCCTGCTGGGGCTGATAGGTGGCATCTCGCTGGCGCTCAATGTGGAGACCATCGTCCCGGCCATTGAGAACCTGCTGGGCGCCAAGTTCATGCCCGCCGATGTCTATTACATTAGTGACCTGCCCTCTGAGCTGCACTGGGACGACGTGGTGAAGATCGCCGCCATCTCCTTCGGCATTAGCGTGCTCGCTACCCTCTATCCGGCGTGGCGCGGCTCGCGCACCCAGCCCGCGGAGTCGCTGAGATATGAGTAACGGGGTTATGAATAACGAGATCGTCATCAGCTGCAGCGGGCTGCATAAGCGCTTCGAGCAGGGGCCGCTGTCGGTCGATGTGCTCAAGGGGGTCGACCTGGAGGTGGCGCGCGGCGAGCGCGTCGCCATCGTCGGCGCCTCCGGTTCCGGCAAGAGCACCCTGCTGCACCTGCTGGGCGGGCTCGATACCCCCACTGCGGGGGAGGTCGTCGTCACTGGTCGCTCGATGGCCTCACTAGGGGAGGCGGCGCGTGGGCGTTTGCGCAATGAGGCGCTCGGTTTCGTCTACCAGTTCCACCACCTGCTGCCGGAGTTCACCGCGCTGGAGAACGTGGCGATGCCGCTGCTGATCCGCGGTGAGAGTGTCGCGCTGGCGCGTGAGCAGGCTGGCGAGTTGCTGGGCCGGGTCGGGCTGGCACAGCGCATCGCCCATAAGCCGGGCGAACTCTCCGGCGGCGAGCGCCAGCGTGCCGCCATCGCCCGCGCCCTGGTGACCAGGCCGCGCTGTATCCTCGCCGATGAGCCCACCGGCAACCTCGATCAGAAGACCGCCGAGCAGGTCTATGCCCTGATGCTGGAGCTGAATCAGGAGCTGGGCACCAGTTTCATCGTCGTCACCCACGACGAGGGACTGGCCGGGCGTATGGATCGGGTGTTGCGGATGGTCGATGGGGAGTTGTTGTAGGAGCGGCGCCCACGCCGCGAATTTCGGCCCGAGGGCGGGCCTCCTACTGTGCCTTCTTCGCCAGGCGCCGTGCTTTCCGCTGCTGGTAGTGCCTCACCAGGTGCAGCCGCCACAGGCCGCGAACTCCCATGTAGCCCCCTACTGAGCTGAGCACGCCCATTACGAAGCAACCGAGCAGAAAGGGTTGCCAGATCAGGGTCAGCTCGGTGGCCAGCCACTCGTAGCTCAGCTCGAACTCGATAGCGTGGCCCCCATCGGGAACCCCCACGATCCACGTCCCCACCAGGTAGGCGAAGTAGAACATCGGTGGCATGGTCAGCGGATTGGTCACCCACACCAGGGCGACCGAGAGGGGGAGGTTGACGCGAAAGAGGATGGCGCCGATGGCCCCCAGCAGCATCTGGAACGGTACCGGTACCCATGCCATAAACAGGCCGACGGCGAAGGCACCGGAGGCGGAGCGGCGGTTGAGGTGCCAGAGGTTGGGATCGTGCAGCAGGGTGCCGAGAAAACGCAGGTGCTTGTGCTCGCGGATCGTTCTGTGATCCGGCATCAGGCGTTTAATAAACTTCTTTGGCATAAGCTGCGGCGTTTCTAGTCGTGATTATCCCGCTATATTATCGGTAAACCCCCACCAAGGGAATCCGATGCAAACAGGGACGATTGCATTTCTATTCGGCGTGCTGCTACTGCAGCTGCAGCCTGAACTCCCCGCCAGTCCATGGCTGTTGGGGGTGGTGCTATTTCCGCCATTGCTCGCCCTGCTCAATCGGCGCCTCGCCCTGCTGTCGGCGGCCCTCCTGGCCGGATTTGGCTGGGCGCTCCTGCATGCCCATTTCGACCTGGCCGACCAGCTTCCTGCCCAGTTGGAGGGGAAGGAGCTGTTGCTGCGCGGTGAGGTCGCCTCCCTGCCTGAGCGTTCCATGCGGCGTAGCCGCTTCCTCTTCGCGGTGGAGGGGGGACAGTATCAGGGCAAGGAGCTGATGCTCCCTTCGCTGGTCAGGCTCAACTGGTATCAGGGCGCCCCTGAGCTGAGGCCTGGGCAGCAGTGGCAGCTCAAGGTGAAGCTGAAACGACCACGGGCCATGATGAATCCCGGCGGCTTCGACTACGAGCAGTGGCTATTCGTCCAGGGGATAAGGGCGACCGGCTATGTACGTGCCTCTAGCGAAAATCGATTGCTGCATCAGGGGGGAGTGGCCTCTTCGCTGCAGCAGTGGCGTTATCGTTTGAAGCGGCGCCTGGGGCAGGCGCTGGTCGGCATGGAGCATGGCGGCGTCATTCAGTCACTGGCCATCGGGGATCGTAGCGGCATTAACGACGCGACGTGGGCGCTGCTGCTTGCCACCGGTACCAACCACCTGATGGCGATCTCCGGGCTGCATATCGGGCTGGTCGCGGGGCTGGTTTATCTCCTTTTTCTGCGTATCTGGCGCCTCTGTCCGAACTGCTGCCTGTGGTTGGCAGCGCCACGTGCGGCGGCGCTGGCGGCCACCACGGTAGCCGTGGCCTATGCGGCATTGGCGGGATTCTCCGTGCCGACGCAGCGGGCGATGTTGATGCTGGCTCTGGTGATGGGGGCGCTGTTCTGGCAGCGCCCGGTGGCACCCTCACGCACCCTGTCACTCGCCCTGCTGCTGGTACTGCTGCACGAACCGCTGGTGGTGCTTTCGCCTGGATTCTGGCTCTCCTTTGGCGCGGTGGCGTTGATTCTTTACGGCATGGGGGGACGGTTAAAGACTACCAACCTGTGGTGGCGCTGGGGCCGGGTACAGTGGGTGGTGGCTGTGGGGTTGGCGCCGCTGTTGCTACTGCTGTTTGGCCAGGCTGCACTGGTTGCACCCTTAGCTAATCTAATCGCCGTACCCTGGATCGGTATGTTGGTGGTACCACTCGCGTTACTGGGTACGCTGTTGCTGGAGCTGTGGACGACGGGTGGCACGTTATTGCTGCAGTTGGCCGCCTGGTTTAGCTCACTAATATGGCCGCTGTTGGACTTCTTTGCCGAAACGGTACCGGCACTGAAACTGACAACAGCACCCTGGTGGGCTTACGCCCTGGCGATGGCGGGGGTTCTATGGTTTATCGCCCCGCGAGGATGGCCTCTGCGCAGCATGGGGGGGCTGGCTCTATTGCCGCTGCTGCTCTATCAGCCACCGCAGTTGGCGCCAGGCGAGGCGCGTTTCACCCTACTCGATGTGGGGCAGGGGCTGGCAGCGGTGGTGGAAACCCGTAACCGGGTGTTGGTGTTCGATACCGGCCCGCGCTTTCCCTCGGGCTTCAATACCGGCAGTGCCGTGGTGCTTCCCTATCTGCACTCTCATGGCTGGAATGGCATCGATACCCTGATCATCAGCCACGGCGACAACGATCATATCGGTGGTGCCCGAGCGATAACAGAGAAGCTTCCTGTGGCCCGGACACTGACCAGCGTTCCTTACAAGATGGGATGGATAAAACATCAGCTATGCCGCCGTGGCGATGAATGGGAGTGGGACGGCGTGCGATTCGAAATGTTACATCCGCAGAAGTCGGTGGGAGAGGGGCGCGGCAACAACGACTCCTGCGTGTTACGAGTGAGTGCTGGAGAACACGCCGTGTTGCTTACGGGGGATATTGAGAAGGAGGCGGAGCTGGAAATGGTTACGAGTATTCCGGAAAAGTTGCATGCCGATGTTCTGATTGCCCCGCACCATGGTAGTAAAACTTCGTCTAGCAGTGAGTTCATTAAGGAGGTTTCAGCAAAATGGGTGTTGTTCCCTCTGGGTTACCGAAATCGCTATGGCTTTCCGCATCACTCTGTTAGTGAACGTTATGGTAAATACGGTGTGAGGATGTTGTCGAGCAGTGGGGCTGGGGCAATTAGTGCTTACCTTGGCGGGGGGGCTCTGGAAATAGATAAGTATCGCGAAAAAACGCGTAATTATTGGCGCCTGGTTGATGTGGTGGAATAGGGGGATCATGAAACGTGCAATGTTACAAATGTAACAACGATCGCTATTGATAAAGAGCCGCTATATGCGCATAGGTTGTATGGCTGTATTAATGGTGCGAGTACATTCTATGATGTATCTAGTGCGTGGCTATAGGTGTGATAACCAATCCTGATGAATAGGCACTATTCGTTGGGTAGCCCAGGGTAGTTATGTCAGGGAAGGTATGGGGGAGGGAGCAGAATACCTTGTGTGCTGATTTCCTATGGAGGGGAATATGAATCTAGTCCAATTTCGCTATGTGAGGTCTGTCGTTATCGCCGGCTCATTCAGCAAGGCAGCACGGCATTGTGATGTGTCACAACCGACTATTTCTAATGCGATCTCTGAGCTTGAAGCTGAGCTCGGAGGAAGGATATTTCATAGAACGACGCGTTATGTCGAACTCACACCACTCGGGCGCAACATTATCCTCTATATCGATAGGGTTCTCGAACTGCTTGACGATATGCAGAATAAGGCGGATGCACTACTCAGGCCGGAGGTGAAACAACTGCGTGTCGCCTTCTCTCCCGTCGTAGATAGCACCAGGGTGATGTCAATGTTTGACTCATTCATAAGTGGGGAGTCTGATTATCACTTTGTCTACAAGGAGTGTGGCGTCGAAGAGCTAGAGGCCAGGCTTAGCCGGGAGAAAGTCGATGTCATATGCGGGATTAGACTAACTGACTCCACATCACTAAGTAGATCCACCCTGTATTGGGATACTTTGCGCTACTTACCAAAGGGGGGGATTGAAAACTACTCTGGCAGTGACAAGGTGACGCTAATGGAAGTTGCGAAAGAGACACTTGTCTTTACTGCAGATCTATGCGGACTCGCCCCGGTCAGCCGAGAACTGTTTAAACGTAAAGGTCTGGCGATCAATGAATACCCGGGTCACCCTCTCAGCTACCCGGTACTTCAGGAGTGGTCAATAGAGGGGATAGGGGCAGCCATCCTTCCAGGGTCGAGGATCACGGGGGATGCCGAAAAATACCCCGTCATTGTCACAAACACGGGCCCCCTCATGATTGCCGTTGAGGCCGTTTGGGTAAAGAACAGACATGCCCCCGAACACATCAGGAAGTTTACCTCGTATCTGAAGGACGCCTCTCAACAGACAAATTACGTACAACACGTAGCCTTTCTGTAGCGGCCAACTCACAGTTCTCCCAGGTCTTCGCAGCTCATAAGGCAAGCGTAAACGCTCTGCCTGCCCCCCGATATCCACTCAGGTGGATAGCGCTAGTCGCCGCAGGCGCATTTTGCTACATTATCCCGCTGATTTTTCTAGGCGTTTGGGAAGGTAAGGCGTGTTTGAACTGGTGACTGCGGGCGGCTGGTTGATGGTGCCCATTATGCTCTGTTCGGTGGTGGCCCTGGCCATTGTCGCCGAGCGCTTTTGGGTGCTGAAACACGAGAAGGTGCTGCCGCACAACCTGGTGGCCCAGGTCTGGCAGATGCACAAGCAGCGCGAGCTGAGCCCGGAGCGCATCAAACAGTTGCGTGACGGCTCCCCCCTGGGGCGCATCCTCGCTGCCGGCCTTATTAACATGCACCACGAGCGTGAGGTGATGAAGGAGGCGATCGAGGAGAGTGGTCGCCAGGTGGTGCTGGAGCTGGAACGCTTCCTCAACACCCTCGGTACAATCGCCTCTATCACCCCGCTTCTCGGCCTGCTCGGCACAGTTATCGGCATGATCAAGGTATTTACCGCCATTACCGCCCATGGCGTCGGCAACCCGACGGTGCTGGCAGGGGGGATCTCCGAGGCGCTGATCACCACGGCCGCAGGTCTCTCCGTCGCTATCCCCAGCCTGATGTTCTACCGCTACTTCCGCGGCAAGGTAGATACCCTGGTGCTGAAGATGGAGGAGGAGGCGTTGAAGCTGGTGGAGGTGATCCACGGCGAGCGTGAGGTGGCCGGCGGGGAGAACGACGCCTGATGCGCTTTCAGCCCAAGCGTCGCGAGGAGCCGGACGTCAACCTGACGCCGCTCATCGACGTGGTGTTCCTGCTACTGATCTTCTTCATGGTCTCCACCACCTTCGAGCGCGAGACCGAGATCTCCATAGAGCTACCCGAGGCGAGCGGTAAACCGCTGGCGAGCGAGCGCAAGCTGGTGGAGATCAGCATCGACGAAAAGGGGCGCTACTACGTCAACCGGCAGGAGGTGATCAACACCCAGCTGCAGACGCTGAAGAGCGCCATCAGCAAGGCCGCGGGCGATGAGGCCAAACCGCGGGTGCTGCTCAGCGCCGACAAGGCGACCCCGCACCAGGCGGTGATCAGGGCGATGGATGCGGCGCGCCAGCTCGGTTTCGTCAACCTTACCTTTGCCACCAGCAAGCCGGCCGAATGATGAGTGATTCCAATCCCACATCGGGTCGTGTCCTCTATCGCCGCCTGCTGAGTTATGTCATACCGCACTGGCGCGCCTTCGTCGTGGCAATTGCAGCGCTGCTTGTGGTCGGCGGTACGGAGGCGGTCTTCGCCTATTTCCTGCAGCCGATGTTCGATGGGACCTTTGTCGACCGTGACCCTGAAATCGTTAAAATGACCCCCTTTGTCCTGGTGGCCATTTTTCTTGTGAGGGGCCTCGCCACCTTCTCTTCACGCTACCTGATGGCCTGGGTCGCACAACGGGTGATCTATACGTTACGCGGGGAGATGTTTGAAAAGCTGCTGCGGCTGCCCGTGAGTTTTTACGACAGCATCTCAACCGGTAGCCTGGTCTCGAAATTGATCTACGATGTGGCGCAGGTATCCCGGGCCAGCACTGAGGTGATTACCACGCTGTTTCGCGACAGTTTCACCGTTATCGGCCTGTTGGGGCTGATGTTCTACCACAGCTGGGAGCTGGCCGTTATCCTGATGCTGGGCACCCCGCTGGTGGCGCAGATCATCAACTTCATAAACAAGCGCTTTCGCCGCTATAGCAGCCGTATCCAGAACTCCATGGGCAACGTGGCGCAAATTGCCGAGGAGGCGATCGGCGGTCAGCGCGTGGTCAAGACCTTCGGCGGACAGCGTTACGAGCAGCAGCGCTTCGATGGGGTCAATGAGGAGAACCGCCGTCTCAACCTGAAAATGGAACTGGTTAACTCCGCCAGCGAGCCCGCGGTTTTGATGGTGGCGGCGATCGCATCGGCTGCCGTCATCTATGTGGCCCTGCAGCAGGTGGACAGTAAGGAGCTTAGCGTCGGCACCTTTGTCTCATTCGTTGCTGCAATGATGATGCTGCACTCCCCGATGAAGCGGCTGACCAAGATCACCTCGAGCCTGCAGCGCGGTATTGCCGCCGCCGACAGTATCTTTACCTTTATCGACACCCCCGGAGAGGTGGATAGCGGCGTGCAGCCGATCGAGCGCTGCAGTGGTGCGGTCAGTTACCGTTCCGTCGGTTTCGCCTACAACCAGGGCAAGGGCAAGGTCCTTCACGATATCAACCTCGATATCGCGCCGGGGCAGAGCGTCGCCTTTGTCGGCCGCTCCGGCAGTGGCAAGTCGACCCTGGTCAGCCTGCTGGCGCGTTTCTACGATGTGAGCGAGGGGGGGATCGAGATCGACGGCCACGATATCCGCGAGCTGCCGCTGGAGGGGCTGCGCTCGCAGATGGCCCTGGTGAGCCAGCACATCACCCTGTTCAACGACACCATCGCCAACAACATCGCCTACGGTCAGTTGGGCGAGGCGAGCCGCGAGGCGATTACCCGGGCGGCCGAGGCGGCCCATGCCATGGAATTTATCCGCGAGCTGCCTGATGGCCTCGATACCATGGTGGGGGAGAACGGCGTGCTGCTCTCAGGCGGCCAGCGCCAGCGCCTGGCGATTGCCCGTGCCCTGCTCAAGGACGCCCCCATCCTGATCCTCGACGAGGCCACCTCGGCCCTCGACACCGAGTCGGAGCGCCACATCCAGGCGGCCCTGGAGGAGCTGATGGTCAACCGCACCACCCTGGTGATCGCCCACCGCCTCTCCACCATCGAGAGCGTCGACAACATCGTGGTGATGGAGCAGGGGCGCATTATCGAGAGCGGCCGCCACGCCGAGCTGCTGGCCCAGGACGGCCAGTATGCCGTGCTCTACAACATGCAGTTCCAGGACAAGCCCGAATAGGCCGCCGTGGCGCGTATTGATACACACTGGTATCGCCGCAGTCTGTGGCTTTGGCTGCTCTGGCCGCTGAGCCTGCTGTTCTGCACCCTGGTATTCATCCGTCGTACCCTCTACCAGCTCGGCCTGCTGCAGCAGGCCCGCTTCGATGCGCCGTTGATCGTGGTGGGCAATATCACCGTCGGCGGTAGCGGCAAGACCCCTCTGGTCACCTATCTGGTGGAGCTGCTGCGAAGCCGTGGCTACCGGCCGGGGGTAGTGAGCCGCGGCTATGGTGGCCGGGCCGAGGCCTGGCCGCATAGTGTCACTGAAGAGAGCCGTGCCGAGCTGGTGGGCGATGAGGCCCTGCTGCTGGTGCGTCGCTGTCGCTGCCCGATGGTGGTGGGACCGGATCGTGCCGCGGCGGTGCAACAGCTGCTGCGGGAGCATGAGGTCGATGTGGTGATCAGCGACGACGGCATGCAGCACTACCGCATGGGGCGCGATATTGAGATCGCCGTGCTCGACGGTGAGCGGCGCCTCGGCAACGGCCTCTGCCTTCCCGCCGGGCCTCTTCGCGAGGGGAGGGGGCGGCTTAAGGGGGTCGACTTTATCGTCACCAACGGCGAGGCGCAGGCGGGCGAGTGGGCGATGCGCCTTGAGCCCGGAGAGGCCCGCACGCTTACGGGTGACGCATCCCGCCCGTTGTCGGAGTTCGCCGCCAATACGGTGCATGCGGTGGCGGGGATCGGCAACCCGCAACGCTTTTTTCGCACCCTGCGAGCCGCAGGTTTGAGCGTGACGGAGCACCCCTTTCCCGATCACTACCCCTATGCCCAGGGTGAGCTCGACTATGGCGATGGTGCGGTGGTGATGATGACCGAGAAGGATGCGGTAAAATACTTCGACCATGCGGGCGCGCAGCACTGGTACCTGCCGGTGACGGCGACGCTCGATAACGATTTTTCCCGGCAACTGCTGGAACGACTGGAGAACCTACGTGGATAAAAAGCTGCTCGATATCCTGGTCTGCCCCCTCTGCAAGGGGCCGCTGCACTACAACAAGGCCTCGCAGGAGCTGATCTGCAAGGCCGACCGACTCGCCTACCCGATACGTGACGACATCCCGGTGATGCTGGAGGAGGAGGCGCGCCGCCTCGAGGCGGACGAGGAGGTTTAGGTGAGCTTCCAGGTCATTATCCCCGCCCGCTACGCCTCCAGCCGACTGCCGGGCAAGCCGCTGTTAGATATAGGTGGCAAACCGATGCTGCAGCACGCCTATGAGCGGGCAGTGGAGAGCGGCGCCGCCGGCATCGTGGTCGCCACCGATGACCAACGTATCGTCGAGGCCGTCGAGGGCTTCGGTGCCCGGACCTGCCTGACCTCGAGTGAGCACCAGTCCGGCACCGACCGTCTGGCTGAAACTGTCGAGCAGCTAGGCCTGGCCGATGATGCGGTGGTGGTCAACCTGCAGGGTGATGAGCCGCTGATGCCGCCCGAGTTGCTGCATCAGGTGGCAGAGCTGTTGGAGCAGAATCCCGACGCCGATATGGCCACCCTCAGTACCCGCATCCATACCGCCGCTGAGCTGTTCGACCCCCACGTGGTCAAGGTGATTAGCGACAGCCGTGGCCGTGCCCTCTACTTCAGTCGTGCCGTGATCCCATGGGACCGCGACGCCTTCGCCGTCACTACCGAAGAGCTACCGCAGCAGGCGGTACACTACCGTCACCTGGGTATCTATGCCTACCGAGTCGGTTACCTGAAAAAGTATGTGGGACTGGAGAGCTGCGAGCTGGAGCGTATGGAGTCGCTGGAGCAACTGCGTGTGTTGTGGCACGGCGGCACCATACAGGTGGCCGAGGCGAGCAGTGTCCCTGGCCACGGTGTCGATACCGAGGCGGACCTGGAGAGGGTGCGGGCGATTATCGCAGGATAGAAGTTGTCGGGTCGTCCCTGACCCGCCAGCTGTTACTGGGACTGGGAGACCATATACTCCACCGCCGCCTTCAGCTCGGCATCGCTACACTCCATGCAGGTGCCCTTTGGCGGCATCGCGCCCTTGCCGGACTTGACGCTCGCGGTCAGGGCATCGATACCGGTAGCGATACGCGGAGCCCAGGCGGCCTTATTGCCGAGGATCGGCACATTGGGAATGGCGCTGGCGGTATTGTGGCAGGCTATGCACTTCGCATCGTAGGTCGCTTTGCCGTCGGCAACGGCACCGCCGGCCGCGACCATCAACGCTCCCGCAAGCACCAGCTGAGTCTGCTTTATCATAGAGGTATCCTCTTGCTGTTGAGATTATTAGTATAGTATTCACGCACTATACACGCGTGTTAGGCAAGGCATCTATACCTGTTATTGATGCGCAGAGTACTTCACAACAACAATTATCTGGGCAGGAGTAGGCCCGGCCGAGCACCAGCTCGGTAGCAACACCTTAGGTGAATGGCAATGAGAAAAGGATATTCAATTTCGTCCCTGGTATTACTGGCATCCGCCTTACTTCTTTCTGCCTGCGGCAGTAGTGGCGGAGGTAGTGGCACGACAGCCACACCCAACACTGCGCCCACTGCGGCATTTAGCGCCGACGCCAGTGAGGGGGTGGCACCCGCCACTGTCAGTTTTGATGCCTCGGAGTCCTCCGACTCTGACGGTAGCATTAGCAGTTATTCCTGGGACTTTGGCGACGGTGCTTCCAGCAGTGGTGTGGGCAGCAGCCATACCTATTCGATGCCGGGTAGCTACAGTGTGGCACTCACCGTGACCGATGACGACGGAGAGACCGACACCACTGCCTTCACGATAACCATTGCGGCGACGGCCACCCTCAGCGGTACCATCAGCATTAACGGCATGGTGTTGGTGGATTCCGACACCAATGACGGCGATAGCGTGGTGGTCAGCAACAACGAGGCGGCCTCGGCGCAGCCTATTCCTGGCGTCGGCACCATCGGCGGCTTTGTGACTGAAAGTCCGACCTATCAACAGGACGATAATTTCGCCTCGGTGGACGATGTTCTCGACGCTTATCGAGTCCTCCTTTCGGCGGGACAGACGGTATCCATGACTATCGCCGATTTCGATCCGACCGCCCCCTTAAGTGTTGATCTCGACCTCTACCTGTTAGCCGCTTCCGATATCAATACCGTCGCTGCTTCCTCCCTTGGTATTGAGCAGGTGGAGAGCCTGACGGTGCCGGCCGATAACGAGTACTACATCGTCGTGGTGGCATACAATGGGAAGTCTAACTACACCCTCTCGACCAACGCAGCGGGTGTAGCGATGGCTGCGGGTAATACCCTGCGGCTTGAAGATGAGTTTGTGGCAGGGGAGGTCGTCGCTACCCTGACAGCGGCCTCGGCCAAACAGGCACTCGCCAAACCGGGAGGGCTGCGCAATATTCTTGCCTCCATGGGCCTGCAGCAGGAAAAGGGTAGTGCGGATGGGCCTTTGCTGTTGCACCTGGATACCACTCGGCAGGCACAGAAGGGGACTGGCGGCACTACGGATGCGCTAGACGGGCGCTATGGGTTTAGCATGAGCACCTCGCAGCGCGAGGCCTATGAAACCATTAAGGTACTTAAACAACTTCGCGCCAGCAGCGATGTGGCCACTGCCGACCTGAACTACATACGCCATACCATGGCGGCCCCCAATGACGACTACTACCCCTATCAGTGGCACTACCCACTGATTAATCTGCCGCTGGCATGGGACCTGGAGATGGGCAACAGCGCCGTGGTGGTGGCCGTGGTGGATACCGGGGTGGCGCTGGCACACCCTGACCTGAGCGCCAATCTCACCTCAAGCGGTTATGATTTCGTTTCCGATACCGCGATGTCACATGACGGGGATGGCATTGATGCCGACCCGGATGACCCGGGGGACAGCTTCGTCCCCACTAAAAGCTCCTTTCATGGGACCCACGTTGCGGGTACGGTAGCCGCCGTCTCGAATAACGGTGTCGGAGTTGCCGGTGTCGCGCCGGGTGTCAGGGTGATGCCCGTGCGGGCAATGGGAATAGGCGGTGGAACCAGTTATGACGTGCTTCAGGGGATACGTTATGCCACCGGCCTTGCCAACGATTCCGGAACCACCCCATCTACGCCGGCCGACATTATTAACCTGAGTCTGGGAGGTTCCGGATATAGTGAAACCGAGCAGGCACAGTTTAACGAGGTACGGAACGCGGGAGTCATGGTGGTTGCCGCCGCTGGTAACGACGGCACCAGCAACCTGTTTTACCCGGCCAGTTACGATGGCGTGATCTCCGTTAGTGCCGTGGATGCACAAAAGGCGCTCGCGCCCTATTCCAACCACGGTAGCGCGATAGATGTCGCTGCTCCGGGTGGCGACAGCTCTGCCGATACAAATAACGATGGCTACCCCGATGGGGTGTTGAGCACCACGGTTGATTACAGCAGCGGCAGTGCGGATTATGTTTACAGCTTTGCCGATGGCACCTCAATGGCCGCACCGCATATGGCCGGTGTGCTGGCCCTGATGAAGTCGGCCTACCCAACGTTGAGCCCTGCTGATGTGGACGGGTTGATCGCGGCCGGTCTCATTACCCAGGATTTGCAGGGCGATGGGGAGACGGTTCGTAACGACTCCTTCGGTTACGGCATGATCGATGCGCTTAAGGCCGTCCAGCAGGCGGTGGCGCTCTCTACAGGGGGGGCAGTTCCATCGCTGTTGGGCGTTAGCCCCACAACGGCGGGTATGGTCGGTAGTGATACGCTTGAACTGACGCTGACACAGTACGGTGACACACCCCTGATGGTCGAAAGTGTGAGCAGCTCGGAGAGCTGGGCAAGCCTGGCCCCCTCCAATGTCGACGCCAACGGGCTGGGCAGTTACCTGCTGACTATTGACCGCAGCCAGCTTGCCGATGGTGTCTATACGCTGGTCGTGACATTTACCGCTGTCAGCGGTACCAGCACTAGCGCCACCATCTCGGTCTATCAATCCTCCGTCACCTATACACCCGATGCGGGCTTACACTATGTCGTGCTGGTGGATGCCGTGAGCGGTGACACGGTGGCGTATGATAGCGCGGCCGCTGTCGCTGGCCAGTACAGCTATCGCATTACGGGCGTGCCGGCGGGGGAGTACTATCTCACCACAGGGAGTGATTACGATAACGACCAGACGATCTGTGACCCCGGCGAGGCCTGTGGCCTCTATCCAGACAGCATGAATCCGGAGTTGGTGACGGTCTCTAAACCCGAGCACAGCCTCGACTTCACCACGGCTTACGGCGGTACCGCGCAGCTAGGCACACAGTCGGTTGCATCGATCCCCCAGGATAAGGGGGACGAGTGACGGCAATAAGAGCTATTGCGCTACTGCCTATTCCATATCGGGCTCGGCGGTGATGGGGCGATAGATCTCCACTCGTTCCCCGTCGCTGAGCTGTCGATCCAGCTTCACCACCTTGCCGAAGATGCCCACCTTTTGCGCTGTCAGGTCGATCTCCGGTACCCGCTGCAAAATGCCCGACTGTTCGATCGCCTGCTCTACCGTGGTCTCATCATCGACCTCCAGTTTCAGCCAGATCTGTTTCGACTGTTCCGCATAGCTAACGCTGACATTCATGATACGGCCCCTTCTGCAGCAAGCTCGTGACTCATCTCAGCATTGCGCTGCTTCTCCTCTATACGCCTGTCGATAAGGCGCTTGGCCGCCAACAGGAAGCCCATCATCAGGAAGCCGCCGGGCGGCAAGGCCATTAGCAGGAAGCCGCGGTAGTCGGGCAGGATGGTGATCTCGAGGAAATGGAAGTGTTCACCCAGCAGCATCGACGCACCACTGAAGAGGGTGCCGGCTCCGAGGATTTCGCGCACCGCACCGAGGGTGACCAGGGTGATAATAAAACCGCTGCCCATGGCCAGGCCGTCGACGATGGAGGCGCGGATCGGCTGGCGCGAGGCAAAGGACTCGGCGCGACCGAGGATCGCGCAGTTGGTGACGATAAGCGGAATGAACAGCCCCAGCACCTTGTGCAGTTCGTGCAGCCAGGCGTTCATCATCATATCCACCAGGGTGACGATACCGGCGATCAGCAGGATAAATACCGGGATGCGTACCTCGGGGGTGATGATGCCGCGAAACAGCGCTACCACCAGGTTGGAGATCACCAGAACGAAAAGGGTGGCGAGCCCCAGGCCGAGGCCGTTGGTGGCGGTACCGGTCACCGCCAGCAGGGGACAGAGCGCCAGCAGCTGGGAGAAGACGACATTGTTGTCCCAGATGCCGTCTCGCCAGATGCGCTTATAGTCGATAGCAGGGGCTTCACTCATTTGGCTTCCTCCTCAGGTTCACCACTCTTCGCTGCCGGGGTGGTCATGATCTGTTCGCGGTTCTGTTCGAAGAAACGCAGCCCCTCATAGACCGAGGAGACCACCGCGCGCGGGGTGATGGTGGCACCGGTGAACTGATCGAAGATGCCGCCGTCCTTTTTCACCTTCCAGCCGCTGCTCTGCGGCTCGGCGAGGCTGTGGCCGTCAAAGGAGCGGATCCACGGGTTTCGCTCTACCTCAATCTTGTCGCCCAGACCCGGCGTTTCTGCGTGGCGCAGAACACGTACACCGAGTACCTTGCCAGCGCTGTCCACCCCCATGATCGAGGCCACCTCACCGGCATAGCCCTGGCCGCTGGTCTCGAAGGCAACCGCGCTGACCATGTCGTCTTTCCTGCCAATGTAGATACGCCTTAGTCTGCCGCCGGGGGTCGGCAGTTCTAAGGTGTCGGCGAGCAGGTCGTTGTCGTAATAGTCCTGCGGCACTACCTGATTTAACGAGGCGCGCAGGTCTTCGGCGTGGCGTGCGGCGATATCTTCACTGGTGCGCATATCGCCCATCACCAGCAGTGCACTAACCAGGGTCGCCATCCCCCCCAGCAGCATCGCCTGATAGCCGACCCGCTTGCGGTAACTCGGTTCCAGTACCCCTTTTCCCATTACTTATCCTCCCCCTGGTAGCTGGAGAGGCGCCGTGCGGCCTGCCCCTTCTGGTAATCGAGTGGTGCCCCGCTACGCTCACGACCATAGATGCGCGGTCGTACATAGTGATCGATAAGCGGCGTGGCCGAGTTCATCAGCAGTACCGCGAAGGCGACCCCCTCGGGAAAACCGGCCCAGGTGCGAATCACATAGATCAGCAGGCCGCATCCGGCGCCGAAGATGAGCTGCCCCTTTACCGAAGAGGGTGAGCCGACCGGGTCGGTGGCGATGAAGAAGGCCCCCAGCATCGCGGCACCACTTAGCAGGTGCACCGAGGCTGGCAGGTAGTGATGCGGATCGAGCAGACTCATTATCGTGGCCAGCAGGGCTAGGGTTCCCAGCATCGCTACCGGGATGTGCCAGCTGATAATGCGCAGGGCGAGGAGAACGATGCCGCCGAGCAGTAACAGCAGTGCTGAGGTCTCACCCATGCTGCCGCGCATCATACCGAGGCCCGCATCGCTGCTGCTGTAGTAGCCGCTGAGTGACTCGGCCACGCCATGGCCGAGTCCAAGCTCGGTCTTCACGTGGCCGAGTACGGTGGCGCCGGTAATCGAGTCTATCTGCTCAGCGCCTGCGAAGGTGATCACCAGCGAGTCGATAAATGAGGGCGCGGCGGCGGAGGTAATGGGCATCGGTGTCACCCAGGTGGTCATCTCCAGCGGGAAGGCGATGAGCAGGGCGACCCGCCCCAGCATCGCCGGGTTGAACAGGTTCTGGCCGATACCGCCGAACACCTGTTTGCCGACGACGATGGCGAAGAGACCACCGACTACGGCGATCCACCACGGTGCCCAGGGGGGCAGGGTCATCGCCAGCAGCCAGCCGGTGAGCAGGGCGGAGCCATCCATCAGGGTCGGACGCACTGGCTGAGCGGCCAGCTTCAGCGCCAGCACCTCGGCCCCCAATACGGTGACGGTAGTGATCAGGAACAGGTTGAACACCGGCCAGCCGAAGGTGTAGATACCCATCAGGCTGGCGGGCAACAGCGCCAGCCAGACGATGAGCATGATCTTGCCGACCGAGTTATTGCCATGGGTGTGGGGGGAGGCCATGGGCATCATGATGGTGTCTCCGAGTTGTTTGCCTCTTCCGCTTCGGCAGCCGCCTTTGCCGCGGCCTCCGCCTCGGCCTTCTTCTTCGCCTCACGTTCGGCCTTGCGTTTGAGCATCGCCTCGCGTTTTGCCTGTGCCGCCTTCTCCACACGCTCCTGCCGTGCCCTGGCGAGCTCACGCGTGCGTTCGGCCTTCTGCTTCTCCTGACGGCGTGTTGCCAGCTCACCCTTGGCGTAGTTGAAGTACTGGGTGAGAGGGATCGCGGCGGGGCAGACATAGGCACAGGTGCCGCAGGCGATGCAGTCGTAGAGGCCGATATCCACCGCCGCATCAAGCTGCCCGTGCCGTGCACGCGATGCCATCTCCAGCGGCATCAGGCCTAGCGGGCAGGCATCGACACAACGGCCACAGCGTATGCAGGGGCTGCTCGGTTGCTGTCTTCCCAGCTCCTCGCTGCTCAGCGCGAGGATACCGTTGCTGCCCTTAACGATCGGGACCTTGAGATGGGGAAGCGACATGCCCATCATCGGGCCGCCCATCAACAGGCGGGCCGGCTCCTGTTTAAATCCACCACAAAAGGCAACGAGCTCCTCGGCGGCGGTGCCGATGGGCACCTCCAGGTTGGCGGGCTGGTTCACCATTTCGCCGCTAATGGTGACGATGCGCGAAATCAAAGGGCGTTCCTGGCGTAGTGCCTCGTGCACCGCGTGGGCAGTGGCCACGTTGTGCACCACTACGCCGATGTCGGCGCCGATACCGCCGGCAGGCACCTCCATCCCGGTGAGGGTCTGTATCATCTGCTTCTCCGACCCCATCGGGTATCGGGTCGGCACGCCGACGATCTCGATTTCGGGGAAGGAGTCGGCCGCGGCGCGCAGCTGCTGCTGCGCCTCCGGTTTGTTGTTCTCGATGGCGATGAGGGCGCGCCCTGTCTTCAGCGCATGCATCATTAACAGGACGCCGTCGATGATCTGGCCGGGGCGCTCCTGCATCAGGCGATCATCGCAGGTGAGGTAGGGTTCGCACTCACCGCCGTTAATGATGAGGGTGTGTATGGTGTGCGTATTGCCGAGGTTCAGCTTTACCGCGGCGGGGAAGGCTGCACCGCCCATGCCGACGATACCCGCCCTGCCGACGCGTTCAGCCACCTCTTCGGGAGGCAGCATAAAGGGATCGAGCTGGGTGATGCTGTCGCCCCACTGATCCTTGCCGTCGGTCTCGATAATGATGCTCTTAATGGGCAGGCCGGAAGGGTGGGGGGCGGTGAAGTCGTCAATCGCGACCACGGTACCTGAACTCGAGGCGTGTACCGGTGCCGAGATAGTGCCATTGGCCTCGGCAATCAGTTGCCCCTTCAATACGTGATCGCCGACCTCTACCAGCGGCCTGGCAGGGGCACCGATGTGCTGCTGCAGCGGCAGGTAGAGGTAGCGGGGCAGGGGCAACTGCTTGATCGGCAACTGCTGCGTGGTCTTGTGCTCTTCTGGGTGAACCCCGCCCTTGAATCGGAACAGTTTCATCGTTGACTCCTAGGCGGCCTTGTCGACATCCGATACGGCGGTGGCGGGCGTGGGTTTGGGCCAGCGCCACTCACCAATCCCGCTCTCGGGTACGAACATTTCGATACACTCGGTGGGGCAGACGTCAATGCAGTTCTTGCAGCCGGTACACGCCTCGTACATCACCGCATGGATCTGTTTGGGGGCACCGACGATGGCGTCGGTAGGGCAGACCTTGAAGCATTTGATGCAGCCGGTGCAGAGCTCGTCGTTGACGCGCGCCAGCATCGCCGGGCCGTCGTCCATGTCGCTGCTCTCCAGCGGCACGTTAAGCAGGTTAGAGAGATCTTCCGCCAGGGCCCTGCCACCGGGGGGGCAGAGGGTGATCGGTGCTTCGCCATTGGCGATGGCCTCAGCGGCGCTGGGGCAGCCGGGCAGGCCGCATTGGCCGCAGTTGGTGCCTGGCAGCAACGCATCGACCTTCTCCACAAGGGGATCGCTCTCCACCTTAAAGCGCTTGGCTGCGAGGCCAAGGAGGAAACCGAGAAACAGACCCATAACGGTTAGAACGCCGATGGCATGCATAAGACGCTACTCCTTATTTAACAGGAAGGCCGCTGAAGCCCATAAAGGCCAGGGAGAGAAGCCCGGCAACGATAAAGGCGATGGGAGAGCCAGCAAACAGTGCAGGAACATTGGAGAGCGCAAGGCGCTCGCGGATGCCGGCGAACAACACCATCACCAGGGTGAAGCCAATCGCTGAGCCCATGCCGTAGACCAGGCTCTGCATAAAGCTGTTCTCCTCCTGCACGTTGAGCAGGGCCACACCCAGCACCGCACAGTTGGTGGTAATAAGGGGAAGGAAGACGCCAAGCATCTGGTAGAGCACCGGGCTGGTCTTGCGTACCACCATCTCGGTGAACTGCACTACCGCGGCGATCACCAGAATAAAGGAGAGGATGCGCAGAAATTCGATATGCATCGGTACCAGCACAAACTCCTCCAGTAGCCAACCGGCGGCCGAGGCGAGAGTGAGTACGAAGGTGGTGGCCAGTCCCATACCCAGGGCGGTGTCGAGCTTGTTGGAGACACCCAGGAAGGGGCAGAGGCCGAGGAACTTCACCAGCACAACATTATTCACCAGGGCGGTTCCAAGCAGGATTAGCAGGTATTCAGTCATCGGCCTTCTCTGAATTACAACGAAAACACTTGCTTAGTCTTCTGCATCATCCATGCCATAAGCGTCCTATTTCAGACGGTGATAAAGATCATCCCAGTTGATGCGGTCTGCAGGGCGTATGCACACATGTGGTGCGTGCGCTGCACCGGAATATGTCGTTGCATTGGGGATAAAAGCGTCCATTTTGTCGGCTATGCGACAAGAAAATCGCTGTGGCGCGCCTGGTTACTGGCTAAATGGCGCGGATGTTACATACGGCACACTCCTTGCAAACTGCATAGGTAAATGCAGTAACACTCATATTGAGGGGTGCACATGCCACACCAGCCGAGCACAGACCGCCTGGGCAATGAAGTCGATTCCATACCGTCGCACCTGTTCGAGTCGGCGGTAGAGCAGTCGCCGCTGGCGATCTCCATTACCGACCTTAATGCCAACATCCTCTACTGCAACGAGGCCTTTACCGAGGTCACCGGTTATTCGCGTGAAGAGATTCTCGGTAACAACGAGGCCGTACTCTCCTATAAGTCGACACCGCGCCATATCTATCAGGAGATGTGGCAGGTGATCAGCGATAAACGCCCCTGGAGGGGGACGCTGATCAACCGCAGAAAAAATGGCGAGCGTTACCTGGCTGAGCTGATGATCGCACCGGTCCTCGATAGCGAGGGCGAGATCAGTCACTACCTTGGGCTCCATCGGGATGGCAGTGGGATCCATGCCCTGCAGCAGCGCGTTGCCAATCAGAAGGCATTGATCGAGTCGGTGGTCGACTCCGCACCGGATGCCATTGCCGTGTTAGATCAAAACTATAAGGTGCTGCTCGATAACCACGCCTATAAAAAACTGGTGGGTGATATGCGCGGTGGCGAGCCGGTGGTAAAGCTGTTCGCTGCGATCGAGGAGGATGACCCGGGATTCGCCCAGCTGCTCAAGCGCCGAGATGGGTTTAATGATCGCGAGGTGGAGTGTCGTCTCGGTCGTGAGGGCGCACGACGCTGGTTCAGCTGCTCCGGTACCTGGTTCTATGAGTGTTCCAGTGACGCCGACGACTTTTTTCGCCAGCCCGATGTGCCCTACCTGATGCTGTCGGTGCATGAGATCACACAGCAGAAGCGCCGTCAGGAGGAGGTGCGGCGTAACGCCATGCGCGCCCTGATGGCCGAGGAGGACCTCAATACCAGCATGCGCGAGACCCTCTCCGCTGCCGCCTACAAGTTGCAGGAGCCCCTCAATATGCTTAACGCGGCGATTGCGCTGATCAACAAGAAACGCAGTTGCAGCGAGGGCAGTGAGCAGATCCTGCAACTGCTTAGCGAAATACGGGAAATGGGCGAGGAGGGGCTGGAGCTGCTCCACCGTACCATGCCGCACGAGAGCGGCGAGGAAAATGCACAGGTGAACCTTAACCAGCTACTGCACGAGGTGGTTCAGTACACCACCCCACGGCTGCTGGCGGAGGGGATTGTGATCGAGTGGCGCCCCGAGTCATCGCTGCCGCCGATAACGGGCAGTCCCAGGCAGCTGCGTACCCTGTTTCGTCACCTCCTCAACAACGCCATTGAGGCGATTGTCGATGCCACAGACTCATCGCGTGAGATCGCGATACACAGTGGTCGCGAGGGGGAGTGGGTAAGCTTCACCATCAGCGACAGCGGTAACGGTATCGACGAGTCGCTGCGCTACAAGGTGTTCGAACCCTTCTTTACCACCAAACACTCCTTCGACCGGGCCCACTCAGGAATGGGGCTCACCCTGGTGCAGGAGGCGGCCAACGCCCACGCCGGCACCATAGAGATCGGTGACAACGATAACGGCGGCTGCCAGATTAAATTGCGGCTACCGATAGCGCGCCCATAGAGAACATTGTGATAGAGACGATGAACGACATATTCCCCCCCAACTGTGATGAGCAGGCCTGCCTGCTCAATACCGAGCTCGATACCCTGTTTCGCGTAAGCCAGGTGTTGAGCCGTTCCCTTAACCTTCACGAAACCCTGCAGGGGGTGCTGGTGGCGCTGCACGAGTCGGCAGGTATGCAGCGCGGCATGGTCACCCTTAAGGGCAGTGACAGCGACACCCAGTCGGTGGTGGCGCTCTATGATGTGGACCCGCAGATCGTCAGCAAGATCAGTTACCAGCCGGGCGAGGGGATCGTCGGGGCCATCTTCAAACAGGGGCAGAAACGGGTTACCGAGTGCCTGGGCGGCGAGCACGACTTTCTTGACCGTCTCGGTTTCTACGATCCCGGCCTGCCCTTTATCGGCGTGCCGATTCAGATCGGCGGCCACGGCACCGTCGGTGTACTGGCGGCGCAGCCCATCAGCACCAACCACAGCGAACTGGAACTGCGTGCCCGCTTCCTCGAGATGGTCGCCAACCTCATCGCCCAGAGCGTACAGCTCTCATGGCAGGTGGAGACGGAGAAAAAGGCGCTGGCCGACGAGCGTGACAACCTGCGCCGTGAGGTGCGCGCCAGCTACGGCTTTGACAACATGGTGGGACGCTCACCGTTAATGCGCCGTGTCTTTGACCAGGTGCGGCAGGTCGCCAAGTGGAATACCACGGTGCTGATCCGTGGTGAGTCGGGCACTGGTAAGGAGCTTATCGCCAACGCCATCCACTACAACTCGCCGCGTGCCAGCAACAGCTTCGTCAAACTTAACTGTGCAGCACTGCCCGACAACCTGCTTGAATCGGAACTGTTCGGCCATGAGAAGGGGGCCTTCACCGGCGCCGCCGCCCAGCGTAAGGGGCGCTTTGAGCAGGCCAACGGCGGCACCATCTTCCTCGACGAAATTGGGGAGATCTCCCCCACCTTCCAGGCCAAACTGCTGCGCGTATTGCAGGAGGGGGAGTTCGAACGCATCGGTAGCAACAAGACCATCCGGGTCGATGTGCGTATCATCGCCGCTACCAACCGTGACCTGGAGTCGGAGGTGGAGCAGGGCGACTTCCGTGAAGACCTCTACTACCGCCTGAATGTGATGCCGATACAGATGCCGCCGCTACGTGATCGCAGCGAAGATATCCCTGAACTGTCGGAGTTCCTGGTAGAGAAGATCTCCAAGCAGCAGGGGCGCGAACTCTCCATCACCGACAGCGCGGTGCGCGTGCTGATGCGCCACAACTGGCCCGGTAACGTGCGCGAACTGGAGAACAGCCTGGAGCGTGCCGCCATTATGAGTGCCGAAGGGGTGATCGACCGCGAGGCGGTGACCATGAGTGGCATAGAGGAGCGGGTGGTGCAGGTCAGTTCGTCAAACGGTGCAACGAGTAGTGTGGATCTGGATGACCCCAACCTGGACGAAAGGGAGCGGGTGATTGCGGCACTGGAACAGGCTGGCTGGGTACAGGCCAAGGCGGCGCGCCTCCTCAATATGACGCCGCGTCAGATCGCCTATCGGATACAGACCTTGAAGATTAAGGTGAGGCAGATATAGCAGGAGCGGCCGCCTGGCTGTGCGAAGTACAAACTACCCACACCTGCCATCGTCAAAAATCAGGTAGGTGTTCTTCCCTGCCTCCTTGGCCCGGTACATCGCCTTGTCCGCTACATTCAGCAGTCGGTCGCCGTCGCAGCCATGTTTGGGGTAGAGGGCGATACCAATGGAGGCGGAGATCAACGCCTGCTGCCCCTTGATCAGGTACGGTTCGGCCACGCGTTCTATTACCCTTGATGTCAGAGCACTTACCTCCTGCTCCGTCTCGATCTCGGGCAGGATAATAGTGAACTCGTCGCCACCCAGGCGGGCGACGGTGTCGCTCTCTCTTAGGCATTCCAGCAGGCGCCGGGCACACACGCGAAGCAACTCGTCGCCGGCGTCGTGCCCAAGTTGATCATTGACGGCCTTGAATCCGTCGAGATCGATAAACAGCAGAGCAAAGCAGCGCGCATAGCGTTCCGACTCGATGAGGGTCTGTTCCAGGCGGCTGTGGAAGTGGTGGCGATTGATCAGGCCGGTCAGGCTGTCGGTGTGGGCCAGGCGCCAGGCGAGTGCCTCTTTCTCCTTGCGCTCGGTAATATCGGCAAAGGTGACGACAGTACCGAGGGTGTGCTCATCCACTACGATGGGAGAACTGTGCATCTCCACCGGAATGGTGTGTCCATCGGCATGCAGGAAGTGTGCATCGTCGTTGCGGAATGGCTTTGCATGTTCGAGGGTAAGGCGAATGTGGCACTCATCGCAGCCGTTTCCATCAGACTGCTCGGGCTCACCTTTATTCGGGCAGAGGAAGTCGTGGATGGAGCGCCCTCGCAGTTGCGACTCTTTTTCGTATCCCAGTATCTTCAGCGCCGCCGGGTTGCTCAGGGTGCAGCGCATCTTGGTGTCGAATACCAGCATCCCCTCGGCGGAGGCTTCGATGAAGCACTGCAGACGCTCCTCGGCCGCCTCGCGGTCGAACACCTCATGCTGCAGCTGGGCTGTCCGTTCCTCTACCAGTTTTTCCTGGTGTGCCATCACCCCCTGCAGTTGCAATAGCTGTTCGCGATGGCGACTCAGACCGAAGAGGGTGAGTGAGGTGAGTAGCAGCCATATCATGAAGTGGATGACGCCGTAGTTCACCTCGTGCTCCTTCTCGGTCGCCAGCAGCGGGCCGGGGGGGAAGGTGACACTGATGCCGCCACGGATATCTCCGACCACATAGCCCTGCTTTTCGTGGCACTTGAGGCAGGGTTTTTTGGTCACCAGCGGGGCGATGAAGCGGTACTCGCGCTGCTCCCCCTCGCCGTGAAAATCGCTCCACTCGTTCATTTCCCAGTTCAGCTCGAACTGATTAAGCGCCTCCGCCTCCCATTCATTGGCCTTGTTGTTGGGATTGATCGGCTTGAGGCTGGTGATATGGATCAACAGATCACTACGTTCCTTGATGATCTCACTGAGTTGACGGGTCATATAGGCGGGGTTGACCATCGTCAGTTTGCGCCCAGACGGGGTAGTGAGGTCGCGCTCCTCCACCTCCAGGTGGGGGTTGGGGGGATTTTGCTCATCGACCAGGGCGTAAATCCCGCCATGGCGGGCATTCCACAGCCGCATTGAGGAGACCATCTCGAAGATGAAACGGGCACGCTCATGAACGATCTCGCGGGAGTGCTTGTCCGCCTCGGAGAGGCTCCAGACAAGTGAAGTGAGGACCAGGATAGTCCAGCCGACAATAGGTAACAGCCAAAATCGGCGGTTTAAAATCAGTTTTTGCATAAACTGCGTTAACTCTCCGCGCCTTACAAACCTGGCTTCCCTGCGGCGTCTTATCTAAGCATATTCCCTATATTAATTGTGTGATTCTCTGCCGGGCTTTTTATATCGGCTTTGTTATATAGCTGCAACCCAGCATGTTTGTCGGAATAGCGGCCATCCTCGGATGGCTGGCGTGTCCCATGCCCTACAACACACCACATTCTGTATTGTTCCCTTTGCAACAATCGGACAGCGTTCGCCGTAGTGGCCTCTATGAAATCAAAGGGTTAGCCAGGTATTGCAAGTAGGCACACCCCTTGCTCTAGTCCTCGTAACAGCGATTCCCTGTGGAGAGTGATGATGAGTGAGGTAGTCCAGATGACGGGTGGATGCAGCAAATCTTCCTGCGGCAGCAGCAGTGACCAGATGGCCCACCTGCCCGAGGCGATACGCGACAAGGTGAAGAACCATCCCTGCTACTCCGAGCAGGCACACCACCACTTCGCCCGCATGCACGTGGCAGTGGCCCCGGCCTGTAATATTCAGTGCAACTACTGTAACCGTAAGTACGACTGCGCCAACGAGTCACGCCCCGGCGTGGTCTCCGAGTTGCTGACGCCGGACCAGGCCGTGAAGAAGACGATGGCGGTGGCCGCCACCATCCCGCAGATGACGGTGCTGGGTATTGCCGGTCCCGGCGACCCGCTGGCCCAGCCCGAGCGCACCCTGGAGACCTTCCGCCAGCTCTCGGAGAAGGCGCCCGATGTCAAACTTTGCGTCTCCACCAACGGACTCAACCTGCCCAACGTGGTCGATGAGATCTGCAAGCACAACATCGACCACGTCACCATCACCATTAACTGCGTCGACCCCAAGGTGGGCGCCAAGATCTATCCCTGGATCTTCTGGAACAACAAGCGTATTCGCGGCGAGAAGGCGGCGGCCATCCTTATCGAGCAGCAGCAGAAGGGATTGGAGATGCTGGTGGAGCGCGGCGTACTGGTTAAGGTCAACTCGGTGATGATCCCCGGCATTAATGACGAGCACCTCAAAGAGGTGAGCAAGATCGTCAAGCAGAAGGGGGCCTTCCTGCACAACGTCATGCCGCTCATCGCCGAGGAGGAGCACGGCACCTACTTCGGCATCATGCAGCAGCGCAGTCCCAGTGCCGAGGAGCTGCAGAGCCTGCAGGATGCCTGCGCCGGGGACATGAACATGATGCGTCACTGTCGCCAGTGCCGTGCCGATGCAGTCGGTATGCTGGGCGAGGATCGCGGTGCCGAGTTCACCCTGGAGAAGATCGAGGCGATGGAGATCGACTACGAGGCGGCGATGCAGCGGCGCGCCGAGGTGCATGCGGAGATCGAAAAGGAGCTGGAGGCACAACGCTCCGCCAGCTCCCAGGTGGTTACCGTTTCTCTCGACTCCCTGAAGCCGGGCAGGGTCGAGTCAAAAGCGACCCGTCCGGTACTGATGGCGGTGGCTACCAAGGGTGGCGGCGTCATCAATCAGCACTTCGGCCATGCAACCGAGTTCCTGGTCTATGAGGCTTCATCGAGTGGTGTGCGCTTCATCGGTACCCGCCGCGCCGACCAGTATTGCGTCGGTGCCGATACCTGCAACGAGGACGAGTCGACGCTCGACCGGGTGATTGCAGCGCTGGATGGCTGTGAGGTGATGCTGAGTGCCCGTATCGGTCTGCCGCCCTACGAGGCGCTGGAGGCGGCGGGGATTCAGCCGGTAAGCGAGTATGCCATGGAGCCTATCGAAGAGTCGGTAGCGAAGGTGTACGAAGAGATGAGCGCCTCTGGAAAGCTGGGTGATAAATCGATTGAACAGGCCGCGGGGTGAGGTGAGTTATGTCTTTGGAAATTGTCGAGTCGTGCGTTAACTGTTACGCCTGCCTGGAGGTCTGCCCCAGCGATGCCATCGTCGAGGCCCAGACAGGGATCAGGCCTCATTTCACTATTGATGCGAAGAAGTGCACCGAGTGCGACGGCGACTATGCCGATCCCCAGTGCGCCAGCATCTGCCCCATCGAGGGGGCCATCCTCAATGCCGAGGGCCAACCGCTCAATCCGCTGGGCTCGCTTACCGGTATTCCCGTAGAGCGGCTGATGGAGCTGGCACAACAGTCGGTAGGGGAGGCACGGCCATGAGTCGCTGGATACGTACCCTGGCGAGAAGGCTGGCACCGTCACAGAGCCGTGCCTGGCGACGCCACAGCGCGCTGCTTTCGCAAGCGGCACGGCACAGGTCGGCAGCTCGTGGCTGAGGTCATCTTTTACGAAAAACCGGGGTGTATTAACAACACCAAACAGAAAAAGATGCTGGCCGCTGCCGGGCATGAGGTGATGGCGAAAAATCTACTCACCGAGGCCTGGGACATAGAGCGCCTGCAGGCCTTCTTCGCTCAGCTGCCGCTCAGCGAATGGTTTAACCGCAGCGCGCCGCGGGTGCGTGACGGCGAGGTGGTACCGGAGCAGCTTGCTGAAACGGAGGCCCTGCAGATGATGGTCGCTGAGCCGCTGCTGATCCGCCGCCCATTGATGATTATCGGTGGTGTCTACCAGGTTGGTTTCGACGCCAAACAGCTTAATCGCGACTTCTCCCTCGGGCTGCCTACCGAGGATGAGGAGCTGGAGAGCTGTCCGAAAAGTGACAAACACGAACAGGCATGTGAGGTAAGTGCATGAACCAGGCGGTGAATATGGTTGCGGCGGATGATATGGCCCGGGGATATTGCTATGCACGCCTGATAGGTAAAGGTGGTGGCTCGGCTCCAGCACAACTGCTGGCGAAGATGCTGTCCTCGCAGGTCTGCGGCATGGGGGCGATGCCGCGCTGGCTGGGGCTGAGCCAGAAGGTGTTTGTGACCGTGCTGCGTCACTACCTGCCCCACCTGGACGCCTCCACATTTTCCACCTATGGCGAGATGCTGGACCCCGCACGCTATGACGAACATGAGGACCTGCGTTCCCTGTTCCTGAGCCACAAGGCGGAGGGCGTGGAGGATGCCGCGGTTATGGCGGACATCCTTACCGCCGGCTGCATGGGGGGGGATCACCTGTGGCAGGACATGGGGTTCTGGTCGCGCAAGGACCTTAGTGCCTTTATCGCCTATGCCTTCAAGCCGCTGGCGGAGAAGAATATCCATGACATGAAGTGGAAGAAGTTCTTCTACAAGCAGCTGTGTAATCAGGAGGGGGTCTACACCTGCCGCGCCCCCTCCTGTCAGGTGTGTGATGACTACCGGGAATGCTTTGGCCCTGAGTGAGCTACAGACGCGCGCCGAGGGGGCCTATCTGGGCCTCGCCGTCGGTGATGCACTCGGCGCGACCGTCGAGTTCATGACCCCGCGTGAGATTAAGCACCATCATGGTGTACACCAGGAGATCGTCGGCGGCGGCTGGCTTAACTTAAAGCCGGGGCAGGTGACCGACGACACTACCATGAGCCTCGCCCTGGGCGAGGCGATCATAAACGCTGGCGGCATCGACGCTGTCGCCATCGCCTCGGCCTTTGATAACTGGATGCGCGGCAAGCCGGTCGATATCGGCAACACCGTGCGTCGCGGCCTGCTGCACTTTCGCAAAACCGGGGAGCCGGTATCGCCACTCAATGAGCATGATGCCGGTAACGGCGCCTGTATGCGCACCCTGCCTGTTGCCCTTGCCACCCTGGGGCAGGATGAAGAGGGGGTACGTGATGCCGTCAGGTCGCAGGCGCACGTGACGCACAACAATCCCGTTTCCGATGCCGGAACCTTTTGCGTCGTCGAGATGGTGCAGGGGGCACTGCTCGGCGTTGCCCCCAATGAACTGCTCAACGGTCCGGTAAAACGCCTGGTTGAGGAGCAGCCCGATTTCGCCTTTCGCCAAACCCGCAACGACAACCCCAGCGGCTATATCGTCCATACACTGCGCGTGGTGTTCGAGGCGCTGTTCGATAGCGACAGCTTCGAGGAGTGCCTGGTACGCACGGTCAACCAGGGAGGCGATGCCGATACCACCGGAGCCATTGCCGGGATGATCGCCGGTGCCGTTTACGGCCCGCAGGCGATCCCTGCACGCTGGCAGAAACGCCTCGCCCCGGATACCGTGAGAGCCTGCCGTGAACAGGCGCAGCAGCTGCTGCGCCTGTCACCGCTTGCCGGTTAGCGCTGGTTAGATCTGGCTTACCTGGAACTGTCCCACCAGCTGGTGCAGTTTGTTGGCGGTGTTGCGCACGCGGGTAGAGCTGCCACGCAGTTCACCGATGGAGAGGTTCATGTCGGCGGTTGCGGAGGAGACGCTACGTATCTTGTCGTCGTTCTGCTGACTGCTGCTGTCGATCTGCTGGATGAGATTGAACATCTCCTCGACGATATCGTGCAGACCGGAGTTGTCGGAGGAGGCCTCCTCGGTCAGGCGCAGGCTGCGATCCACGTCCTCGACACCCTTCTCCATGAAGCCGACTGCCTTTTGCGTCTCTTTCTGTATACCGTCGATCATGGTGCTGATGTCGTGGGTGGCATTGGCGGTGCGCGATGCCAGGTTACGTACCTCGTCGGCCACGACGGAGAAGCCGCGTCCCTGCTCGCCGGCACGGGCCGCCTCGATTGCGGCATTGAGGGCCAGCAGGTTGGTCTGGTCGGCGATCTCGGTGATCACCTGGACGATGTTGCCGATCTCGGCGGTGCGGCTGTCGAGCGAGTGGACCGTCTTCGCCGAGGTCTCCACCACATCGCGGATCGCCTGGGTGCCGGAGCGCACCGAATCGTATTGCGTCTTGGCGTTCTCCACCACCTCGGCCATCGCCTGTTTCATGCGTTCCGCAGTGGTGGCGGCGTTTTGAATGTCGCCGATCTGTGCCTGCACCAGCTGCAGCATATGTTCCGTGGCGCTGGAGACCTCGCCTGAGATCTGATGGGCCTCACCATTATGGCTGTGCATCACTTCGTTGGTGCTCTTCACCTCGCCGGCGGCCTTAATCACCTGACCGACGATACCGTCCAGGTTGTCGATAAAGCTGTTGATCCAGCGCGCCATGTCGCCGCTCTCATCGGCCGCCATGCGATCCGTATCGAGACGTTGGCGCAAATTGCCTTCCCCTTCAGCAATGGTGCGAATGACCTCGGTCATCTCATCGAGGCGGCTGGATAGGCGTGACGGACCGAGCAGGTAGAACAACCAGGTACTCAGCAGCAGGGTCAGAATACCGATGCCATCAGAGGCCAGTTGCGGCAGGGAGAAGAGGTGCTGGATACCGAGGTTGATACCCAGCATGGCCCCGACCATTACCAGGTAGAGGCGCATCTGACTGAAGCTGATGGAGCGGCGGCGGTATACCTCTTCCAGGTCCCCCTCGCACATCATGCCCCAGCGATCGGGTGAGCCGGGAAGCTGGAAGGTAACCCCCTTACCGATCACCGGTATATGGCGGTAGTCGGAGTAGCCGGGGTAGGTGATGAATAGGTTCTCGCCGTTGCGCATGGTTTCGCGCACACCGGGATGGAGCTCACCGGTGGCGGGGTCGGTAAAACGCAGCTCCAGTTCGGTGTGGCGCTCTACCCTTACCGTGCCCCACTGGGTGTGAATGCCTCCCTTGAGGTTCTCGCCGTGGGAGAAGGTGTTGTCCTCGAAGCGCGAGCGGGAGAGGGCGGTGCCGGGCTGAATGGTGCGGTCGAAGTTCGAGTCCACCATAAAGAGGTAGTTATCGCCCGACTCGGTGAAGATGTGTCCTGCCTCGCGCTGGATCAGGTCGCCAAGCACGTCGTTGGGGACGCGGCCGCAGGCACAACCGACGACCAGGCCATTCTGCACGATGGGTTGGTAGAACAGCAGCGTAACCTCGTCGTGGAAGCGGGAGCTGGAGGGGCCGATCTCCAGGGTCAGGCGATCGACGTAGGGGCCGTGGAGAAAGGGGTGTTGCAGACCCTGCTGCACCGCATGGCGGTCCAGGTCGCTGACGCCCTCATGTTTTGCGTAGGTGGAGCTCAATACCTTGCCATCGCTGTCGATGATAAAGAGTTCGGAGAAGTCCGGGGCGCCATCGCGTCGATTCTGTAGCAGATTCTGCGGTACCTCCGGGAAGTAGGCCGCTGACTCTACGGCCAGGTCGTGCATCTGCTCCCACTGGCTGTTGGCCCAGCTGTGCAGCAGCTTTACCCTGGTGGCGGCAATGCCCTCGAAGGTCTTCTCCACCACGGGGTACATCTTTTTGTTGAGATAGCATGACCAGCCCATGGCCAGTTTACCCGTCGCCCCAAACCAGGGAAGCCAGCTGCGCTCAGCAGCGGAGAGGTTCATCTGTTCACTTTTCAGTTTCATAGTGTGCTCTACATTCAATGCTGTGGTGTCAGTACGGTGTTGTCTGACCGGGAATCGCAGAAAGCATGCCAAGTCGCAGTTTATTTGTAAGTTATTGTATTTATTGCAGAGCGAGCAGAAATGGTGCGATAGCTATGGATGTGGCGCACAATCGGGGTGCAGTGCGCACAAAAAGTGCGCAGCACAAATGA
>JBNKUL010000070.1:0-66571 GCA_050298555.1 Thiohalomonadaceae bacterium
GGCGCCGGCCCGCGCCGGTGGACGGCTAAACGGCGGTGATGACCTGCGTGCTGCAGGCGCGCCTGCTGCAGGGCCAGCTCTCCGGCGTACTCACCGACGCCAAGCGGCGCGAACTTTCGCGCGAAACCCTCGATGAACTCCAGGAGACGGCACGCCGTTTTCGCGTGACCGCGGACTAACAACCATGGCCCAAACCGCTACTGCCGAGGTGCAGGCGCGCGCGGCAGAGCTGCGCGAGCTGCTGCGTTACCACAACCACCGCTACTACGTACTCGATGACCCGGAGATCCCGGACGTGGAGTACGACCGTCTGTTTCGCGAACTACAGGCGCTGGAGCAGCAGCACCCCGATTTAGTCACAGTCGACTCACCGACACAGCGTGTCGGCGGCGAGGCGCTGGCTGGTTTCGAGCAGGTGACCCACGCCATCCCCATGCTCTCACTCGGCAACGTCTTCTCCGATGAGGAGCTGGCCGACTTTGACCGTCGTGTACGACAGGGGCTGGGCATCGACGAGGTGGAGTACTGTGCCGAGCCCAAGCTCGACGGCCTTGCCATCAGCATTCGCTACGAAAATGGCGTGCTGGTGCGTGCCGCCACCCGCGGCGACGGCACCACCGGCGAGGATGTCACCCACAACGTGCGCACCATCGAGAGCGTGCCGCTGAAATTGATGGGTAGTGACTACCCGCAGGTGCTGGAGGTGCGCGGCGAGGTCTACATGCCCAAGGCTGGCTTCGAGCAACTCAATGCCCGCCAGCGCGAGAAGGGGGAGAAGAGCTTCGCCAACCCGCGCAACGCCGCCGCCGGTTCGCTGCGCCAGCTCGACCCCAGGATCACCGCCACCCGCCCGCTCACCCTGTTCTGCTACGGCATCGGTGTGGTGGAGGGGGTAGAGCTGCCTCGCAACCACTACGACATTCTGCAACGGTTAAAGGATTGGGGGCTGCGTGTATGCCCTGACGTTCGGAAAGTCCAAGGCGCAGAGGGATGTGCCGACTTTTATGAAAAGATCGGCGAGCAGCGCGACAGCCTGCCCTACGACATCGACGGCGTGGTCTACAAGGTCAACAGTCTGGCGCAGCAGGAGGAGCTCGGTTTCGTCTCCCGCGCCCCGCGCTGGGCCACCGCCCACAAGTTCCCGGCACAGGAGGAGCTGACCACGCTGCTCGACGTGGAGTGGCAGGTGGGGCGCACCGGCGCCCTCACTCCGGTAGCACGGCTGGAGCCGGTGCATGTGGCCGGTGTCATCGTCAGCAACGCCACCCTGCACAACCCCGATGAGATCGCGCGCAAGAACGTACGCATCGGCGATACCGTGATCGTGCGCCGCGCCGGTGACGTGATCCCCGAGGTGGTCGGAGCGGTGGAGAGCCAGCGGCCCGAAAACACCCGCGCCATCGAGACGCCGACACAGTGCCCTGTTTGCGGCTCCGAGGTGGAGCATGCCGAGGGCGAGGCGGTACCGCGCTGCAGCGGCGGCCTCTACTGCTCGGCGCAACGCAAAAACGCCATCAAACACTTCGCCTCACGCCGCGCCATGGATATCGACGGCCTGGGCGACAAGCTGGTCGAGCAGTTCGTCGATGAAAAACTGATCGACGACGTGGCCGATCTCTTCACCCTATCAGCTGTGCAGATAGCAGGGCTGGAACGCATGGGGGAAAAGTCGGCACAGAACCTGGTCGAGGCGCTGAAAAAAGCGAGCAACACCACGCTGGAGCGTTTCCTCTTTGCATTAGGTATTCGCGAGGTAGGGGAGAGCACCGCACGTACCCTGGCCAAACACTTCGGCAACCTGCCGGCGATCAAAGCGGCAAACGAAGAGCAACTGATCGAGGTCGAGGATGTCGGCCCCATCGTCGCCCACCACATCCACACCTTCTTCCAGCAGCCCCACAACCTCGAAGTGATCGAAAAACTGCAACAGGCCGGCGTCAACTGGCCCGATGTCGAAAAGGTGGAAGCGGGCGAGCAACCCCTCGCTGGTCAGACCTTTGTTCTCACCGGCACCCTCGTGCAAATGAAACGCAACGAGGCGAAGGAAAAACTGATGGCGCTCGGCGCCAAGGTTAGCGGCAGCGTGTCGAAAAAGACCAGCGTCGTTGTTGCTGGTGAGGCGGCCGGTTCCAAGCTGACCAAGGCTCAGCAGTTGGGGGTTGAGGTTTGGGATGAAGATCAGATGTTGGCGTTGTTGGAACAGTACAACTCTTAGCCAAGTAGGCTGGGCAGTAATGCCCAGCAGTTTTTCCTGACCACTGCTGGTGCTGGGCATGGCTGCCCAGCCTACGCTAACTATGCCGTAATGAAATCGCCGCAAACCTATTCAACGCCTCGATCACCTCATCATTATGCCGCTGGTTGAACTTCTGCTGCATTACCGCGAGGTCGTTGCGGGCGACGTTGAGTTTATTGCTGCCGAGGTCGGTGATGTGGACGTGGAAGGAGCGCCGGTCGGTTTCGTTTTCCGCTACGGCGATGATGCCGCTGCGTATTAGTTCGTTGACCTGAACGCTGGCGGTGGCGCGGGTGATGCTCAGTGCCTTGCTGATCTCGGTGACCGTTGCCTGTCCGCTTTCGCTGAGTAGTTCGAGCAGGCGAAATTGCGGCGGGCGCAGACCCGAATACATCAATGTAATCGATATCGTTTTCTCCAGCAGCTGTAATGCCCGGAGTAGTTCGCCTACGTTTAACTGCGCCATCCTGCCGCCTTCCTTCCCGCTGTTAGTTAGTACAACTAACTAAATCTTTTAATTGGTCATTCTTCTTCATCACAATTTTAATAATTGCTGAAAGAGAAAAATATCACAAGCGCAAAAAGGAGAGTGACGATGAACACAGCCATTGAACTGCAAAACCCCTCTGAGGCGAATATGCTGCAACGGGTGACGCAGCTGGAGGAGGAGCTGAAGGCGATTTCAACGCGGGTACCGGACAACAAGGTATCGATTATTCTGCTGTCGGGCGATTTCGATAAGGCGATGGCGGCCTTCATGATGGCCAACGGTGCGGCGGCGATGGGGATGGAGGTCTCCATGTTCTTCACCTTCTGGGGCTGTAGCGCGATTAAGAAGGGGCGCAAGCTGAAGGGGAAGAAGTTCAGCCATAAGCTGATCAATTTAATGCTGCCGGGTAGTGCCAGTGACCTCGCCCCCTCGAAGATGGCCTTCGGTGGTTTGGGGCGGAAGTTTTTCAACTACATGATGGAGGGGGAGATGGCCTCACTGGAAGAGCAGATCGAGATCGCCAGGGAGATGGAGATCACCTTCCAGATCTGTGCCCCCTCATTGGGACTGATGGGTTTCGATCATGATGAGTGGGTGGTGCCTGTCGATGTCTGCGGCGTGGCGGCGATGTACGATACTGCGCTGAATGCGCGTACCGCCTATTTCATTTCTTAACAGTAGGTAGGCTGGGCAGTTATGCCCAGCACCATCAATTGCAGGAAAGATGCTGGGCATTGCTGCCCAGCCTACAACGGGTGTGTCTTACGAAACCCGCTTCCCCAACAGCTGCCCCAACCTGACCTTATTATCCGCCTTGGTCCCTTCGGCCCATTCGACTGCGTTGGGGCCGAATACCAGGATCACGGTGGAGCCCATGTTGAAGCGTCCCATCTCTTCGCCCTTCTGCAGGGTGATCGCCTCATCGCCTTCGTAGTGCCAGCTGCGTACCACGCGCCCGGCGGGCGGGGTGACCTCACCGGCCCAGACGGTCTCGACGCTGCCGACATTGACTGCGCCCACCTTGACCATCGCCATCGGGCCGAATGCGGTATCGAAGATGGAGACGACGCGTTCGTTGCGGGCGAACAGGCCGGGGATGACGCGGGTGGTCGCGGGGTTGACGCTAAACAGCCGCCCCGGCACGTGCACCATCTCCTTCAGGGTGCCGGTCACCGGCATGTGGATGCGGTGGTAGTCGCTGGGGGAGAGGTAGATGGTGGTGAAGATACCCTCCTGGAACGGGGCGGCGCGCTCGGCGGAACCGCCCAGCAGGGTCTCCAGCGAGTAGTCGTGCCCCTTGGCCTGGAACACGCGGCCGTTGCGGATCGGCTCGGCCTGGCTGACCGCACCGTCCACCGGGCAGGCGACGGTGTCGTCGCCCTTGACGATGGGGCGCACCCCCGGCTTCAGCTCGCGGGTGAAGAAGGCGTTGAAGTGCTCGTAGGCGCTGGGGTCGGCGTTTAGCGCCTCGTCGAGGTTGATCTTGAACTGCTTGATGAACCAGCGGGTGAACGGGTTCTTGATACCCGGGGTACGGATGCGGGTGAAGTTGTGGATCCCGCGCGACACCAGGTGGCCCGGCATCAGGTATTGCGGGAGGGCCTTGAGGTAGTCGATAAGGGAGGCGCTGCGTTCTGCCATGTGGTGTCAGTCCTGTTTTTTTTCTGTTGTTTGTAGGTAGTTGCGTAGCTGCAGGTAATCGCTGCTGAATTGCTTCACCGTGTGGGGCGGATTGAAGCGCGCCACCCACTCGCCCTGCGGGTTGATCAGGGCCACGCTGGCGCTGTGGTTGACGATGTAGCTATCGCCGTCGGTGTCACCCTCGAACATGTAGATGGCACCCAGGCGGCGCGCCAGCTTGTCGAGCTCCTCTCTTGCGCCGGTGGCGGCGACAAACTCCTTATGGAAGTACTCGATGTACTGTTTCAGGTGGGGCAGGGTGTCGCGTTTGGGGTCGACCGAGACGAAGAGGAAGCGCGTATCAGCCATGACCTCGGGCTGCGCCTGCAGCTTTCGCGCCACGCCGCTGAGCATGCCCAGGGTGGTGGGACAGATGTCGGGGCAGTGGGTGTAGCCGAAGAAGACAAGGTTCCATTTCCCCTTTAGCTGCTGCAGCCCCAGCGGCTGGCCGTTGTGGTCTTTGAGCGCAAATTCATTTAACGGGCGCGGCTCGGGCAGCAGCAGCTCCTGCAGCGCCTCGGGCGGATTATCGTAGGGCGTTGGGGGCTTGGGTGTGTAGAGGGCGATACGCACCACCGCCAGGGCGGCGACGAGTGTCATAAACAGGGTGAGCTGGTTGCGATTCATGGGCCGATTATCTCATGCACGGCAGGGCGGAAACAGGGGCGAGGGAGGTCGTCGTTGATTTTACCTCGCTATCCAAGTAAGTTAGCCGGAAAACATAAAGAGGAGTCTACGATGTCAGCTGTAACCTATATGATTCCAAAGAAAGATCGTCCGGTTCACATCCCCGGTGTCGAGGAGCTGGAGCTGAGCCCTGCGGCGATGACCGAGATACCGCTGCTGGGCTGGATCACCGCCGGTCAGCCGGTCGATATCAACGAAGATGACCAGCGGGTCGCCGTCCCCGCCAGCATGGTGCGTCGCAACAGCTACGCGCTGAAGGTGCGCGGCCACTCGATGATCGACGACAACATCCAGGATGGCGACATCGTTATCATCGAAAAGCGCGAAACCGCCGAGAACGGCCAGTCGGTGGTCGCCATGATTAACGGTGAGCAGGTGACGCTGAAGAAGTTCTACGTCGAGCGCGACGGTATCCGCCTGCAGCCGGCCAACCCGGAGATGGAGCCCATCATCCTGAAGAACGAAGAGGTGCAGATCCTCGGCATCGTCACCGGGGTGATTCGCCAGCCCGAATAGCCGATATTACGCCGAAAAAAACCGGCCCTTACCACGAGTGGGGGCCGGTTTTTTTATGCCCAAATGTAACAATGGTGCGGGATAAGTTGTTACTAATATGCGGTTATTCTTAAGATCGTTGACATACCCCAATATGAGTACATACTCAGTTCATAGGGTTAATCACGGACGTGAAAAGACGAAAAACTTTCAGTTGGAAATGACTCGAACGTGCGTTGGCTTACCGGTCTCTGGGGGAGGCTGGCAACGTGCGAATTATTAAACCGGAGGAGGGAATTACCATGGTACCTTTCGAGCAGTTGAACCAGCAAAACCACGAAATCGCAGAGTTGAGCAAGGTACTCAACGTGCTGATTGAAGATCGCGAAGTGTGCGATACCGACATCACCTGTGACCTCTTTATGCGTTACTCAGAGAAGGTGCGTAACCACCTTGAGCTGCAGGACACCACTCTCTACGGCATGTTGCTCTCCAACCCCGACAGGCAGCTGAGTGCTGTCGGCAACCGCTTTGTCGAGGGTTCGCGGGAGATCAACCGTATCTTCAATGAGTATGTTCGCCGTTGGTGTAACAAGGGCACCCTGAAGAACCTGAAGATCGCCAACCATGAGCGCTTCGTGAAAGAGACCAAGGAGATGTTCCAGCTGATTGCTGATCGCACCCTCTCCGAGGTCGAGGAGCTCTACCCGGCAGCGCGCCAGGTCGAGGCAGGAGCGGTGGCCAAAAGCGCATAACGGCAAACAGACGTTTGCAACGAAGGAAGGGGGCTAAAACGCCCCCTTTTTTGTTAGTTGCGGAACATCACCCCAATCCCAAACCTCACCTTCGGCTCACTCGATACGGAGCCCTTGGGCCATAGGTGGATCTGCTCGGCGTCGATGAGTGGGTAGGTGTAGTTGTGCTCTCCCAGCTGTGCCTGCTCAGTGCCGCCAACGGTGCCGACCAGGGTCACCTGCCTGCCGGGGGCGTAGTCGACGGTCTCCAGGTAGCCCGCACGGTGGGCGATGAAGCGGCTGCCCGCCGCCTGCCCGGTCTGTGGCCGGAGCTGCTCATTTAACGGGTAGGCAAGTACCTCCAGCCGGCTCTGCCCCTGCAGGTTGCTGCTGGCGATGATGACGCCGCCCCATACCACCCGTTTACCCACCGCCGACTCGCCCATTGCCACGGCCTGTGCAGCGCTCAGTTCCAGTTCGGCCCCCTCGGTGGGCAGTACCGGCTTGCTGCTGCAGCCGAGAAGCAGCAGCATGAGGAGCAGGGGAGTGAGTAGTCTTGGCATAGCGGTCTTCTCAGTAGTAGGGCCAGTGGCGATAGGGGTAGCCGTAGGGATACCAGGGGTCGTAAAAGAGCGGGTCGTACCAGTAGGGGTCATAGTATTCAACCGGCTCGGGTTCGGGCCAGAGGTGGTGCGACGCCACATCGATCAGCGGGTAGCGGTACTCCATCTTGTCCAGCTTCTGCTGCTGCATGCCGGCAAGGCGTCCCACCACGGTGATGCTGCGGCCGCTGGTGTAGATAGTGGGCTCGACGAATCCCTTCATCCGAGCGATAAAGCGCCCCTCGCTGCGGTCGGACTCCCGCGGTTCACCGTCGTCGTCCAGGGGGCGGGCGACAATCTCAATCAGGCTGTGCTGCGGCAGGTTAGTGACGGCGACGATAGTGCCCCCCCAGCGCAGCCGCTCGCCGATATAGCGATCGGGGGCACTCTGCACCCGGCCCAGGCTGGGGCTCTGAGCCGGGGCGTCGCGTAGCGCCTCGGGGGTGGTGCTGCAGCCGCCGAGTAGTATCAGCATCAGTATCAGGGGGAGGGTTTTAATCACGTAGTCACTCTCTGTAATTCGATAATTCCAGCTTAGCCTATCTGCTGCGGGCTGCCGCGCTGCTAATGGGACGAGAATGTGTTATTTTTTACCGCCCTGTTGTCGGGTATCGCTAGAGACGAGTCATGGATAACGCAGAACTAATAGAACTGGCCCAACGCCTCGATGCCCTGCGCCTTGAGCACCGCGACCTGGATGACGCCATCCACGCCCTGCAGGCCAACCCCTACGTGAACCAGTTGCAGATGACACGCCTTAAGCGGCGCAAACTACAGCTTAAGGACGCCATATCACGCCTCGAGAGCGAACTTATCCCCGACCTTAACGCCTAAGGCGTTATCACACTATTTTCCACCGCAGCACACGGGAACCCGTTGATGGAACTTGCCCAGTTACACCTGAAAAAGAACGAAGAGCGCCGCCTGCGCAACGGCCACCTCTGGATCTACAGCAACGAGGTCGACACCAAACGCTCGCCGTTGAACCAGTTCGAGCCAGGCCAGCAGGTGGTGGTGACCGCCAACGACGGGAAGCCGCTGGGCACCGCCTATGTGAACGGTCAGTCCCTGATCTGCGCCCGCCTGCTGAGCCGCAAGGCGGGACAGCTGCTGGACCAGTCGCTGTTGGTACACCGCATCAAGATCGCCCTCTCCCTGCGCGAGCGGCTGTTCGACAAGCCCTTCTATCGCCTTATCTACGGCGAGAGCGACTTCCTTCCTGGCCTGGTGGTCGACCGCTTCGGCGACGTGCTGGTAGCCCAGCTCAATACCGCCGGCATGGAGGTGCTGCGCGAGGAGGTGCTGGCGGCGCTGGACAAGGTGCTCAAGCCGCGCGCCATCCTGCTGCGTAATGACAGCAGTGTACGTAGCCAGGAGGGGCTGCCCAGCTATGTCGAGTCGGGCGTCGGGGAGGTGCCCGAGGTGGTGGAGATCGAAGAGAACAACACCCGCTTCGAGGTACCGCTGCTCAGCGGCCAGAAGACCGGCTGGTTCTACGACCACCGACTCAACCGCGCGCGGGTGCAGCAGCTGGCGCCGGGCATGCGGGTGCTCGACGTCTTCAGCTACATCGGTGGCTGGGGCGTGGCGGCCGCCGCCGCCGGGGCCTCCGAGGTGGTCTGTGTCGACAGTTCGGGCAAGGCGCTCGATATGGTGGAGCGCAACGCCACGCTCAACGGCGTGGCCGACAGGGTGCAGGGCATAGAGGGCGACGCCTTCGATGCGCTGAAGGCGCTACGGGCCGAGCGTGAGCGCTTCGATATCGTGATCGTCGACCCGCCCGCCTTCATCAAGCGCAAGAAGGACGTGAAGAAGGGGGTGGAGGCCTACCGCCGCCTCAATCAGCAAGCGATGCAGCTGCTGGGCAAGGACGGCATCCTGGTCTCCGCCTCCTGCTCCTACCACCTGCAGCGCGACACCCTGCGCGACCTGCTGCAGCAGTCGTCGCGCCACCTGGACCGCAACCTGCAGATCATCGAGCAGGGGCATCAGGGGCCGGACCATCCGGTACACCCGGCGATCGTCGAGACCGATTACATCAAGTCCATCATCTGCCGCGTCGTCTCAATCTAAACAACAAACTATAGAGAAATATGCTGACCTATCCCGATATCGACCCCGTTGCCCTCTCGCTCGGCCCCCTCAAGGTTCACTGGTACGGCATTATGTACCTGGTGGCCTTCACCACTGCCTGGTGGCTGGGGCGCCGCCGCGCCGCCATGCCGAATAGCGGCTGGAACCCGGAGCAGATCGAGGACGTGATCTTCTACGGCGCCCTGGGGGTGGTGCTGGGGGCGCGCCTCGGCTACGTGCTGTTCTACAACTTCAGTGTCTTTATCGATAACCCGCTAACCCTGTTCAAGGTGTGGGAGGGAGGCATGTCGTTCCACGGCGGCGCCCTGGGTGTGCTGTTCGCCATGTGGCTCTATGCACGCAAGCAGGGGCGCGGCTATTTCGAGGTGACCGACTTTATCGTGCCGCTGGTCCCGCTGGGACTGGGGGCCGGGCGCATCGGCAACTTCATTAACGGTGAGTTGTGGGGCAAGGTGAGCGATGTGCCCTGGGCGATGGTCTTTCCCACCGGTGGACCCGAGCCGCGTCACCCCTCCATGCTCTACGAGTTCCTGCTCGAAGGGATCGTGCTGTTCCTTATCCTCTGGTTCTACTCCAGCAAGCCGCGCCCGGCGATGGCTGTAACGGGGCTGTTCGGGCTGGGCTATGGCCTGTTCCGCACCCTGGTAGAGTTCGTGCGCATGCCCGACGCCCACATCGGTTACCTCGCCGGCGGCTGGCTTACCCAGGGGATGGTGTTGTCGCTGCCGATGGTGGTGCTGGGCGCGGCGATGGTGTTTATCGCCTATCGTCGAGCGGCCTGAGTCGTGTTGCCACGGCAAAGAGCAGGAAGCCCGCGATAATTCCGGGACCGACGCTGTAGAAGGTTCCTCCCAGGCCCCACTGTTGCCACAGCAGGAAGGTGCCGACGCCGCCTACTACCATGCCGATAGCGGCAGGTTGGGCAATGTGTTTGCCCAGTGCCAGCAGGATCACCAGCGGGGCGAAGGCCGAACCCAGCAATCCCCAGGCGTCGAGCACCAGGGCAAAGACCGAGGTGCTGCCGCTCAGGGCGATATAGGCGGCGACGGCCAGTACCGTGGCGGTGGTCAGCTTGGCCGCCCACAATGCATGCATCCTGCCCTCGTGCTGCACGAAATCACGGGTGATCGCCGCCGAGCAGGAGAGGATGAGCGAGTCGGCGGTGGAGAGGGTGGCGGCGAACAGCGCCGCCAGCACCAGCCCCACCAGCACCTCGGGCAGTACCAGTTGTGCCATCGTGGGCAGTGCCAGTTCGGCATCGAACTCGGCCCCCTCGGGGAAGGCGATGCGGCTCAACAGGCCGACCAGGATGGTGGCGCCGTAAAACAGGGTGAACCAGCCATAGTAGTAGAGGCGCATGCGGTTGATGTGCGCCTCCTCGTCGAGGCTGATAAAGCGGATCACGATATGGGGCTGGCCGACCACGGCGATGCCGCCGAACAGCCAGCCGAGGATGAAAAGCGCAATCCCGAGCAGGTCGGTATCGGGAAACCAGCCGAGGTAGTTACCGTCAATATTCGCCATCTTCGACACCGCCTGGGGCCATCCGCCGGCCAGTTCGACACCGCCGACAATCAACATCCCCATTCCAAGCAGCATCACTATCGATTGTGCCGCGTCGGTCCAGATCGAGGCGCGCAGCCCCCCCGCGGCACTGTAAATCAGGACGATGGCGGCACTGACGAAGATCCCCCAGCTCGGGTCCCACTCCAGCAGTACGCTGGTGGCCTTGCTGCCGGCCTTTAGCTGCGCCGCGGCATAGAGGGTAAGAAAGAAGACGGTGAGCAGGCCGATGAGGCGGCGCAGGGTGTGGTTGTCCTCCCCGTGCCAGTGGGCCAGCAGCCCGCCGTAGGAGTGGACCCTGGGCGAGCGTGAGGCGGCGTGCAGCGGCCTGAGTGTGATCAGCGAGACCATCAGGTCGCCGACTATCCATCCCACCATCAGCCAGATGGAGGAGAGGCCGGTGGCGTAGGTCATACCGATCATGCCGATGAACATAAAACCGCTGTTATTGGTCGCCACCGCGGAGAGGCCGGCGAGCCAGGCCGGGATCGCCTTGCCGGCGACCAGGTAGTCCTCGGCACTGCGGCGGCTCTTCACCACCGAGGCGAGACCGATTAGCAGAAACAGCAGCAGGGAGAGGAGGAAACTGGTTTCAATCATCTTCTTTTTCTATGCGTCGATAGCAATGGCGTCGCACTGGGCAAGGTTGAGGAGGATCAGGGGCCTGCCGTTGTAGGTGAAGGTGCCCTGTATGGTACTGCGGGGGCCTCCGCCAACAGGCTGATCGATCTTGTCGAGGTCAACACTGATGATCTCGGCCACCTCGTCGACCAGTACGCCGTAGTGGCCCTGTTCGGTATCGAAGACAATGACCTTGCCTAGGGCTGGGTCCTCCGCCGGGGGCAGTGACAGCAGCAAACGTCCGGAGAAGACGCTAATCACACTGCCGCGAATATTGAGTATTCCCAGGTTGTGTGGCGCATCACCGGGTACCGGACTCGGTTCCTGATAGGGGATGACCTCACGCACCGCCGTGACATCGTGCAGGTACCACTCGCCATCCAGCCTGAAACATAGACACAAGGTTTCCATATCGGCTCCGCAGGGGGTTATGACGGTAAATTTGTGTTGTCGGACAAGGTGTCGATGAGACCTGAATGCCGCAGCCTCTCCAGCCCCTCATCGTTACGGGCCTCCTCCAGGTAGGTGGCGGAGAGCTCGATCGCCTGCTTCAGGTCATCCAGCGCAACATCGAGTTGACCCAGGGTCGAGTTGGCGCAGGCGCGCTGGTAGTGGGCATAGGCATAGTCGGGGTTGATGGCGAGCGCCTTGTCGCAGAGGTTAAGCGCCCACTCCGGCTCGTCGAGCTCCAGCACCGCATCGGCCTTGTAGGTGAGGGCCTCGGTATCATCGGGACTTAACTCCAGGATCTGATCGTAGACCTCGATCCTGGATTGCGGCGTCGCCTCCAGCCCGGCCCGCATCCACAGGGAGTGTATGGTGTTGGTGCGCGAGATCTCCTCCTGGGCCGAGATAATGCGCTCGGTGCGATCCTTCAGCTTGCGCTCAAGGTTGGAGAGACGCTGCTCATATTCGTCGGAAATGGTCACGACCTTCTGGTCCATCACCTCGTTAATCTTGCTACGCAGATCGCGCAGCGAGCTCCAGCCCACCAGGGCGAAGATGGAGGCGGCCGCGGCAATCATATAGAAGATGTTGTTGACCGTGCTGGTGGTGTAGTTGATGGCGCGATCGGAACTCTCCAGCTGCGCGCGGGAGTATTTCTCGGCGAAATCGACGCGCTGCTGTTGCAGCTCCATGCGTAGCGCCTTGATTTCGTCGAGCATGTAGCGCTCGACAAAGGGGTTGTAGAGCGGCTGCTGCAGCCCGTCGATCACCTGCTGCGCCTTCTCATCCTTATCTTCAGCAGCCTGTAGCGGCAGCATGAAGGCGAGTAACAGGGTGAGGATCAGGCCGCGCATATCGCCTCTCCGTAGCCGTGCGGCTCAATCAGGCGCTGGTGCAGGTTGATGACGGCCTGGTCGTAGTCGGCCTCATCGACGATGAACTGCATGTCCACCTGGCGCATCGACTGGTGCATGGCAAGGATGCTGATGTTGTTTTGCGACAGCGCCGACACGGCCTTGGCCAGGATGCCCGGTACCTGCATGTCGCTGCCGATGGCAGAGACCATCGAGACCTTGCGGTGATCGATTTCGCCACCGGGGAGTGCCTCCTTTATCGCCTTAATGATGCGTTTGACCGTCTTCAGGTTGCAGCCCAGGTAGTGGGTAACGGTGTTGGCGTTGACGTCCTTGCTGATCATGGCGGCGCGAAAGCGGCGGAAGATATCGAGCAGGATCTTCTCGTACTCGTCCAGCTTGCCCACCATCTCCTGATCGAACAGCTCAATCGCGTGCAGGTGGCGGCGGCCGGCGATGATCTCGACACAGGGGGTATCGCTGACATAGTCGCCGGTGATCAGGGTGCCGCTGTGCTCGGGTTCGAAGGTGTTCTTCACCCGTAGCGGGATGGCGTTTTGCCGCAGCCCCTTGGCGGCACGCGGGTGGATTGCCTCCATCCCCAGGTTGGCCAGTTGATCGGCGACGTCATAGTTGGTGCGACCGATGGGGACGATGCGCTCCTCGCCGACGATGCCGGGGTCGGCGCTGCTGAGGTGGTACTCCTTGTGGATGATCGCCTCGCCGGCCTCGGTGAGCACGGCGATGCGGCTGAAGGTCATCTCGCTGTAGCCGCGATCGAAGGTGGCCATCAGCCCCTCTTCACAGTGGGCATAGCCGGTGACGATGGGCAGCTCCGTCTCTACGTCGATATGGGCAAAGGCATGTTTGACTACTTCATCCAGAGGCAGAGTCTGCGCCGTGCGCCAGCCGCTGAGATCGACGAAGGTGGCATTGATGCCGTCGCGCTGTAGCAGCCTTGCGGTATTCCAGGCGCTATGGGCCTCACCGATGCTGGCAAGCATCTCGCGTACCGTCAGCAGGTGGTCGTCCAGCTCGAAGTGGCCGTGCTCGCAAAGGTTTCGCAGGTTGTCGAGCACCGCTGCGGCATCATCGATACGTTGATCGATAAAGGCGTTGGCCTCATCGAGCAGCCGGCCTGTTTGAAACAGTTCATGATTCAAGCTGTGCAGCTCGTGGCGCAGGGCCTCCATGGCATCGCGCCACGCCTCTTCGTCTTGCGCGTCGGTAAACAGGGCGTAGATACCGGGCTGGTCGGTCTTCTTGTGCTCCAGCAGCAGGTTGGTGATGCCACCATAGGCGGAGACGACGAAGATGCGCCGATAGTAGTCGTCACTGCTGCGGTCGCCGATGACGATGTTGTCACGGACCGCCTGATAGTTACTCATTGAGGTGCCGCCAATTTTTTCGACGGTATGACTCATTTTATCTTCTCCTGTTGTTGCGCACAGGCGATGCAAAGCTCGGTCGCCGGAACACTGGCGATTCGGTTGGCGGCGATCTCCGCGCCGCAAAGCCGGCACAGGCCAAACTCATCCTGGTCGATGCGCTCCAGCTGCCGACGCAGCAGACGCAGGTCATCCTGCGCACGCGCCAGCATGGTGCTGTCGACCGCCAGTTTCGCCAGGGCATCGAAGCGTGTCGCCTCGTCGTTGAGTTGCTCGCTACGGCTCTCATCTTCTTCGCTGCTGCTTGCCAGCAACTGCTCCAGTTCCGTGATGCGCTTTTCAATAATGTTCCTGATAACGTCTTTTCTACTGTTATCCATGGTGAATCTTCATAGAGGAGGAGGGGACTAATGCCCTACTTGCGTTCACGTAGCTCTGCCCACTGTTGCGCATCGGGGTGCGCAGTGTAGGCGCCGTCATCATCATGCATCTCGCGACCGGTGACCGGCGGATTGAAGGCGCAGATGAGGCGCATGTCGCTAGTGCCGCCTCGTAGCAGGTGCTCGTCATGGTCGTTGAGCAGGTAGAGGGTGCCGTCCTTAATCGGGTGTACCTCGCCCGTTTTCAGATCCTCGATCTCACCGTCGCCGGCCACACAGTAGACGGCCTCGATGTGGTGTTTGTACCAGATGTGGGTCTCGCTGCCGGCCTTGATGATGGTTTCGTGAAAGGAGAAGCCGGCGGCATCGTCGTCGAGGACGAAGCGGCGGCTGACCCAGTTGCCGTTTTCGGCATGGACCTCGCGCTCGCTGCCGATGATCTCTTCAAGGGTACGTACGATCATGCCGCGGTATCCCCACTCTTGGCCGCTTCCTTCTGCGCCAGCAGATCGCCAATCGCCTTGTCGATAATGGCGATCCCCTGACGCAGGGTCTCCTCCTCGATTACCAGGGAGGGGAGGAACTTCACCACGCTGTCGTCGGCACCAGCCAGCTCGATCACCAGGTTGTTGGCGAAGGCCTCGGCAGAGACCTCGCCGGCAAAGCCGGGGCGGTCGATGTCGAGACCCCACACCATACCGCGGCCACGCAACTCCATATCGATTTGCCCCCGGTATTTCTCCACGATCTTGCTCAGTTCTTCTTCCATGATCGCACCCTTGTATTTAATCGCCTCGGCGAAGTCGTCGTTGTCCCAGTAGGTGAGCGCCTGGGCCGCGGCGATAAAGGCGAGGTTGTTGCCGCGGAAGGTGCCGGTGTGTTCGCCCGGCTGCCACTGGTCGAGCTCGGGGCGCATCAGCAGCAGGGCCATCGGCAGGCCGCCGCCAATAGATTTGGAGACGGTGACCATATCGGGTTTGATGCCGGCCTCCTCAAAGCTGAAGAAGGTGCCGGTACGACCGTTGCCCATCTGGATATCATCGATGATCAGCAGGATGTCGAAGTCGCGGCACAGTTGCTCCAGATCGCGCAGCCACTGGGCCGAAGCGACGTTGATTCCGCCCTCGCCCTGTACCGTCTCGACGATAATCGCCGCCGGCAGATCGATACCGCTGGAACCGTCCTCGAGGAACTTGCGCAGGTAGTCGACGGTGTTGACGTCCGGGCCGAGGTAGCCGTCGAAGGGGACCGAGTCGGCGTTGTTGCGCGCACCGTAAGACTCGTCGCGGTAGAAGTCGTTACCGGTCACCGCCAGTGCGCCCATGGTCAGGCCGTGGTAGCCGTTGGTGAAGGCGATGATGTTGGAGCGGCGCTTGACCATGCGCGCCAGTTTCAGCGCGGTCTCCACCGCGTTGGTGCCGGTGGGGCCGGTGAACTGCACCTTATATTCAAGGTTACGCGGCGCCAGGATGGTGTCGCGGAACTTTTGCAGGAAGTTCTTTTTCGCCACCGTCGCCTTGTCGAGGGCGTGGACGATGCCGTCACGCTGCAGGTACTCGATTAGCGCCTCGCTGATCAGGGGGTTGTTGTGGCCGTAATTGAGGGTGCCGGCACCGGCAAAGAAGTCGATATATTCATTGCCCTGCTCGTCATAGAGGAATGCCCCTTTGGCAGTATCAAATACGGCAGGGAAGGCGCGCACGTAGCCGCGAACCTCTGACTCCATCTCTTCAAAAATACGCATGGTTTATCTCTCCAAAAAATTAAGAATTCTGTGTGGTGAGCGGGACCCGAAGCAGGATCTCGCTTTCGTGGGCGCCGCCGGGGCCGAAGGCCGCAGCCTCGAGGAAGGTCGCCTCCTCGAGGGCGCTTCCCTGTGCCTCGGCCAGGCGCTCGAACAGGCCGCGGGAGGCGGCGTTACTGGGGTTGACCGTGGCCTCTACATGGGTGATCTCGCCCTCTTCGTAGCGCTGCAATAGCGATTCGAGCATGCGCCAGGCGATACGCTTGCCGCGCAGCGCCCGGTTGACCACGACCTGCCAGACGAACAGCCGCTGCGGCTGTTGCGGAATGCGGTAGGCGGAAAGGAAGCCGACCACCTTGCCCTGGGACTCGGCGACGACGCAGCTGTCGCTGAAGTGGTCGCTCAACAGGTAGTAGCTGTAGATCGAGTTCAGGTCGAGGGGGGGACTGTTGGCGATGAGTTGGTGAATATCGTAGCCGTCATTGGCGCGGGGTTTGCGGATGTGTATGTCGTCTTGTGATAAAGACATGGTTCTCCGTTGCTTGCTAATAGTTAGTGTGCGAAACTTTAGCACAGTAAATATTCGGAGGCAAATGTGGTTGCGGCAGAGAAAAAGTGGCATTTTAAGGCGCAAGAGCTGGTTGAAACGTTGGTAAACAACGAAAAAGACAGGGTTTCATTGATGGAAACATATGATCAGGTACTGGTTTCACTGCGCCAGATAATCCGAGCGATTGATTTGCACTCTAAGAAACTGGAGCGGGAATCAGGGCTAACTGGGCCGCAACTATTGGTAATGCAGCTTATCGGCAGCCAGGGTGAGTTGACCTCCGGGGTGATTGCCCGTGAGGTGAGTCTGAGTCAGGCGACGGTGACCTCGATCCTCGACCGCCTTGAGCGCAAGGGGCTGCTGCGGCGTGTACGCAGCACCAGCGATAAGCGCAAGGTGATGGTCTCGTTGACCGAGGAGGGGGGGCAGGCACTGGCGTCGGCGCCGACCCTGATGCAGGAGTCGTTTATCCGCGCCTTCAATAAGCTGGAGAACTGGGAGCAGTCGCTAATCCTCTCCTCGCTGCAACGGGTATCGGACATGATGAACGCGACGGATCTGGATGCAGCACCTTTGCTGGATAGTACCGATGAGAAGGTGGTGAAAGACACTCCGCTCAACTGAGCGAGGTGGGTAGACTCCCGTTCTAGCCCAGGCGGCGCTGCAGGTGTGCCACGACCTTGCCCAGCCCCAGTTTGAGCCGTTTGTCGGCACGGGCCATTAGCGGCAGGAACTTCTTCATCGCCAGGGCGAACTCCTCGTCGCTGACCAGGGCCTTTCCCTCCGCCAGCGTTTGCAGCAGCGCATCGATCTGGATATCGAGCTGTGCCATCTCCTGCAGCGATAACGGCTCCTCCTTATCGCGCACCAGCACCGTCTGCTCCGCCCCCCTTGCCTGTGCCTGTCGCAGTGCCTCCTCGGCCTGCGACAGCAGTTGTGCGGCGTCACCGTGCTCCTCGTCCACGGTGTGGGAGACGATGCCGGCCCCGAAGGGGATATGCACCAGCTTCTCGCCGATGCGCAGATCGACCTTTCTTAGCCGCTGACGGATACGCTGCAGAACCACGCTTGCCCCATCCGGGTCGCCGCAGGGGAGCATCAGGGCGAAGCGGTTGTCGCCCAGGTGGCTGGCCAGGTCCTCCTTGCGCAGGTTGCTCGCCAACAACTTACTGACGGTGGCGATGATCTTCCCCAGCATGCCGTTGCCGTACTCCTGCCGTAGCTGGTCGAAGTTCTCGATATCGATACGGGCGAGGGTGATGGAGTGGCCCTGACGCCGTGCCAGCGACAGGGTGACATCGGTCTGCTGCAGGAAGTAGTCGGCGCTGGCGAGTCCGGTGCGCTTGTCCAGCGGTGCGCTCTGCTCCAGCTGTTTGAGCTTGTCCGACAGCTTGAGATAGCTGCGGGTGCGGGACTTCAGTTCGGCGGAGTGGAAGGGCTTGCTGATGAGGTCGGTGGCACCCAGCTCCAGCATCTTCTCGCGCTCCTCGTCGGAGTCCTCGATACCGGCGAGGATGATCACCGGCAGATCAGACAGCAAGCCATCTTCTGATTTGCGCACCGCCTCCAGCAGCTCGTAGCCATCCAGGCGCGGCATTCGGATATCGGAGAAGAGCAGGCGGATCTCGGGGTTCGCCTGCAGCATCTCCCAGGCCGCGAGACCGTCGGCCGCCTCGTGAACCTGATACTCATCCCCCAGCAGCTTGGCCACCGACATGCGGACGATGCGTGAATCGTCGGCGATAAGCAGTTGTGGCTTTTGCGGTGGCTGGTTCTCGGGCATTCCTGTTCCGCTGGCTGGCTAAGGGGTGATGGGCAGGCAGTATAGAGCCTTTTTCTACTGGGTGAAATCGGGGGGTAGATAGGGCAATATGTCCCCCTTAAACAACAAAGAGGAAAAGCGGGGAGCCATGCGCCAGTACCTGGACTTAATGCAGCACGTACTCGACAACGGGGCGAAGAAAGAGGACCGTACCGGCACCGGTACCCTGAGCGTCTTTGGCCACCAGATGCGCTTCGACCTCAGTGAGGGCTTCCCGCTGCTCACCACCAAGAAGGTGTTCCTGCGCGGCATTATCCACGAGCTGCTCTGGTTCCTCGACGGCGATACCAACATCAAGTACCTGGTCGACAACAATGTCGGCATCTGGAACGAGTGGCCGCACCGGGACTACAAGGCGGCTACCGGCGAGGAGATCTCGCTGGACGATTTCGTCGCCCGCATCCGTGACGACGAGGCCTTCGCCAAAGAGTGGGGCGGTATCGGTCCCGGTTACGGTCACCAGTGGCGCTCCTGGCCCACCCCCGACGGCGGCCATATCGACCAAATCAAGCAGGTGGTCGAGCAGCTCAGGCACAATCCCGACTCGCGCCGCATCATCGTCTCGGCCTGGAACGTGGCCGAGGTCGACAACATGGCGCTGCCCCCATGCCACACCCTGTTCCAGTTCTATGTCGCCGATGGCAAGCTCTCCTGTCAGCTCTACCAGCGCAGTGCCGATATCTTCCTCGGCGTCCCCTTCAACATCGCCTCCTCTGCGCTGCTCACTATGATGATCGCCCAGGTTTGCGATTTAGAGCCGGGTGACTTCGTCCACACCCTGGGCGATGCCCACCTCTACTCCAACCACCTGGAGCAGACCCGCGAGCAGCTCTCGCGCAGCACTTTCCCGCTGCCGAAGATGAAGATCAATCCCGAGGTGAAGGAGCTGTCCGACTTCACCATCGACGATTTCGAGCTGGTCGACTACCAGTCCCACCCCGCGATTAAGGCGCCGGTGGCGGTATGATTATTTCGCTGATCTGGGCGATGGACGAGAACCGCCTCATCGGCGTGGAGAATCGCCTGCCCTGGAAGCTGCCCGCCGACATGAAGTGGTTCCGCCGCCACACCCTGGGCAAGCCCATCATCATGGGTCGCAAGACCTTCGACTCCTTCGGCGGCCGCCCGTTGCCCGAGCGCACCAATATCGTCGTTACCCGTGACCGCGATTATTCGGCCGAGGGGGCGGTGGTGGTCTACTCGATAGAGGAGGCGCTACAGGCGGCGGGCAATGCGGAGGAGGCGATGATCATCGGCGGCGCCTCCTTCTACGAGCAGATGTTGCCGCGTGCCGACCGCCTCTACGTCACAGAGGTGCACGGCCAATTCGAGGGCGACGCCTGGTTCCCCGAGTTCGACGGGGAGGAGTGGCTGGAGGTGGGCCGGGAAGAGAGTGTGGTGGATGAAAAGAACGCCTATGGCTGCTCTTTTATCAGCTACCAGCGGCGTTAATCAGCTCTCGTCGGGTCAGGCCTCGTTGGGCTGGGCCTGAGGCGCGGCAGCCTTCTCCCTGGCCTCTGACTTCTGGTCGATGTAGTTCTTCAACGCAATCAACAAACCCAAACCGATAAAGGCGCCGGGCGGCAGGATCGCCAGCAGGAAGCCGCGGTAATCCTCAAACACGGTGATGGTGAGCCACTGCGCCGCCTCGCCGAACATCATGTTGGCCTGGGCGAAGAGGGTGCCGAAGCCAACCAGCTCACGCATCGCACCCAGCAGCACCAGGATGATGGTAAAGCCGACTCCCATGGTGAGGCCGTCGAGCAGTGACCTGCTGACGCTGTTCTTGGAGGCGAAGGCCTCGGCGCGGCCGAGGATGGCGCAGTTGGTGACGATGAGGGGGATGAAGATCCCCAGTACCTTGAACAGGTCGTGGAAGAAGGCGTTCATCGCCAGCTCCACCGCGGTGACGAAGGAGGCGATCACCAGTACGAAGACCGGGATGCGGATCTCCGGGCGTACCAGGTTGCGGATCAGCGAGACGGTGACGTTGGAGCCGACCAGCACCGCGATGGTAGCCAGCCCCAGTCCCAGGCCGTTAATGGCGGTGGAGGTGACGGCCAGCAGCGGGCAGAGGCCGAGGATCTGCACCAGGGCGACGTTATTGTCCCACAGGCCGTCGCGACTGATCTTGCCGTAGCTGATATCGGACATTACTCCTCTCCTCCCGTCACACCATCGGCAAACAGTGCCTCACGGTGCTGTTGATAGTAGCGCAGGGTGCTGTAGACCGCCTTTACCACTGCGCGGGGGGTGATGGTGGCGCCGGTGAACTGATCGAAAATACCGCCGTCCTTCTTCACCTTCCAGCCCTCGCTCCCCGGCTCCTGTAGCGAACGGCCGTTAAAGCCGAGGATCCAGTTAGAGCGTTCCACCTCAATGCGGTCGCCCAGCCCCGGCGTCTCGCGGTGGCCCACTACGCGCACGCCACTCAGGGTGCCGTCATAGCGTATGCCTACCAGCAGCTTGATGGTGCCGCTGTAGCCGTCGGGGGCGATGGAGGCGATCACCGCCGCCACCGGCTGGCCGCCCAGGCGTGCACGGTAGACCTGGGTACCGTTTCGGTTACCCAGCAGCTCCGGGGCGTGCACGGTGAGGACGTCGTTATAGAGGTCGTTGTCGAGCTCCTTTGGGTCGACCAGCTGGTAGAGGTTGCGCAGCAGTGCCTGGCGCTCGTTCTCGGCGATGCGCTCCTTGGTACCCAGGTAGGTGAGGGTGACCAGGCCTGTGCCGGCCACGGCGAAGAGGCCGAGGATCAGCGCGCCGATTAGCATGTTCCGCAACGGTAACATCCCGTTACACCTCCTTGGCGCCGAACACCCGCGGGCGGGTGTAGTAGTCGATGGTGGGGGCGGCCATGTTCATCAGCAGCACCGAGAAGGCGACGCTGTCCGGGTAGCCGCCCCAGACGCGGATGATGTACTCCAGCAGGCCAACCCCGGCGCCGAATACCAGCCGCCCCCTGTTGCTGGTGGCGCAGCTGACCGGGTCGGTGGCGATGAAGAAGGCGCCGAAGATGGCGCCGCCGCTGGCAAGGTGAAACAGCGGCGAGGCGTAGTGTTGCGGGTCGATAAGGTGGAATGCCGCGGCGACGATGAACAGGGTGCCGAGGGCGGCCACCGGCACGTGCCAGGTGATGACGCGTTGATAGATCATCCACAGGCCGCCAAGCAGGAACAGGGCGCAGGCGAACTCCCAGCCGGTGCCGCCCAGGTTGCCGAATACCGGGCTGGTGGCCAGGGTGTCCGCCACGTTCTGGCCGAGGCCGAGCTGCGTCTTCAGGGTATCGAGCGGGGTGGCCATGGTCATACTGTCGATGCCCATCGCAGGCTCGACTCCGCCAAAGACCCAGGCCAGGCTCTCGCCCAGTCCCATCTGTGCCTCGCGCAGCATCTGCGGGGCGATCCAGTTGGTCATCTCCAGCGGGTAGGCGATGAGCAGCACCACGTAGCCCACCATCGCCGGGTTGAAGGGGTTGAAGCCGAGGCCGCCGTAGAGCTGTTTGGCCAGGATGATGGCGAACAGGCCGCCGACTACCGGTAGCCACCAGGGGGCCAGCGGCGGCAGGGCGATGCCGAGGATCAGGCCGGTGACCAGGGCTGAGCCATCGTACAGGCTGGGCAGGGCGGGGCGACCGCGCATTTTCAGGAACAGTGCCTCGCCGCCAAGGCAGGCGGCGCTGGCCAGCAGCAGGTTGAGAACGACACCCCAGCCGAACAGCCAGATATAGGCGGCAAAGGCGGGCAGCATGGCGTAGACCACCCGCAACATCACCTTGTTGAGGGCGTTGGGGCCGTGTACGTGGGGGGAACTGATCGCACTCATCGCCTGTTAACTCTCCTCTTTCGCCGCGGCATCGTCTTTCACGGCGGCGCGGCGGGCCTCTACCTCGTCGATCTTCTGCTGCTGATCGGCGGTGAGGTTTTCGGTGTTCTTCGGTGCGGCCTTTTCGCGCTTGGCCTTGGCCCGTTCCATTGCCGCCTGGATCGCCGCCTTCTTGCTGTCGTCGTCGGCATCCTTCTTCACCGCCTTGGCGCGCGCTTTGTGCTTGGCCGCCTTTTCCGCCTTCTCCCGCTCCTTGCGGAAGAGGCGGAACTCGTGGCGCTCACGCGCCTTGTCTGCAGCGGCCTTCTCCCGCTCCTGCGCCCAGATCTCGGTCTTGGCGTAGCGGTAGTACTGCACCAGCGGCAGCTCGGAGGGGCAGACGTAGGCACAGCAGCCACACTCGATACAGTCGAACAGGTGGTAGTCCTGTACCTTGTCGAACTCTTTGGCACGGCTGTGCCAGTAGAGCTGTTGCGGCAGCAGCCGCGCCGGGCAGACGTTGGCGCACTCGCCGCAGCGAATGCAGGGGGTGGCGTCGCTCTTCGGCGGCATCTCCGAATTGGTGGCCAGCAGCAGGCAGTTGGTGGTCTTGATGGTGGGCAGGGTCTCATTCTGCAGGGAGAAACCCATCATCGGGCCGCCCATCAGCAATTGATGGCCGCCCTTGCTACCGCCGGCCTGGGCGATGAGTTCGTTGATTGGTGTGCCGATGCGCGCCTCAATATTCCGCGGCGTGTTGGCGGCGTGACCGGTGATGGTGACGATGCGGCTGATCAGCGGCTCGCCTCTTTCCACCGCGCAGTACACGCTGGCGGCGGTGGCGACATTGTGGCAGACCACGCCCACGTCGAGCGGCAGCCCCTGGGAGGGGACCTCCTTGCCGGTGAGTACCTTGATTAGCTGTTTCTCGCCTCCGGTGGGATAGCGGGTGGGAACCACCACCACCTCGATCTCTTTCTCGCCCATCTCGGCCAGAGCCTGGCGCATCGCGGCGATCGCCTCGGGCTTGTTGTCCTCAATACCGATAAGGGTAGTGCGTGCCTGCAGCGCGTGACGCATGATGCGGGCCCCCTTCACCACCTCGGCAGGGCGCTCGCGCATCAGCATGTCGTCGCAGCTGATGTAGGGCTCGCACTCGGCACCGTTGAGGATCAGGGTATCGACTGCGGTACGGGCGCCGGGGTTGAGCTTGATGAAGCTGGGGAAACCGGCGCCACCAAGGCCGACGATACCCGCGTCGCGGATGATCTCGCGCAACTCCCGCGCTTCCAGCTGTTTGTAGTCCGTGTGGGGGATGAGTTCACACCACTCGTCCTTACCGTCGGTGTCGATGACGATAGCGAGGGCGGCGAGGCCGGAGGGGTGGGGCACCGCCCGCTCCTCGATGGCCACCACGGTGCCGGAGCTGGTGGCGTGTACCGGTGCGCTGACGAAGCCTTCGGCCTGGGCGATCATCTGACCCTTAAGGACCTTGTCGCCCACTGCGACCAGCGGTTTGGCCGGGGCGCCGATGTGCTGCTGTAGCGGAATCGTCAGCTGGGCGGGGATGGACGCCTCGCCGATGGGGGTGCCGGTGGAGATCCCCTTGTGCCCCTCCATGTGGAGGCCACCGGGGAAGCGCCACAGTTTACGCTCGCTCATGCCTGTCCCCCCTGGTTAGCCACGGGGGTTTCCGGGTTGGGCCACTTCCAGCTGGAGGCGTCCTCCCTAACGGGAATCATATCAATGCAGTCGACCGGGCAGGGTTCCAGGCAGAGCTCACAGCCGGTGCACTCGCTCTCGATAATGGTATGCATCTGTTTTGCCGCGCCGAGGATGGCGTCCACCGGGCAGGCCTGGATGCACAGGGTGCAGCCGATGCAGGTCTGCTCGTCGATAAAGGCGACAGTCTTGCCCTTCTCCTCGCCGACTTCGTCGTCCAGCGGCTTGGGGTCGACACCGAGCAGGTCGGCGAGGGACTGTATCACCGCCTCGCCGCCGGGGGGGCAGCGGTTGATGTCCGCCTCGCCGCTGGCGATCGCCTCGGCGTAGGGGCGGCAGCCGGGAAAGCCGCACTGGCCGCATTGGGTCTGGGGCAGTACCGCGTCGATCTTGTCGAGGATCGGGTCGCTCTCCACCTTGAAGCGTACCGCGGCATAGCCGAGCAGCAGGCCGAAGGCGACGGCCAGTGCCGTCAGTGCAAGGATGGCGCTAAGCATCAGCCTTTCACCAGACCGGAGAAGCCCATAAAGGCCATCGACATCAGCCCGGCGGTGACCAGGGCGATGGCGGGGCCGCGGAAGGCCACCGGTACGTCGGCCACCGCGATGCGCTCACGCATCGCTGCGAACAGTACCAGCACCAGGGAGAAACCGGCGGCGGCGCCGAAGCCGTAGACCGCCGATTCGAGGAAGCCGTTCTCTTCCTGCACGTTGAGCAGCGCCACGCCCAGTACCGCGCAGTTGGTGGTGATCAGCGGCAGGAAGATTCCCAGCACCTGGTAGAGCATGGGGGAGGTCTTATGCACCACCATCTCGGTAAACTGCACCACTACGGCGATGACCAGGATAAAGGCGATGGTGCGCAGGAACTCCAGCCCCAGCGGCGCCAGCATGTATTCGTTGACCAGATAGGAGCAGATCGAGGAGAGGGTGAGCACGAAGGTGGTGGCCAGTCCCATGCCGGTGGCAGTCTCCAGTTTGCGCGATACCCCCATGAAGGGGCATAGCCCAAGGAACTTCACCAGGACGAAGTTGTTGACCAGGACAGTGCTGACAAGGATGAGGGCGTATTCAGCCATGGGTACTCAGTGTGGCGTCTCTGTGGGTGAAGTCTGTGTTATGCGGACAATATCTCTAAACCCAAGAATTCTAACCAATAGCTCGGGTTTTGGCACGGAATATCGCCCATTATAGGCGCTGGATGTGCTAGTGTCGGGGTACGGAATACTCCTGCCACCCTGTTTGGAGATGTGCTGACATGGATAACCGTAGCCGTGTTAAGGAAAGCACGAAGGCGCTAATGGACCTCGATAGCCAATCATCGACCGCAAACCTTGCCCAGCTCCGGGCCAGGCTCTCGCGCTATACCCTGTTGGGTGTGGCCGCTTCTCTCCTCATCGTCCTTGCCGCCTCAATCCTGATCGCAGGAGGCAACGTAGCGCTCGATGCCATCGTTCGTGCCCAACGCAGCACCCCGCTGCTGTGGCTGCTCGACCTGCTGCCGCTGCTGGTTGCCGTGCTGCTGCAGCGCCTGGGAGAGCAAATGGTGATCGAGGCGGGGAGGGTGATTGACGGGCAAACGGTGGCGATGCGTACTCACACGGCGGCGCTGGAGCTGCAGTCGATCCACGATGCCAACCATGATGCACTGACCGAGCTGCCCAACCGTACCCTGTTCCGCAAGCGCGCCTCACGGGCACTTGCCCATGCCGAAGAGCGGGGGAGGCGTTGCGCCCTGTTGCTGCTGGACCTGGATCGCTTTAAGGAGATTAACGATACCATCGGTCACCTCAACGGGGACCAGGTGATCAGGCAGGTAGCAACACGCCTGAAAGCGATCACCAGCGAAGGCGATATCCTGGCGCGCATGGGGGGGGACGAATTTGCCCTGCTGATGACGCATATTCGCAGTGACCGGGAGGTCATGGAGGCCGCGAACGGTATCCAGCGCAGCCTGGAGGCACCGTTTTCCGTCGAGGGGCTGTTTCTGGAGGTGCAGGCGAGCACCGGCGGCGTCCTCTATCCCGAGCACGGCTTCGATGTCGACACCCTGCTGCAGCGTGCCGATGTGGCGATGTACGCCGCCAAGGGCAAGGGCTTCGATTTTGTCACCTACGCCCCGGAGATGGACCAATACACCCCGCACCGCCTGACCCTGATGGGGGAGTTGCGTCATGCCATCGACAGCGACGAGCTGGTGCTGTGGTACCAGCCCCAGGTCGATGCCGTCAGTCGCACGGTTGCCGGTGTGGAAGTTCTGGTGCGCTGGATGCACCCGGTGCATGGCCTGACCTTTCCCGACGAATTTGTCCACCTCGCCGAGCGTAGCGGCATTATCAACAACTTCACCCAGCGGGTGCTGGAGAACGCCTTGCGGGAGACGGCCGGCTGGCGCGAGCGAGGGCTAAATCTCAATGTGGCGGTCAATATCTCCGCCCGTAATCTGCTCGATGCCAAACTGCCGCAACTGGTCGCCGAACTACTCGAGCGCTACGACTATCCGGCTGCCGCACTGAAACTGGAGATTACCGAAACCGCCATTATGGAGGACCCGCAACTGGCACTGGACTCGGTGCAACGCATCGCCGCGATGGGGGTCGATATCGCCATTGACGACTTCGGCACCGGGTACTCCTCCCTGGCCTACATCAAGCGCCTGCCGGTGAGCGAGTTGAAGATCGACAAGGGCTTCGTGATGGAGATGCTGGATGACGACAACGATGCCGCCATCATTACGGCTATCATCACCCTGGCACATTCGCTCGGTCTGGAGGTGGTCGCCGAGGGGGTAGAGAGCCGAACAATCCTTGATGCCCTGGTCGAGGAGGGGTGTGACCTATTGCAGGGGGATCACATTAGCAAACCGTTGCCAGGGGGGGCGTTTATCGATTGGTTGGCTGTGAGTGAGTGGTGTAAGGAAGAGCTGCGGCCTGAGCATCTTGTGGGCGCTGTCCCTGCGCCAGAGCCGAGCAGTTGATGCGCTAGCCCATAGGGAGGTAAGTGCACGCCTTGCTACTCATCTCTATTGGCCTGTCTTATTCTCCGCAGCGCTTGGCTTTTCTCAGGGTACGCGAGTTTTCTAGACATATTCGAATCGTGTCAATGGTCTCTTCCTGGCGCAAGGCTTTCTCATAAATAAGCCTGTCCATATCGTTGGACTTTTCTACTTTTCGAAACTCGTCTATCAGTTCGTTATACTTGTCGATAAGTTTTCTGTGCTTCTCCAGCAATTCGTTATAGTCATCAACACATTCATTATATTCTGACTGAATTTCGTTATATTCTGACTTAAGTTTATTTCCGTCAGAGACGCACATGAAGCCTTCATAATTACATGTACCAGAGTCGAAGCAGACCTCGGCGTGAGTTGGAGTTATAAACGTGAGCGCGGCAGTTAGCACAGAAATAGACGAAAGGGCTTTAATTCTCTTCTTCATAGCGTTCCATTTTATAGTGTTACAGTTTGTTTTCCCTGTTGAACGTAGGCTGGGTGGTGCGATGCGCCACCCACAAACTAATTAGCCAGTAGATCAAAGTCGGTATAAAAGTTCTCGAAATCCGCTGCGTAGCGCTGCTGTACAAGTTTGCGTAACGAGGCATCTGAGAAAAGTGTTGCCGCTGACTGCGTTGGATACTTGCCGGTATTTATCCTTCTGAGGACGGGAAGCTTTATGGCACTTCTCGATAGCAGAATTTCGCGCAGCCGGGCCCAGTCCGTATCCATCTCCTCAATGCGGCCAATAAAGTCTGGATAGAGCTCTCCCTTGTCGCTGAGGATGTGGGACTGCGAACATAAATGTATATCTGTGACCCTGTCATCAAACAGAACCGCCTTTTCAACGAATTCAGCAAAACTCATCTCTTTTGAAAAGCCATTTCTTTTAAAGAAATGAGACAACTTGTCGCGATATACAATTTTGTTGTAGTAGCAGGAGACCATCCGTGCATAGGGGTTCCTGACAAAACTGAAAATATAGAGGGAGGGATAGGTTTTGCGCGCCTGAGCCGGCGTCATCATTTCCGCCTGTCCGCTGGGGTGCTTATGCCAGAATTTGTCACGGTTGACATTGGCGATGTGGTTTGGCTCAGGGCCAAACAGCATTTCATGCAGGGCATGCTTAATCGATGAGTTCGCGGCCTTGGGGATTCTTGCATAGGCCAAATTATAATTCTTTAACACCAGGCAATGACGCCCGCGATCCGCACTTAGAATTCTGTGAACTATTTTTTCGATGGGCATTTTTATGTAGTGCGGTGAAGTGGGGCTGCGTAATACGGCATTTATTGGCGGATTGATGGTGGGTTGCGCTTCGCTAACCCACCCTGCATCAAGCTCTTTTACTTAACCCGCATTCCGGGTTGAGCCCCTTCATCCGGATTCAGGATAAACAGGTCCTTTCCTCCGGGCCCTGCTGCGAGCACCATTCCCTCGGACATGCCAAAGCGCATCTTGCGCGGCGCGAGGTTGGCGACCATAACGGTGAGTTTACCTTCAAGGTCCTCCGGTGCGTAGGCGGACTTGATGCCGGCGAAGACGTTGCGAGTGCCGTCGCCGATGTCGAGGGTGAGTTGCAGCAGTTTGTCGGCCCCCTCGACGTGTTCGGCCTTGACGATTTTGGCGATGCGCAGGTCGACCTTGGCGAAGTCGTCGAACTGGATGGTATCGGCAACCGGTTCAATGTCGCTCTTCGGCTTTTCCTGCTTGGCCGGGGCGGCGGCCTGGGCCTTCTCCAGGTGCTGGGTGGAGGCCTCGACCATGGCGTCGACCTTCTCCTTCTCCACGCGGGTCATCAACGGTTTGAACTTGTTGATGGCGTGATTGGTGAGGGCCATTTGGTAGTTGTTCCAGCTCATCGGTTTGATATTCAGGAACTCCTCGGCCTTCTCGGCGGTGACCGGCAGTACCGGCTTGAGGTAGGTCATCAGCAGGTGGAACAGGTTGATGCCCATGGTGCAGATGTCGTGCAGCTCTGTGTCTTTGCCTTCCTCTTTGGCGATGACCCACGGCTTGGCCTCATCGATGTAGACGTTGGCCTTGTCGGCCAGGTGCATGATGGTGCGCATGGCGTGGCCGTAGTCGCGCTTCTCGTAGAGTGCGGCGATCTCCTCGCCGGCGTCGACGAACTCCTGCAGCAGCTCGGGCTCGCTAATGTTGCCGGAGAGCTGGCCGTCGAAGCGCTTCTTGATGAAGCCGGCACAGCGGCTGGCGATGTTGACCACCTTGCCGACCAGGTCGGAGTTGACCCGTGCCTGGAAGTCTTCGAGGTTGAGGTCGATGTCGTCGATGCCGTGCCCCAGCTTGGCGGCGAAGTAGTAGCGCAGGTACTCGGGGTTGAGGTGTTCGAGGTAGGTGCGCGCCATGATGAAGGTGCCGCGCGACTTCGACATCTTGTGGCCGTTGACGGTGAGGAAGCCGTGACAGTAGACCGCGTTGGGGGTGCGGAAGCCGCTGCCGGTGAGCATTGCGGGCCAGAACAGGGTGTGGAAGTAGGCGATGTCCTTGCCGATGAAGTGGTAGAGCTCGGCCTGGCTGTTGTCGCCCCAGTACTCCTCGAAGTTGAGTCCCTTCTTCTCGCACAGGTTCTTGAAGCTGGCCATGTAGCCGATGGGGGCGTCGAGCCAGACATAGAAGTACTTGCCGGGGGCGCCGGGGATCTCGAAGCCGAAGTAGGGGGCGTCGCGGGAGATGTCCCAGTCCTGCAGCCCGGCGTCGAACCACTCCTTGAGCTTGTGGGCGATCTCGGGCTGCAGGTGCTCGCCCTTGATCCAGTACTGCAGCATCCCCTCGAAGTCGGCCAGCTTGAAGAAGTGGTGCACCGACTCCTTCTCGATCGGCTTGGCGCCGGAGATGGCGGAGACCGCGTCCTTCAGCTCGGTGGGGGAGTAGGTGGCGCCGCACGCCTCGCAGGAGTCGCCGTACTGGTCCTCGGCGCCGCACTTGGGGCAGGTACCCTTGATGAAGCGGTCGGGGAGGAACATCTCCTTTTCCGGGTCGTAGGCCTGGGTGATGGTGCGGGTGGCGATGTGGCCGTTTTTGTTCAAACGGTTGTAGATGAGGCTGGCCAGTTCGCGGTTCTCGTCGCTGTGTGTGCTGTGATAATTGTCGAACGCGATGGCAAAATCGGCGAAATCGGCCTGATGTTCAGCGGCGATACGGGCGATCAGCTGCTCCGGCTCAATCCCCTCACCCTGCGCACGCAGCATGATCGGGGTGCCGTGGGCGTCGTCGGCGCAGACATAGGTGCAGTCGTGGCCGCGCATCTTCTGGAAGCGGCTCCAGATGTCGGTCTGAATGTATTCCACCAGGTGGCCAAGGTGGATTGGGCCATTGGCGTAGGGGAGTGCGCTGGTGATGAGGATCTTGCGTTTGTTGTCGGCCATGTTGAATCTATCTGTTCGGGTATCTTGAAAAATTGCGCATACAGTACCAACTATGCGGTAGAGCCGCTAGATGCCCGCTCCTTGATACACCATCCGGGATAGGGTCATTAGTGCCGTTTTTGCTATGATACGCGCCCATTATTGCCGCGCTTTGCCCGTTTTGGGATAATAGCCGAACTTTTTTGTCAGATATGGTCGGTCGCCCCGGCGGCCCCTAGGAGAAGATAGAGATGTCAGTTGAACAGCAACAAGTAGAAGCCGCGCTGAAGGGCTATGAAGAGCCCTACCTGGGTAAGGACCTGGTCTCCACCCAGTGCGTGAAGGACATCAGCGTTGACGGCGATAAGGTCAAGGTCACCGTCTCCCTCGGTTTCCCCGCCGCCGGTTACCACGCCGAGCTGGCCGCCAAGTTGAAAGAGGTGGTTGAGGGCGTCGACGGCGTTGCCAGTGCCGATATCGAGATCAGCACCAACATCATCTCCCACGCCGCGCAGAAGGGCGTAAAGCACATCAAGGGCGTGAAGAACATCATCGCCGTCGCCTCCGGTAAGGGCGGTGTGGGCAAGTCCACTACCTCCGTCAACCTGGCCCTGGCGCTGGCCGCCGAGGGTGCCACCGTCGGTATCCTCGATGCCGATATCTACGGCCCCAGCCAGCCGCGCATGCTCGGTCTCTCCGACAAGAAGCCCGATTCCCCCGACGGCACCCAGCTGGAGCCCATCGTCAACTACGGCATCCAGTCCATGTCCATCGGCTACCTCATCGACGAGGACACCCCGATGATCTGGCGCGGCCCGATGGTCACCCAGGCGCTGGAGCAGTTGCTTAACGACACCAACTGGCGCGAGGTGGACTACCTGGTGATCGACCTGCCCCCGGGCACCGGTGACACCCAGCTGACCCTGGCGCAGAAGGTGCCGGTTTCCGGCTCCGTCATCGTCACCACCCCGCAGGACATCGCCCTGCTCGACGCCCGTAAGGCCTACAAGATGTTCGAGAAGGTCGAGGTGCCGGTACTGGGCGTGGTGGAGAACATGTCCATCCACATCTGTTCCAAGTGTGGCCACGAAGAGCACATCTTCGGTGAGGGCGGCGGTAAGGCGATGGCCGAAGAGTACGGCGTCAATTTCCTCGGCGCCCTGCCGCTGGACATCACCATCCGTGAAGAGGCCGATGCTGGTAAGCCCACCGTGGCCGCCGAGCCCGATGGCCGCATCGCGCAGATCTACCGCGACATCGCACGCAAGACCACTGCCAAGCTGGCCGGTCAGGCGAAGGACTACAGCGCCAAGTTCCCGAAGATCGTTATCGCCAACGACTAAGGGGACCACGCCGGGCATGGCTGCCCGGCCTGCAACTCTATATAATGGCGGCTCTCCGACGGGGGGCCGCCATTTTTTTCGGCCGCCATATGTACGATTTGAAGTGGGAATGGAAACAGCATGAGCATTAAAGCCGACAAGTGGATCCGCCGCATGGCGGAGAATGAGGGGATGATCGACCCGTTCGAGCCGGGCCAGATCCGCGACGTGGACGGTCAGCGCATCGTCTCCTACGGTACCTCTAGCTACGGTTACGATGTGCGCTGCGCCGACGAGTTCAAGATCTTCACCAACATCAACTCGGCGGTGGTGGATCCCAAGCAGTTCGACGAGAACAGCTTCGTCGACGTGAAATCCGATGTCTGCATCATTCCCCCCAACTCCTTCGCCCTGGCGCGCACCGTGGAGTTCTTCCGCATCCCGCGCTCGGTGCTCACCGTCTGCCTCGGCAAGTCGACCTATGCCCGCTGCGGCATTATCGTCAACGTCACCCCGCTGGAGCCGGAGTGGGAGGGACATGTCACCCTAGAGTTCTCCAACACCACGCCGCTGCCGGCCAAGATTTACGCCAACGAGGGCGTGGCGCAGATGCTGTTCTTCGAGTCCGACGAGATTTGTGAGACCTCCTACGGCGACCGCGGCGGTAAATACCAGGGGCAGACCGGGGTGACCCTGCCCAAGACCTAAGCCGTCTTATGCCGTTTACGCTGCCAGCCTCCCTGAGCCGCTTCCACAAGGGGCTGATTCTCCTCGCCATCACCATGGTGCTGTTCTCGCTGGTGCGGGGGCTGTTCTATTTCACCTACCCGGAAGAGTTCGAATCGCTCAGTGGCGTGCTGACGCTGCAGGCCTTCGCCAACGGCCTGCGCTTCGACGGCTCCATTGTCGTGCGCCTGTTCCTGCTACCGCTGCTGCTGTGGTGGCTGCCGCTGCGCTGGTTCGACAGGCCGTGGTGGGACAAGCTGTGGGGCGGGCTGCTCTATTTGCTGACCGTCGGCCTGGTGTTGATGCTGCTGGGTGACCTCATCTACTTCGAGCATGTGCAGCGCCACCTCTCCTACGAATTGATCCTGATGCAGAACGACCTCGGTTTTCTGCTCGACTTCGCCCTCAAATCGCAACTGCTGCCGCTGCTGGCGTTTGCCCTGTTCGCCGTGGCGCTGGGGTGGGCTTGGTGGCGCGTACTGTCGTTGCCGACCCGTGCATCGAACTGGGCCCTGCCCAAGTTTGTGGGGCTGTTCCTGTTGCTGGCAATCGTGGGGCGCGGCGGTGTCAGTGGCAAGGTGATCGAGATCATCGACGCCTATGACAACGGTAATCCCGCCTACGGCAACCTCAGCCTTAACGGCGTCTTCACCACCGTGGTCTTCGCCCTCAACCTGGGCGATGTGGACCACCACTTCATGCCGCAGGAGAAGGCGGTGAAGCTGGTACGCAACGGCGAGCCGTTGCTCGACCCCGACTACCCGATGGTGCGGACACTGCCCGGCGAGGCGAAGCGGCTCAATGTGGTCTTCGTGCTGCTGGAGAGCTGGAACTTCGACCACGTCGACAGCTTTGGCGGCAACGGTTACGGCGCCACGCCGTATTTCGATGCCCTGGCAGAAGAGGGGATGCGCTTCTCCCGTTTCTATGCGGCGGGTCAGCGCAGTATCGACGGTATCCAGGCGACCCTGACCGGCATCCCGACGCTGAAGGGGATGCCGCGTATCGATACCGGCATCGGCATCTCCAACTTCTCGCGCCTCGGCGGCATTCTGGCCGAGCAGGGCTACCAGACCCTGTTCGTGCAGTCCTCCGAGCGCGACTCCTTCAAGGTGGCGGGGATCGCCTCAGCGGCCGGTTTCGAGCACTTCTATGGCATGGAGGATATGCCCATGCTGCTCGACTACCCGCGCCCCGAGGGCGCCATCTTCGGTTGGGACTACGAGACCCTGCAGTTCATGCACCAGCGTATCAATGAACTGGGGGAGCCCTTTATCGCCTACGCCTACACCGGCACCACCCACGAACCCTACCCGAGGCTGCCCGAGCGGTTCATGCGCCATAAGCACGAACCCGGCGGTGAGGGGGGCTACCTTAACGCCCTGTCCTATGCGGACTGGAGTATCGGCCAGTTCATGGAGCAGGCGCGCAAGGAGCCTTGGTTCGACAACACCGTCTTCATCTTTACCGCGGACCACGTGAACCACCTGCAGAAGGGGAGCATCGAGAAGCGCTTCCACACCCCCATGCTGGTCTACGCACCGAAGTGGGTAACGGCGGAGGAGCGTAGCGTGATCGGTTCGCAGCTCGATGTGGTGCCGACCATCATGGACCTGGTGGGGATCAAGGGCGAGTACTCCTCCCTGGGTGAGTCGCTGTTGCGCAAGCAGGGTGGGGGCGAGGCCTTCGTCTCCTTCGGTGGCCAGCAGATCGGTCTCATTACGCCGCAGGGCTTTTTGCAGCACGACCTGAAGCAGGTGCTGCGGCAGCACGGTATCGACGAGGCCGAGCTGCCGCGGCTGGAGCAACGCCTGCTGGCGATGGACCAGCTTAGCTATGAGCTGCTGCAGGCCAACCGCTGGGCGAGGTAGGCTGAGTGATGACGCTGCTACGAACTCTGTCTATGCAACAGCTGCTGTGGGCGCTGCTGCTCTTTATCACCCTCTTCGCGCTGCTGCCGTGGCAGCCTCAGGGGCCCTTCGATGCCCGCGACTGGTCGCTGATCGAGGGGGTAGAGGTCACCATGCCCTGGTGGCAGATGCTAATCGAGCCGTTCAGCGCCTTCGGCCACATCATCATCGGTGCCCCCGACTTTCGTCTTGCCGCCATCTCAACGGCGATCTGGCTGGCGCTCCTGACCTGGTTGTGGGTCTTCCTGCGTAGCGAGCAGGCGCTCTGGTGGCGCCGCGGCCTGTGGGCGAGTGTGGTGTCGCTGTTCGCCCTGTGGTGTGTGCCCGCCGCTATCGTCTTCTACTCGTTTATCCATTTTCCCGGTTGGCAGCTGCAGCTGGCCGATCCCCAGTGGCTCGCCGCCGACCTGCAGACCCACACCCTGGGCTCCCACGACGGCATGGTGCGTGCTGACTACAACCTGCGCTGGCACCAGGCGCGCGGTTACGACGTGATAGGGATGACCGAGCACGACGAGACCAGCGGCAGTTTCTACGCCGAGCAGCTGGCGCAGCGCGAGGGCGGCCCCCTGGTGATCCCCGGGGTGGAGATGGTCAACGAGTATGACGGTTTTCTGCTCGGCGTGGGTCTCAAGCCCGATCAGCCGGTGCTCTATGGCCGGCGCGCCGATATCGGCTACTCGAAGCGCTTCGCCGAGAACCTGCACCGCGATCATCAGGCGGCGCTGATCTCCCTGGCCTGGCAACTCGATGCCGCGTCGGTGGAAAAGCTGGCCGATGACGGGGTGGATGCCTTCGAGCTGGTCAATGCCGGTCACCCCGATATTCCCGACACGGTGCGTAACGAGATGCTGCGTCTGGAGCGCGAGGGGCGCATCCGCCTGGTCAGCTCCAGTGACTGGCACGGCTGGGGCGGCTATTCGCGCACCTGGACGCTGCTGCGGGTGCCCGGACAGGAGCAGATGAGCGACCAGCAGAAGGCGGACTACATCGTTACCCTGCTGCGTGAGGGGAGCCGGGAGGAGGTGGTGCCGCTAGCGGCCGGCTACCAGGGCGAGCAGAGTATGGTCCGCAAGCTCTTCTCCCCCCTCGTTGAGACCGCCCGCTATGCCGCCGAACTCTCGCCCAGCCGCCTGCTGGGTTGGTGGTTGTGGGCCGTGGTGCTGTGGCTGCTGGCGCGACGACTGCGCGAGTCGGGGCTGAATCCTGCCCGACTGCTGTGGTCGGCCTGCCTGTTTGCGGTGGCGGGTCTGCTGCTGTGGAAGGGGGTCACCCTGCAGGATGTCCGGCCACAGGGCGATGTCATCTTGAGTGATATCACCGCAGAACGTGGCCTGCTGGCGATGCAGGTGGCGGTGCCGCTGCTGCTTGCCGCCTGCTGGCTGGTTTTTCGGGCGTTTCGCGACCGACAGGATCACAAGCGCTGATGCTGTCTCACTCCGCCAAAGTAACCGATGCGGTGCGGATGACGCTGCTGCTTGTGGCCGTTACCTCCCTGTTCCACCTTTTCGTCATCGGCCGAATCGACCTCAGCGTCGATGAGGCGCACTATGCCCTCTACGGGCTGAAGCTCGACTGGAGCTACTTCGACCACCCGCCGATGGTGGGGTGGCTACAGGCGCTGGCACTCGCCTTCTCCGAGCAGGAGTTTGCCCTGCGCATCTGGCCGCTGTTGCTTGCGGCGCTCTCCTCGCTGCTGCTCTATCGACTGACCCGCGAGCTGTTCCCGGAAGAGGGGCCGTGGGTGGGGTTCGTTGCGGTGCTGCTGCTGCAGTCGGCCGTTATCTTCCAGCTGCTCTCCATCGCCCTGGTGCCGGAGCTGCCGCTGCTACTGTTTGCGCTGTTGGCGGTACTCTATCTGCACCGTGCAGTGGAGCAGGGGCGTTGGGGTGACTGGTTGCTGTTAGGACTCTGTTTCGGCCTGGCGGGGCTCTCCAAGTACACCGCCATCACCCTGGTGGCGACCGCACTCATCTACCTGCTGTGGCAGGGGGAGTGGCGCCAGCTCGTTTCGGCCAGGCTGTGGGCCGCGGTGGGCGTGGCGCTTATTGTAATCCTGCCGGTGCTCTACTGGAATGCGAGCCATGACTGGATCTCCTTCCTCTACCAGCTGGGCCACGGCATGCCCGAGCGCGAGTGGCAGGGGGCACGTTTCCTGCGTGGCCAGGCGGGGCAACTGCTGGCCTACTCGCCGGCCATCTTCATCTTCGGCGTACTCGCCCTTGTCGCGGCACGCAGGGAGCTGGGACACCCGGGGGTGAGGCTGACGGTTGCCCTGGCGCTGCCGGTGCTGCTGCTATTCGGCTGGAGCAGCGGCTTCGAGGAGACCCTGCCGCACTGGACGCTGCTGGCGTGGGCCGCCCTGGCGCCGCTGACGGCACGCTGGCTGGTGGCGAAGTGGCAGCGGCTGAGCGTGCGCCTCTTCGCCTATCTCTCCCTTGGCTATTCGCTGTTGCTGACGCTGCTTATTCACAGCCAGTTCGCCTTTAGCTGGATGCCCTTCGAACCGCTGGAGCACCCGCTTGGCGACCTCTACGGCTGGCGCGAGGCGGCGCAACATGGTGTTGCCCTGCGTGCCTCCGAAGAGGAGGCGCTGCTGATCGGTAACTGGTCGATGGCCAGCCGCATCGCCTGGTATGCCAGGCCGGTGGCGGTGAAGGTGATCGATGGGCGTTATGACCAGTTTGACCTGTGGTACGGTGGCCTGCAGCAAGGGGAGGGGGGGCTGTTAATCGTGCCGGACCTGCTCGAAGGGCGAAGCGCCAAGGAGGACCTGGGCAAATTTGAACGCTGTGATCAACTGGAGCAACTGCTGGTGCCATTAAACGATAAGCCGGTACACCGTTTTACCTACTACCGATGCGAAGGCTTCCATGGATAAGCAGTACCAACCGACTCTCAGCCAGTTGAGTAAGAGTCCGTGGGCCTGGCTGCCCATGGTGCTGCTTCTTCTCGCCATGGGAATGGTGTGGGGCAGCGACGCCAATCAGGCGCTGTTCCTCTTCTTCAACCAGTTCAGCCACTACACCGGCGGCTGGATTTGGCAGAACATCACCACCTTCGGTGATTCGCTGGTGATCTTCAGCCTCGCCCTGCTGTTTATCGAGCGTCGCCCCGACCTGTTGTGGACGCTGCTCTTCTCGGGGCTGGTCAGTACCTTGATCGTACACGGCCTGAAGGAGTGGATGCTGGTGATGCGCCCGCCCGCCGTGCTACCCGCCGACCAGATCACGGTGATCGGCATTGCGCACAAGGCGGTCTCCTTCCCCTCGGGCCACACCACCGCCGCCTTCACCGTCGCCGCGCTGTTCTGCCTGGAGCGCTTCTCCGGTCGCCTGAAGGCCCTGCTCCTGGCCGCCGCAGTGCTGGTGGGCTTTTCACGCATGGTGGTCGGTGTGCACTGGCCGCTGGATGTGTTGGGCGGGGCGCTGTTCGCCTGGTTCTCTACCCTTATCGCCTTCACCCTGGCGCCGCGCATACCGTGGGGTGTGAGCGACTCGGCGCAGCGCATCTTCGCCGTGCTGCTGCTGGCAGCGGCGTTGTCGCTCGTCTTCTTCCAGGAGAGCGGCTATAGCGGCGCGCGCTGGCTGGAGATCACCGTTGGCCTGTTGGCGGTGGCCCTTGCCCTGCCCAGTCTTAAACTGCTGTTTACCCGACGTGCGCCGAAGGACGAAGGGGAGGTGAGTAGCGAGGAGCTGGAGGCGGCGGGCGGCGGCTCCTCCCTGGGGGTGGTGGTACGCATCGTCATTACGCTGCTGATCTTCGGCCTGCTGTTCCGCTCGGTAGACTTCGACGGCGTAAAGCAGAGTGTCGAGAATATCGTGCCGCGCCTGCTGTTGCTCGGCGTGCTGTTCCAGATAATGAGTACCATGCTGGCGGCCTATCGCTGGTACCTGGTGATGCAGCCGCTGGGTTATGAGTTCAATTTCAGCTTCTTCCTCAGGAGCTATTTCAAGGGCAGCTTCTTCAACCAGGCACTGCCGACCAGTATCGGCGGCGATGCCATACGAGTGCTCGATGTGGCACGCCGCCAGGGGCGCAAGCGCGACGCCTTCTATGGGGTGTTCATCGATCGGGTGCTGGGCCTGGTCGGGCTGCTGCTGCTCAACCTTATTGCCCACGCCATTAACCCTGAGCTGCTGCCCCATGGGGTCTTCCTCACGGTCACCTGGCTGGTGGCCTGTGGCCTGGCCGGTTTTGTCGTGCTGTTGCTGCTGCACCGCATACAGTGGCTGGAGCGCTGGCGTATCACCCGCGTGTTCCTGAAGATCTCCCGTCAGCTTGGCAAGGTGGTGCACAGTCCGCTCAAGATGGGTAGCCAGCTTGGCCTCTCGGTAATGGTACACTTGCTCGCCTTGATCGCGATCTTTCTCATCGGCCGCAGTGTGGCGGTGGAGTACGACCTGCTGACCTTCCTCATCGTCGTGCCGCCGGTGATCCTGCTGACCCTGATCCCCCTCTCCTTGGCGGGATGGGGAATTCGCGAAGGGGCGATGATCGGCTTTTTCACCCTTATTGGGGCCGATCAGGCGGCGGTGTTGGCGATGTCGATTGTCTATGGCGTGGTGTTGATCATCGCCAGCCTGCCTGGACTGCTCGTTTATCTAAAGGGGCGATACAACCTGTGACAGGGGAGAAATAATGAAAGTCGATACGATGCGGCAGATCGATTACTACGCAGGGGTGCCGCTCTGTTTTGCCTTTACGCAGCTGTTCAAGCTCGGTCGCCTGCTGCGCCCCTGGCGCCGTAGCGAACCGAAGCGGGTGCTGTTCGTTGAGCTCTCGGAGATGGGCAGCGCCATCATTGCCGACCCGGCGATGCGCAAGATGCGCGACAGTGGTGCCGAGCTCTACTTCGTCATCTTCAGCAAGAACGCTCCCAGCCTGCGTCTGCTTGGCACGGTGCCGGAGGAGAATGTCTTCCATATCGATGAGAGCGGCCTCTTTCCGCTCGCCTTTTCCAGCCTGCGTTTCCTCGCCTGGACGCGCCGCAACAAGATCGACACCGTGATCGACCTGGAGCTCTTCTCCCGCTACAGCGCGCTGCTCACCGGCCTCTCCGGTGCCAACAACCGTATCGGTTACCACGCCTTTCACAACGAGGGGCTCTACCGCGGCGAGCTGCTGACCCACCGGGTGGCGTACAACGCCCATATGCACATCGCCAAGAACTTTATCGCCCTTATCAATACGGCGCTGGCGCAGAAGCCGGAGTTGCCCTATTCGAAGACCCTGATCAGCGATGACGAGATCCAGCTGGCCAGGGTTCGTGTCGAGGAGGAGGAGCTGGAGGCGATGCGCCAACGGGTGCGTGAGGAGTACGCTGATTATGATGCGGGCAGGCAGCGTATTGTCCTGATCAACCCCAACGCCAGCGAGCTGTTGATCCAGCGACGCTGGATGCCCGAGCGTTATGCCGAGCTGATGCGTCGTATCCTTGCCGCCTATGACGATGTGGTGGTGCTGATTACCGGCGCCCCCTCCGAGCGCGAGGAGGCGGAGGCGCTGAAAGGGGAGGTGGGGCACGAGCGTTGTGTCAACTTCGCTGGCCGGGTGAAGTTTGCCGAGCTGCCCGCGCTCTACACCATTTCAACTTTGATGGTGAGTAATGATTCCGGTCCCGGTCACTTCTCCGCCGTCACTGAAATGCCGAGCTATGTGATCTTCGGTCCGGAGACCCCGGCCCTCTATGGTTCGCTGGGTGACAGTACACCTATCTATGCGGGGCTGGCCTGTTCTCCCTGCGTTAGCGCTGCCAACCACCGCAAGACACCGTGTCACGACAACGTCTGCCTGCAGGTGATCAGCGTGGAGCAGGTGTTCGACACTATCAGGCCGCGGCTCGATAAATAGCGTCACGATTCACTAGACGAAAAAAAAACCCGGCTGATGCCGGGTTTTTTTCGGAGTGTGCCGTGCTTACTTGCGTGAGCTCGGTGCATTTACCTCAATACCATTACTCATGTAGTTGAGGAAGTACTCCAGCGCAACGTACTCGTCGCTTTGTGCCTTGAACGGCTTGGCGCGAACCTGCTTGTTACAGCCACCGAAACGGCGGTGCATGGTGCCCAGGCCCTTCCACTTCAGGCGGTGAACCGGGAAGTGGCTGGGGTGGCCAAGTGCCGGGCTAAGGGTATCGGCGCGGATTTGGTTACCGGCGTTATCCTTGTGGCAGTTGGCGCAGCTCAGGTTCAGCTGACCACGCTTGGCGTAGAAGTGATCCTTACCACGCTGGTAAATGGCCAGTGCACGCGGGTCATTCGGGACGGTGATGTTGATCTTCTTGCCATTGGAGGTGGAGGCCATGTAGGCGGAGATGGAGGCGATGGCGCCTTTCTTCCACTTCAGGGGCTTCTCACCATTCGCCTTACGGCAGGCGTTGATCTCACCCTCGAGGGTTTTGACCTTGCCGCTCTTGGCATCGAAGTAGGGGTAGTTCTGACGAATACCCTTACCGCCGTTCTTGAAGCAGCTGGAGTAGGTCTTGCCATTGGCAAACGGGGTGTTGAAGAGTTCTTCACCCTTTTCTACTGCCTCTTCGTAGGGCGGGAATTCCTCGATGGCTTCCCATGACTTACGCGCATCGGCGTTGATGGCGTAGACGCCGTTCTGGAACTCATTCAGCGGAACACCGGGGAAACGCTTCATGTAGTACTCACGGAAGGACTTGAGGTCCTCACTGGGGCTTGCTTGTACAGCAGCCGGCATGCCTGCGAACAGGGCAACCAGGGATGCTGTGAGTGCGATTTTACGCATTATTCTGACTCCTCGTTCTTCTGGGGGGCTCTCTATGGCGATTTGGCGGTAATGCCTTATTTAACCTGTGCTTCGGCGGAGTCCTTATTGCCGAGGTTATCGACCCAGCTCAGGGAGATGGCGTCGCCCTTGTTGGCACCTTCGATCTTGAAGGAGACATAGGGATTGGTAGAGATGGCACCACCCCACTGAGCGGTCATAGCGTCAGCACCGTTGTGGGTGCAGCTGACTTCCTGGATGTAGTGGGCGGGGATGACCTTGCCGGTCTTCTTGTCTTTACGCAGACCGGTTTCCATCGGGTGCTTGATCAGGGCCTTTACTTCGCAGACGCCCTTCTTGACCTTGGCACGGATTTTAATGCTTGACTTAGCCATTGCTGAATTCTCCTAAACGCTTAAATCTTGTGTCGGTTACTTAGTGTCGCAGCCGATTAACCGCCACAACCACCGATGGTGACTTTGACATTCTTACGGGCGCTGTAGACCTTGCCGCCAGCCTTCACAACGGCGATGACGTCGGAGGTCTTACCCATCTTGATGCGAGTGGAGATATAGCCCTGAGCACCTTTGCCCATGGAGAAGCTGGCAACCAGCGGGGTAGCGTTCTGCTCGGACAGGATGGTGATGGACTCAACACCGCTCATGTTGGCAGTGATCTTTACCGGTACCACGGCGCCGTTTTCGGCAATGTCGGGGGCGTCGAGCTTGATAGCGTCACTGGGGGTGGAGAGGTCGGTGCCTACGGCGCCTTTCAGGGCGTCTTCGACACTCTTTGCCTCGAAGGCGGCTTTGGGCCACGCCGCGAGAACCTGGCGGGGGCTAACCAGGCCAGCACCGACAGCAACGGCTACCATGCCGCTGGCCAGACCGCCCTTCAGAAATACTCTACGCTTCATGTTCACGTTGAAACTCCTCAGATTCATGTATGGGTAAAATTGGGGCTAGCTTACAAGCTATAAATAAACTCAACAACTTTGTCGATCTCTGACTCGGTCAGGATCTCGTGACGCCCGAAAGGAGGCATCATGGTGTTGCTGTTTTTCACAGTCGCGTCCCAAATTTGGGCGCGCAGCGCGCTCTTTTCGGGGAAGCGGGCCTTCATCGCAACCAGTGCCGGACCGATGTTGCCCGCCAGCTTACCGCCTTCGATTTGATGGCACGCCAGGCAGTTGCCCTTCTTACGGTTGAAGGCAATCTTTTGGCCCTCTGCGATCATTTGTGCGTCAGCTGCAGCAGCCAGTTGGGGGGTAGCACTCAAGGCGCCGATGATGGTGGCCATCGCGCCTGCAGTAGAGATAAAACGTGCGGCTTTCCGCATGGTATCCTCCAAAGTCTCTTTCTTATGGTGTTGCGATAACAGACACGTACTCATTCCGCTACGCTCGCTATTACCGCGATAGTCCCTTGCCAAATCCAGATTTCCTGTAGCAGCCAATAACCGAGCTGCAGGATAAGGATGTTCGTAGCATACCCACTGCAACATGGAACGCAAGAAAAAACGCAAAAAACTCGTTATATATTAGTATATTAGCGTTTTATCATGAGGGTCGTTGCGGGTACGGGTAGGGGTTTACCCTAATGCGTGGCGTCGTGATCCCCGATGGGGGTTTACCACGACTTGATGGCTACTTCTGCTCTGATTTGAGTGCCCCCTGGATCTCCTGGCTGAGGGCGTCAATGCGGGAGGCGTGATAGAAGTCGAGGTTGTTGATCTTCTTTGCGGTGTTTAGCTGCTCCAGGGCACTGCGGGGCTCCTGAAGCAATAGGTAGTATTCCGCCTGGGCAAGGTGGCCGGCAGCGCGGTTTCCCGCCTCGGACTCCAGTTGGGCCAGCAGTTGGTAGGCGCCGGCACTCTGCTTGTTTCGTCGTACGATCTCCTGCAGCTGTTCGCGCGCCGCAGCATAGTCATGCAGGGCGACAAGGTTGCTTGCCAGAGAGAGGCCGAGGAGCTCATTGTGGGGGTGGCGTTTTAGTCCCGCCCGATAGAGAGAAACGGCCAGCTTGTAGTCGCCCTGAGTGTAGTGAAGTTTCCCCAGCGTTTCGCGGTAGGCGATGCTGTCTGGATGGTGAGTGAGCAGCTGGTTCAGAATCTGTTCTGCCTCAGCTTGTTGCTGTAGTGCGATATGGGTGATGGCCTTGAGGTAGAGTTCACCCTCAGCGGTGACAGCTTGCTCTTCACTCCGCTGTTGCAGCGTTTTCATCAGCGCGGCGGCACTGTCGCTGTGGTGGAGGCGGATGCGAGCCTTCGCCACGCTGTAGCTAGGGGCGTCCGTACGCATCTTTACCGGGTAGTGCTTCGCGGCGGATTGCGCCTCTGCCAGGCGGCTGGTGGTGACCGGGTGGGTACGGAGAAATTCGGGTACCCCTTCACCGTAGTAGCGTGACTGCTCCTGCAGGCGTGCAAAGAAGCCGGCCATCCCCTGCGGGTCGTACTCCGATTCGGCCAGCAGTTGCATGCCGATGCGATCCGCTTCGTGTTCGTGGGCGCGACTGAAGTTCAGCTGCATCTGCTGGCTCCCCGCCAGGCCGCCGGCGAGTACCGCACTGCTCAAATTGCTGTCCTCGCTGTTGAGGAGAATGGCGGCGATAAGGGCGACCGTGACCGGGAGTTGCATGCGGTTGGCCTGCTCGACGCCACGGGCCAGGTGGTGCTGGGTCACGTGGGCGATCTCGTGGGCGATGACGCTGGCCAGCTCACTTTCCGTTTGGCTGGCCAGAATCAGGCCGCTGTGCACACCGATGAAGCCACCGGGTAGGGCAAAGGCGTTGACGCTGGGGGCATCGACCACAAAAAAGGTGAAGGCATCGCCACCCTGCGTATGGGTGGCGAGAGTGCGCCCCACATTCTTTATATATGAAGTCACCAGTGGGTCGTCGATAAGATAACCGGCATTGCGCATGCGGCGTACCACCTCGCCGCCGATCTGCCGCTCCTGTGCTGGCGTGAGGCTGGTGGCTGAGCTGTCCCCGAGTTCGGGCAGTGCAACCGCTTCGCCCAGCGAGGGGAGGGGGCTGAGTGCCAACAGCAGTATCAGGAATTTCAGGTAGTTACGAATCAAGCGAGCATCCAGCGATTACATTGATGATAGGGGGTTAGTCCTGCGATCAGGGGGTGAAGTTCCATGCCATTATGCGGGATGTGTGCTGCCTGGACTATGTCCGCGCAGCTATATTTACGCTTGCTTTCAACATCCAGTTGGCATATAAGTACTCTATTGAATAGTAAAGCTTACATATCGCTTGGCCGCGAAGGCGGTTGAAGCGTTTTTTTTCATCCAAAATCCATTTAGGAGTTACAACAATGGCAAACTTTGATCAAGAGCTCGACGCATCCGGCCTGAACTGCCCCCTGCCCATCCTGCGCGCCAAGAAGACCCTCGGCACCATGGACGCCGGCCAGGTTCTGCGTATCATCGCTACCGACCCGGGTTCAGTAAAAGACTTCGAGGCCTTTGCCAAGCAGACCGGCAACGAGCTGATGGAATCTGGTGAAGAAGGCGGCAAGTTCGTTTTCCTGATCAAGAAAGCGTAACTTAAGCAACAACCACAGCGTCAGGGGGAACCTTAGATGTCAGATCAAAAGAAGATGGCCATTATCGCCACCAAGGGAACGCTGGATTGGGCCTACCCGCCTTACATCCTTGCCTCTACCGCGGCGGCACTGGGTTACGAAGTACAGATTTTCTGGACTTTTTATGGCCTTCAGTGCCTGAAGAAGGACCTCGACCTGCAGGTTACTTCTCTTGGTAACCCTGGTATGCCGATGCCGATGCCGATGCCGGTACTGCTGCAGGCACTGCCGGGCATGCAGAGCATGATGACCGCCATGATGAAGCAGAAGATGAAGTCCAAGGGCGTTGCCAGCCTGGAAGAGCTGCGTGAGCTGTGCATGGAGGTTGACGTGAAGAACGTTGCCTGCCAGATGACGGTTGACCTGTTCGACATGAACCCCAACGATTTCATCGATGGGGTTGAGTTCGGCGGTGCCGCACTCTTCTTCGAGTTCGCTGGTGAAGCTGACATCGTGCTCTACATCTAAGACCATTATCGCTGCACCCTGTTAAGGGGTGAGATGGTTGAAAAAAATCCGGTGTTAATCACCGGATTTTTTTTGCCTCGAAATTGCCGTGGTGTTCGCTAGGCGGGGAACAGGGCCGCGACCACCTTGCGGCCCTCGCCGACCAGCACATTGTAGGTACGGCAGGCGGCCGCCGTATCCATCACCTCGTAGCCGATACCGAGCTTCACCAGGGCGGCAAGCTGTTGCGCCGAGGGAAAGCGTATCTTCTCGCCACTGCCGATGAGCAGCAGCTCGGGGAGTAGCTCTTTGATCGCCCCCATATGCTCATCGCCAAGCTCGTCCAGCTGTTGCGGCGGCCAGTCGTCGATGAGCCGTTGGGCGCTGAGCAGGCAGCTCCCCTGTAGCTTTATCAACTGCTCGTCATCGCCCGAGGCGACGTTGGGCGGGCGGATGCTAATTGTGTTGTCACGGTAGCTGTGAGCGGTATAGATACCGCCGGACTGTTCCAGGCTGATTTTCATGGCATTTCGGGTACGGTTGATTGACAGGGAATTAAGGCCCCAGTAATGTTAGCAGCTTTCATTTTGCCCCAGAACCGTGCGGTTTAGCGGCGTGTATATAAAGGATCGCCTTTGTGACCACAACCCCAGCAAAAGAGTTGACCGATATGCGCCAGCTCAAGAAATCGTCGAAGCTGGACAACGTCTATTACGATATCCGTGGACCGGTGATGGAGCACGCCCGCCTGATGGAAGAGGAGGGGCACCGCATCATCAAGCTCAACCTCGGCAACCTCGCCCCCTTCGGCTTCGAGGTGCCCGAGGAGATCCAGCAGGACGTTATCCACAATCTGCCCCAGGCCTCCGGTTATTCCGAGTCCAAGGGGTTGTTTGCCGCGCGCAAGGCGATCATGCACTACTGCCAGCAGAAGAACATCGACGGGGTGGAGCTGGAGGATATCACCGTGGGCAATGGTGTCTCCGAGCTCATCGTGATGGCGATGCAGGGGCTGTTGAATAATGGTGACGAGGTGCTGGTTCCCGCCCCCGACTACCCGCTGTGGACCGCGGCGGTAAGCCTGGGCGGCGGCACGCCGCGCCACTATGTCTGCGACGAGGGTGCCGGCTGGCTCCCCGACCTGGACGATATTCGCAGCAAGATCCACGCGAACACCCGCGCCCTCGTCATTATCAACCCCAACAACCCGACCGGGGCGCTCTATCCGAACGATATGTTGCTGGAGCTTATCGAGATCGCCCGCCAGCATCAGCTCATCATCTTCGCCGACGAGATCTACGACAAGATGCTCTACGATGATGGGCACCACACCTCCATCGCCTCGCTGGCCGACGATGTCTTCTTCGTCACCTTTAACGGCCTCTCCAAGAACTACCGCGCCTGCGGTTATCGTGCCGGCTGGATGGTGGTTTCCGGCGAGAAGAACCATGCCCAGGACTACATTGCCGGGCTCGATATCCTCGCCTCCATGCGCCTCTGCTCCAACGTGCCGGGGCAGTTTGCTATCCAGACGGCACTGGGCGGCTACCAGAGTATTAATGACCTGGTGGCCCCGCAAGGGCGTCTGACCCGCCAGCGTGACCTGGCCTATGAACTTATTACTTCGATCCCGGGGGTGAGCTGTGTCAAGCCGAAGGCCGCGCTCTACCTGTTCCCGCGCCTGGATCCGAAGATGTATCCTATCGCCGACGATCAGGCCTTCGCCCTGGAGCTGCTCAAAGAGGAGAAGCTGCTGGTGGTGCAGGGGAGCGGCTTCAACTGGATCGACAACAACCACTTCCGCATGGTCTTCCTGCCTAATCCGGATGACCTCAAGGAGGCTGTTGAGCGCATCGAACGCTTCCTCAGCGGCTATCGCAAGCGCCACGGCACCTGACAACGAACATTAATCTTAGAGAAAGAAACCGCTATGAATCCCGTAAAAATTGGTCTGCTTGGTCTCGGCACCGTTGGTGGCGGTACCGTCAACGTCCTTAAACGCAACGCCGAGGAGATCAGCCGTCGCGCCGGTCGTGCCATTGAGATCAGCCACGCCTCCGCCCGCGACCTCGACAAGCCGCGCATCTGCGACACCGACGGCATTACCCTCACCACCAACCCCTCCGAGGTGGTCGAGGCGGCCGATGTCGACGTCGTGGTGGAGCTCATCGGCGGCGACGGCCTCGCCCTGGAGATGGTGATGAAGGCCATCGAAAATGGTAAGCATGTGGTCACCGCCAATAAGGCGTTGATCGCCAAGCACGGTAACGAGATCTTCGCCGCGGCCCAGGCCAAGGGCGTGATGGTCGCCTTTGAGGCGGCGGTAGCCGGCGGTATTCCCATCATCAAGGCGATCCGCGAGGGCCTTAGCGCCAACCGTATCGAGTGGCTGGCGGGCATCATCAACGGTACCGGCAACTTCATCCTCACCGAGATGCGCGACAAGGGACGTGACTTTGCCGACGTATTGGCTGAGGCGCAGGCGCTGGGTTACGCCGAGGCGGACCCCACCTTCGATGTCGAGGGGATCGATGCGGCGCACAAGCTGACCATCCTCGCCTCGATCGCCTTTGGTGTGCCGCTGCAGTTCGACAAGGCCTATACCGAGGGGATCACCAAGATCACCCGTGAGGACGTCACCTACGCCGAGGAGCTGGGCTATCGCATCAAGCACCTGGGGGTGGCACGCCGTACCGATAGCGGTATCGAGCTGCGCGTCCACCCGACCCTGATCCCCGAGCGCCGCCTTATCGCCAATGTCGACGGCGTGATGAACGCGGTACTGGTGCAGGGCGATGCGGTCGGACCGACCCTCTACTACGGCGCCGGCGCCGGTGCCGAGGCGACTGCCTCTGCCGTGGTGGCCGATATCGTCGATGTGGTGCGCGCCATGACCGCCGACCCGGGCAACCGCGTACCGCATCTCGCCTTCCAGCCGGATCAGCTTTCCGACCTGCCGATCCTGCCCATGGACGAGGTGGAGACCGCCTACTACCTGCGCCTGCAGGTGGAAGACCGTCCCGGCGTACTGGCCGACATCACCCGCATCTTCGGCGAGGCCGGGATCTCCATCGAGGCGGTGCTGCAGAAGGAGCCCGCCGAGGGGCAGAGCAGCGTTACCCTCATCATGCTGACCCAGCGCGCGAAGGAGCAGAGCCTGAACCAGGCCCTTGCCGCCATCGCCAAGCTCGATACCGTCGCCGATGAGGTGACCCGTATTCGCATGGAGAGCCTGGGCTGATCATTCGGCCCGTGCCTCGGTTGTACAAGGGGGCCGCAGGCCCCCTTGTCGTTTAATGCCATGACCATCGACTCGCTTACCCTGTTGCTGCCGCCCCTATCCCCTCCCGAGGAGGGCGAATGGACGCCGATGCCCGCGTTGCAGACCCTGCTCAGCAAGGGGGATCGCGATGCGCTGGCCGGGGGATTTAGCGACACCCTGTGCGCTCACTTCGGCGTCGATGGCGGGCTGGCTCCACTGAGTGCCCTCGGTGACGGGGTAGCGGTGGAGGGGGGCTGGTGGCTACGTGCCGACCCGGTCCACTTCGTTGCCGACCGCGACCAGCTCTTCCTCTCCGCCTCCGACGCCCTGGGCCTTAGCCAAGTAGAGGCCGACTCGCTGGTGGCGGAACTCAACCGCACCTATGCCGATGACGGCTGGCACTTTATCGCCGCCACGCCGCAGCGCTGGTACCTGCGCCTGCCCGAGGCGGTGGCAATCCAAACCGTCCCTACCGTCGAGGCGATGGGCCGCCGGGTGGGTGAGGTGTTGCCCCAGGGTGACGATGCGATGGCGTGGCAGCGGGTGATGACCGAGGTGCAGATGCTGCTCCACTCCAGCTCGGTCAACCTGCAGCGTAGCGCCGAGGGGGCGTTGGCGGTGAACGGAATCTGGTTCTGGGGTGGGGGAGAGCTCCCGAGTTCTATCAAAGCCCCTGAATTTGATAGCGTTCAAACCGACCATCCCGTGGCACGGGGGCTGGCGAAACTCGCCGCACTGCCGCATGGAGCTTCGAATATGCCGGGGCGGGTACTCTGGGTAGCTGATACGGCCACTGACGATGTATTCGACTCTCTGCTGCAAAAGCTGAAGTCGGGTGAATTGGTTGAACTGGTAATCGAATTACCTGACCAGGGACGCTGGCACATCAATAAGAAAGCGCTGCGCCGCTGGTGGCGTCGGCGTAAACCTTTGGCCTCGTTGCTGTGAGCTATCAAAGCACCCACCACATCGTGCGCCGAGAGGCGCCGACGCTTCCCGGCGATATCGCCGCCGAGCTGCCGCCGTTGCTGGCCCGTGTCTACGCCAGCCGCGGCATCCATAGCCGCGATGAGTTGAACCACTCGCTGGAAAAGCTGTTGCCCTTCCACCAGCTCAAGGGGATCGACGAGGCGGTCTCATTACTGGTCGAGGCGTTGCAGCAGCAGTGGAAGATCCTCATTGTCGGCGATTTCGATGCCGACGGTGCCACCAGTACCAGCGTAGCGGTGAAGGCGCTGCGCATGTTGGGGGCCGGTGAGGTCGACTTCCTGGTACCCAACCGCTTCGAGTATGGCTACGGCCTCACCCCCGAGATCGTCGCTGTCGCCGCCGCGTGCAAGCCGGATCTGATCGTGACCGTCGATAACGGCATCTCCAGTATTGATGGCGTCGCCGCGGCGCAGCAGGCGGGGATAAAGGTGCTGGTCACCGACCACCACCTGCCGGGTGAGCAGCTACCGACGGCCGAGGCGATGGTCAATCCCAACCAGCCGGGTGACGACTTCCCTTGCAAGAACCTGGCGGGGGTGGGGGTGATCTTCTACGTCATGCTGGCGCTGCGCTCGCGCCTGCGCGAGTTGGGCTGGTTTGAGCAACAGGGGATGGTGGTGCCCAACCTCGCCGTGCTGCTCGACCTGGTTGCCCTCGGTACCGTTGCCGACGTGGTACCGCTGGACCACAACAACCGCATCCTGGTGGCGCAGGGGCTGGCGCGCATCCGTGCCGGTCACGCCTCACCCGGCATTCAGGCACTGTGCGAGGCGGCACAACGCGATACCACCAGGCTGGTCTCCGGTGATTTCGGTTTCGGCCTCGGTCCACGTCTCAACGCCGCCGGGCGCATGGAGGATATGACCATCGGCATCAATTGCCTGCTCAGTGAGACCATGGAGCAGGCACGCGCCCTGGCGCTGCGGCTGGAGGAGCTCAACCACGAGCGCCGTAGTGTCGAGGGCGAGATGCGCGACGAGGCGCTGGCCGAGGTGGAGCGGTTACATCTGGATGAGGATACCTCGCTGCCGTTCGGTTTTTGCCTCTACAACCCCGGCTGGCACGAGGGGGTGATCGGCATCCTCGCCTCGCGCATCAAGGACCGGCTGCACCGCCCGGTGATCGTCTTCACCGATGCTCAGGGGGGCGACATCAAGGGCTCGGCCCGTTCGGTGAAGGGGGTGCATATCCGTGACGCCCTGGACGCGGTCGCCGCTGCCCACCCTGAGTTATTGAAGAAGTTCGGCGGCCATGCCATGGCCGCTGGCCTCACCATCCACGGGGATGCCCTGGAGCAGTTCAGGCAGGCCTTCGATGCAGAGGTGCGGCGCCACCTGAGTGAGGAGGAGCTGTGCGGCACCCTGCTTAGCGACGGCGAGCTCGATTCCTCTGAGGCGACCATGGAACTGGCCGCCCGCCTGCGTAGCGAGACCCCCTGGGGCCAGGGCTTCGCCGAGCCGCTGTTCGACGGCTGGTTCGAGGTGCAGGGCTCGCGCATCCTCAAGGAGCGCCACCTCAAGATGCAGCTGCGCTGGCCCGACAGCGGGCAGACGGTCGATGCCATCGCCTTCAACGTCGACGAGCCACTGCTGGCGATGCAGCCCCGGCAGGTACAGATCGCCTACCGCCTCGACATCAACGAATGGCGAGGTAACCAGAGTCTGCAGCTGATGGTCGATACCATCGTCGCGGCAGAGTGAGGCAAAAGCCGCAAGAACCCCACCGGCGAATTCGCTATAATGGCGAGCTATTCATCAACCAGATATAACGAAATCAGGTAGAACCGTGAACTTTATCGAAACCCGTGGTAATGACGGCCAGAACCCCCTGAAGGTCAGCTTCTCCGAGGCGATCCTCAACCCCATGTCCTCTTTCGGCGGCATCTACTCGCCCGAGTCGCTGCCGGAGCTGGGGGAGTCCTTCCTCGCCGACCATCTCGAGGCCGACTACAAGTCGCTGGCACGCGACATCCTCGCCGCCTTCGAGATCGATATCGAGCAGGAGGTGATCGAGCAGGCCCTGGCCCTCTACGACGAGTTCGACGATGCGAGCAACCCGGTACCGGTGGTGAAGGTGAAGGATGACCTCTATGTGAGCGAGCTCTACCACGGCCCCACCCGCGCCTTTAAGGACATGGCCCTGCAGCCCTTCGGTATCGTCCTCTCCGCGCTGGCGCAGGCGCGTGACGAGAACTACCTGATCCTCGCCGCCACCTCGGGTGATACCGGCCCGGCGGCGCTGGAGACCTTTAAGAACCGCGCCAACGTACAGGTCGCCTGCATGTACCCCGACGGCGGTACCTCCGACGTGCAGCGTCTGCAGATGGTGACCGAGGACGCCGCCAACCTGAAGGTGATCGGTATTCACGGCGATTTCGATGATGCCCAGAGCGCGCTGAAGAACCTGCTCAGCTCCGCCGCCTTCAAGGAGAAGCTGCAGCAGAAGAAGATCTATCTCTCCGCCGCTAACTCGGTCAATTTCGGCCGCATCATCTTCCAGACCATCTACCACGTCCACTCCTACCTGGAACTGGTGCGCCAGGGCGCCATCGAGCTGGGTGAGAAGGTCTACCTCAATGTGCCCAGCGGTAACTTCGGTAATGCCCTCGGCGGTTACTATGCGATGAAGATGGGGCTGCCGGTGGCGAAGATCCTCATCGCCTCCAACAACAACAACGTGCTGACCCAGCTGATTAAGAATGGTCGTTACGAGCTGCGCGAGCGTGCGGTGATCCCCACCACCTCACCGGCAATGGACATCCTCAAGTCCTCCAACATCGAGCGCGTGCTGTTCGACCTCTTCGGCGCCGAGCGCACCAGGGAACTGATGCTGCAGCTCGACAGTGAAAAGCACTACGAGCTGAGCAGCGAAGAACTGGCGCAACTGCAGGCCATCTTCGCCGCCGATTTCTGCGACGACACCGAAGGCAAGCAGTACATCAAGCAGGCCTTCGCCGGGGGCTACCTGATGGACCCCCACACCGCTACCTGCTTCAAGGCCTACGACAGCTGCCGCGACGAGCCGCTGAAGACCATCGTCTACTCCACCGCTGAGTGGACCAAGTTCTCACCGGTGATCGCCAATGCCCTCACCGGCGAAGAGGACGCCCACGATATCGACGCCCTCAAGGCCATCGCCAAGGAGGCCAACATCGAGATCCCCGCGGTGATTAGCGAGTTGTTCGACAAGCCGATCGCCCAGTCCACGATCATCGACAAGGGGGAGATCGAGCAGGAGATCCTCACCTTCCTGTAACCGGGGAGGCGCTAAAAAAAGGCCGTTCATCTGAACGGCCTTTTTGTTGTTACAAAGTATTAAAAATAGTATCGGGATATACAAAAGGAGTACCAACAATGAACTCAGCCCTGCGGTTTACCGCCCTTATTTTGCTCTTTACCCTGAGCCTGCCAAGCATGGCCGCCTCCTGGGAGGGAAAGGGCAAAAAATTGTTCGAAAACGATAAATACCAGGATGTCATCGAACTGGTTGAGGAGTACAGAAAGGACCGGGAACACAGAATTGCGCTGATGCTGATGGCATTCAGCCACCTGCAGCTCTATGAGTTCAACGACACCAAGACCGATAAAAAGGCCTTTAAAAGGTACTACGAGTTGCTGGAAGACAAGGTGGATGCCCAGGACCTGGAGGACATCCTCTACTTTATCCGGCAAACGGACAAGCCGGAGGTTGTGGAAGAGGCGCGCGACCTGCTCAAGGTCGCCTTCGGCAATGTCAAAAAGATGAATGAAGTCAGCATCCTCCTGCCGTTCACCCGCGTGGAGGATGAGAAGACGCGCGAACTGGCCTTCAACACCCTGGAAGAGATCATGGCGGTTAAGCGTAAATACGTGGAGGAGGGCGGTACCCTGCGTGAAAGAGACATCACGATTATGTCGGATGAGAAGCTGATTCGCGCGCTGCTTGAGAATGTACTCATCTCGGATGCCTACGGCAGCCTGGAGTATATCGAGGCCCCGGTTCTTGATTACATTAGTGACTACGAGGGCGATAAGATCGGCAAACTCGAAGGCGCCATTAAAAAGAGTATCACCAAGCGGCTGAAGGAGTTCCCCGACAGCAGCTGGTTTAGTGCCAACCCCAATATAAAGCCGGTCACCTACAGCGCGGTGGTGGCCACTGCACCGGCATGGGTAACAAAGGCGACCGGGTTGTTTGAGCGCCATCAATACGAAGCGGCCATCGAGCTTGCCGCTCAGCACAAGCGCGACAAGGAGAGCCGTATCGGCCTGATGCTGCTGGCATTCAGTCACACCCAGCTCTATGCATTTAACGATGACAAAGCGGACCAGAAGGCCGCGGGAAACTATTTCGATCTGCTGGAGGACCGGGTTGACTCGGAAGACCTGGAAAACATCTACTACTTCGCGCAGCAAAGCGATAAGCCCTGGGTGATCGAGGAGGCGCGCGACCTGCTAAAGCGTGCCTTCAAGAACGTAAAGGACATCTCCGAGGCGCCGCGCATCTACCCCTTCGCCAAGGTTGAAGATGAGAAGACACGCGAGCTGGCGTTGGCGGCGTTGGAGAAGATCATCTCCCTGAAGCGCAAATACGTGGAGAAGGGCGGTACCCTGCGTGACAAGGACATCACGGTGATGCAGGACGGAGGGTTGATCCGCGTGTTGCTGAATAACATCGATGAGTCTGACGCCTTTAACGCCCTGCTTGATATCGAGGCGCCGGTACTGACCTATCTCTCCGAGTTCGAGGACACCAAACAACTGATTAAGCTGGAAGAGAAGATCAACAAGGCTATCGCCAAGCGCGAGAAGAAGTACCCCGAAAGCAGCTGGTACAGTGCAACGGGAAAAACCAAGGCCAGCGCCAAATAGTCGTGCTGCAAGCAATGCGGGGCCCCCACATCGGGGGCCTTTTTTTTAGCGCGTGTAAACCGTCAGGTTAATCGCGGCGAAGCGGGTCTCCTCCGGCTGCCCGATGTACTCACGGCTGCGCACGATATTGCTCAGCGAGAAGCGCACATTGTTGCGCCTTAGCGAGAGGCCGAATTGTGCGTCCATCACCAGATTCTCCTTCTCCACACTGTGGCTCTGCTGGAAGGTGTTGCCATCGAGGAAGAGGTTTCGTGCCACCGCACGAACCTCGACACCGCCATAGAGATACCAGTTCCACTCCACACCCGGCCTGAAGGCAGGAATGCCGGGGAAGCCCGGGGTGATCGAGGGCGGGCCGATGTCGTCCATGAGTCGGGTACCCCAGCGTAACATCGCACCGGCCGAGGCGTAGGTGTAGACGTTACCCAACGTTAAACCGCCGTGGTAGCTGAACTCTGACTCCTGTCCCCTCTGGAGTGGGTAGATGGCACGCCACTTGTTGGTATAGGTGAGGTTGATCCCCAGCTCATCGTCCAGCTGGTTGTCCCACCCCTCGGGGATGGGTGAGCCGATAAGGCGGTGCGAAGCGCGCTGCAGCTCACCGGCGAGAGAGCTGGGGCCGACGATACCCACCGTCAGCATCAGGCCGTTGATGCGCTGCTCATTGCCCCTCTCCTCGTAGAGGTGGGCGATGCCCATATTGCTGAAGAGAAAGCCGGCATAGGGGCGCTCATCGACCACCAATGTGCTCTGGCGAATATCCTCCGGCGTAAACATCTTCATGCCCACGCTGTAGCCGTGCACCCCCAGTGCTCCGGTTTTGTAGAAGGGGAGGGCGTTGGCCATCAGCTGCAGGTAGCGGGGCGGCGGGCCGATGGTGGCGACACTCACCTCCAGTCCCTGGGTGTAGAAGCGGTCGTGGCTACTCCAGGTGTCGTTCTCGAACTGCACGCTCCAGAACTCGTGCTCTTCGGGCTGTGCGGCCGCCGTGGCAGCAAAGCTTGTGCTGAGCAGGAAAAGTAACGGTAACCACGCTTTCATTAAACACTCGTCCGGCAGGTGAAGAGAGGACGTATGATAATACTCAATATTAGAGGGGGCTAATGCAATTGTTTGTGGACACTTTTTTGGGGGGGCAGCAGCTATGAGCCCCCCATCGCCTCCCTTCGAGCCTCATCGACCCGCCGCAACTCCGCCGCGATCTCCGGTTGCCCCCGCATGAAGCGGTCGAAGTCTACGCTCTTCAGTTCGTAGAGCAGGCAGGGGGAGACGCTGTGGATAGTGGCGCTACGGCTTTCGTGGTGCATTAGCGCCATTTCGCCGAAAAAGTCACCGGCCATGAGGGTCCCCAGATCCTGCTCTTCTCCATTTTCGCTCTGGGTGACGCGCACTACGCCGCGGGCGATGAGGAACAGCGAGTCGCCCATGTCGCCCTGTTTGATGATGTCGCTGCCGGTGACCACGGTGCGGGGCTGGATCATCGCCTCCAGTTTGGCCAGCACCGTATCGTCCAGATTCATGAAAAGTGGGACCTTGCGCAGCAGCTGCAGCGGATCGAGTTGGAGCTTCTCTATCGTCTCGCCACGCAGGCGGTTGAGTTGATGTTCCAGGCGCACGATCTCCGCTTCGCCCATTCCCTTGGGCAGCATACCGTTGGCGATGGCGGTTTCCGTTGCCTCCAGCTCGGCGAGGAGCAGGGTGCGCTGGCCCAGCCGATCCTGCATCGAGCTGACCATTTCGGGGAAGTTTTCGCTGACAAGATCGAGCTGCTTGCGGGCGAATTGGTGCCAGCGTTGGTAGTTGCCCTGTACCTCCTGCATCACCAGTTCGGGAACCGATTCGAGGTAGCGCAGTTCGTTCAGGTAGAGGATCACCTGGCCACTGCCCTGGTAGTGGCCCCATACCTCTTCGTAGTTGCGGATAATGCGGCGCATGCGCAGGCGCTCACCAAAGTCGGCGAGTTTCGGTGAGTTCTCCAGCAGGCGGTAGAGCCCCTTCTCCAGGCGGCGTCGCATGCGGTGTGAATGGACGTGCTCGAAGGCGCCATTAAAGCGGATGGCATCGATCTGCAGGATCAGGACGACCACCAGTTCACGGTAGGCCCCCTCGGAGAGGTGGCCCTCGGCATACATCCGATCGTAAAAGCCCTTCTCCTCGGAGAGTGCCCGTAGGTAGAGCATGGCAATCTCGCTCTTCTCGTCCATTTCGTTCTGACGTAGCCGATCGATGGCCTGCTGCGACTGTTGTATCGCCTCCTTGCACTGCTGTTGCAGGCGCCGAGCGAGCGGTGCGGAGAAGAGGCCGCCGGTCAGCAGGTTGTGGATGCGCTCCTGTGCATGGGTGTTGGCGATGAGGTTGCGCTCCAGCAGTGCCAGCCTGTCAGAGAGGGGAGGGTGATCGAGTTTAAAGTACTTCATCAGTGGCTCGATGGTGAGCCCCTGCACCAGCAGGGTGAACAGTACCGCACCCATCACCAGGGCGGTGAAGGTCTCGGCATACTCGAAGTGGGGCAGGCTGAGGACGATGGCGATGGCGATGGCGCCACGCAGTCCGCCCCAGAACATCACGGTCTGGTAGGAGGCCTCAACCGGTTTGGAGCCGGGCAGCCGCCCCACCAGGGGCATCAGGCCGTAGATGATCACGGCGCGGGCCAGCAGCATCGCGATCACCACCCAGGGCAGCAGGTCCAGCGAGTGCCACAGGGCGTGCAGGTCTACCGTCAGGCCGAGCATAAGGAAGATAAGGGCGTTGGCGATAAAGGCCATCTGCTCCCAGAAGTGGTCGAGATAGATGCGTACCGAGGGGGAGATCTTGACTCGGCCCCAGCCGCCCAGGGTGACACCGGCCCCCACGGTGGCCATTACGCCGCTCACCCCCAACAACTCCTCTGCCAGCAGGAAGGAGGCGTAGGCGAGTACCGTGGTGAGGGTGATTTCGAGGAAGGGGTCGGACTCCACCAGCCCCAGCAGGTAGGCGGTGAGGCTGCCCAGCACCACCCCGGCCAGCAGACCGCCGAAGAACAGCACCATGAAGTCGAGCAGGCTGCCGCCCAGCGAGGTGTCGACCATGGTGCCGGCGATCACCGCGATAAGGATGCGCGAGAGTACGATAGCGGTGGCGTCGTTGAACAGGCTCTCGCCCTCCACCAGCACCCCAAGCCGCTGCGGCGCCCCCAGCTGCTTGAATAGCGCCATTACCGCCACCGGGTCGGTGGCGCTGAGGATCGCCCCCAGCAGTAGCGCGGGCAGCAGCGGGATCGGCGTGGCCCAGTGGACGATAAGGCCGATGAGGCCGGTGGAGAGCAGTAGCCCCGGTATCGCCAGGGTGGCGATGGGGGCGATATTCTGGCGCAGCTGGCGGCTGTCGAGATTGAGCGAGGACTCGAAGATCAACGTCGGCAGGAAGACGTAGAGGATAAGGTCGGGGGAGATAGACAGCTGCTTGAGCAACGGCAGGGAGCCACCGTTCTGCTCCCCCAGGGAGGCCAGCCCTATCCCTACCAGTACCAGCATCACACTATAGGGCAGCCGCAGCCGCTTGGTGAGGGCGAGGATCGCCGCTGCGATGAGTAGCAGGACGATAATGCCGCTGACGATTTCCGCTACGGCCGAGCTATGGTGCATAGAGGTATCCCTGTCGTGATTATCTGTTGCAGTCTTGCATCACCCCGCCGTCAGGGCAAGGCGGATTATCACCCTGGGCCAAACGAGGCGATTTCCCCCTAAAGGGCGTGATCGGCATGGACAGCATAGGGGCCATTCCAGTACAATCCGCCTGATCAGTCGGAGCGGCTCCACGCCCGACACTCTTACGAATCATAGGCGGGAAGGGCCTGAACAGGTCCCTCCCGCTTTGCGCATCTAATACGTGGAGGTTACCTTGCGGCAACCGGCCCTGCTGGCCCTTGAAGATGGCACCCTGTTCTGGGGCGAATCCATCGGAAGTGAAGGGCAGACCGTTGGTGAGGTGGTGTTCAACACCGCGCTTACCGGATACCAGGAGATCCTGACCGATCCGTCCTATGCACGACAGATCGTCACCTTGACCTATCCCCACATCGGCAACACCGGCACCAATGACGAGGATGAGGAGTCTTCCGACATCGTCGCCAGCGGCCTGGTGATTCGCGACCTGCCATTGCTGGCGAGCAACTGGCGCAACCAGCGCCCGCTCGACCAGTACCTGCGGGACAACAAGGTGGTGGGCATTGCCGACATCGATACCCGCAAGCTGACCCGCATCCTGCGTGAGAAGGGTGCACAGAGCGGTTGCATTGTCGCCGGCGAGAACATCGACGCCGAAGCGGCGGTGGCAGCGGCCAGGGGCTTCGGCGGCCTCAAGGGGATGGACCTGGCCAAAGAGGTGACCACAGGTCAGCCCTACGAGTGGGCCCAGGGTAGCTGGACCCTTGAAGGGGGCCTGCCCGGTCATCCCGATGGCCCCATCGAGGAGGCGCTGCCGCACCACGTGGTGGCCTACGACTTCGGCGTTAAGCGCAACATCCTGCGCATGCTGAGCGATCGTGGCTGCCGCCTCACCGTGGTACCGGCCAAGACCCCGTTCGACGAGGTGATGAAGCTCAAGCCCGATGGTGTCTTCCTCTCCAACGGTCCCGGCGACCCCGAGCCCTGCGACTACGCCATCGACTCGATCAAGCAACTGACCGAGACCGGCATCCCGATGTTCGGTATCTGCCTCGGCCACCAGCTGCTCTCCCTGGCCTCAGGCGCCAGCACCATGAAGATGAAGTTCGGCCACCACGGTGCCAACCACCCGGTGCAGGACCTCGATAGCGGCGTGGTGATGATCACCTCGCAGAACCACGGCTTTGCGGTGGACGAGGAGAGCCTGCCCAGTAACCTGCGCGCCACCCACCGTTCGCTGTTCGACGGTTCGCTGCAGGGGGTGCACCGTACCGACTGTCCCGCCTTCAGTTTCCAGGGACACCCGGAGGCGAGCCCGGGGCCGCACGACGTGGCCCCCCTGTTCGACCACTTCATCGAGCTGATCGAAGACAGCAAGAAATGATTCGCGGGGAGCGTTTGCTCCCCGTTTGATTAACTCAGGTTGAGTAAAAGACTGCGATGCCAAAACGTACAGACATCCAAAGCATTCTCATCATCGGCGCCGGCCCCATCGTCATCGGCCAGGCCTGTGAATTCGACTACTCCGGTGCCCAGGCGTGTAAGGCGCTGCGCGAGGAGGGTTACCGGGTGATCCTGGTCAACTCCAACCCCGCCACCATCATGACCGACCCGGAGATGGCCGACGCCACCTACATCGAGCCGATCAACTGGCAGGCGGTGGCGCGCATCATCGAGAAGGAGAAGCCCGATGCCCTGCTGCCCACCATGGGCGGCCAGACAGCGCTCAACTGCGCGCTCGACCTCGATCGCGAAGGGGTACTGGCGGAGCACGGCGTGGAGATGATCGGCGCCACCAAAGAGGCGATCGACAAGGCGGAGGACCGTGACAAGTTCCACCAGGCGATGCTGAAGATTGGTCTGGAGATGCCCAAGGCCGCGGTCGCCCACTCGATGGAGGAGGCGTGGCAGGTACAGGCCCAGGTGGGCTTCCCCACCATCATCCGCCCCAGCTTCACCATGGGTGGTTCCGGTGGCGGTATCGCCTACAACAAGGAGGAGTTCGTCGAGATCTGCGAGCGCGGCCTCGACCTCTCGCCGACCAATGAATTGCTGGTCGAGGAGTCGATCCTCGGCTGGAAAGAGTACGAAATGGAGGTGGTGCGCGACCGCAAGGACAACTGCATCATCATCTGCTCCATCGAGAACTTCGACCCGATGGGGGTCCATACCGGTGACTCCATTACCGTCGCCCCGGCGCAGACCCTCACCGACAAGGAGTACCAGATCATGCGCGACGCCTCGCTGGCGGTACTGCGCGAGATCGGCGTCGACACCGGCGGCTCCAACGTCCAGTTCGCGATCAATCCCGAAAACGGTCGCATGACCATCATCGAGATGAACCCGCGCGTCTCCCGCTCCTCGGCGCTGGCCTCCAAGGCGACCGGCTTCCCCATCGCCAAGGTGGCGGCGAAGCTGGCGTTCGGTTACACCCTGGACGAGCTGCAGAACGAGATCACCGGCGGTGCCACCCCGGCCTCCTTCGAGCCCTCCATCGACTACGTGGTCACCAAGATCCCGCGTTTCACCTTCGAGAAATTCCCCAAGGCCGACTCCACCCTGACCACCCAGATGAAGTCGGTGGGCGAGGTGATGGCGATGGGCCGCACCCAGCAGGAGTCGCTGCAAAAGGCACTGCGCGGCATGGAGACCGGTGTCGACGGCTTCGACGAGGTGCTGGACTTCAGCGACGAGAACGCGATGGATGTGCTGCAGCGTGAGCTGCGCCGCCCCTCCGCCGAGCGTGTCTTCTACGTCGGCGACGCCTTCCGTGCCGGCATGAGCGTCGATGAGGTGCACGAGCTGACCCATATCGATCCCTGGTTCCTGGTGCAGATCGAAGAGCTGATCGCCCTGGAGAAGGAGGCCGCCGCGCGCGGTCTCGATGGCCTGGACGATAAATTCGTGCGCAAGCTCAAGCGCTAGGGCTTCTCCGACCGCCGCCTGGCCACGGTGCTGGGTGTTAGCGAGGATATGTTCCGCAAGCTGCGCCACGACCACGGCATCCGTCCGGTCTACAAGCGTGTCGATACCTGCGCCGCCGAGTTTTCCACCTCTACCGCCTACATGTACTCCACCTACGAGGAGGAGTGCGAGGCCAACCCGTCCGACAAGGACAAGATCATGGTCCTCGGCGGCGGTCCCAACCGTATCGGTCAGGGTATTGAGTTCGACTACTGCTGCGTACACGCCGCCCTGGCGATGCGCGACGACGGTTACGAGACCATTATGGTCAACTGCAACCCGGAGACCGTCTCCACCGACTACGACACCTCCGATCGCCTCTTCTTCGAGCCGCTGACCCTGGAGGATGTGCTGGAGATCATCGACCTGGAGAAGCCCAAGGGCGTGATCGTGCAGTACGGCGGCCAGACCCCGCTGAAACTGGCGCGCGACCTGGAGGCCGCCGGTGCCCCGATTATCGGTACCAGCCCCGACTCCATCGACCTGGCCGAAGACCGCGAGCGCTTCCAGCAGATGATCGAGAAGCTGGGCCTGCGTCAGCCGCCCAACCGCACCGCCCGTGACCCGGAGACCGCGGTCAAGCTGGCCGAGGAGATCGGCTATCCGCTGGTGGTACGCCCCTCCTATGTACTGGGCGGCCGTGCCATGGAGATCGTCTTCAATGAGGCCGAGCTGCGCACCTACATGAGCGACGCGGTGAAGGTCTCCAACGAGTCGCCGGTACTGCTGGATCGCTTCCTCGATGACGCCATTGAGCTCGACGTCGATGCCATCTGCGACGGCGAAGATGTACTGATCGGCGGCATCATGCAGCACATCGAGCAGGCCGGTGTTCACTCCGGTGACTCCGCTTGCTCGCTGCCTCCCTACAGCGTCTCCGCCGAGATCCAGGACGAGCTGCGCCGTCAGTGCGAGGTGATGGCGAAGGAGCTGAAGGTGGTCGGCCTGATGAACACCCAGTTCGCCATTAAGGACAACGACGTCTACGTGCTGGAGGTCAACCCGCGCGCCTCGCGTACCGTGCCCTACGTCTCCAAGGCGACCGGCCGTCCGCTGGCCAAGGTGGCGGCACGCTGCATGGCGGGCCAGAGCCTGGCCTCGCAGGGTGCGACCGAAGAGATCATTCCCGAGTACTTCTCGGTGAAAGAGGCGGTCTTCCCCTTCATCAAGTTCCCCGGCGTCGACCCCATCCTCGGCCCGGAGATGAAGTCCACCGGCGAGGTGATGGGCGTTGGTCGCACCTTCGGCGAGGCCTTCCACAAGGCACAGCTGGGCGCCGGCGTCACCCTGCCCGAGTCGGGCCGCGCCTTTATCAGCGTGCGTGAGGTGGACAAGAAGGGGGCCGTTAGCGTGGCCCGTGACCTCATCGAGCTGGGCTTCGAGGTGGTCGCTACCCGCGGTACCGCCGCGGCGCTGCAGGAGGCGGGTGTCGAGTGTGGCATCGTCAACAAGGTGACTGAGGAGCGTCCGCACATCGTCGACAGCATTAAGAACGATGAGATCAGCTTCATCGTCAACACCACCGAGGGCAAGCAGGCGGTCGAGGATTCCTTCAGCATCCGCCGCGAGGCGCTGCAGCACAAGGTCGCCTACTACACTACCATTGCCGGTGCCGCTGCCAGTTGCCGCGCTATCAAGCGCCGCGCCGAGAGCGACGTCAATCGTCTGCAAGATCTGCATCAGGAGCTGAATTGATGGAAAAGACACCGATGACTGCACGTGGCGCCGAGGCGCTGCGTGCAGAGCTGACCAAATTGAAGGGCGAAGATCGTCCGCGAGTCATTCAGGCCATCGCCGAGGCGCGTGAGCACGGCGACCTGAAGGAGAACGCCGAGTACCATGCCGCCCGCGAGCAGCAGGGCTTTATCGAAGGGCGTATCCAGGAGATCGAGGGCAAGCTGGGTAACGCGCAAATTATCGACCCCGCCACGCTTAATGCCGGCGGCAAGGTCGTCTTCAGCGCGACCGTGGATCTGCTTGACGTGGAGAACGACGAAGAGGTGACCTACCAAATCGTCGGCGAGGACGAGTCCGATATCAAGCTGGGCCGTATCTCCATCACCTCACCCATCGCCCGCGCCCTAATCGGCAAGCAGGTGGACGATGTGGCCGAGGTGCAGGCCCCCGGCGGGATCCGCGAGTACGAGATCCTCGACGTTCGCTACGAATAAGTCACGGGCCGAGCAGGGAATGGGAGGCATCCTGGTCACCGGCGAGCGCGTGCTGCTCAGTCTCTGGGTGGGCGGGCTCTGGGCCATCGGCTTCCTGGCCGTTCCCACCCTCTTCGCCTCGTTGGGCGACCGCATGCTGGCGGGGATGGTGGCGGGAAAGATGTTCACCGCCGTCAGCTTTATCGGCATCGGCTGTGGCGCCGCGATACTGGGTATCTGGTGGATGCGCTACTCTCGGCCCCTGACGAAGCGCCGGGTGCAAATGTTGCTGGTGATGTTGGTGGTGGTGGTGATCGGGGAGTTCTTCCTGCAGCCGGCGATGGCGGCACTGAAGGCCGAGGGACTGGTCGAGGGCAGCGGTGCCGCCGCCCGCTTCGGCGTGCTGCACGGCATCGCCTCACTGCTCTATTTGATCAACTGCGTGATCGGGCTGCTGCTGTTGATAGTGGCAGGGCAGCCGCAGAAAGAAGCGGCTAGGGCAGGCTAATCTTCGGCTTTTCCGCCTCGCGGTAGATCACCGCGATATGGCCGATACGCTGCACCAGGGCACACTCCAGTGCCTCGCACATCGCCTCAATCATCGCGTCACGCTCCTCCCGATCCATCGCATTTACCCGCACCTTAATCAGCTCGTGATGGGCCAGGGTCTGGTCGATCTCATTGACCACGTTCTCCGTCAGGCCGTTGCCGCCGATGATGACCAGTGGCTTGAGGTTGTGGGCGAGTTTGCGCAGGTGGCGTCTTTGCGATTCGGTGAGAGACATAACGGCGGGTATACTTTGGTGAAAACGGGGGGCAACCTTAGCCCCAGCAACGATTAGATGCAACAGGTTTGAGATATGGCACGTAGTAAAAGCAGTGATGCCTGGATGAAGGAGCACTTCGATGATGAATTCGTCGCCCGTGCCCAACAGGAGGGCTACCGCTCCCGCGCCAGCTACAAGCTGCTGGAGATCAATGAGAAGGACAAACTGCTCCAGCGCGGTATGACGGTGGTGGATCTGGGGGCGGCCCCCGGCGGCTGGTCGCAGATCGTCGCCGATATCGTCGGCGATGAGGGGATGGTCGTGGCCCTCGATATCCTGCCGATGGACCCGCTTCCCGGCGTGGCGGTGCTGCAGGGTGACTTTCAGGAAGAGGAGGCCTTCAACCGCCTGCTCGATACCCTCGGCGGCCGCCCGGTCGATCTTGTAATGTCCGACATGGCCCCCAACATGAGTGGTATGCGCTCCATCGACCAGCCCAAGGCGATGTACCTGTGCGAACTGACCCTGGACCTGGCGCGTAGCGTGCTGAAACCGGGCGGCAATATGCTGCTCAAGCTGTTCCAGGGCGAGGGTTCCGATGAGTTCGTCAAGGAGTGCCGCAAGAGTTTCCGCAAGGTGGTGATCCGTAAACCGGCGGCCTCGCGGGCGCGTTCGCGGGAGGTTTATGTGTTGGCGCTGAACTATTTTGTATAGTAACGTACCAAACCCTTAGTAATTGCGGTTGGGTATTAATAACCCCACTCGCGTAAAGAGTTTTCAGAGAGTTGAGGCCTGGTTTGAACGATATAGCCAAGAACATTCTGCTGTGGTTGGTGATCGCCTTCGTATTGATGTCGGTATTTACCAGCTTTGGTCCGCAGCGCGCCGACAAGGTGCCGCTGACCTACTCGCAGTTCATCGAAGATGTGAAGCAGAAGCGGGTGAAAGAGGTACGCATCGAGGGCAATCAGGTCAGCGGCGTGATGCACAGCGGCGAAATCTTCCGCACCTACGCCCCTGAGGATCCGGGCCTCATTGCCGACCTGCTCAACAACGGTGTTGCCATCAATGCGCAGCCGCCGGAGAAGCAGGGCGTGCTGATGCAGATCTTCATCTCCTGGTTCCCGATGCTGCTGCTGATCGGTGTCTGGATCTTCTTCATGCGCCAGATGCAGGGCGGCGGCGGCGGCAAGGGCGCCATGTCCTTCGGCAAGAGCAAGGCGCGCATGCTGGGCGAGGACCAGGTCAAGGTCACCTTTAATGATGTGGCCGGTGTCGAGGAGGCGAAGGAGGACGTGGCCGAGCTGGTCGAGTTCCTGCGCGACCCGAGCAAGTTCACCAAGCTGGGCGGTAAGATCCCGCGCGGCGTGCTGATGGTCGGCTCCCCCGGTACCGGTAAGACCCTGCTGGCCAAGGCGATCGCCGGCGAGGCCAAGGTGCCGTTCTTTACCATCTCCGGTTCCGATTTTGTCGAGATGTTCGTCGGTGTCGGCGCCTCACGCGTACGCGATATGTTCGATCAGGCGAAGAAGCACGCCCCCTGCATTATCTTTATCGATGAGATCGACGCCGTCGGCCGCCACCGTGGCGCCGGTCTCGGCGGCGGTCACGACGAGCGCGAGCAGACCCTCAACCAGCTGCTGGTGGAGATGGACGGCTTCGAGGGCAACGAGGGCGTGATCGTCATCGCCGCCACCAACCGTCCCGACGTACTCGACCCGGCGCTGCTGCGCCCCGGCCGCTTCGACCGCCAGGTGGTGGTGCCGCTGCCCGATGTACGTGGCCGCGAGCAGGTGCTGAAGGTGCACATGCGCAAGGTACCGCTGGCCGACGACGTTAAGCCCGCCATTATCGCCCGCGGTACCCCCGGCTTCTCCGGTGCCGACCTGGCCAACCTGGTCAACGAGGCGGCGCTGTTCGCCGCCCGCGCCAGCAAGACCACCGTCACCATGGACGATTTCGAGCGCGCCAAGGACAAGATCATGATGGGCGCCGAGCGCAAGTCGATGGTGATGTCCGACGACGAGAAGAAGCTCACCGCCTACCACGAGGCGGGCCACGCCATCGTCGGCCGCCTGGTGCCGGAGCACGACCCGGTACACAAGGTCAGCATCATCCCGCGCGGCCGTGCGCTCGGCGTGACGATGCAGTTGCCGGAGCAGGATCGCTACAGTCAGGACCGCGAGCGGCTGCTGCAGACCATCGCGGTGCTGTTCGGCGGACGCATCGCCGAAGAGCTGTTCATGAGCCAGATGACCACCGGCGCCTCGAACGACTTCCAGCGCGCGACCGATCTGGCGCGGCGGATGGTGACCCAGTGGGGCATGTCGGATGCGCTCGGGCCGATGGTGTATGGCGAAGAGGAGGGCGAGATCTTCCTCGGCCGGGCCGTGACGACCCACCGCAACGTGTCCGAGGCGACGATGCAGAAGGTGGATTCCGAGATTCGCCGCATCATCGACCAGCAGTACGCACTGGCGCGTCGCCTGATCGACGACAACCGCGACAAGATCGAGGCCATGACGGCCGCGCTGCTGGAGTGGGAGACCATCGACGCGGACCAGATCAACGACATCATGGAAGGGCGCGAGCCGCGTCCGCCGAAGCCGTCCGGCCAGCCGCCGCGGCCGAAGAAGGACGATTCCTCCGGTCCGGAGCCGAGTGCCGCGACCTCGGCCGCCTGAGCGCCGATCGAAGTGCAAACCCCCGGGGGTGGCGATGCCGCCCCCTTTTCATTGAGTGTCCGACCCATGCCAGAACTCGTCTGCGGCGATTTCCGCCTCGATCTGAGCCGCCCTCGCATCATGGCGATCGTCAATCTGACGCCCGACTCCTTTTCCGGCGACGGCCACGACCGGAACCACCACGAGGCGCTGCGCCACGCCGAGCGCTGCCTGCAGGAGGGTGCCGAGATCCTCGACCTGGGCGGCGAATCGTCCCG
>JBNKUL010000071.1:0-11435 GCA_050298555.1 Thiohalomonadaceae bacterium
TGCATGTGTTAAGCATGCAGCCAGCGTTCAATCTGAGCCAGGATCAAACTCTTCAGTTCAATCAAAGTAGTTGCTTATGGCAACAAATCTTTTTTGATGAAGAATCCGAACCTAAAACTACTTAGGTTTGGTGTCTCATCACATCTTTGCAAGCAAAGACACGACGGAGCACCCACACAAATTATCTAGCCTAATTGTTAAAGAGCGCTTCACTTCTCAGTGAAGAGGCCGGCATTTTACCGACATCCAATCCTTTGTCAACAACTTATTGCAGATTTCTTTCACGCCGTATCGGCATAATTCCCTCTGCAACAGCCGGCAAATATTGCCGTCAAATGCGCTTTTCCCTGCGCTTCCCAGCGGGCTGTCCCGCCGAAGAAGCTGCGCATTATACGCACCGAATTCAGTGGTGCAAGAAAAAATTAAAGAAAATATAAAAAAAATTAATAATAGCAAACAAATCAAATAGTTAGCTTTAAAACTATTTCATCGTGACCTTGGCAAAGCGTCTTTTACCGACCTGATAGACATTGCTGCTACCAGCGGCGATTTCAAGCTTTGCATCCTCAACGCGCTCACCATCTATCTTCACCGCGCCCTGCTTGATCATGCGCATCGCCTCTGAGGTCGAGGCGACCAGTCCGGCCTCCTTTAAAAGGTTGCCAATGGCAAGTGGTGCGGTCAGTTCTAGCTCGGGGATATCGTCCGGCATCGCCCCCTTCTGGAAGCGGGCGATGAAGTTGTCGCGCGCCCTGGCCCCCTCCCCTGCGCCGTGGAAGCGGTCCACCAACTCCTCGCCGAGCAGGAACTTGATATCACGGGGGTTGCGGCCCCCCTCAATCTCCGCCTTAAAGCCCTCGATCTCCGTCATCGGGCGGAAGCTCAGCAACTCGAAGTAGCGCCACATCAGGTCATCGGAGATCGACATCAGCTTACCGAACTGCTCATCGGGCGCTTCATTGATACCTATATAGTTGTTTAGTGACTTGGACATCTTCTGCACGCCGTCCAGCCCCTCGAGGATAGGCATGGTGAGCACGGTCTGTGGTTTCTGGCCGTGGGCCTCCTGCAGCTGCCGCCCCACCAGCAGGTTGAACTTCTGGTCGGTACCGCCCAGCTCCACGTCGGCCTTCATCGCTACCGAGTCGTAGCCCTGGATTAGCGGGTAGAGAAATTCGTGAATGGCGATGGGCTGCCCGCCCGCATAGCGCTTGGAGAAGTCGTCCCGCTCCAGCATGCGCGCCACCGTGTGCTTGGCGGCCAGTTGGATCAGCTCGGCTGAGTCCATCGCGTTCATCCAGCTAGAGTTGAAGAGTACGGTGGTCTTCTCCCGATCCAGAATCTTGAAGATCTGGTGCTCATAGGTCTGGGCGTTCTCAATCACCGCATCCCGCGTCAGCGGCGGGCGGGTGGCACTCTTTCCGGTGGGGTCACCGATCATCGCAGTGAAATCCCCGATCAGGAACATTACCTCATGGCCGAGATCCTGAAACTGGCGCAGCTTATTAATAAGTACGGTGTGGCCGAGATGAAGATCGGGGGCGGTCGGGTCAAAGCCGGCCTTGACTCGCAGTGGACGTCCCTCTTTGAGCTTCGCCACCAGCTCCTCTTCAACCAGTACCTCATCGCTACCGCGTTTGATTAGCGCGAGCGCCTCATCAAGCGTTGCCATTACTCTCTCCAGACAGGTAAAAAAACCGCCGTAGGGTACCACAGGCGACCGATTCACTACAGAATGTGACCCGAATCATTGACCCGACGCTCCAGTAACGCTATTTTAATGGAAAAATTTCGAGCAAATTCCGTGGATTACAGTAACTACTTAAACAAAGATTACAAATCCGACTCAGCCGAAAGGCCGAATCGCAGCCCCCGGATCCGACGCCGCCACCTCCACTTGTTGGCCGTCAGCTCAATCGTGCTGGGAACGCTCTCCCTGTTCCTCCCCAGCCACGAGGCCGAGGCCACCCGCCAAATCACCCAGCACGCGGAGCAGTCTGCATCGCCCCAGTCCCAGCTCGATGAGCTTCTCAACCTGCCCTTGGCGCTGCCCTCCCATGGAGAGGCCGATGAACAGGTTGCAGCGGTCGAAAGTGAGAAGCAGCTTCCCTGGAAGAAAGTAACCGTGGAGACGGGCGACAACATGTCCCTCATCTTCGACCGCCTGCAGCTCAGTCCGCAGCAACTGCTCGCGGTGCTTGAGGCAGACAAGGGTGAGCACTACCTGCGCCGCCTGCGCCCGAAGCAGACCCTGCAGTTCCAGATCGCAGAGGGCAAGGTAGAGGCCCTGCACTACCAGCTGAGCAAGACCAAGAGTTTCCACATCAACCGCGCTGATGACGGCGGTTATATCGGACAGGTGGAGGAGAAACCAGTCGAAATCCGCCTTACCCATGCCAGTGGTGAGATCACCAACTCCCTCTACCAGGCAGGGCAGAAGGCCGGCCTCTCCGACAACCTCATCATGGAACTGGCCAACATCTTTGCCTGGGACGTGGACTTCGCCCTCGACATCCGTCGTGGCGACAGCTTCTCACTGCTGTTCGAGGAGCACTACCTCGACGGTGAAAAGCTGCGTGACGGCAAGATCCTGGCTGCCGAATTCAGCAATCGTGGTGAGAGCTTCCGTGCCGTGTTGTTCACCAACCCCAAGGGTGAAAGCCAGTACTACTCGCCAGATGGTAAGAGCATGCGTAAGGCATTCCTGCGCAGCCCGGTCGATTTCCGCCGCATCTCCTCTACCTTCCAGCGTGAGCGCTACCACCCGGTACTGGGTAAGAAGCGCCCACACAAGGGCGTCGACTATGCGGCGGCCACCGGCACCCCGATCAAGGCAGCTGGCGACGGCAAGGTGATCTTCCGCGGCAAAAAGGGCGGTTACGGTAACGTCGTGATCCTGCAACACGCCGGCAAGTACACCACCCTGTATGGTCACATGTCGAAGTTCCGCAAGGGAGTCACCACCGGCAGCCGAGTCAAGCAGGGACAAACTATCGGCTATGTGGGTAAGAGCGGCCTGGCCACCGGACCGCACCTGCACTACGAGTTCCGCCTCAACGGCGTGCACCGCAACCCGCTGACGGTGAAGTTCCCCGACGCCCAACCGATTCCGGCCAAGTACAAGAGCGCCTTCAAACAGCAGTCACAGCAACTACTGGCACAGCTCGACCTGCTCAAACGCGTGCAGGTCGCCGCCAACCAGTAAGCCCCACCTCCGCCATGGCTGACTACTATATCGGGCTGATGAGCGGGACCAGCATGGACGCCATGGATGCGGTGCTGGTCGACTTTACCCAAACACCTCCGCAACTTGTCGCCACCCACAGCCAGGAGCTGGGCGAGAAGCTGCGCCATGAACTCCTCGCCCTCGCCGTCCCCGGTGACAACGAACTGGATCGCCTGGCACAGCTCGACGTGCGCATCGGCAGAATCAGTGCCAACCTCACCCTGCAGCTACTGGAGAAGGCGAAGATAAATGCCGCTGAGGTCCAGGCCATCGGCAGCCACGGCCAAACGATTCGCCATGCCCCCACGGCAGCCATCCCCTACACCATGCAGATTGGCGATCCCAACACCATCGCCCAGCTCACCGGCATCACCACGGTGGCCGACTTCCGCCGCCGCGACATGGCCGCCGGGGGGCAGGGCGCGCCGCTGGTACCGGCCTTCCACCAGGCCCTTTTCCACAGCCAGGATAGGCAACGGGTGATCCTCAATATCGGCGGCATCGCCAATATCACCATCCTTCCCGCCTCCCCTGATAGCGCCGTCAGCGGCTTCGATACCGGACCCGGCAACATGCTGATGGACGCCTGGATCCACCTCTACCAGAAGCGCCCCTACGACGACAATGGCGAATGGGCGCGTAGCGGTGCGGTGGACTATGAGCTGCTCAACGAACTGCTGACCGATCCCTACTTCGCCATGTCACCGCCCAAGTCCACCGGACGCGAGCAGTACAACCTGCAATGGCTGGAAAAACGGCTACATGGGAAACGTCCGGCACAGGATGTGATGGCGACCCTGTGTGAGCTGACGGCCGCCAGCATCGCCTACGGGGTGCTGCAGTATGCCGCCGACACCGAGGAGATCTTCGTCTGCGGCGGCGGCGCCAGCAACGGCTACCTGATGGAGCGTATCGCCGCCTACCTGGGGGGGTGCCGCATCAGCGGCACCGATGAGCTGGGTATCGATCCACAATGGGTCGAGTCGATGGCCTTCGCCTGGCTGGCACGCCAGACCCTACAGCGACAACCCGGCAACCTGCCCTCGGTTACCGGCGCAGACAGGACGGTGATCCTGGGAGGGGTCTACCCGGCCTAACGCTTGTGCAGGTGCACATACTCCCTCAGCGGCTCACCGGTGTACTCCTGCGTAGGGCGGAAGATGCGGTTGTCCGCCAGCTGCTCACGCCAGTGGGCCAACCAGCCCGCTGAGCGGGAAATAGCGAAGATGGGGGTGAACTGATCGGTACGAATCCCCAGCTCGTTGTAAAGAATACCGGAGTAGTAATCGACGTTGGGGAAGATACCCTTCTCTCCCAGGCGCTCTGCGGCCAACTCCTCCAGCACTAACGCCGTCTCGTAGAGTTGTGTATTCGCCATGCCATGTCGCACCGCCAACTTCTCCAGACTCTTCTGCAGGATGGTGGCGCGTGGGTCTTTTACCGAGTACTCACGGTGGCCGAAACCCCATACCTTCGCCTTATCCTTCATCTGTCGCTCGAACCAGCTCTTCACATTCTCTGGTCGGCCGATCTGCTGCAGCATCTCCACCACCTTCTCATTGGCGCCGCCATGCAGCGGCCCGGAGAGGGTACCGATGGCGGAGGCAATCACCCCGTAGGGGCTCGCCAGGGTGGAGCCCGCCACCAGGGCGGCAAAGGTAGAGGCGTTAATGGTGTGCTCAGCGTGCAACACCAGGCAGCTGTCCATGATCTCCGCGTGCAGTGGATTCGGCTCCTCCCCCTTCAACATGTAGAGGAAGTTCTCCGCCGTGGTCATGTCGGTGCGGGGTTCAACCGGGTCGTAGCCCTTACGAATGTGCTCCCACATGGCAACGATGACCGGTATGCGGGCGATGATCTTCACCGTCATATTGTGGATATAGTTGAGGTCTTCACACAGCTCGGAGCCGGTCAGGCACTCGTTGCCGGGATAGAACATCCCCAGGCTGGCCACGGCGGTCTGCAACATCTCCATCGGGTGGCCGCTGGTCGGCAGCTTTTTCATGATCTCGCGGATGTTGTACTTCACCCGGCGATTACGCCGCAGCGAGGCATCGAATTGCGCTAACTCGTCAACCGACGGCAGGCGACCATCGAGCAGCAACATGGTTGTCTCCTCGAAGGTGCTGAATTCGGCCAACTGCTCCACCGGATAGCCGCGGTAGGCGAGGATCCCCTTTTCACCATCGATGCAGGAGATATTGGAGCGGGTGGCGGGAATGCCCTCAAGCCCCGGCAGATAGTCGCTCATGAGTATCGTCTCTCTTTTCTATTACCGTATGTGGGCCCCCGAAGCGAAACCCATCACCTTCGTATAGAGGCGAGGAGGCCCATGTTCAAGCCTAAAAACGACAAAGGGCCCGAACGCTTTCGCGTTCGGGCCCTTTGTATAGCGCGGTAGCGTACGGCAGCTACGGCGAGAAGGAGGAGCCACAACCGCAGGTGGTGGTGGCGTTGGGGTTGCGAATCACGAACTGCGCCCCCTCCAGGTCCTCTTTGTAGTCGATCTCGGCACCCACCATGTACTGGTAGCTCATCGGGTCGATCAGCAGGGTCACACCGTTCTTCTCAACAGAGGTATCGCCATCGTTAATCGCCTCATCGAAGGTAAAACCGTACTGGAAGCCGGAGCAACCGCCACCGGTCACGTAGACGCGCAGCTTCAGGTTGTCATTGCCCTCTTCCTCGATCAGCGACTTCACCTTATTGGCGGCGCTATCGGTAAAGATTAAGGGGCTCTCTGCATCACTCATTACATTTCTCCAAAATCATAATAGAGATAGATAGGGTCTAATTGACCATATCCAACCCATTCAGTCAAGATTCGTCGTCTTCGGCCATCCCCGGCAAGGCCTGCTCCGGCTCATTCCTGGAGGGCAGCTGGTAGCCATCCTCCTTGTGTACCAGGCTGCCGTTCACCTCGGAGCCGCGCACCATCTCGATAAACTTGTAGTAGACGTTGCCCACCACACGGGCCTTCTCCGCCAACTCCACATGCTCGGCGGCATGCACATCGCCCTTAACGCTGCCGTTGAGCACGATATTCGGCACCCGCACCTCGCCCTCGATATGACCGCGCTCGCTCAGGCTGAGCACCGAGCCACTATCCACATCGGCAATAACATTACCCTTGATGGTGCCGTCCACATGCAGCCCACCACTAAAGATGATATCCCCCTGCAGCTCGGAGTTCTGCCCGATCAGGGTATCGATCTTGGTCCCACGGGAGGACCCCTTGTTCTTCTTTCCCAGCATTGCTAGCTCTTCTCCTCAACCACCCAGTCAAAGGCCTGGGTCAACTTCTTGAGTTTCTTACCCTTCGGCCTGACGGTAAGGCTGACTTTCATCGGTTCAAACTCTTCGGGCACCGTAAGGTCGCCCTCAAGAATCTGGAAATACTTGAACTTAAACGCAGGGCCTTTCGCACTGCTGTCGCTGAGCTGATCCAGGGTGTAGCTCTTACGCTCCCCCTGGTGCACGCCCTCAAGCTCAAACTGCACATCACCACGCGCCACAGTACCATTATTCAGCACCTGGGTTAACACAATCTTATAGCGATAGTGGCGTGGCTGCTCGCCGGCACTCAGCTCAAAACTCTGGATACGCAGCCCCTTGGCGGCGTCCTTGGGCGAGACGATGCCACGGTAAAAGGCCAGCTCCCCCTTCAGCTCCTGCAGCTCATCCTGCAGACCGGCAACCGCCCCCTCCAGCTGTTTGTAGGCCTGCTTCTCGATCTGCCCGCTACGCTCCAGGATGGTGTACTGCTCGCGCATCTGGGTCTGCTGCTGCTGCTGCTCGGCAATCTTCTGCTCCAGCCGCTCGACCTCCTCGGCCGCCGCGATGGCATCGTGACCGCCGCGGTAACGACCGAATTCGTAGATCCCCCAGACCAGCAGCAGCACCAGCAACGCCCCCAGCGCCATGCCGTGGCGCGAGTGCCAGAAGGTGTTCTGTTTGACGACCAGCCGGTTCATGGCAACAGCGCGATCTGCTCCAGACCGGTCTGCTCAGCCAGGCCGAACATCACGTTCATGTTCTGCACCGCCTGGCCGGAGGCGCCCTTCACCAGGTTATCGATCACGGAGAGGATCACCACGGTATCGCCGTCACCAGGACGGTGAATGGCGATACGGCAGTGGTTGGCACCCTTCACCGAGCGGGTCTCCGGATGGGCACCAGACGGCATCACATCGACGAAGTACTCGTCCTTGTAACGCTCTTCGTAGAGCGCCTGCAGGTCACCCGCATCCCCCTTGAGGGTGGCGTAGAGGGTAGCGTGGATGCCACGAATCATCGGTGTAAGGTGGGGTACGAAGGTGAGCCCCACCTGGTGGCCCGCCACCATGGAGAGCTTTTCGCTGATCTCCGGCTGATGGCGGTGACCGGCGACCGCATAGGCCTTCATGCTCTCGCTCGCCTCGCACAGCAGGGTGCCGACGTTGGCCTTGCGCCCGGCACCGCTGACACCCGATTTGGTGTCGGCGATAAGGCGCGAGGTATCGATCAGCCCATTCTCAATCAGCGGCAGGTAACCGAGCTGAGTCGCAGTAGGATAGCAGCCGGGGCAGGCGATGAGCTGGGCATCCCTAATCTGCTCGCGGTTGAGCTCCGGCAGGCCGTAGACCGCCTGCTCCACCAGGTCGGTACGGGTGTGCTCCATGCCGTACCACTTCTCCCACACCGCGATGTCGTTAATGCGAAAGTCGGCCCCCAGGTCGATGACGCGCACGCCACGCTCCAGTAGCTCGCCGGCACCGGCCATCGCCACACCGTGGGGGGTGGCGTAGAAGACCACATCACACTGGGCCAACTGCTCGATATCGGGCACCGAGAAGGCGATATCGACACGGCCACGCAGGTTGGGGAACATGTCCGCCACCGGCAGTCCCGCCTCGGAACGGGAGGTGATCACCCTCAGATCCACCTGCGGGTGCACGGCCAGCAGCCGCAACAGTTCGACCCCGGTGTAACCGGTTCCGCCGACAATACCTACCTTGATCATGGAATAAAAACCCGTCGCATCTAAAACAAACGAGCATCATAAAACCTGACCGGCAAAAGCGAAAGCCCTCAACGCGACTGCCATGGCCCGCCTCTGGCATAATGGTGGCAATTGAAGTGGTCAATGCCGGTTAGAGATGTCAAAGATAAGCGAAAAGCTGAGCGAACACGCCCTCGGGCTGCTATCGCTCCACCAGTGGAAGGCGCGCCTCGTGTTCTGGGGCGGGGCGGTGCTGGTCGGCCTTGTCTCTGCCCTGTTCGCCCTCGGCAGCGAGCACGCCGGGGCACTGTTTCACCGCATCAACGACCACTCCCCCTACTGGGCACTCTTGCTCACCCCGCTTGGACTTACCCTCATTGCCTGGCTTACCCGCAGCTACTTCCCCGGGGCGCAGGGCAGCGGTATCCCACAGGCCATCGCCGCCCTGCAGGTATCACAGCAGATGCACCACCTGCGCCACACCCTGCTCTCGGTGCGTATCGCCATCGGCAAGGTGCTGCTTACCCTGCTGGGGCTGCTGTGCGGCGCCTCCATCGGCCGCGAAGGCCCCACCGTCCACATCGGCGCGGCGCTCATGTTCGCCGCGGGCCACCGGGCCCACTTCCCGCGCCACTACCTCGATCACAGCCTTATTATTGCCGGTGGCGCAGCGGGTATTGCCGCCGCCTTCAACACCCCCCTGGCCGGTATCGTCTTTGCCATCGAAGAGATGGCGCGCAGCTTCCAGGAGCGCAGCAGCGGCATCATGCTTACCGCCGTGGTACTCGCCGGTATCACCGCCCTCGCAATTCTGGGTAATTACACCTACTTCGGCAGCAGTAACGCCACCCTGGAGTTGGGCGGCAACTGGTACATCATTCCGTTGCTGGGCGTAGTGGGGGGGCTGCTGGGGGGGCTGTTCGCCCAACTGCTGGTGGGGGGAAGCCGCTGGCTGTGGCCGCACCTGCAGCGCCACCCCCTCCTCATCCCGGCAGTGTGCGGCCTGGTGGTTGCCATTAGCGGCCTGCTCTCCGGCGGCAGCGCCTACGGCACCGGCTATGAAGAGGCGAAAATGGCCATTACCGGTAGCGGCGAGGTCGGGGCCGGATACCCCATCTACAAAATGGTGGCGACCCTCGCCTCCTACTTCAGCGGCATCCCGGGCGGTATCTTCGCCCCCTCCCTGGCCACCGGCGCGGGCTTCGGCGCCATGGCGGCCGAGCTGCTCAACGGCCCCTCGGCCGAGGCCATCGTGGTCCTCACCATGGTCGCCTACTTTACCGGTGTGGTGCAGACCCCCATCACCGCCTTCGTCATCGTCATGGAGATGACCAACAACCACACCATGTTGCTGCCGCTGATGGCGACCGCGTTTATCGCCTACGGCAGCTCAAAGCTGATCTGCCACGAACCGATCTACCGCACCCTGGCCCTGGGCTTCCTCTCTCGACTGGAGGAGCTTCACGCCAACGACAACGCTTCGCGGCCGGAGAAGGGCCAAAACAGCGCTTAGTCGCCGCCCCCTATTGCCGTTAAGATAGCCCCACTGTGAGTTAACGAAGCTGAACCATGAAGACAAAAGATATCGCCATTACCTCCTTTGCCCTGCTGCTGGTCGCGGTGCTGGCCTATGTCTGGCTCGCGCCGGGCGGACTCAAGGCGGCGCCGCCGCTACAGGTCACCACCCTGGACGGCAAACCGATGAGCCTGGCGTCGCTGCGCGGCAAGCCAGTGCTGGTCACCTTCTGGGCCACCACCTGCCCCGGCTGCATTAAGGAGATGCCGCACCTGGTCGAGCTCTACCAGGCGATGGCACCGCGCGGCCTGGAGATCATCGCCATCGCCATGGAGTACGACCCGGAGGAGCAGGTACGCACCATGGTGGCGCAGAAACAGCTCCCCTACCCGGTGGCACTGGACAGGGACGGCAGCGCCGCCCTCGCCTTCGGCGGCGTCTCCCTCACCCCCAGCAACTTCCTCATCGACCCGCAGGGGCGCATCGCCCAGTACAAGCTCGGCGAGATGGACATGAACGCCCTGCATAACCGCATCGTCGCCATGCTCGGCGCTAAGGGGGCGTAGGCGATGCTCTGGGTCAAGGCCTTCCACATCATCTTCGTCGTCTCCTGGTTCGCCGGGCTGTTCTACCTGCCGCGCCTCTTCGTCAATCATGCGATGGCGACAGAGCCGGCTGAAATAGAGCGCCTCAAACTGATGGAGCACAAGCTCTACCGCTTCATGGCGCCGCTGGCGGTACTCGCCCTGGCGCTCGGCCTGTGGCTGTGGCTGGGCTACGGCATTAGCGGCGGCTGGCTGCACGCCAAGCTGGCGCTGGTGGCGCTGCTCGTCGGCTACCACCTCTACTGCGGCAAACTGGTGAAGACCTTCGCCGCAGACCGCAACACCCGCAGCGACAAGTTCTACCGCGTCTTCAACGAGCTGCCGGTACTGGTGCTGATGGCGGTGACGATCCTGGTTGTCGTCAAACCCTTCTGATTTAGAGACACAGAGAACAATGGACCCACGCGAAGACCTGGTGCGCCACTACCACTGGCTGCGCCAACACGGCAACAACGACTCCCACAGCGGCAACGCCTCGGTACGTGTCGACGACGACTTCTGGGTCACCCCCAGCGGCTGCTGCGCCGACACCCTGAGCGCCGACCAGCTGCTGCGCTGCCAGCTCGACGGCACCCTGGCCGAAGGGGCCTCGCTCGATGCACGGCTACACATGCTGGTCTACCGCGCTAACCCTGAAGCGCGCTCGGTGATCCACAGCCACGGCCCCTACAGCGTGGCCCTCACCATGAACGGCGAGGCCTTCATCCCCCCCGACTTCGAGGGGCAGTACTACTTCGACCACATCCCGGTGATCACCATCCCCTACGACAAGTATGTGGAACAGGCCCCAGAGCGGGTCGCCGAAGTCCTCGCCGAACACCCCATCATGGTGGTGCGTGGCCACGGCGTCTATGCACAGGCAAAAAGCATCAACCTCGCCTATAAGTGGAGCTGCTCGCTGGAGCTGTCGGCGAAGACTGCCTTTATCGCCAGGCAGGCGGGCACAATTTAAGGAAGAGCCATGCCGCAACAACACCCCAACATCGTGCTGGTCTTCGCCGGTAACGACCCCTCCGGCGGCGCCGGCATCCAGGCCGATATCGAGGCGATCGCCAGCATGGGCTGCCAGGCGGCGCCGGTGATCACCGCACTGACGGTGCAGGACAC
>JBNKUL010000072.1:0-25327 GCA_050298555.1 Thiohalomonadaceae bacterium
GCTGAGGCGAACCTCAGCGGGTTTCGAGCTTTAGCCAGGTGCGCTAATTACAGCTCGAAGCCCTTGCTCACGCCGAGCCAGAACTTGGTCTCGCCAACGGTAGCGGCATCGCTGTTGGTGACATTGGCACTGACGTTGAAGCCTTCGAAGTCCTTGCTGATACCAACACCGAAGTCAGTAACTTCGGCCTCGAGCTCACGGCCGAGGTGAACGTTCAGGACGATATCTTCAGGCAGCATGTCGGCCATTTCTACGCCGAACTCAATGTATTTGGCATCGTTCTCGCCCAGGTAGAGGCCGGCGCTGTAGATGTCCATGGAGCCGGTCAGGAAGACCTCATTGGCGCTGTCATCATTTGAGTCGGTGTACAGGGTGTGCTTGACGCCGGCGTCGTAAGCGATGTCACCGACCTCATTGGCAAAGCCGGCAACCAGGTCGATCTGCAGGCCGTCAGTAGCACCAGTATCATAAGTCGAGCCCCAGGCATTCAGGTGAACACCGGTGTCCATGTTGAAATCGACACCGCCCTGTACGGCGAACTTGTCATCGCTCATGGTGAGGCCGCGATCAACGTAGTTGGTTACCGCGCCAACATTGGCGCTCAGCTCGCCGTCCATCGCCAGGGCAGCGCCGCCGGTCATGGTGCCGGCAGCCAGGATCGCAGTCGCGACGAGGGACTTGGTCATCTTCTTCATCAAAGAACTCCTTATCAATAAGATTGTTGTTTATCGTTTAAAATCAAAGCCGTACCACATGCATGCACCCGATTCGACATGGCGCCGCATATTACCCGTTTTGGTGCAATTAGGGAACTAATGCCCATTTGGGAGGCTTCCTCCCATATTGAAGATCGGTGCCGAGCAGGTATCATGTCCCCCTCATCTATAACTGGTCACGCCTCAATGAACCCCCAACTCATCGATACCATCCTCAAACGCTTCGCTACCACCCTGCCGCCGGGCGCCGACGTGCTGAAGGAGGACCTGGAGAAGGGGCTGCGCTCCGCACTGCACTCCGCCTTCGACAAGCTCGACCTGGTCACCCGCGAAGAGTTCGAGGTGCAGGCCCAGGTGCTGGCACGCAGCCGTGCCAAGCTGGAGCAGCTGGAGAAGACGGTGGCCGAGCTGGAGGCTAAACTCAACAACTAGCCCGCCGCTACGGACCACCCTCAACATGGAAAGGAAGCCATGTCACTCGCCACCATTCACTCCCGTGCCACCGTTGGCATCACCGCCCCCGCGGTCACCGTAGAGGTCCACCTGGCCAACGGCCTGCCCGCCCTCAATATCGTCGGCCTGCCCGAGGCGGCGGTGAAGGAGAGCAAGGACCGGGTGCGCGCAGCGCTGCAGAACGCACAGTTCGAGTTCCCCACCCGGCGCATCACCGTCAACCTCGCCCCCGCCGACCTGCCCAAGGAGGGGGGCGGTTTCGACCTGCCCATCGCGCTGGGCATCCTTGCCGCCTCGGGGCAGATCCCCGGCGATAAGCTGGATCACTATGAGTTCATCGGCGAGCTGGCCCTCTCCGGCGAGCTGCGGGCGGTGCGGGGAGTGCTACCAGTGGCGCTGCAGGCACGGCAGACGGGGCGTACCCTGGTACTGCCGCAACAGAACGGCGCCGAGGCGGCACTGATACCCGATGCCGCCATACAGCCCGCCGACCACCTGCTGGCGATCTGCGCCCATTTGCACGGTCAACGGCCCCTCCCCTTCGCTGAAGCCGTTCGCGCTGCCGCCCCGCCCCACTACCCGGACCTGGCCGAGGTCTACGGCCAGCACCAGGCTCGTCGCGCACTGGAGATCGCCGCCACCGGTAACCACAGCCTGCTGTTCTATGGTCCGCCCGGCACCGGTAAGACCATGCTGGCGAGCCGCCTGCCCGGCATCCTGCCGCCGATGAGTGAGGATGAGGCGATAGAGAGCGCGGTGATCGCCTCGGTGAGCGAACAGGGCTTTCAGGCAGAGAACTGGGGCCGTCACCCCTACCGCTCACCCCACCACACCGCCTCCGCCGTCGCCCTGGTGGGCGGCGGCAGCACCCCGCGCCCCGGCGAGATCTCGCTGGCCCATCAGGGGGTGCTGTTCCTCGACGAGCTGCCGGAGTTCGACCGCAAGGTGCTGGAGGTGCTGCGCGAACCGCTGGAGTCGGGCCACATCACCATCTCCCGCGCCGCGCGCCAGGCAGAGTTTCCCGCCCGTTTCCAGCTGGTGGCGGCGATGAACCCCTGCCCCTGCGGCTACCTCGGCCACCCCAACGGCCGCTGCCGTTGCACCGCCGAACAGGTGGCCCGCTACCGCGCCCGCCTCTCGGGGCCGCTGCTCGATCGCATCGATATGCACGTGGAGGTGCCGCCGCTACCCCGGGGCACCCTGCAGCAGCAACAGCAGATGGAGGGGAGCGCAGCGATCAGGGAGCGGGTGAGCCGCTGCCGCCAGCGCCAGGTCGCCCTGCGCGGCAAGGCCAACAGCCGCCTCGACAACAGCGAACTGAAGCGCTTCTGTACCCTGAATAAAACTGAGGCACAGCTGCTGGAACAGGCCACCGAACGGCTGGGGCTCTCGGCCCGTGCCCATCAACGCATATTAAGGCTGGCGCGCACCATCGCCGATATGGAGGGGGTAGAGGGGATTGGGGTGAAACACCTCAGCGAGGCGATTGGCTACCGCAGGCTGGATCGGCAGCAGCCGAGCTAAACGAAGAGTGTCTCCAGCAGTGCGACGACGGAACCGGGATAGAGGTAGAGGCCACCGCCACTAAGCAGTACCAGCAACAGCCACCAGCGCAGACGGCTGCGCCGGTGAGGGGTAAAAAGGGGCCTCCTGCTCCAGTCGCGATCATCCAGGCGGTTCGGTCTGCGCACGGGCAATTCCACACAAAGCTTATGGATTAGACGCGACACTATGCCGCAATGCACCGTTGCGGTAAAGGCACGGCTTCACACTATCCGTATTCCCCGTTATGAGGGGTACACCACTCACGCCCCTCCCCTGCTACAATGCGCCTCCGGTTTACCTGAGTACCCCTGTTCCCGTGTCCGACCTCAATCCCAGACAGAAAGAAGCAGTCCGCTACATCGACGGCCCCCTACTGGTGCTGGCGGGTGCCGGCTCGGGCAAGACGCGGGTCATCACGCAGAAGATCGCCTACCTGATCCAGAGCTGCGGCATCAACGCCCAGCACATCGCCGCCGTCACCTTCACCAACAAGGCGGCACGCGAAATGAAGGAGCGTGTCGGTCAGCTGCTGGGCGGCAAGGAGGGCAAGGGGCTGCGCGTCTCCACCTTCCACACCCTGGGACTGGACATCATCCGCCGCGAACTCGCCACCCTGGGCTACAAGGCGGGCTTCTCCATCTTCGATGCCGCCGACAGCGCCGCCCTCATTCGCGAGCTACTGCGCAAGGAGGCGGCAGGCGAGGAGATGGAGAAGGAGGTACAGCGCCACATCTCCAACTGGAAGAACGCCTTCGTCACCCCGGAGCAGGCCCTGGCCACGGCGGAAGATGCGCTGGCCCACGCCTCCGCCATCCTCTACGAGGCCTACAACCGTCACCTCAAGGCCTACAATGCGGTCGACTTCGACGACCTCATCATGCTGCCGGTACTGCTGTTCGAGCAGCACCCCGAGGTGCTGGAGCGCTGGCAGCAGCGCATTCGTTATCTCTGCGTGGACGAGTACCAGGACACCAACGCCACCCAGTATCGCCTGGTCAAACTGCTGATCGGCCAGCTCGGCCGCCTCACCGTGGTGGGCGACGACGACCAGTCGATCTACGCCTGGCGCGGTGCCCAGCCGGAGAACCTGGCGCTGCTGAAGGAGGACTTTCCAGGCCTCAAGGTGATCAAGCTGGAGCAGAACTACCGCTCCATGGGACGCATCCTCAAGGCGGCCAATCAGCTCATCGACCACAACCCCCACGTCTTCGACAAGAAGCTGTGGAGCGACCTCGGCTACGGCGACCCCATCAAGGTGGTAGTGGCCGCCGACGAACAGGACGAGGCGCTCAAGGTCGCCTCCGCCATCATCCACATGCGGCTGCAGCACAAGGTCGACTACAAAGACTGCGCCATCCTCTACCGCGGCAACCACCAGAGCCGGCTGTTCGAAAAGGTGCTGCGCGAGCACCGCATCCCCTACGTCCTCTCCGGCGGCACCTCCTTCTTCTCCCACACCGAGGTGAAGGACATCATGGCCTACCTGCAACTGCTGGTGAATCCGGACAACGACACCGCCTTCCTGCGCGTGATCAACACCCCGCGGCGCGAGCTGGGCGCCGCCACCATCGAGAAATTGGGCGCCTACGCTACCATGCGCGGCATCAGCCTGTTCGCCGCCAGCTTCGAGATGGGGCTGCGCGAACACCTCAGCGAACGGGCGATGGAGCGCCTCTCCCGCTTCACCCACTGGGTGGTCGACATCGGCGACCGCGGCCGCCGCGGCGACCCCATCAAGGCCGCCCGCGACCTGGTGCGCGACATCGACTACCAGAGCTGGCTCAACGACTCGAGCAAGGACCTCAAACAGGCCGAGCGGCGCATGGGTAATGTGGAGGAGCTGCTCGGCTGGCTGGGACGCATGGCCGAGGAGCCGGAAAACGCCGGCGCCGGCCTCACCGAACTGGTGGCACGCATGAGCCTGATGGACATCCTCGAGCGGCAGAACGAGGAGGAGGACGGCGACCACGTGCGCATGATGACCCTGCACGCCTCCAAGGGTCTGGAGTTCCCCCACGTCTTCCTTGCCGGGATGGAGGAGGAGCTGCTGCCCCACCGCGTCTCCATCGAGGAGGACAACATCGAAGAGGAGCGTCGCCTCGCCTACGTCGGCATCACCCGCGCCCAGCGCACCCTCACCATGACCCTCGCCGCAAGGCGTCGCCGCGCCGGCGAGCTGGTGCGTTGCGAGCCGAGCCGCTTCCTTAGCGAACTACCGGAAGACGATTTGAGCTGGGAGGGTAAAGGGGTTGAGGTACCTGAGGAGGTCAGACAGGAGCGGGGCAAGGCGCACTTGGCCAACCTGAAGGGGCTGCTGGGGGGCTAGGGCCCCCATTTCAGCCGAATAACCCTACAAAACCCAAGCAATAAACTCAGATTTATCTTACAGACAGCTCCCTGTACACGTGGCATCTTGTGTAGCGGATATTTCAGGGAGTGAGTTTATGTATGGCGTAAAAGCGGTTCTTTGTGTCGATGACGACCGTCTGTCGCGAACCTTATTGCGACGCTCTATCGAACGCCTGAGCTGGTGCCGCGTGCTTTCTGCCGCAAACGGCATAGAGGGGCAGGAAATTCTGCGCAAGATTCCCATCGACCTGGTCATCCTCGACTATGACCTTGGCGACATGACCGGCATGCAGGTTTGCGAGGCGATGAGCAGGAGTCAGGTCAATGCCGACACACCGGTCATCATCTCATCGGTCATCGACAGCTCTGATATCCGCAAACAGATCAACTACGGCAATATCGTTAAGGTGGTACAAAAGCCCTATGCCGTAAACCAGCTACACGAAGATATTCAAAGTACCCTGGGCATCCTCTGCTGACACCCCCTGCTGTCTATCACCCCCTTTTTTTCACCTCACCATTCACCGAAGTTAGCGCCCGGGTTTCACTCTCCCCTGTGGTAGCCTTATGCCCTTTGCGCCACCTCCAAATGACGCTGGAAAGGTAACCAGGAAGAGACAACGATGAAACTCAACGAACAAGACCGCGACAAGGTGATCGAAGAGATCGCCGCCAGCCAGCAACGTATCCTGGAGACCTTCGTCCCCACCATCATCGCCGTCGGTCTCATCGCCATCGCCGACCGCGAGACCTTCGCCACCATCACCCTGGTCTGCGCCTTCGTGGTGCTGTTCGGCGCCAGCCTCTACATCGCCAGCCTGAGCTACAAGATCTTCCGCAACGCCACCTTCCTGCGCGCCCTCAGCGACACCCGCCCACCGGGCGACACCGTACACTGGGAGAACATGCTGGCCCGCTTCAACCAGGAGCAGACGCCCCCCGGCATCATCGGCTATGAGACCCGCACCATCGCCGTCATCTTCATGGTCTTCTCCCTCGCCTTTATCTATATGTTCTACGAAATCGACCTGGCGATGAGCCTGCTCTTCGGCGCCCTGCTCTTCATCGTCGGCCTGCGCATCTACCTCATCCCGCGCCACGCCGCGCACTACCATAAGCAGTGGCTGGCGATCCTTAACGGCGAGGGATAGCGCAACAGAGGCGGGCACCGATGGTGCCCACCCTGCACACTGGCTACAATAGCGGCCTCACTACCCCGACAGAGAGGCACACCCCATGCGCCCCAGCGGCAGACAGCCCGACGAACTGCGTCAAATCAGCATCACCCGCAACTACACCAAACACGCCGAGGGTTCGGTGCTGGTGGAGTTTGGCGACACCAAAGTGATCTGCACCGCCACGGTGGAGGAGCGTGTCCCCGGCTGGCTGCGCGGCAAGGGGCAGGGCTGGGTCACCGCTGAGTACGGCATGCTGCCGCGTGCCACCGGCAAGCGCACCGGGCGCGAGGCCTCCCACGGCAAGCAGGGGGGGCGCACCATGGAGATCCAGCGCCTCATCGCCCGCTCCCTGCGCGCGGTGGTAGACCTCAAGGCGCTGGGCGAGCGCATTATCACCGTCGACTGTGACGTGATTCAGGCCGACGGCGGCACCCGCACCGCCTCCATCACCGGCGGCTACGTCGCCCTGGCCGATGCCATCGCCTTCCTCAAGCGCGAGAAGGGGCTGAAGAAGGAGCCGCTACACGGCCAGGTCGCCTCGGTCTCTGTCGGCGTCTACGAAGGCGTCGCAGTACTGGATCTCGACTACCCGGAGGACTCCAGCGCCGAGACCGACATGAATGTGGTGATGAACGATGGCGGCGCCTTCATTGAGGTACAGGGCACCGCCGAAGGACACGCCTTCCGCCGCGAGGAGCTCGACGCGATGCTGGCGCTGGCGGAGAAGGGAATCAAGGAGCTCATTGACTACCAAAGCGAGGCATTGAGTGACGATAGCTGGAGGGAGTTGTAATGAAGAAGATCGTTCTGGCCAGCGGCAATCAGGGCAAGGTGCGCGAGTTCAACCAGCTGCTCGGCGAACTTGATATAGAGGTCGTACCGCAGACCGAGTTCGGTGTGCCGGAGGCCGAGGAGACTGGCCTCACCTTTGTGGAGAATGCCATCATCAAGGCACGCAACGCCGCCGCCCACACCGGCCTGCCAGCCATCGCCGACGACTCGGGACTGGAGGTGGATGCACTGAAGGGCGCCCCCGGTATCTACTCGGCGCGCTACGCCGGCGCCAGCGCCAGTGACGAGGAGAACTGGAGAAAGCTGCTCACCGAACTGGAAGGCGTGGAACAGGCCGATCGCACCGCCCGCTTCCAGTGCCTGCTGGTACTGATGGAACACGACAGGGATCCCACCCCCATCATCTGCCAGGGCAGCTGGGAGGGACGCATCACCACGGCGCCGCAGGGTGAAAACGGTTTTGGTTACGACCCGGTGTTTTATGTGCCGGAGCACAACTGCACTTCAGCGGAGCTGAGCCCTGAGCAGAAAAATGCCTTAAGCCACCGTGGCCAGGCGCTGCAGAAGCTGTTGCAGGCAATGAAGTAACCGGGCGGGACATCGTCCCGCCGTTTGTATCATGCTCAACCTAACCGCCCCCCCGCCATTAAGCCTCTACATCCACTACCCCTGGTGCGTGCGCAAGTGCCCCTATTGCGACTTCAACTCGCACCAGGCGGGTGAGGAGAGCTTTGATGCGATTCGGGAGGCCGACTACATCGCCGCCCTGATCCGCGACCTCGAGCAGCACCTGCCGGCGGTATGGGGAAGGGCGGTGCACTCCATCTTCATCGGCGGCGGCACCCCCAGCCTGCTCTCACCGGACGGGCTCGACACCCTGCTCTCACAACTGCGAGCCCTGTTGCCACTAACGCCCGAGTGCGAGATCACCATGGAGGCCAACCCCGGTACGGTAGAACAGGGGCGCTTTGCCGCCTTCCGCCAGGCGGGGGTGAACCGCCTCTCCATCGGCGTGCAGAGCTTTGATGACACGGCACTGCAGCGCCTGGGGCGCATCCACTCGGGGCGCGAGGCAATCCTCGCCGCCGAGGCGGCCCATACCGCCGGCTTCGACAACTTCAACCTCGACCTGATGTTCGGCCTGCCGGGACAGGACGAGGCGGCCGCAGTTAAAGATTTGCAGCAGGCCTTTGCCCTCGCCCCCAGCCACCTCAGCTGGTATCAGCTCACCATCGAGCCCAACACCGCCTTCGCCCACGCCCCGCCGGTGCTGCCTGAGGAGGAGGCGCTGTGGGCGATCCAGTCCGCCGGGCAGTCGCTGCTGGGCGAGGCGGGCTATGCTCAATACGAGGTCTCCGCCTATGCGCGCGAGCGCCAACGCTGCCGCCACAACCTCAACTACTGGCGCTTCGGCGACTATTTGGGGATCGGCCCCGGCGCCCACGGCAAGCTCACCCACTGCGACATGGGGGCCATTGAGCGCATCTGGAAGAAGCGTCATCCTAAAGAGTGGCTGCAGGCCGCCGATGGCGAGCAGATGATCGCCGGACGCGAAACGATCCCGCGCAACGAGCTGCCACTGGAGTTCATGATGAACGCGCTGCGACTGGTGGAGGGCTTCGAGACCGCCCTCTTTAGCGCCAACACTGGCCTGCCGATCAGCGCCGCCGGGGGGCCGTTAACGCGGGCAGTAGAATTAGGCCTGATCGACTGGAGCATGGAACGTATCGTCCCCACTCAGAGGGGGCGCGACTACCTGAACGAGCTGCTGCAACTGTTCCTGCCAGAGGAAAACCAATGAGTGACTATCGCCCCATCCCCTGCGGCCTCTACTCGGAGTATGAGGTGGCGATCCTGCACCGCACCCCGCTGCAGCTACAGTGGTGCGACGAGGAGGGACGCCACCACAGCGACAGCGTCACGCCACTAGACCTGCAGACCCGCAACCACTGCGAATACCTGATTGCCGAGGGTAGCGACGGTGGTACCCTTGAGATCAGACTCGACCGTATCACCCAGGAGCAACCGCAATGAGCAGTGCCGACATCATCTCCGTCCTCATCAACCTGGCCGTCGGCCTCTACTTCGCGGTGTTCTACCCGCGCTCGCTACACAAGCGCTTCCGCGGCCAGACCCCACCGCGCGGCTTCCTGCTGCTGCAAAAGGTGATTCCGCCCGTAGGCTGGCTGATCATGGTCATGACCGTGATCTATGCACTGTCGCTACTGCTTGGTAGCGAGTAAACTTAGTCAGTTAAGCCAAGAATCGGATCCAATCAACAACAGGTATGGCGCTGACGGATAAGCCATGACAAAAGAGAAAACATCCACAGAGGGCGGCGGCGAGCGTCACGTCGAAGACATCAAGCGCCGCTTCATCGCCCTCAACCAGGCGAGGCTGGATCGTGCCCGCGCCGTGCTCAAGGATCGCCAAACCGTCTTTCTCGACGTGCTGCCGCTGCTGTTCCACGTCAACCACCCGATGCTCCCCGGCTTCACCTCCAAATACACCCCCCATGGGGTGTGGCGTTACGAGCCCGACAACAAGGCGCTGAACCGTGCCACCTCGCTGGCCAGGAGCTTCAAATACAAACGGAGCGTCAGCAAGAACCCGCCCGTCACCGCCCTCTACCTGATGGGCAGCTCCGGTACCATCGCCCACGCCGAGGGGAGCGACTTCGATATCTGGCTCTGCCACGACCCCGCCCTCGGCCCGGAGCAGTGCGACGAGCTGCAGCAAAAGGCGCACAACATTGAGAAATGGGCCGAGTCCCTGGGGCTGGAGGTGCACTTCTTCCTCATCAATCCCGAGACCTTCCGCCAGGGCGAGCAGACCGCCCTCAGCTCCGAGAGCAGCGGTAGCGCCCAGCACAGCCTGCTGCTCGACGAGTTCTACCGCACCAGCATCCACCTGGTGGGGCAATACCCCCTGTGGTGGCTGGTGCCGCCGAACCAGGAGGACGAGTACGAGGCCTGCGTGGAGGAGATAGGGCGTATGCGCTACCTCTACGCCCGCGACAGTATCGATTTCGGTGGCCTCTCCCACATCCCGGCGGAGGAGTTCTTCGGCGCCGCCCTGTGGCAGCTCTCCAAGGGGATCGACTCCCCCTACAAGTCGATCCTCAAGCTGCTGCTGGTGGAGACCTACGCCCGCGAATACCCCGATGTCGAGCTGCTCAGCAAACAGTTCAAGCAACAGGTCTACGACGGCGTGACCGATCCCGCGCTGCTCGACCCCTACACCATGATGATGGAGAAGGTGGGCGGCTACCTGAAACGCAACGAGGAGCCGCAACGGCTGGAGCTGGCTCACCGCTGCCTCTACTTTAAGCTCGACCTGCCACTGAGTGTCGCCGCGGTAGCGGATCAACAGGCCCGCTGGCGCCGCGTGCAGGTGGAAAATATGGTCGAGGAGTGGGGCTGGAGCCGCGCCGACCTGATGCTGATGGACGCCCACAGCCAGTGGCGCGTCCACCGGGTGCTGGAGGAGCGGCAGATCCTGTTCCGCGCCCTGGTCACCAGTTACCGTTTCCTCTCCGACTTCGCGCGCAAGTACTCGGGCCTGTCGCTGATCAGCCAGGAGGATCTCAACACCCTGGGCCGCAAACTCTATACCGCCTTCGAACGCAAGGCGGGCAAGGTCGAGATCATCACCCACGGCATCGATGCCGACCTTGGCGAGCGGCAGGTCACCATTGCCGAATTCCGCAGCAGCGAAGGGGAGACCAGCTGGCAGGTCTACAGCGGCGTGCTGGGCGAGGGGCAACTAAAGGGCGAGACGCCGATCAAGCGCGCCCGCAGCCTCACCGAGCTGCTGGCCTGGTGCCACCTCAACGGCATCGCCGGACAAAACACCACCTTCAAGGTCTACAGCGGCTACAGCAAGCACTCCTCACGCGAGATCGAGGCACTGTTCTCGCGTATCGCCTCACGCTTCCCGAACAGCCTGCTGCACAGCGACGATGTGGAAGAGTACGCCCGCCCCGCCAGGCTGGTGATGTGCGAGTTCTACACCAATACCGGGGTGTCGGTGCCGAGCAATATGCAGATGACCAAACAGCTCGCCGCCTCCGGCCACACCGATCCCTTCAGCTTCGGCCACTCCGGCATGAGCCAGGTGATGTCGATCGAGCAGCTCTCTGTCAGCAGCTGGCACGAGGCGGTGGCCCTGCGCTTCACCGGCCCCAATGCGGTGGCCGACGCGATCTGCGGCTACCTCAAGTGGTACCCGCCCTCGGCCCAGGCCAAGCCGCCGCTGCCCGGCCTGTTCAGCGGTACCCTGGGGCAGGGCAGCTCCGCGGCCAAACGTGTCGAGGGGCTGTTGCGGGAGATTATCGAACACTTCTACGGTGACGACAGCGGACGTGCCGGGCGCTACATCGTCTCCATCGGCGCCAGCCACTACTGCTTCTACTTCGAGGGGGAGCACCCGCGTTACGTGGTGCTCAAGGATCAGGCCGCGCTGGTCAATCTGCTCGGCAAGCCGCAGGAGGAGTTCCTGCCGCTACGCTTCGACAAGCTGTCGCTGAAAGACAGCTTCTTCCCGCTGATCTACCAGCACAACAAGCCGGGCATCGTACAGTGCTTCTTCCACCCGCAGGGGAAGCGGGTGGAGGTGTTCATCCTCGACGAGAAGGGCTCATTATTCCACCAGCGCCTCCCCTTCCACGATGAGCACACCCTGCTCAACCAGTTCTCGCGCTTCTTCGAGGCCGCCAGCAACCGCATCAACTTCCTGTTGCAGGAGGGAGAGATGCAGGGCCACATCAAGGGGCTGGAATTTGCACGCCTGAGCCGCGATACCATGGGACGGCGCGACGTGCAGAGCGTGGCACCGGAGTTCTTCCAGCCCAATAAGCGCTACTTCAGCCTGCAGGTGATCGTTGAGCGTGGCGAGCAGGGGAACTCCAGCTTCACCCTCTATTGCGACGACAAGGAGTTCTCCACCCTGGAGCACGGCAAGGAGCTGTTTAACACGGTGGCCAAACACATACTGAAGTTGCGCCAGGGCGGCCAGCCCTACCCCATCTACACCACAGACATCAGCCTGGACCGCTCCGTGGTGGGTGAAGCGAATGTCGGCAAACTACAGACGCTGCACTTCCTCAACTACAAGCGGCGCATCGAGGCACAGCTCAACCGCACCATCAGCGGCGCTTGATCGTAGGAGCGAGCGCTGCTCGCGAACAACGTAATCGCGGCCAGCGGCCGCTCCTACAGCTTATTCCCTTAGCTCATCGAATATGGCGATGATATCGCTGCGCCAACGCAACACCTGATGGCGGAAGTCGGTATCGGGCGCTAGCGGCAGCAGGGTCTCCGGGTCGATGGTGAGCAGCAGGGTCTGCTCCTGCTCGGCGAACAGGGTGATCTTCAACGGCAGGTAGGGGATGAGCTGCGGGTAGCGCTGGCTCAGACCACGCACCTCTTCAGGCTTACCGAAAAAGACGATGCGGTATTTGTCGGTGGCGAATCCGCTGGCGGTGAGGCCGATATCGACCCGCTGTACCCGGGAGACGGTATAGCCGTACTCGCCCAGGGTCCTTTGCAGTGCCAGCATGGTTTCAGGAAAACTCTGCGCCGAACGCATCATCAGCAGGCGGTCGCCGTTGGCCTGTAGCGGCAGGCTGGCGGCCAGCAACAGTGCGGCGAGCAGGGATTTGATCAGGTTTCTCACAGTGACGCCTCCTCCATGATCTCCGCATAGATATTAAACATCTGGGTGCAGGAGTCATCCAGCTCCGCGTTGTTGTAGACGCGGCTCAGGTAGCGCGGATTGATGGCGGTCATGAAGACCTGCCCGTTCTCCTCCACCACGGTGATCTGGCACGGCATGAAGAGGCCGATGCGCGGGTCGAGGCTAAGCCCCCGGTTGATAAAGCCGAAGTTGCAGAAGTAGATCACCACCTGCTTCTTGTTCTGCTCCGCCTCGGGGAACAGACCCTCCTCCAGGTTCTGCACCCGGATGATGCGGAAGTTCTTGCCCACCGCTGCGCGCTTGACGTTCTCCACCGTCTCTTCGAGGGTGTAGTCGGACTCGAGCATAATCACCGGCTCCTCCAGCTCGGAGTGGCGCCAGTGAATAGGGTTCTGCTCGAAGCTGCGCACATAGCTGACGATATCGTCAATCTCCTGCTCGCTCAGCCCCTGCTCCCGGTAGGAGCGCATCGGCGTACCCTCGCGCCCCTCCATCAGGGTGTGCTTGATCATCTGGTCGTCGGCCGCCTTGAGGAAACCCGGGTTATTGAGGGCCGGCGGCATGATCTCCAGCGCCCGCGGACGGGAGAAGGTCACCCCGGTGCCTTCCCCCCCCTGGCCGTTTTCGCCGTGACACCTGGCGCAGCGATCAAGATAGAGCTGCTTGCCGCGCGCCGCGTCCCCCTTCACCGGGGCGTATACATTCAGCTCCACCTTCTCACCCTCGGGCATCCAGCCACGCATATACCTCACCACCGCCTTGATCTGGGCGTCACTGAGGAAGGGGTGGGCAGGCATCACGCGGCCGGGGCGGCCTTCACGGATGGAGGTGAAGAGAAACTTGTCGCTAACCGAGTTGAGAAAGGCGGGCAGCGCCAGGGGAACCCCTACGCCCCCCTCACCGTCAACGCCGTGACAGGCGGAGCAGTGCAGCTGATAGAGCCGGGCCCCGTCCGGTGCGGCTGAAACGCCAGCGCTGCCAAGCAACAGCGTCAGCAACAGTATCGATAGTCTTCTGTGCATTGAGTCCGGTTCCTGAGGAAAGAACATTAGCTATATTAGCGAATGCTAATTGTTAAATCATGATTTAGATCAATCGATCTCCAGCGTCTCCCCGCCCTGCTCCTGCAGTGCCTGGTTCAGCACCTCGACGAAGGGAGCCGCGTCGCTGTCGCGCAGCCAGCCCTCGGCCTCATCGCTCCAGTCGAAGTGGTAACCGCCACTGCGTACCGCCAGCCATAGCTGTTTGAGCGGGGTCTGACGGTTGATGATGAGCTGGCTGCCGTTCTCCAGCTCCAGGGTAAGGATGCCTGCGGCATTTTCATAGTCAATATCGGCACCGCTCTCGTCAATCGCCTCTTCGATGGCGAGCAGCATCGCATCGACTCGCTGGTGGAATTCGCTTTCGTTCATCTGCGTATTGGCCTCAATAGTTATCTGATTTAGTAAATATATTAACAAGACCTTATAATCAGCGAAATTTACCCCATATATTCGGAGGGAAGCCATGCGCATCTGCTGGGCACAATACACGCTGTGGGCGGTGATCGCCGTACTGGGCGTGATCAGCATGCTGACCGGTTGCGGCGCCAAGGGCGATCTCTTCCTGCCGCCACCCGAGCTGGAGCAGGCCTCCCAAGCGAATCAAGAAAAGTGACTCCATGGACTATTTCAATTACCGAGACGGGCACCTCTGCGCCGAACAACTGCCGCTAAGCGAGCTGGCCGAACAGTACGGCACCCCTGCCTACGTCTACTCCCGCGCCACCATTGAGCGCCACTGGCAGGCCTTCGACGCGGCACTGAGCGGCGTCGACCACCTGGTCTGTTATGCGGTTAAGGCCAACTCCAACCTGGCGGTGCTCAACCTGATGGCGCGCCTCGGCTCCGGCTTCGACATCGTCTCCGGCGGCGAGCTGGAGCGAGTGGTGGCCGCCGGCGGCGACCCGGGCAAGGTGGTCTTCTCCGGTGTCGGCAAGCGCCCCGAGGAGATCCAGCGGGCGCTGGAGCTGGGTATCCACTGCTTTAACGTGGAATCGGAGTCGGAGCTCGAGCGCATCAACGCCGTCGCAGAGATGATGGGGGTGAAGGCGCCCATCTCCCTGCGCGTCAACCCGGACGTGGACGCCAAGACCCACCCCTATATCTCCACCGGCCTGAAGCAGAACAAGTTCGGCATCGCCATCGAGCTGGCCCCCGAGGTCTACGCCCGCGCCGCCGAGATGGGCAACCTCAACGTCATCGGTGTCGACTGCCACATCGGCTCGCAGCTAACCGAGGTCACCCCCTTCGTTGACGCCATAGAACGGGTGCTCAACCTGGTCGATCACCTTTACGACCAGGGCATCGCCCTCTCCCACATCGACCTGGGCGGCGGCCTCGGCATCACCTACAGCGACGAGACCCCCCCCATGCCCGGCGACTACGTGGCACCGCTGCTCGACAAGCTGGCCGGACGCGACCTCAAGGTGATCATCGAGCCTGGCCGTGCCATCGTCGACAATGCCGGGATACTGCTCACCCGCGTCGAATACCTTAAGCACCACGAAGAGAAGAACTTCGCCATCATCGATGCCGCGATGAACGACCTGATGCGCCCGGCGCTCTACCAGAGCTACCAGCAGATCATCCCGGTAGAGCCACGCGACAATGTCGAGGCGCAGCACTACGACGTGGTCGGTCCCATCTGCGAGACCGGCGACTTTCTCGGCAAGGACCGCGAGCTGGCGATTAAAGAGGGTGACCTGCTGGCGGTGCGCTCTGCCGGTGCCTATGGCTTTACCATGAGCTCCAACTACAACACCCGCGCGCGCGCGGTGGAGTTGATGGTGGACGGCGACCAGGCCTACGTGATCCGAAAACGTGAGAGCTTCGAGCAGCTGATCGCCGGCGAAAAGGTGCTACCGCAATGAGCATGCCTCGCGTCCCGGAGCCGGAGCTGATGGAGGCGATGGAGCAGGCTCGCGCCTACTCCCTGGCCGACTTCGAGGAGCCGCACAACCGCTTTATCGAGCTGGCACGGGAGAAGTTCCCGGGTGAGGAGTTCAACCGCCTGGTGCTGGACCTGGGCTGCGGTACCGCCGATATCTGCCGCCGTTTCGCCGAGGCCTTTCCCAGGATGCGCATGCATGCCATCGACGGCTCCGAGACGATGCTGCACTTCGCCCGCATCAATATCGACGCCATCCGCCTGCACGAGCAGGTGCGGCTGTTCCAGCGCCACCTGCCGGTGGCGTCCCTGCCCAGGGAGCAGTACAGCGCCATCATCTCAAACAGCCTGCTACACCACCTGGCCGACCCGATGGTGCTGTGGAACACCATCAAACAGTTCGCCGCCCCCGGCGCGCCGATCTTCGTGATGGACCTGATGCGCCCCGACTCGGTGGAGGAGGCCGACGCCCTTACCTACCGTTACGCCAGAAATGAACCGCAAGTACTGCAGCAGGACTTCCATAACTCCCTGCTCGCCGCCTACAGGGTGGACGAAGTGGAGGCGCAGCTGGCCGAGGCGGGACTAGAACAGCTAAAGGTGGAGAGTTGTAGTGATCGCCACTTCATCGTCTACGGTACGATGGGCTAGGAGGCAACGCTAATCCCCAGGTTTGTACTCCCCGAAGGAAAAACCATACTTATAGTTTGGATAGCGATAAAACCGTCACCATACACACTCGCCGGCGCTTAATGTTGATACCTGAGGAGGGATAATGCGGGGCACACAACTCTTACTCTCTGCCGTGGTCGCGGTGCTGCTAGGCGCCCTGCTATTCTGGGACGGTAGTGAACATCGGGTCGAAACAAAGCACCACTACACGGTAGGCGTTATCGCCCTCACCGAGGTGGATGCCGCCACCCTACGGGGCTTCAAGAAGGGGATGGAGAAGCTCGGCTATATCGAAGGGGAGAACATTCGTTACCTTTCGGAGGGGCCGGCCCACACCATCGAGCGGCTCGACGAGGTGGTACGCCGCACCCTGGCCCACAAACTTGATCTGGTCTTCGTCTCCAGCACCCCTGCCACCCTCAAGGTGCAGGAGCTGACAAGGGGGCAGCCCCTTCCGGTGATCTTCGACCCGGTCAACGAACCAGTGGGTGCCGGCATCGTACAAAGCCTGAAGCACCCGGGAGGGAATATCACCGGCATCAAACTTCCCACCGGCGACAAGCTACGGCTACAGTGGCTTACCGAACTGGCGCCCGATGCCCGGCGCGTCTACTTCCCCTACAACCCGGTGGACAAAAGCGCCCTGGCCACCCTGGCCGAGGTTGAAGAGGCATTGCCACTGCTGGGGCTGGAGCTGGTGAAGGCGCCGATGGGGACGCCACAGGAGGTGGCGGACGCGCTTGCCGACTTCCCCGCCGGTGTCGACGCCATCTTCCTGCCCCGCGACAGCTCCATTGAGGCACAGATAGCCCTCTTCGTGGCGGTAGCGAAACAACATCGGCTGCCGCTCTCCGCCCCCAGCCTGACCCAGGTGGAGGCCGGTGCCCTCTATACCTACGGATTTATCCACTATGAATTCGGCCGTCAGGCGGCCCGCCTGGCAGACCAGATCTTCCACGGCGTCAAACCGGCCGATATCCCGGTCGAGGTGGCAAAGAACTATCTGGCACTCAACCTGGCGACCGCCGAAGCCATCGGCCTCACCATCCCGGATGCCCTGCTGCGCAGAACCGACCGCATCATCCGCTAAGCCATAAGGAAGCACCCAAAGATGCCCAGAGGGAGCATACGCCGCCGCTTCATCAACAGCTTCATCGGGCTGGCCATCGGCCCGCTGCTGCTGGTCGCCATCCTGGTGGGGCTATTCGCCTACCGTGACCACATCACCACTGCCACGACGCACCAAAACGAGGTGGCACGCCGTGTCGCCATCGAGGCCGTATCATTTCTGCAACACATGGAACACGACCTGCAGCAATTGAGCGACTACTACAACGTGGCCGCAATGGATCAAAGCGAGCAACGTCAACTGCTGGCCGTCCTGCTAAAGCGGACCGAGCTCTTTCATGAGATCTCGCTGCTGGATGCACAGGGCCGGGAGAGGCAACGCCTCTCCACCACCCGCCTAATCACACCCGACGATCTCCGCTCACTGAGCGACACACCGGAATTCAACTACTGCCGGGAGAACCTCAGCTTCTCCGCCGGCAGGGTCTTTTTCGACGAGGAGACAGGTGAACCCCTGATCACCCTGGCCTACCCCCTTATCGATCGCCGTAGCGGTACCTTTGTCGGGGCACTCATGGCCACCGGGCAGTTCAAGGTGATCTGGAATATGCTGATGCAGGCAGAACGCAGCGAGGCGGACGATGTCTACATCCTCGATGAGGAGAACCGCATCGTGGCCCACCGCAACCCCTCCCAGGTGCTAAAAGGGAGCGTGGTGGAGTTGCAGGGTGATAGCACGATTCAGCCGGGAATAAGCGGCGAGATGGTCGTGATCGGCACCCATGTAATGCGCTTTGGCCAACAGCGCTTCACCGTAGTGGCCGAACGCCTCTCCGCCGCCGCTCTCGCCCCTGCAGAGCGTAGCGTTAAGCTCACCCTGCTGGTGATCATCATCGCACTACTGGGGGCCTCGGCACTGATCGTCTACTCGATTCGCCACATCATCGGTCCGATTCAGTCGATTGCTGCCGCCGTCAACGAGATGCGCGACGGCAACCTGCAGCACCGCGTCGCTATCAGTGCCAGGGACGAAATCGGCTCCCTCGCCGATGCCGTTAACCAGATGGCCTACAGCCTGAACGAAAGCATCACCTCACTGGGCGATAGCGAAGAGCGCTACCGCCTGATGGTGGAGAACCAGAACGACCTCATCGTCAAATTCGATGCCGAGCACCGCCTGCAGTTCGTCAGCCCCACCTATTGCGACACCTTCGGCAAGCGCGCCGAGGAGCTGCTGGGGCACCACTTCTTCCCCCTGGTTCACGAGGAGGACCGGGAGAGGGTGAAGGCCTCGCTAGCCAGTCTGGAGCACCCTCCTCACACCACCAGCCACGAGGAGCGGGCCCTCACCGTAGATGGGTGGCGCTGGTTCTCATGGTCCGCACGTGCCATGGTGGATGAGCGTGGCGAGATAAAGGCGATCATCTCCGTTGGCCGCGACATTACCGAACGCAAGCAGGCAGAGTCCCGACTGCAGGATAGCGAGGAGCAGATCCGCCTGCTGCTCGACTCGGTCGGCGAAGGGGTCTTCGGTATCGACGGCGATGGCATCTGCACCTTCGTCAATGACGCCAGCCTCAAGCTGCTTGGTTATAGCCGCGCCGACGAACTGATCGGCAAGAACCTGCACGACCTGGTGCATCACACCCACACCAACGGTACGCCCTACAACGAGGTAGAGTGCCCGATCTACAACAGCTTCCGCGACAACCAGCCCTCCCATGTCGAGGGGGAATACTTCTGGCGCAAGGACGGCAGCCACTTCCTCTGTGAATATGGCTCCTACCCACTGCACAAGGGGAACGAGACGGTAGGCTGCGTGGTGGTCTTCAGCGACATCACCGAGGAGCACCGCACCCGTGAGAAATTGCGCCTCTCCAGCAAGATCATCGAGAATGCCCAGGAGGGGATCCTGATCACCACCCCCGACGCTACCATCATTGACGTCAACCACGCCTTCGAGGAGATCACGGGCTATAGCCGTGAGGAGGCAATCGGAGCAACCCCCCGCATTAACAAGTCCGGACGCCACGATAAGGCTTTCTATGAGGAGATGTGGCGACAGCTCACCAGCAAGGGGGAGTGGCACGGTGAGATCTGGGACCGCCGTAAGTCGGGGGAGGTCTACCCCAAACTGCTCTCCATCAATGCGGTCGTCAATGAGCAGGGCGAGACCAGCCACTACGTGGGCATCTTCGCCGACATCACCAAACAGAAGCAGACCGAAGAGGCACTGCAGAAGCTGGCCTACTACGACCACCTGACCGACCTGCCCAACCGCACCCTGTTCCGCGAACGGCTCAACCAGGTGCTGGCCATCGCCGCACGCCAGCAGAGCAGCGTCGCGCTGCTGTTTATCGACCTGGACCGCTTCAAATATGTCAACGACACCCTGGGACACGCCGCCGGCGACGAGCTGCTGGAACACATCTCGCGGCGGCTGCTGGAGCAGACCCGCCATAGCGACACGGTGTCGCGCCTGGGCGGTGACGAGTTCACCGTCATCCTTTCCGATATCAGCAACCCGGACGACGTCGCACAAATCGCGCAAAAGCTGGTCGAGACCCTGAAGGAGCCGGTTGAAATCATGGGGCACGAGGTGCGCGTCGGCGGCAGTATCGGCATCGCCCTCTACCCGGAGGACGGCAGCGATGCAGAGACCCTGACCAAACACGCCGATACCGCCATGTACCAGGCGAAGGACTCGGGCCGCAACAACTACCAGTTCTTCACCCCGCAGATGAACAGGCATGTGGCGGAACGCCTGGTGATCGAGGGCGAGCTGCACCGGGCACTGGAGAACGAGGAATTCGTGCTTCACTACCAGCCGAAGCTCGATTTAAGCAGCGGCAAAATCATCGGCATGGAGGCGTTGGTACGCTGGCAGCATCAGGAGATGGGGATGGTCTCGCCGGCCAAGTTCATTCCTCTGGCCGAGGAGACCGGCCTGATCATCCCACTGGGCAACTGGATCCTCGAGGTCGCCTGCAGGCAGGTGGTTGAATGGTCCCGCACGGCAGGGCGCCGACTCAAGCTGGCGGTCAACCTCTCGGCACGCCAGTTCCACCAGCCCGATCTCACCGCTGAGATCAAGCGGGTGATCGACACCACCGGCATAGAGCCCTCCTCCCTGGAGCTGGAGATCACCGAGAGCATCCTGATGGGGGATATCGATGAGGCGATCGCCGTGATGGGGCAGATCCGCGCCCTGGGGGTGGAGCTGGCCATCGACGACTTCGGTACCGGCTTCTCCTCCCTCAACTACCTCAAGCGCTTCCCCATCAACACGCTGAAGGTCGACCAGAGCTTCGTCCGCGACCTCGCCGTCGACAGCGAAGACGCCGCTATCGTGAAGTCGGTGATCACCCTTGGGCACAGCCTGGGGCTGACGGTGGTGGCAGAGGGAGTCGAGACCGCGGAGCAGATGGCGTTTCTACAGAAGGAGCGCTGCGACCTGGCACAGGGCTACCACATCTCACGCCCACTTTCGGTAACGGACTTCGAGCAGCGCATCATCAAGGGTGATGGCTAAAGACGCCCCCCGATGGGGGCCTGGTATCGTGCTTAGGGCAGGATGGGGTTGAGGATCCCCATCGGCTCGGAGATGGAGTTGACGTTGCCGCCCATCAGGTTAACGCCACGGGTAATGCTGCTGAAGCGCTGGTTAACCTCAACAATATCGTCGCGCATGCGCGCCATATCACCGTTCACCTCACTCATGCTTCCCAGCATCTGCCCCACCGAATGGTTCATCTGCGGCAACTGCTCGGAGATGGAGACCACCGAGCCGGTGATGCCCGGCATCTGCTGCATGTGGCCGTCGAACTTCTGCATGGTATCGGTCAGGTGCACCATGTTGTAGGAGACCGCCGTGACGTCCGTGCCCAGTGCGGTAATGGTGTTGACGATCTCCTGCATGCGGATATAGAAGTCCCACAGGTGCATCAGGTTGAAGACCCCCATTATCAGCAGGAAGGCGAGTCCCGCCTTCACCAGGTTGTTGGTGCGGCGCATATGGTATTGGCGCTCACCACGGTGGCGCTCGATATCGTGCTCCAGCTTGAGCAGGGTCTTCTTCAGCTGTTCGTTTAACTGGTGTTGTTGTTCCTGGTTCACGGCGGCTTCCCTTCTTTTTACGGTATGGGGAACATGTTGTTCAGGGAGCGGGCAGGGGCGGACATGCGGTTGACCTCCTGGTTCATGCGGTAGATCTCCATATCCATCACCCCGGCGTTGTAGGTCATCACGTCGGCCTGCTGGCGGATCACCTTCACCTCATTGCGCATCGTCTCGACCTCTGCCTGTATCGCCTGCATCTGCTGCGACATCTGTGTCATCTCGCCATCCATGCCCTGCATCACATCGTTAATGGCGCTCATGGAAGAGACGTTGGCCTCCATCTTGGTCATCAGATCGTCCACCTCCACCATCTGCACCTTCACCTCGTTGAAGGAGTCGGACATGGCGGTAACGGCCTGTGAGATCAGCTGAACCTGGGTCACCATGGTGATGAGGATGACGAAGATGGAGATGGCAATGAGGCAAAGGAAGAGCATCCCGGCGCGGATGCTGTAGCGGATGCGGTCCCCCTGCTTCGACTGAATGGCGATCTGCGAGCGCACCACGCGGTCGAAATGGCGGATTGCGCTGCGCAACTCCTCGAAGTTTTCGGCATCGGCATCATGCTCGTTCAATTTCTCTTCTGCCATTTTTTATTCCTGCTTAGTATGGAGACCGGCAAACAAGGATAGTAGCCGGAAGGCGGAGGTAAAGGCCAGAGCGCGGCGCCAACCTGTACCGATTCTAATTTGCCCTCCAGGGGCACTAACGCATCAGCCGCATATAGTCGCGGTAGATACAGCGATCCATCACCACGGTAAGCCCCGCCGCCATCGCCTTTTGCGCGGCGGCCTCGTTGACTACCCCATCCTGCAGCCAGATCGCCTTAATCCCCAGCGCTATACAGGCCTCGACGATCGGCATCACGTGCTCCGGGGCGCGGAACACGTCGACCAGGTCCGGGATGTGGGGCAGGGCGTAGAGGTCGGTGTAGGCGCCCTCACCCAACACCTCATCCACCGCCGGGCGCACCGGAATGATGCGGTAGCCGAAGCTCTGCATCGCCGCCGCCACCTGGTGACTGGGGCGCGACGGCTTGGGGGAGAGGCCCACCACGGCGATGCTCTTCACCCTGTTGAGGAGCTGGCGCAGGGTATCGGAGTCTGGGTGGGTGTAGGGGGTGCTCATCGGGGCTGTTATCCATTGCAGTCTATAGTTGAACAGTAGCCCATTTCGGTGGGGGCGTGCAGCCGGTCAATGAGCGAAGTAACCGTCAGCACCACCATCCTATCCTGTCTCCGGCCATAGTCTATATTTTGGCAATGACCCGTGAACTACCACGACAAAACCGGGACCACTCCGGTAAGCCACTCTCACTCAGGAGGTCGACCATGTTCACCACACCACACCTAAAAACCGCCCCAACCGTGCTTGCCCTATCCATGGGGCTGACCTTCTTACTCGCCGGCTGCAGCGATGGCGGCACCGGCAGCCTCACCATCGGCGTCGCCGATGCCCCGGTCGACAGCGCCCAGCAGGTGGTGGTCGAGTTTACCGGGGTAGAGGTTCATGGCGCAGCGGGCAGCAGCATCACTATCGACTACAGCAGTCCCAAAACCATAGATCTGCTGGCACTACAGGGTGGGCTGCGTGAGTTGCTGCTGGAGGGACAGACGCTGGATACCGGGCAGTACAGCTGGATCCGCCTGGCGGTGAATGCCGAGGCCGACGGCGTGCTCGACTCCTACATCGTCACCGATACCGGCAGCTATGAGCTGCGCATTCCCAGCGGCAGCGAAAGCGGCCTCAAGCTCAACACCCCTTTCACCATCTATGAGGACAGGGAGACCGACTTCACCGTCGACTTCGACTTGCGCCAGTCGGTGCATAACCCCGATGGCCAAACCGGCCCCCTCGGCGCGGTTTACCTGCTGCGCCCGACGCTGCGTCTACTCGACAGCAACGAGACCGGCCGCATCGCCGGCACCCTGGACCCGGCCATCTTCAATGGACTCAGCTGCAGTGCGAATGTGGGCGATTACGCGGTCTATGCCTATTCCGGCAGCGATGTTACCCCGGATGATGTCGATGGCAGCGAGCCGGATCCGGTCAATACCGCCATGGTCGAGTACAGCAACAACGCCTACCGCTACACCGTCTCATTCCTTGAGCCCGGCGACTATACCGTGGCGGCCACCTGCGATGCCGACGGCGACGACCCGGCGCAGGACGACGCTATAAGCTTTGTCGGCACTGCCAACGTCAGCGTGACCGCCGGCGGCGACAGCAGCCATAACTTCGCCCCCTAGGCGCCAAGCACCCTTCTACGTAGCGGCCTTATCGCCAGTAGCGCCAGCAGCGCGCCGCTGCCCCATGCCAGCCATGAGGGCAGCAGCTCCGCCCCCCTACCCATCTCGGCACTAATATCGATCGCCAGCACCGCGGCAACCCAGTCGGTGGCCAGGCCGAGACCGATGCTGGCAACGGCAATACCGAGCAGGTAGGTGAGCAGTACCCCCGCCCCCAGCTCCTTCTTTACCACCGCCAGGGTGGCAATATTGGTGGCGGGGCCCGCCAGCAGGAACACCAGCACGGTACCGGGCGAGATCCCGGTCAGCAGCAGGGAGGCGGCCACCGGGGTGGAGGCGGTGGCGCAGATATACATGGGAATACCGATCAGCAGCATCAGCACCATCGCCGGCACACCGCTGCCCCATTCGGCCAACGCCTGCGGCGGCACCAGGGTGGTGACGGCACCGGCCAGCACGATACCGACGGCGAGCCACAGGGCGATGTCGTCGAGGATCTCGGTGGCGGCATAGCGCAGCCCCAACCCCCCCTTCTGCCACGGCTTCTGTGGGGCTGGGGCCTGGCTGCCGCAACTGCCGGAACAGCAGCTACTGCATGTCGCCGGCGCCGCTTCGGGGGCTCTCTGCGCCTCTGGTACCAGGGCGCTCAACAGGCCGGTGAAGATGGCGCTGAGGATGGCGGCAACAGGCCGCACCACCGCCATAAAGGGGCCGAGCAGCGCATAGCTGACGGCGATGGAGTCGGCGCCGGTCTCGGGGGTAGCGATAAGGAAGGAGACGGTGGCGCTGCGCGAGGCACCGCCGCGGCGCAGGCCGAGGGCGGCGGGCAGCACGCCGCAGGAGCAGAGCGGCAGCGGCGCACCGATGAGGGCCGCCTTGGTCACCGGCCAGGGGCCGCGCCCACCCAGCCAGCGGGTCAGCAGCTCGTCCGGCACCCACGCCTTGATCAGCCCGGCGGCAATGAGCCCCAGCAGCAGCCAGGGGGCGGCATCGAGGTAGACGGCAAGGGTATTGCCGAAGAGATCGCCGATCATTCAGTCGCGGCTTCCTGCCCCTTCATCTGGTTCTCACGGGTCAGGCGCAACAGCTCTTCGTTGCGCTCGGCAAGGCGCTGGATCAGCTTCTCCAGGCCATCACGCTTCACCTCGGCGGCGAAGCTGCTGCGGTAGTTGCTGACCAGGCTGATGCCGTCGACGTTGACGTCATACATCATCCATTCGCTGTCACGTTTGAATAGCTTAAAGCTGACAGGCACCTTCGGTCCGCCGTTGGGCAGGTAGACTTCGGCACGCACCGTAGTCTTTTTGGTATCGGCATCGAGTTTCACAGGAAGGTAAGCGATCAAATGGTCGGTGTCGGCCAGCAACTCATCAAGCTGGTCAGGCTGGTCCAGCAGCGCCGAGACATAGAAACGCACCATCAGGTTCTTGAATTCGTTACTGAACTGCTCCCGCTGGGACTTGCTGGCGCTTCGCCAGTGCTTACCGAGAACAAAGCGTGACATCACGTCCATATCCACATGGGGTAGCAACACCTGCTCCACCAGATCGAACAGCCGGGT